>NZ_KB731324.1:18576-642233 GCF_000353285.1 Leptolyngbya boryana PCC 6306
TGCGAAAACCCTTGTCTTTCTCCAAGAAGGTGGACAATCACATTGGAACGATCTGGTACTTCATTCATCACTACAATGCATCCTTACCTGTTTAGGACTACCTCCGATTGGTCAAACCACTCTCCTTGCCAACCGCCCGATGCCGTTTACTGGGGAAAACTGCTGCATAAGCTGCCCAGAAGTCGGTATAGCAGATGGCACATTGTCGGTAGACTGGCGGCAAAGATTGCCACAAGGCTTTAGCTCCCGCTTCTGAACGGTTTCCGATATGCACCCCCACAATTTCCCGTGTCTTTGCATCTATCGCCAGCCAAACCCACTGCTTGTTCCCTCGGTGGGAAACGAACGACCACAACTCGTCGCACTGGATCGTTAATCGCCCCTTTTTTTAGCGCTCACGCTCACTCGTCGCGGCACAGTCACATATTTAGCGTTCACGTAGCGTTGCAGCCATAACTCAGACACCCCGGTGACTCTCGCAATTCCTGCTAACGACAGGCGTTCCAAGATCAGCTTATCAATCAAGTCTTTGGTCGCCTGGTCAATCAGTTTGTTCTGCGGGTCTTGCACGAACTGTCGTCCACAGTCCCGACAGCGATAGTTCTGTTTGCCGTTATGGATTCTGCCATTTTTGACCGTGTGTTTTGACTCGCAACTTGGACAAGAAAGCATGACTGCGACACCAGGAAAACCTAAACATCAGCTTTCATTTTATCCTTACCTGTTTAGGACTACCTGGAGCAGAACATTTTGCCGAGTTTGATAACCCCATTTGGGAAGTTGATTTAGACCGGGGATTACGCCTGTTACGATCGGCGATTGAGACTCATCTCATTACCAGTCACTTTGCCCTGCCACTGCTGATCCAGAAGCCAGGAGGATTCGTCGTTGAACTCACCGATGGCACAGCAGATTACAACAATCAGCACTATCGGCAAGCCTTAATTTATGATGTCGCAAAGAATGCAATTATTCGGATGGCGTGGGCATTAGCGCAAGAGCTTCAACCGCATGGCTGCACAGCAGTGTGCCTGACTCCCGGTTGGTTGCGATCGGAAATGATGCTGGATAGTTTTGGTGTGAGTGAAGCGAACTGGCAGGATGCGGCAGTCAAGGAACCGCACTTCATCGTTTCCGAAACACCCCACTTTGTTGGACGTGCCGTTGCTCATCTGGCAGTTGATCCGGAGGTCGCCCGTTGGAATGGTCAATCGCTTTCCAGTGGTCAACTTGCCAAGGTGTATGGTTTTACTGATTTGGATGGTTCTCAACCGGATGCTTGGCGTTACATTCAGGAGGTAACAGAAATGGGCAAACCTGCTGATGCAACTGGATACCGATGAGATCAGCACTTACTCTGATTCTCTAAGGTGGGCGATCGCCCGAACACGGTTCCAGAACGTCTAGTGCATCAGGATCGTTGTCGTCGGTGCAGAACGACAAAAATCTTTCATAGTTGCCTTGGGCGATCGCCGCGTTTGCCGCTTCTAAGATGGCTTTACTGTTGTTTGACATCTAAATTTTTCCTCTGTTCAAGTGGATACTTTAACGGAGCCGCCTCTGCTGCCACTGATACGAAACTCATGGAACAATTGCAGTAACGCGGATTTCAATTCGCATCGTTGGAAGTCCAAGAGCCGCGACTCCTACCTGTGTCCAAATTGGGGCATGGTTGGGCATGTAATGGCGATATAGCCTGACCATCACATCGTTAACCTCTGGGGGCAACCCGCCAACATGGTAAGAATTGACGTGGACAACGTGCTCCCAACCCGCCCCGGCAGTTGCCAGGGTTTGCTCCACGTTCCGAAACGCCTGAGCAATCTCGTCCGCGAGCGATTCAGGAATTTGTAGGTTGTCATTCCAGCCACCTTGACCGGATGTCTCTACGCGATCGCCAATCTTTACCGCTTGCGAGTAATGCAAGTTATTCAGCATGTATTCCCCATAGCCGGGGGTAACAAAAAACTCGGGCTTATTCATGGTGTGACTTGTTCTGATTGAGATACTAATGTTCAGGATTTACTTGCCATGTAATCACAATGATTTCTGCAAGTATTAAGACGGCTAATAGCCACGAAAACGCTTGTAACATGGCTTCCATCGTCCAGTTCTGACTCTCAAGCGCGATCGCCGTCAGGCAAACTCCAAGCGCTAGATACAGGAAAGTAAACCAGGTAGATCATTTCATTACTTTCTCCGATGAAGCTTATTCTCTGTACCAGACACGCACACATTGAAAGCAATTGATTGCAAGACCCTGGCTGATCATCACTGGGTGGAAAGCATTACTGGTCGTCACTCCGTAGACATCATCACTGGTGCCTTCGATGCGATCGGGTAAAACAACGGTTTCAACATTGATTACCTGTATCGTTGTACTTTCGATCCACTGATTTACAGTACTAACAACATCAGAGAAGGATTCATAATCGGAAGCTCCGCCGAAGGGTCCCCGTTCAGTAATTCGAGGCGCAAAATCTTTGTACTTAATCAAAGCCACTTCATCTTGTCTCATTCTGCTTCTCCTGTTTTAATCAAGACCGACTTTCAGCCCAAAATCACACTGCGAACAGTCTGTAAAACCCTTCACAGTAAAGTTTTGTGGGCAGTATCACCTACTGGCTACAACAACCATTGGGTCAGCGGAGGAACCAGGTAGCGCAGCGAGAACGCCTCCCAGATCGCGCCGACGATGAACAGTGGGAGCGTGGACAGACTCAGCCAACCGAACTGTTGCAGCCCACGGACGTAACCCTGACGATGGTTCCGAGTGCCGATGGTGGCGGGGCGAACCCAAGACCGACCCAGGATATATGCGCCAAACATCAGGAGGGCGTAAGCTTGGAATTCGATGAGTATTGTCAGCGAGTGCGGGATCAGTGCCACCGCCATCATCTTGGTAGTCGGAGCCATTGCTAAACCCAGAGTGAACGTCTTATACGCAAACATGGCGATACCAGCAAAGGGAACGATCAGCGAAGGGAGCACGATCCACAGCGCGCCGGTCGTGAGGTTGACTCCCAGGATAGTCAGCGAGAACAGCCAGGGGTTATTGAATAGCGATCGGACAAGAGCCGCCGTTCCGTTGTCTTCCAGGATGGCTGCCTGAGTTGCGCTCAGGTTGGGGAAGACCATCGCCACTACCAACCCGATGATGACTAAGCCATACACAATGGCGTTGATAGTGAGGTAGGCGCGAAAATTAGTGCCAATGATCTGAAAGGGTTTGCGAAGAAATCGCCGAAGCGGGTCTTTGGCACTAGGAGTAAGCGATCGTTGTGGAGACTGGTCTTTGGTGGCGATCGTTTTGCGTGACATGTTTTAGCTCCAATATTGGGTGATGGCTACAGTGATGCTTGCCAGCAAAAAGCTTAGGCAGATCTTGCCAGCAAAAGGCTAAGAGCAAAGGAAAAGGCATGAAAGCTGACATGGGATAACATCGCAGCCTCAAGCGAGTATTGCCAAAAGAGCCAACCAAACGCAATGCCAGCAATCCCATTGAGTAATATCGCTCGGATAATCACAACTGGAGTGAGGGGAACGATCGCGGCAGTCGCTGGCAGGTGTAGCAGTCCAAATACCAACGCGGCTAGAACGATCGCACCTTGATAAATTCCTTGACTTGGCAGCGTAACGCCTTGTTTTAGACCTTTCCACGCGATCCAAACAAGCAGCGACATTAAACCCCAACGCATCAAAATTTCCTCAGTGATGCCGCCATAGAACATTGCTGTGAGCAAATTCAACCAACTTCGTTCTGTATTATTGGCTGCCCGTAGTGCTTCAGGTAGGGCAGGTTGCATCAACCGATCGAGCAACAAGAGAACGAGCGCTGCCGCTGCGCCCACACCCAAACTCCACTTCATCTCAACAGCAAAAGATAGAGACTTAGTGGTATGAAACACCCAATGATCAACCAAATGGGAGCGTAATCCAACACGGTAGGCACAACCAATGCCGATCAGAATGCTGATTGCCAGTAGAACTGAATACTGTAGTCCTTGCAAAAGCATTAAAATCCACAATGGAGGCACTTTTTCGATTGTTTCTGGAGACAGTTTCGCTAACTGTTGCTCGATTAAAGGAATAGACGTGACCGTAAACATCACAATTCCCACACTGCCCAATACAAATAAAATCCCGAATTGTTTCAGAATTGCCATTGGTTTAATCTCCAGATGATCTGTCCTATTAGTTCATGCCAGCAATTATCATCACCGGGATTGTAGGCAAATTGAAAACGACGTGAACAACGACAGCAGTCCAAATTGATCCGCTATGGCGGAAGATCTCGGCAGTAGCGAGACCAGCCACTATAGCTGCGGGAAAGACAATGTTGATGCCATGAACAAGGGCAAAGATCAGGGTGCTACCCACAACCCCAATGAAAGGACCATAGCGCAGCAGCGCGTTGGTGACGACCCCCCGAAAGAGCAACTCCTCGCCGAGGGGCGTGACGATTCCAAGGAAAAATGTTGCTAAAACCAAAGATAGTACTCCGCCGCTACCGCCCTCTGCGTACACACTCTGGACACTGTTATTGTTCCCGGTGATCTGAATCCAACCCAGAACAGCCAGCCCTTTGAGTACGAAGGCAACCAGTCCGACTCCGATCGCGATGAGTAACCAGCGCTTAGAGACCGGACGCAAACCAAAGGCGTTCAGGGAACGAATCCGCAGTAGCACTGCTGCTGCAAATCCGGCAATTCCAGCGATACCAGAGAGCGCGGTGAAGACCAGTCCGTAAACCACGGGGTTAAGACCGAGCCGCTTGAGTTGCGAGCCAATCCCGATTCCCACGATCGCGAAGACGACAAGACCGACGGCGATTTCAGACCAACCCGGACGGGAGGCACGGTTTGGTGCGATCGCGGCAGGGGTCTTTTGTGGGTGGTTAGAAGACACTTTGGACATGGTGATGAACTCCTTTGATCGAGTTGCTGATGGGTTCAGGAATCGACGGGTTCGGCTGCCTTGTCACGCTTGAACACCTTGTAAGCGATCGCCAGGAAGACGGGAATCAGCACGAGAGAGGTGATGTCGTAGAATCTTGCGTGGTACTCACTGATGCTGAATAGAGCTGGCGCGGAGAAGAAGCTTCCAGACCAGTTGAACAAGAGAAAATACGCGATGTTGTTGGCAAAGTGTGCGCCGATCGCAAGCTCGGTCGTGCCGTCGATCAATGAAACGATCGCATACAGCAGACCCGTGCCGACGAAGATTCCGACGAACATCCCGATCCAGCCACCCTCCTGTGACTCTGGGTTAGTGGCGTGCGGCAGGGTGAAGATCACGGCTGAGACGATCGCCAGAAACACACGGTTCGACCAGATTAGGCTTGCACCCTGCACAATGTACCCGCGAAAGAAAAGCTCCTCGGTGGTCGTCTGGATTGCAGTGAGGATTAGCGCGATCGGTACAAAGAGCGCGAACGTCTTGAGGTCGGAGTTGAAAGAGAAGCTATCGGGGTAGAGGAGGTACTGCCCCAACCCGCCGAGCAGTACCCAGGGCACAAATCCAGCCACGAAGCCGTGACCGACGCGCCGCCAACTGATCTGCTTCCGCGCCGTGATCAGCGTCCGGGGATGGCGCTGGTGGATGAGGGTGACGGCGATGAGAATTCCTGCGAGGAACACCGGAAAACCCGCCATGGACACGACGAAGCCCCCCACAGGACCAAACGCCGCGAAATCCAGCCGACCAAGCGCTGCGGCACCCTCTTTGCCGCCGAGCGCCAGCGCGACAAGCGCACTGGCAAGGTTGGCGACGACCATCCATGCAAAGAGGATAATCATCAGCCCCAGAACATACCGCCACCACCGATACTTACCCCACCCAGCAGCCTCGACGTAAGTCGCGTCTTTCACTTCCGTTCCGATTCTCGGCGTTCCTTTGGTTGCTTTGAATCTCATCTTTGTCTCCTTAACTTTTGTGTGGATGTAGTGCCTGGATCTGACCGCTAGTTACGTGGGAGAACGCTTACACTGAATTGCTTTCACATTTCGTAGATAGCTCAACTCAGGCTCAAAATCTGTAGGACAGAAAGCATACACAATGTCCTGAGGTTGGCTAATGACTAAACGGTAAGCGGGTGGAATTCCTTCAGAACTTTCAATCACTTCAATTCTGGGAATCACCTGTGGACTAATTTGAGCCAGAGATGGGAAACTGAACAGCAACAATAGGCTGACCAATATTGTTGCTGAAATAACTCGCGGGGATTGTTGAAGCCTGGACAGAATCTTATTCATTAGAAGTATCCTTATGAGTTTTTTCGGAAGTTTTTCTGAATGATTAATTAGGATTTCCAGGGAAGCGGCGATCGATAGGGATTCTCCCGCATATCCAGCACTTCCCAAGTCATAGGGTTGACCTGTCCTGTGACGGAGATGTCGTAGCGTTGTTGTAAATCTCTCACCGCAGACTCTGTAATCGCACCAAATACACCATCAACAGCAGCACCATTGGGAGTTCCTAACCTGACTCCGGCAGCATGCAAAAAACCATTATCCGAGAGAATTTGCTGCAACATTTGTACCTCTCTACCGCGATCGCCCCGTCTTAGGGTTGGCAACGACAGATCCGTGTAGGCGGTTGCAACGAGAATAGGAGATTGTTGCGGTGGAGGGGTGGCGATCGCTGGGTGCGTTCGTGAACTCCCAATCACTCCTGTCACCGTGATGATTGATAGAGTAGTTTTAGCAAATATCGCAGTGATTCTAGAAGTTAATCGTCGTATTGTGGTTAATTGCATCATCTTTCTCCTATTTGTCGCTATGAATGATTTGCATCGTGTAAGCGAACCTGTTTTGAGGGTATTCCTTAATGACTTGCAGCAATCATAGCTGTCGTCAATTCTGTCATTTTCCAGCGTCTGGTATAGCGAATGTTGTTGATAAATAGGGCTGGAGCCGTTTTTACTCCACTGTGTATTCCACCTTCGATATCTTCATTGATGCGATCGATATGGACATGTTTAGACAAGTCTTTGAGAAACTGCGGAATATCAAGCTCCAAATCGTTGGCGTATTCTAGAAGGTAGCCGTTCTCTAACTTCTGTTGATGAACAAATAAAGTATCGTGCATTGACCAAAACTGTCCCTGGGCAGCGGCGGCTTCAGCAACTTCGGCGGCTCGTTGAGCATGAGGATGAATCTGTGTTTGCGGAAAATGACGGAAGACAAAGCATAAATAATCTTCTCCAAGAGAAGCACTATGCTCTTGTTTGAGCCGTTTAATCAGCTTGTAAGCGTCCGCACTTTTAGGGTCTTGATAGTCTCCATACATCACCAACATAACCTTTGCACTCAGCACACCTTGCATCCAATCTTGGGTTGAAGGAGGGACAAGTAAGGGACTGTAACTACTATCGTCGTTCATTTTTCTACGTTTGCATCCAGCAGAACACTCTGGACAAGTCTGACAGAAAAGCTTTCCTGTCAAATTTTCCCGGGCTATCGTTCTATAAAACTCCTAACGATTTCATCTGACATTGACTGCACCCAGAGTCGCGGCTGTTTGAACGGTGAAAATTGCTTTTGAAACTGCTTTGCCGACCAACTCCCCTTCTGCGATCGCCTTAATTCGCGATCGTGCTTCAGGACGTTCTTCAGGCGTGAACACCGCATCGGTCAGGTGAGAGGCTTGCATCAAACTAATCAATGCTGCCATTCGAGAATTCAGTCCAATGCCTTCTAATACGGCTGCACGAACTTGCTGGACAATCTCGCGTTGAATGGATTCATCGGTGAGAAAATATCGCTGCGTTGGGAACAGTCCAAAAATGCGTTGCTCTTGTCGTTCTAAAACACCTAAATCAACTAAGTTTTGCAACACAATCGTTTGAATGCCCAGGTATCTTCGTCTCCAGCGAGTCACCCAGAACCTTGCAGTTCGAGGACGAGACGATGCTAGGACTTCACTGAGGCGTTGATCTAAGAATTCATTGCCTGTATTGCCTGCGGTTCCTGCGGAGTTGCGCAAAGCGCTAACCGCACCGATCACACGATTATCGTTGTCGATCTCAAGTTTGCCTTGCAGTACTAAGTCTAGTAATAAAGAACCAACCAAGCCATAATCGAGCGCAGAGTACCAAGAGAAGCGAGTTTTCCCAGTTTGAGGATTGAGTGCAAGAAGAATTAAGTCCTGTGAAAGATATTGCATGATGAATTCCTTTCGCATTGAGCAATTGTTATAGCTCAGTAACAGCAGCATCGAATCGTGTTGGATCTATAGTGATGAAAGTAGAGATCCTAGATTTATCTTTTGACTGCATGACAGTTTGCATACATTCAATATAGGAAATTGCTTTCAGTCCGTCGTCTACAGTGGGTTAAATTTTTTACAGTACAAATTGATATAGTAACTCTGCGATCGCAAAGTAGAAGACTGGTTATAACTTAAGTTAGAATCCGAATTCGATCGAAAGTACACTCTACAAACTGACAATGCCGCGTTTAACGGCAACAATCACAGCTTGAGTGCGATCGCCCACATCTAACTTATTCAAAATCCGATTCACATGAGATTTAACCGTACCTTCCCCAATACTCAAAGCAGTGGCAATCTCAGCATTACTCATTCCCTGAGCCAGTAAGCGGAGTACTTCTAGCTCTCTTTCACTCAGTTCTGGATTGCTGAGGCGTTGTGCTAACTTTGCGCCCACATCAGGCGGAATATACTGCTGACCCCGATGAACGGTGCGAATCGCATTCAGAAGCTCGTCCGGTTCAGTTTCTTTCAACAGATACCCTTTGGCTCCTGCCTGCAATCCCCGATAAATATCTTCGTCACTATCATAGGTGGTCAGCACAATAATCCGAGCGGATTTAGCGATCGCACAAATTGCAGTAATGGCGGCAACTCCTTCCATTTCTGGCATTCGCAGATCCATCAGCGTGACATCCGGTTGATGTTCCTCAAATAGCGCGATCGCCTGTTCCCCATTTTCCGCTTGGGCAATCACGTTCATATCTGGATCACGGTTAATAATTGTGGCTAATCCTTGCCGAAAAATGGCATGATCGTCTGCAATCAGAACCCGAATGGCTTGATTCATCGTGTTGCTACTCCCGATTAACGGTGACAATCATCTGCGTTCCCTGTCCAGGTTGACTCCTAATTGTGAGTTGTGCGCCGATGCGCTCTGCCCGTTCGCTCATGCCGAGTAAGCCAAACCCCTTAGAGGAGGGAATGCTACCGACTCCAAAGCCCTGCCCATTGTCTTTCACGCGCAAGCAAAATTGATCGCGATCGTAGACTAGCTCCACTCGGATTTCGTCAGCGTTGGCGTGCTTGATCGCATTGGTTAATGCTTCCTGCCCAATTCGCAGTAGGTTACTCTCTACTTCAGTTGATAGAGTATACGCTGTCCCCTTGACTTCATAATACAAAGTGGTATCGTTTGCAGCCGCTCTGATTTGAGTTACGAGACGATGTAGAGCGTTCTGTAGACTGCCTTCTTCTAAAAGCTGAGGACGGAGTGCAACGACCGATCGCCGTGCTTCAGTCAGTCCAGTTCGCGCCAATTCTTTGATCAGGTCTAGGTGCGCCTGGGTTGCTTCTACATCATCCGTTAGCACCTGGTTTGCCGCTCCGACTTGAGCCAGAATGCCTGTAAACGACTGAGCAAGGGTGTCGTGAATCTCGCGTGCCATACGGTTGCGTTCTTCCAGAATCGAGGTGGCTTCTGCTTGCTTTTGCGGCGTAATATCTCGCGCCAACCAAATCACCTGCTCATGCCGAATCGGGGAAATGCGAGCCGAAAACCAGATTTCTCGTCCAGCTATCCACTGACTGTATTCAACTGTAAGTACTTGTTGAGTTCTCAACACCTGCTGAATATAACTCAGGAATTCATCAGCTTGTTCCCTGTCATAGAGTCGATGCAGTGTCTTACCAATATACTCCTCCCGATATAACTCTCCATAGGACGGATTCCCTTTGATTGCACAGATCAATTGCCCCTCACCATTGAAGATACACATTGGATCGGGAATGGCTGAAAAGAGCGATCGCAGTTCTGCTTCAGAGGCTTGCAACGCGACTTCTGCCTGTTTACGATCGCTAATATCCGCAATCACTCCTTCGATGTAGTCATCCCCTGTATTCAGATAAGAAGAGAAAAGCCCCCAAAAGACTGTCCCATCTCGTTTTCGCATCTGTGCTTCATAGCTTCGCACTTCCCCATCCCGCTTCATCACCTCGATGCCTTGTTGGCGATCTCTGAGATTGACCCAGTAGCCTGTAGTGTGTTCAATCCCAATCATCTCCTGGGGTGAATCAAAGCCAAACAGATCGGCAAAGCGTTGATTAGCATCGAGAATTAATCCATCACCGATACGAGTACGGTAGATACCAACCTGCGAGTTTGCAAAGATGTTGCGGAACTTGGCTTCACTGCGTTGTAATGCCTCTTCTGCTTGTCTACGCTGAGTGGTGTCATTGCCCACCGATAAGATTTCAACGACATCTCCCTGGTCATTAAAAATAGCTTGATTCGACCAGACCATCCAAATGCGCCGACCGTCTCGACACAGGTTTTCACCCTCGCCTTGCGGGTACGATTTGGGATTGCGAAGTAAATCATGGACAAAGGGTTTAACATCGCGTCCAGAGATTTCGATGTCTGGAATGATGGTTTCAAATAAGGTTCGCCCTAAAATCTGATGTTCTTCATAGCCCAGAAGTTTTATCCCATAATCATTGATGTAGCGAATCCGTCCTTGCGGATCATAGCGAATGATGACCGAATTCGCGGTTTGTAGCAGGTTGCGATAATTTGCTTCACTTTGTCGTAATGCGTCTTCTGTTCGTTCGCGATCGATGATCTCCTGCTGTAGAGCTTGAGTTTGTTCTTCTAGTTTCCTTTCCAGTGTTTCGGCATAGTTTGCTAACCGTTCATACCGCCGAGTATTTTCTAGTGAAATTGTTGCTTGAGCTATCAACAGTTCAAGGATTTGTAAGCGATCGCGGGTAAACACTCCGGTACTGAGATTGTTCTCTAGATAAAGGATGCCGATCAGCTGACGTTGCTGAAGAATTGGCATACACAGGAGAGATCGCGTCTGGTGGTGTTGGATGTAAGGAGCAGTTGAAAAAGACAATTCGGTGACTGCATCATCAAGCACTAAAGTTTCTTGAGTGCGTTCTACCGAGTGAATGACGGAGACAGGAATCGTTGCACAATCAGCAACAGCAAGCTTTTCCAGGTCACACTGTCTATTTCCGCTGCATTGAGCGACTACAATGAGTTGATCCTCTTCCAAGAGAATCAGAGCGCCCCTTTCGGCTCCTGCATATTCGATCACCCCCTGCATCAATGTGGCTGTTAATTGCTCAAGATGGATCATTAAATGCTCCTCCGACGAAGGACTGTTAGCCACCTCCCAAAGTATATCGCTTGACAAAATCCAGAAAATTAAGCTTCTGGACGAATTTTTTGAAGGTTTTCCAATGGTTGCATTAAAGCCTTGAATGATGAGATATAGTTTGTCAGATTCTTAAGCCATTAGCGAACCTACTTGGAGATTATCCCAGTGAGGCGTTTGAACTGTTGTGTCAGATGGCTTTAACTAAAGAAACCAACTTATAAGCCGATGCCTACGTCAACATCTCTCTAACAGGAGGAATTTTGCCAATCTGTAAGCAGATCATTCATCAAGGGCTGCTGTTGTCTCAGTCTAACTGATGTTTTGAGAGAGACAAATGTGGTAACACCGATGTCAGCAAGCAGGGCATGAGTTTGCCAGAAACTTTATCCATTCTCACGCAGTTTCCGACGAGTTCGATACGATCGATAAAGCAGCAATTTTTAAGACTCAAGCGATCACTACCAGGATTTGAACTTCAGGACCACAATTAATCGACAACCTCAAATGCGGAGGAATCAGTGATGGGAAATTCACAACGTAGCATGGGTGCGAGTATTGCTTTGGGTTTATCGATTGGAGTTGCAATTGGATTAATCGTAGAAAATCTTGTTTTTGGAATCGGCATTGGTTTAGCTGTTGCGATCGCTCTTAATCTTGTGCTTGAGCAAAGTAAAAGATAAATCTCAACAGAGGCATAATATGTCTTTTGCCATTGGACTGAGCCTCATTACCCACCTGTTTTTTCCCGTTGCTGGTTTAGTTGGGCTGTGGCGAGGAAATGAACTCAGCGCTCTTAATGCCCTATAGTGGGAGATCGCAAGCAAATCAGACCGCCCACTTCTATCACTCGGATTGCTCCAGAGCAGATCTAGCCCTAGCCAAATATTCCATCATCGCTGCATCGACCATTCCTCGACTAACCACTTCAGGCTGCTCCTGTTGCCACATCCGGTTTAAGGCTTGTTCAACTCCAGGATCACCTCCTGTAAACGCTTGGATTAATTCAATTGATCGTCGCGCTAGAGCTTTAACGGGTGCGGCGGTTAGATCAGTCCCTTTCGCCATCTCTACTTGGACTTGATCAAATAAATCTTGCCAGTCAGCTTGAACTTGCTGAATCCGTTCTTCGCCTAATGATTCCTGACGTTGCCGAAGGGATTTCAATTGTTCAGGGGTGTAATATCGTTCCAACATATTCATTGCCTCAATGGTTTGGATGACTGCTTCCACAGATACGGTTTGCATCGAACCCACCGCTTGAGCGATCGCGTCCAGTCGATTGAGCAATTTTTGAGAAAGTTCAATTTGCTCACGCAGGCGGGCAGTATGGAGTTGAATAATGTGATCGAAGGAAAAACTGTGTTGCTCTAGGCACTCACGAATTTCTTCGAGGGAGAAGCCAATTTGCCGCAGCGATACGATTTGCTGCAAGCGAATGATGTCTTCCCTGTCATACAGTCGATAACCTGCTTCAGTGCGATGAGAGGGCGAAAGTAAGCCGATTTCGTCATAGTAATGTAACGTCCGTACCGAGACCCCAGTTTGTTTTGCGAGATCACCGACCTTGAGTGCAACTGATTGCATCTTCCCCTCCTGACCTAGTCCAGACAACCTTAAGCTGTGAATGCATCTATGGTAAGAACCTCACGCTCCGTCAGGGTCAAGGGGTGAAGCCAAAAAGTTTTGAACTGCTCATGTAAGTTTTGTGTTGCAGTTTCACCAAACGATTCTCTGGCAAGTGCAAAACTCGAAAAATCTTTGGGTCGCCACTCGCTCTGTGGAACTTCTTCAATGTAGTAAAAATAATCCCAGAGAATGGCTGCCCAACTGGTGCAGCGTAGCATCCTACCTCCAAGACTTCCTGTGGGTTCGGATGGGCAGGTTCCCGGAGGTAAGCCTTCAAGCTCATAGCTCTCTTCAACGCGAATACAGGGTTCACAGTCCAGGAGAATGCCCTGCATTTCTGCCAGAAAACCGTAGGAGGTTTGTTCTGTAATGACACCACCAAGGGAGTGTAGTAACGCCAGAAACTCAGTAATGCGATCGCCTGGATACACAATATCAATATCCTTATGCTCACGGGTGATGCGATTTAATTTGGCATCGGTGACTTCGGCTCACGCGAAGCGTGTTCGCCCAGCCACCCTGCAACCACAATGGCAGATTTATCTGATCTGCTGCCGAAAATATAGCCCGACCTAAGTACGTTAGGACTATCTCTAAAAGCGACATCGACACAGTCGCGAAAGGTCTCAAATTCATCCCAGCGTTGCCGCATCCAATTCTTCAGCACAAACCACCATCGCTCGATTTTGTTCAAGTCTGGTGAATAGGGCGGTAGATACCAGAGTTCACACTCAGCTTGCGCCACAATTTCATCCATGGCTTGGGAGCGATGGAAACTGGCATTGTCAATGATAATCACACTGCCCGGTTGCAGTTTTGGTAGTAGACAGGTCTCTAGCCACACCTCAAACAAGTCTCGGTTGCATGAGCCAGAAAACGTCATTGGCGCAAATAACTTGCCTTGCTTGAGCGCGGCAATCCAACTGACGCGCTCAGTGCGCTTACCGGACTTGAGGGCATCACAGCGTTGCCCAAGCTTGCTGTAGCCATAGGGATACTCGTCCCGATTGTCGATGCCTGCTTCATCAACGTAAACAAGTTCAGCATCCATTTTGGTCTTTAATCGTTCCTCGAACTCAACCCGCTTGAGTTCATCCCGTTCGCGATAGACGTACGTCTTTTTTTTCGACTCATGCCCAGCTTTTTGATCGCTGCACTCATATTTTGCTGCGTCACCCCGTCGCCCCATAACTTTGCCATTTCTGCTTGTGTCTTGCCGTTATGCTGGACAACAAGGGCTTCAAAGCGTTCCCAATCCGTGATTTTATGCCGACAGCCTTGCTGGAAGTTCGTAATCGCTTGGCAGTCTCCGGTCTCCTGTTCGCGTTTGACCCAGAGGTCGAGCGTATTGCGACTGATATGGAACATCTTACTGACATCGGTTTTCTGTTCTCCGCGCTTGACCGCAGCAACGGCTTTGCGGCGCAAGTCTTCACTGTAAGGAGCAGGCATCGGCAGGTCTCAATCACGCTTTCTACCCCTAACTACAAGTCCTAATGTAGCTTGGTAGGGCTATATTGTCATCTAACAAGCGTCCTTGATGCGGTAGTGGGATCAAGAAGGCAGAGTAAAACCACAGCGACTCCTTGCCAATCATCCTCAAACGATCGCAGCAACCTCCACAGAATTGCTGACGAAATTAGATCTCGAAAAAGCAACTTGTCGAGATTGCCGTTGGCACGAGCCTGAACCTGAAGGGAATCAGTACGGGGTCTGGTGTGGATTTTACAAAGATACGCTGAGTCTCGATCGCATTCACGAAATGCCGCTGCGCTGTAATCAATATCGACACGAAAGCAATGCTGATCCCCTTCCACCTGCCCGCACAGAACTTCCGGTTGAAACTTCCATTCTTCCGATTCCACAGCGCCCTTTTACAAAAGTGGCAATAATTCCACCCGATTTAAGATCAGATTTACGAAATCAGAGTTCTGATTTTAGCGAGGAGCAAGGTTCAGCAACGATGCCTATTCAGCTTGATCTGGACTATTGGCTTCAGCAGATCGAAGCACTTCCAGATGAAACGCTGCAAGTCTTGGAGGAGAAACTTAAGCAAATTGCGGCTGCGATCGCTCGCCGTAAGCAAATCTCTCAATGTCAAGAATGTGAAATGCCCCCTTCAATTCAGACAGAAGCACAAACAATATAAGCATAACGACTTTCTACCACATTTCTACTTCTGTTGTTCATTCCATTTCTGCTCGTATTCATCAGGAGTTAAAGAACCCAACGGTGAATGTATTCTCTTCTTCATGTACACGTCCTCCAAAAATTGCTCGATCTGCCCATACGCTTCCGTGAAATTTTGGGTGGTGCTACAGAAGTAATGATTTGTTGTAGGCATGAACAAAGTACCAAATTGCACCAATATGGTTTTCTAAAGTTGTGTCGCAAAAATGGTAGGGTATGGAAGCTCAATTTTCTCTAGCTCTGCTCTCAATGATGGCCGATTCCTTGTTCAAATGACGGCACTTTTTGCCAGAAATCATCTTGCTAAATGTACTCTGATATTGTCGTTATGCCTTGAGCTAGTGAGATTTGGAGGAGATGATGCAAGAGCGTGGAGTCGCCGTGGATCATTCCACCCTCAATCGGCAGGTATTGAAATATGCTCCAGAAATAGACAAGCGAATTCGTCCATTCTTGAAGCCCACGAACGACCCGTGGAGAGTCGATGAAACCTATATCAAAATCCGAGGAAAGTGGAGATACCTGTACCGAGCGGTGGATTCGGAGGGCAACATGCTGGACTTCATGCTGAGTGCGAAGCGAGACGGGAAAGCTGCAGCGCGCTTCTTTCGCAAGGTGCTGGGAGCGAAACACACTCAAACGCCACGAGTGATTACGGTGGATAAAAATGCCGCTTATCCAGTTGCTGTAGAAGAATTGAAGCAAGACCAAATATTGAAAGCTCAAACCAAATTGCGGCAGAGCAAATATTTGAACAACGTGCTTGAGCAAGACCACCGGAACATCAAACGGATTGTCAAACCAATGATAGGATTTTAATCATTCAGCAGTGCAAGGAGAACACTGCGAGGGATCGAGGCAATGGCGATAATTCGCAAAGGACAGGTGAAAGGAATCATTCGTAGGGACAGGGTGTCTGAAGCAGAATTTATCAATGAACTCTTTGGAGTAATTGCTTAAGGCGATACAGATGAGATCCGTTCGTTTGTTACTTCATAATCTTTCACAACCCTTTAATTTGCCTTAAGCTTGAGCTAATTCTATTTGTTTTCCAAGTACTTGATAGTACCATCCTGCTGACCTACAATGGCATCAGAATCACCATCGCCATCAATATCGGCAAAGGTGATTGAACTATTTTCACTGATGCCCGTGATATTACTGAATGGATTAGCAGTTACGCTTTGAGCAGTAAAGCTACCATTGGCATTACGGTAGTAGGCAATGCTGGCTTTTCCATCTCCAATGAACATATCGAGATCTCCATCCTTATCGATGTCAGCAAAGCCATAGCGAGTGTTTACACCCACGCTCATTCCATTAAAGGGATTGGCGGTTCCCGTCACTTGGGCAAAGCTACCGTTGGTATTGCGATAGAATGTAATTGAGCCTGTTGTACTGGTCGAGCTACTCGCATTGGTGATGAAAGCATCTAAATCCCCGTCACCATCAATGTCTGCAAAAGTAGGAGCACCCGTTGCGAAAGTCAATCCAGAGAACGGATTCGTGTCAGAGGTAAAGGAACCATTATTGTTCCGGTAGAATCCAATGATACCCTTAGAGCCACCAATGAAGGCATCTAAATCGCCATCCCTATCAATATCTGCAAAGGAAATACTGCTGTTATCGCCCCAGTCGATTCCATTGAAGGGATTCGCTGTTCCCGTGACTTGAGCAAAGGTTCCACTGGTATTGCGATAGTACCGGATGGTGCCATCTGATGAACCCACGAAGGCATCTAAATCACCATCTTTGTCAATATCTGCAAATGCAGGAGTTGCTTTGTCACCAACATCTAATCCATTGAAGGGATTTGAGGTGCCAGTCCGTTCTCTAAAAGTCAATCCAGTGATAGACAGAGAGACCGCCGCAGTGCTGATACCACCTTTACCATCGCTAATTGTATAGGTAAAGCTATCACTTCCAGTTCCACCCATCTGAAGAGATGAGAACTTACCATTGGGATTGTAAGTAAACGTGCCGTTGCTATTGAAGGTCAATTTTGCTCCAGATGTGAGCGTAATCGTAGAGCCAGCTGTAATTGTGGTTCCATTGACTTGAGTGATACTCAAGGTATCGCTCGTATCAACGTCGGAGTCATTACTGAGAACAGTCACTGTAATTGCAGTGTCTTCATCAGTTGTAGTACTATCAGCTGTTGCCACAGGTCCATCATTCACGCCAGTAATGGTTAGTGTTGCTGTTGCAGTACTAGTGCCACCTTTACCATCGCTAATGGTGTAGGTGAAGCTATCTGTTGCTGACTTGCCCGTACCGAGATAATCAAATTTGCCATTGGGATTGTAGGTAAAGGTGCCTGTGCTATTAAGGGTCACTTTCGCTCCCGAAATCAAGGTAATTGTTGATCCAGAGGTGATACTGGTTCCATTGACATGAGTGACACTCAAAGTATCTCCCGTATCAACATCCGAATCGTTGCTCAATACAGTTAACGTGGCAGACGTATCTTCGTTAGTTGTACTACTATCAGCCAGCGCTATAGGTCCATCATTCACGCCAGTGATCGTCAAATTAACCGTCGCGGTACTGGTACCACCTTTACCATCGCTAATGATGTAGGTGAAGCTATCTGTTGCTGAATTGCCCGTGCCGAGATAATCAAATTTGCCATTGGGATTGTAGGTAAAAGTGCCTGTGCTATTAAGAGTCACTTTTGCTCCTGAAGTCAAGGTGATGGTCGATCCAGCAGTAATGCTTGTTCCATTCACTTGAGTAATGTTAAGAGTATCCCCTGTATCAACATCCGAATCGTTGCTCAATACAGTTAACGTGGCAGACGTATCTTCGTTAGTTGTAGCACTATCAGCCATCGCTATAGGTCCATCATTCACGCCAGTAATGGTTAGTGTTGCCGTTGCGGTACTGATGCCACCTTTACCATCGCTGATGGTGTAGGTAAAGCTATCCGTTGCTGACTTCCCAACACCTAGATATTCAAATTTGCCGTTCGGGTTATATGTAAACGTTCCTGCCGTGTTTAGGGTCACTTTTGCACCAGAGGTCAGTGTGACAGTTGAGCCAGAAGCGATCGTCGTTCCATTGACTCTCGTAATAGTCATTGTGTCAGCTGCATTAGCATCAGAGTCGTTGCTCAATGCGCTAATAGTCGTTGTCGTGTCTTCGTTCATCGTGACACTATCGTTCACGGCGACGGGTGGCGTATTCGTGTTCTCAAAGTAATTGATGTTGCCATCAAATTCACCGATGAAGGCATCTAAATCACCATCGCCATTAATATCAACGAAGGAAACCGTGCTGTTTTGACCCACATCTACACCATTGAAGGGATTGCTGGTTCCGGTGACTTGAGCAAAGCTGCCATTGGTGTTGCGGTAATAATTGATCGTGCCGTCGGATTCCCCAATAAAGGCATCGGAATCGCCATCTTGGTCAATATCAGCAAACGCGATCGTACTGCTATCTCCCACATCTACACCATTGAAAGGATTAGCAGTTCCAGTGACATTGGCAAAACTACCATTGGTATTGCGATAGAACTTAATCGTACCATCACTTTGTCCCGTGAAAGCATCCAAGTCGCCATCGTTATCAATATCGACAAAGCTTGGAGCTATAAAATCAGCAATGCCATTGCTCGTGTCAGTAATTTGAGTGAAACTGCCATTGGTGTTTTGGTAGTATTTCAGAACCATCTTGCCATCACCGATAAAGGCATCGAGATCACCATCTCGATCGATGTCAGCAAAGGAAATTGACGTATCCGAAAAACCCGATACACTATTCAAAGGATTAGCAGTTCCCGTCACTTGGGCAAAGCTGCCATTGGTATTGCGATAGTAGCGGATTGTTCCATCGGATGACCCCATAAAGGCATCTAAATCACCATCCTTATCAATGTCAGCAAACGCTACATTGCTAGAGTAGCCTACATCAATCCCATTCAATGAATTATTGCTGCCCGTGCGCTCATAGAAGGTTCCACCACTAATCTTCAGCGAGACGGTTGCCGTACTAGTTCCCCCTTTGCCATCACTGACCGTATAGGTGAAGCTATCGGTTCCGGTTTCGCCCATGCCCAATGTGACAAATTTGCCATTCGGGTTATAGGTAAAGGTGCCGTTTGCGTTCAAGGTCAGTTTGGCACCGGAAGTCAGGGTCATGGTTGAACCTGCTGTAATGACGGAGCCATTTACTTGAGTAATACTGAGAGTGTCTCCAGTATCAATATCGGAGTCATTGCTCAGGACACTAATCGCGGTAGACACATCTTCATTAGTAGTAGCGCTATCTGCTTTTACAGTTGGCGCATCATTGACCCCAGTAATAACCAGAGTAACGGTTGCAGTGCTGGTGCCACCCTTGCCATCACTAATGGTGTAGGTGAAGCTATCCGTTGCAGTTTTTCCAGTTCCCAGGTACTCAAATTTACCATTGGGATTGTAAGTAAGACTGCCATTAGCATTCAGGGTAACTTTTGCCTTGGAGCCAATCAAGACACTAGAGCCAGCCGTTAGAGTTGTACCATTCACTTTCGTGATACTCAAGGTATCACCCGTATCAATGTCGGTGTCGTTGCTTAGAGCAGCGATCGTCACTGTACTATTTTCCGTGGTGGTAGCGCTATTCGCACTAGCAACAGGGGTGTCATTGATCCCATTAATCGTCAAGGTAACAGTTGCAGTGCTCGTACCGCCTTTGCCATCGCTAATCGTGTAGGTGAAGTTATCGGTCGCCGTTTTGCCAATTCCCAAATACTCAAATCGACTATTGGGATTGTAGCTGAAGGTGCCATTGGTATTAAAGGTCACTTGCGCACCGGAAGCTAGAACGCGAGTTGTGCCAGATGTGATAGCTGTGCCATTGAGATGGGTGATTGTGAACGTATCGCCTGTATCAATATCAGAGTCATTGCTAAGGGCAGCGATCGTGACACTGGTCGCCTCATCAGTTTCGACGTTATCTTTTGTTGCTATCGGCACATCATTGACCCCATTAATCGTGATACTGACAGTCGCAGTATCTACCCCACCCATGGCGTTTTTCACGCTGTAGGTGAAGCTATCGGTTGCAGTTTTGCCTGCACCTACAGCGTCAAATTTACCATTGGGATTGTAGGTGAAGGTATTGTTGGCATTGAAGGTCACTTGAGCACCGGAGTTTAAAGTGACAACGCTGCCTACAGTTGCGCTGCTGCCATTGACTGTACTGATGCTAATCGGGCTGAAGCCATCCCAGTTGATGTCATTGCCTAGTACGGTAAAGATCGTACTCGTCTCTTCGGTGGTACTAGCACTATCATTTCCAGCGATCGGGGTAATTTTCACCGTTTCGCTATTGCTGTAAGCGATCGTACCTAAACCTCCACCGGTAATCGTGAGATTGCTGAAATTCCAACTCGCTCCTGAGCGGGTAGGTTTGACTAAGAGCGTATCATTACCCCCACCAGCATCCACAGTGATATTTAAGGTGGAATTGAGGCTGTCGGAACTGCTGAAGAGGGTGATAGTGTTGTTGCTGTTATCGCCTGTAATAGTCACAGCACCGCTTGTTCTACCAGAGAAATCGACACTTAGATCATCAATGGTTCGCAGATAGGAATCCTGCGTTGTGTTCAGTTTGACTTCTGAATCATTCGTCATTTCCAAATCCAACGTATTAGTGCGGGTTCCCACTGATATTGCATTCAGTGTTAGGAAATCACTTTGGAGATTGGCTTCGGCATTTTGATTGGCATCGACAATGGCACCTGTAGAAGACAAGCTGACGATATTTTCAGCATAGACTTGATCAACATTGAGGGTACCGATCGCGTTGGCAACATAGATATTTTCCTTGGCGCGAGCTGTTAAGCTACCACCGAGAGAACTAATTTCCACAATGCCGCGCATGGTTGCAGTTGAGGATGCATCATTCCATTGGCGATTGCTGCCATAGTTCATGGAGACGTAATCTTCATTACCGTTCCAATTATTGGGTTCGCCTGGTGCCCAGTTCCGGTAGGGGGTGGTTTCACCACTTGCCCAGGCAAAGGTGCCTTCCGTCACTTTGTCGGTTAAGCCAATCCAGAAGCTTTCAGTGTTGCTAAAGGTGTTGCGTAACCATTGCTCTTCAGCCGCATCGTTGATTGTCACCAGGTTGCCACCTACTGCTTGGGCTGCGGTTTGTGCGATTTCCCAGGTAGCGATGGGGTTGAGCAAATAGAAATGACCGTTGTATTCCTGAACGTTCAACTCAATGATGCCGCGCATGGTTGCAGTTGAGGACGCATCATTCCACTGGCGATTGTTGCCATAGTTCATGGAGGCGTAATCCTCATTGCCGTTCCAATTATTGGGTTCGCCTGGTGCCCAGTTCCGGTAAGTAGTAGTTTCACCATTTGCCCAGGCGAAGGTGCCTTCCGTCACTTTGTCGGTTAAGCCAATCCAGAAGCTTTCGGTAGTGCCAAAGGTCGTTCTGAGCCAAGCTTCTTCGGTTGCATCATTGATCGTTACGAGGTTGCCACCGAGACTTTGGGCATAGGTTTGGGCAGCTTCCCACGTTGCCGAGCTACTGAGCAGATAGAGCTTACCGTTGTGGTAATAGATGTTGTCCTTCAGGTCGATCGTAATTGGAGCGGTGCTGCTACCTACGCTGGAACTTCCCGCTTCAAGGACTAGATCACCCCCTCCAACGACGTTGACTGCTCCCGTTGTAGCGACGTTGACAATGCCTTGAGCAGCCTTAATCCGCACTTCACTGCCTGCTTTAACTTGGTCGAGGTTGATATCTTGCTCCGAACCGAGAAAGACATTCCCACCAGCAGTGAGGTTGATTTCGCCAGTTGCATCAATATCTACATCTTGCTTCTGACTGATAACGACTTTGGAAATCGGAGCAGTCGATTTTTTAGGATCTAAAATCTTATTTCCAGCCGCATCGTAGTAGGTGATGTCATCCCGTTCTGCATAGCTAAGGGCAAGGCGTTGGGCTTCGGTGAGATCCGTTGCCCAGTTTTTGATACTTGACCAATTGTTGATCGTAATGCTGCCTTCGGTACGCCCGATCGCACCGCTAGCCGTAACAGCGACATCACCGCCTGCTGTAATGTTGGCTTCTTCGATCGTGTATTGCGTATCTGTAACAGAGCCAAACAATCCCGGAGCGACGGTATTTTTCAGTTGATCCAGGCTCCACTTACTGCCCTGGCTGAGACTGCTCTGTTGACTGCTGCTGACGTTATATTTCTGTGCAATCAGATTCGGATCGTAAATACTGATATTCGTCAAGTTCTTGCCTGTAAAGTCGCTGTCCTTAAATAGGTCAGTGATTACGGTAGACATGTAGGCATCGTCGCCCGTTAGAGTCACACTACCACCACTAAATAGGGTATGGAGGGTTTGATATTGCGTGGTTTTCTCCGCCGCCATTGCTATGATTTCGCTATCGCTGTAACCTTGAGCACGCAGTTGAGTCTTGGCAGTATCACTGTAGCTGTAGGAGAAATTTGCGTTGTAGGCATCAGCAGTATAGACGGTTTGACCCGTTGAATTCACACTCGATTTAACATTGCGGTAGTTCCAGTAGGTTTCGTACAGGTGCTCTGCCTGTTGCTTGAAGCTCGCGATCGACTTAGAACTACGATCGGTGGTCAATCCAATTTGTGACCAGAGGCTTTCGAGTTGGGTTTGGGAATAGGGATCGATCGTTTCAGCTAAGTTATTGTCAACTAACCCGCCACTAGAGACCGTCAGATTAACATTACCTCCTGCGGTGGCACTAACCAGATAGAGATCTCCATCCGTTTCCTTGAGGTAGATATTGTCAGCAGCATCCAGGGTTACACCTGATGTTCCATCCGCAGTGCTGAGTAGTGTTGCGGTTATTGAAGTGACCATACCCATGATCGTTGTCGTTGTTTTGAAGCCAGAGTCAACCCGCAAAGACTGAGTAGAAGAACCGATCGAGCCAGTTTCGGACGTGAGATCGATCGTGTAAGCCTTGATGTCATAGCCGCCCGCACCGGCACTTAAGAGAGAGCCATTGGTAGACAGCGTGACGGTACCAGAAGACGAATAGCTTTCACCGAAAATCGTCACATTACCATCAATGTCGGTAATCGAGACATTACCCGTTGCATTGAATTGCAATTGACTCACATCGGTACTGAGATCCATCAGCTTGCTACCCGAAAGGGTTAGGCTATTACTAGTGATCACACCGTTAGTAGACAGGTTATCAATGTAGCCTGAAGTAGATTTAAGGGTAGTGCTACCACCTTTATTACTGATTGAATTTAGCAACAGGATGTCTTGGGTTGAGGTGATGCTGACTGAACCCGTGTCATAGCCGATAAAGGTCACCGCAATAGGTGAATCGGCATCATAGCTGTGGGTATTGATCGTCTTTTTACCCTGCTGGTAGGTATCACGGCGATAGTAAGTCTTTTTCTTGAAGATCCACCAGCCGCTGGTCTCTGTCCAGGTATCTTGATCGACGAGTTGATTACTACTCGTAGTCACCACTTCACGATTGTAGGCATACAGATTGCTGTTGGTAGTAGTTTCGATATAAGCCCCTTCTAGGAGTGGAGTTTCATCCAGTAACATCGTTGTAGTTTCGATCGCAGTTCCTGGATCTTTTGCAAGGTCATCAGAACCCCAAAAACTAGATTTACCATAGGTTTTCTGAGTTTCCGTGATACTAGACTGTCCTGTGACCCAGGTGTAACGCTGATTGGCAAGAGGATTATAGCTGGCAGCACGGGTATTCGATAAGGTTGTCGTCTTGCCGCTAGTCGTGGAAGTATCGGTGACAGTGACGTTACTACCAACCCGAGTGTAGGTTGTCATTAAAGCTTCACCATTTGCACCCGTTTTAGCGGTATCAATGATTTGTAACTTGCCTTCGATACCACTGCCACCTGCATCAATGCTATTGATGGCAATGTCATAGTTCGTGTTGTTCGTGATATTGATGCGACCAAACCCATCCATCACCCTCAGGTTGCCATCTCCGGTGCTGATGATGTGTCCCACCAATTGCATATAGCCGCCTTCGATCTCAACATCATCTAGTTCGATACGATTTTCTTCAGCGTTATATTTCGCGTCAATGCTGGTACCATCTGTATCGGTTGATAGCGTGAGATATTTGGTCGATGGAGTTTTACCGGCAGCAATTGTACTGTCGTAGCTGGATTTGAAGGCGCTGATGGTGGCATTGAAACTGTTGCTGAGGGTGAGAGTACGATCGGGGGTTCCGCTTTGGATCACACCATTGATATTCAGATAGCGGGCGTTGATAAATACGTTACTGCTCGCAGTGATACTGCTGCTACTGCTCGGATCAACCGATGAAGAGCCACTGGTTTCTGGTCCATTTTCAAAACTAGTTGCAGTGCTTGAGAGTTGGCTACGAGGATTACCACCCACATGCAGGAAGCCTAAGTCGTCTGTCAGGCTGAGGCTATGCTCAGTACCGCTACCTGTACTAGTGAGATCAATTTCTTTTGAGGAATTGAGCGTCAGGCTACCACCGCTGCTGAGAGTGACATAGCCGCTAAATCCCCCACCAAATATAGGTGCATAAATACTGGCTAGCTTAATCGTGTTGTTGTCAATCTTATCGACGTAATAGGTGGCAGAGATTGAGCCATTGGAACTGCGGTAAACTACTTGATCGCCATCGCTTAAGCTATGTCCTGTTAGTGTCAACTGGCTACCGCCACTCGACAAAGTATAAGTTTTGTTGGCGAAGGCATTATCCTCAGTCGAGGCGAGTTTAATCGTGTTGCTATCAATCACGATCGCGTAGTAGCTCCGATTGTCGGACAAGCCACCGATACTGGTTCCAGTCCCATTGCTATAAAAGACTTGATCACCTGTGCTCAGACCATGATTGGAGATCGTAATCGTATTCTGGAACGTGCTGACCTTACTCGAAGGATTAAATTCAAAGACTGTTCCATCATCAGTCAGGACAAAATCGCTGCCAGATTGGATGTCGATTGTTTCTGCGTTGAGGCTACCATAGACAATCACACTACCTTCATCGTTGATCAATTGCACTGTGCCTTTAGCATTATCTACAGTTCCAATGACTTCGAGATCAGGTGCTTCAGGCGTATCCACACCTAATGCAGCAAATTCGCTTGCCTGTACTGCAAAGGTCGGATCGTAGGTATTCTCCACTTGAATCAAGGCATCATCACTGTTATCTGAGGTGATAACTTGACTGAAGTTGGCAGTATTTTCAGAGGTGTTACGAGTATTAATCGTACTGTTGCTGGTAACAGAAGTACTGTTAAATAGAATTCGTCCACCTTCGACTTCAGGAATTTTCAGGTTATTCACCCGTAGGTAATAGGGACTGCCATTGGTAATGGTAATTTTGGCATCACCTGGCGAATTCAAGACACCACTGCCCTTGAGATAATCGCCTGTTACCCGAATATCACCAACTTTCACCTTGATATCTGGAATCTCAATGTAGGTGACTTGGCTCACTGAACCGAGTTCCTCCAGTTGATTTTCCCAATAGGCGATTTCCGCGGTGTATGCAGCAACCGTACTCGTATCGCCTGCATAGGTCGATTTCAATTCTTGCAGTTGCGAGATATAAGTACTGATGTTGCTGTAGAGATCTTCAACGCTGAGGGTGACTGTTCCAACGCCATCAGATTTCTGCGTGATATTGATGGGATAAATACTCACACCATCTACGGTTGTGGTTGAGATCAGGGTCAGGCTTTCATCAATGGTCAGGGTTTCTTGGTTTTCGATACTGACCTCGATCGTGCCATTCACAGTTACGCCAGTTGTGGCCGTAATGTCATTATCTGTTCGCTTAATATCTGCAACTGATGCTCCCGTAATCGTGCCAATCAGTGCCTCATAACTATCCTGGCTCTTCAGCAGTCCAACGGCTTCTATCTCTCCTTTAGTGGTCAGAAGATTCGTGTCGTAAACCGTTTGGATTTGGGCACCAGCATCGATCGTAATCGTATTTTCCAAGGTCACTGTGGCATCTGAAGATCCAGCACTACTCAGAGGTGCCGCTGTGTAATTCCAGACGTTCGATCGAGCGTTCACGTCAATCACATTAGTATCGCCATTAGCATTCTGTCCCGCCAATAGGTTGACATCGCCTTCGGAACGCAGATAAGCCCCATTTTTCAGTTGGATTTGGTTCTGAGTATTGGTACTCGCGATCGATTCCGCTGAAGGTTCCCCTGCCAAACCGTAACTAGAGGCATTTGCCGTTACATCTAGCGTGACCTTTGCTTTTGCTGAGAGCGTAATATCTCCATTGCTGTAAAGGTTTGCATCCTGGATTGTGACGATCGCTTGGTTGGTTTGTTGCTTTACAGTGGATTCTGCGGCTGCTATGGAAATAACACCACCGCTATCTAACGTCGTTTCATCCCAAGCAGAGACATCGTTTGACGCTCTTAAATTGATCTCACCTGTCGTTGAAATCGTTGTGTCATAGGCATTTGTAGTAGAACTGTCCCCGATCGTGATTGTCGTTGCATTATTGATCACAGTACTGCTTATAACCGCAGAGGCATCAACCACACCACCAGAACCAGCTTCAGCCGTTTCATCACTCAATTCTGCTTTGAGGATGGTTTGAGTGGCATTTACAGTGAAGCTAGCAGCATTGATAACCAGGTTTTGATTGGTATTGTCGCTATCGATCCCGATCGTCACCTTAGATATTGTATTCACCGTGTTGTCTGCAAAGGCACCGCTTGCCCCAACAACCGAAGCGTTGACACTATTGGCTTTACTGTTGAACTTCGTGGTTTGATCAGCGCTGATCTCGATCGCATTACTGACATTGATTTCTACATTACCGCTCGTAGAATCACCATCTTCGATACGAACTTTAGCCATGCTTGCGTTATTGGTCGAACTCAAAGCAGCTTGCCCAGACACGACACCGCCACCACCTGCAACTGCATTGGCATAATTGTAATCGTTACCGATTGCTTGAATCTTCAGATCCTTCGCCGTAATGTTAACGCCTGTATCCAAATATGCTTGTGTCGTCAAGCTTGACTCTGCATTAGCGATGTTAGCACCTAGCGCCAAAATTCCGCCATTATAGCCATCGGCTTCTGCCGTTTGTTGGCTGTCTGCATCTGCTTTAATCGAAGCCGTATTGGTAATCGTCAGCTTGCTGTTTTTGCCCACATAGGCACTCACCTGCCCCGAATTGGTTGCGGTACTTTCACTAGCGTTGACCGAACCAAACAAAGCACCACCCGCACCCGTTGCCTCAGTATGGGCAGCATCTCCACTGGTCGGAAGGCTTTGCTGTGCGAGAACCGTCAAATTGCTGGCGCTAATTGTACTGCTACTTCCAACATAGGCATCAACTTGAGGTGTTACTTCAGCCGTTGCAGCCGAATACCCTGCTTGCACAAGTCCTGACACACTCAAACCAAAGGCATTAGCATCAGCATCCGGTTGAGCAGTGGCGGTGATATTAAGATTGCCTGTCAGAGAAATCGTTGTGGAATCGCCTACATAGGCTTTCACCGTAGAATCAAATGTGGCATCGGCACTATTGCCAGATCCAGAGGCTAATACGCCACCTGCGATCGATATAACCCCGGCATCAACTTTGCCATCACCAGTACTAGTAATGTTGAGATTGGTAGCAGAGAGGGTTGCTCCAGTGACATGAGCTTTAGTTGTGCTTTGAGTGATGGAATCTGCAACACTAGCACCGATCGCCACCATACCTGCACTCGCTCCATAAGCATCGGTTGCCACATCATCGGTACTGTCTGCGGTGACATTGATCGTTTTACCCTTCACCGAACTACCAGAGCCAATCCGAGCTTCGACCGTCGATTTTACGGTTGCAGTTGCTTCTGCTCCGGTTCCCGCGCCCCCCCAAAGGCTTGCTGCCACTGAAGTTGCGACTGAGAGTGCATCAATATCTGGATTTGAGGTTGCAGCCAGGTTGAGGTTATCGTTGTTGGAGGCAACTTTGGCGTTGTCGATGTAGGCCTGCACTGTGTTGTTTACCGTTGTATCGGTTGTCGAAACGCCCACCGATGCACCGATCCAACTTGCTACTGCGGAACCACTGCCAACTGTAGGATCAATGTTGGACGTATCGCTTGCAGCCAGGCTAATTTCGCCCGTCGCTTGAATATTGTAGGTACTACTGGTATTGACATTGCGAATAAAGGCTCCCACTTCGTTAGTTGTGGTCGTGGTTACACTTGCTCCGGCTCCACTAAAGCTTGCGCTAGTTGGGGCAACACCTGCTGCGAGAGAAGCTGCGACAGCCGTATTTTCCGTCATCGTCAGTTGGGATTGTGCTTTGAGCGTAATATCATCTCCAGCACTGATGGTTGTGCTATCAGTCGTGCTCTGACCGATGAAGGATTGAACGGTATTGTCGATCGTATTCTCAACCGTAACGGCACCGATCGCCATGCTAAAACTAGCGCTACTACCAGAAATTGCAATACTCCCTCCGACCGCTATACTTTTGATCGTGCTTTGGTCGATCGCATTAAGATTTAGATCGCCACCATTGTTTGAGTCTGCCGTGGTCGTAATCGTACTGCTATTTTGAATGTAGGACTGAATGGTATTCCCTAGCGTATTAGTTACACCTGTCCCTGCGCCTGCTGCGCTTACCGATGCACCACTACTTACCGCAACACTAATTGCGCCTGCCAAGCCAAAGTTTTCAATGGTGGCAGTAGAGTTTGCAGTAAGGTTGAAATCGCCTGCGCTGACCGTTCCTTTATCCACGTAGGCTTTGACGGTATTACTGATTTCGTTATCCGCGATCGCGACTCCAACGGAAGCCGCTCCTGAAGCATCGGTGCTACCCCCGATTGAAAGACTCGCGGCACCCGCATCGGCAATAATCTCACTGTCATCGATCGCGGTTAATGTCGCTGTTTCATCGGTAGTGACTTTGCCTCCGTTTTGAATTCCTGCGGCGATCTTGGCTTTAATCGTGTTCTCAATCCCTGTACCTGAGCCAGACAGGCTAATGGTTCCGCCACCCGTAGAACCAGAAGCTGCGGCTGAACCACTGAAGGCTAAACCATCGATTGTTGCAGTAGATTTTGCAGTTACAGTCACAATGCCATCAGCACTGATTGTCGCATTGTCTACCAAGGCTTGAATCGTATGGCCTTGCGCTTGTCCAATTTGGTTTGTTGCAACGGCAGCCCCAATTGACAGAGAAGCACTCGAACCATCACCAAGCGTCGCAGCGATCGAGACTCCACCCGCATCCGAAGTGATAGTGCTGTTATCCGTCGCTGTGAGATTCACTGCTGCATTATTGGAGGTCTTAACCGTTGCACTGTTCTTGATTTGGGCAGAAATCGTATTGTCAATATTATTGTTTGTGCCGGCACCCGCACCGCTGAGGCTGAGACTACCCAAATATCCAGAAGAACTGGAAGCAGAACCTCCAATGCTGAGGGCATCAATTTCAGCGGTCGATTGGGCAGTGATATTGACCGCACCCGCAGAGGTAAGCGTAGATTTATCAACGTAGGCATCGATCGTATTGTGGATGTCGTTTTCTGCGATCGATACCCCAACCGAGCCGGAAGTACTTACAGAACTGTAGCTTAGAGCAAGCGAATAACCACCGCTATCCGCCGTGATGTCGCTGTCATCAGTCGCGCTAATCGAAATCGTGCCGCTGTTAGAAGTCGTAATACTGCTGCCATTCGTCACGTAGGCGCTAATAGTGGTTTCAATGTCGTTATTTGCGCCTGCACCGGCACCTGACAAGCTCATCGCTAGCCACGAAGCATTCGTGCTCACCGCCGCTGCCGCCCCCAAGGCAAAGCTATCGATCGTTCCCGTCGATGCTGCAGTAATCGCTACATTGCCACTGGCAGTGAGTGTAGACTTATCCACATAGGCACTGACCATATTGGTGACATCGTTATAGGACAAGCCTGCACCAGCACTAACCGATGCAGCATTCGAGGAGGGCTTGATTGCGATCGCTAGAGCTGCTCCACCTGCATCCGCATGTAAGGTCGAATCATCTGTTGCGCTAACCGTGATAGCACCTGAGATTGTGGTTGTAGAATTGGCGATATAGGCTTTTGTAGAATTGTCAATTTCATTGATGGTAACTGCGCCAGCAATCCCAACATTGATAGCTGAATTCGCTGCTCCGGAACCACCTGCGACGACTGCATAAACCTCACTGGTATTCGTTGCATTCACCGTCAGTGATTTAGAATTGCTCAGAGTCGTGTTTTCTAAATAGGCATTAGTCGTCTGACTAACGGTATTTTGACCATAGGAACCTGCTAAGCCTACAGAAGCCGTGGATTGGTTGTTATTCCCGATCGTCAGTGCAACTGAGCCACCGATCGCGAGAATTTCACTATCATTATTTGCCGTGACACTGACCGTCGAGGAGCTATTCGTCGTCACTTTGACATCACGCAAATACGCCTCAGTCGTATCCGCGACTTCATTCAACGCCACATCGCCAGAAATTCCAACTCCAAAAGTGGTCGATCCTGTCGTTGAGCCATCGGAATTAGTCGTGACACTACCGCCTGTCGAAATCGCGGAGGCTAGCGAGAAGGAACCAATATAACCATCATTCTTGGCGTTGATGCTGACATTGCCACTGCTAGTAATTGAAGTCGTTGCATCCGTTTCGCCAGAATCGCTCAAGTTGCCAATCACAGCGCGGGTCTTACGATCGACGGTATTAAACCCAATGCTGGCACCAAAACCAATGCTTTCAGACACAGCAACACCACCCATTATATTGATGACATTACTGGTATCCTCAGCATTCACAACCAAGCTAGCGGTCGAGCCACTCACCAGGTTATCACCCACAACCAGGGTAACTCCATCATCAATTTGTGCTGTCGTAGTATTGTCTACATAAATCCAGGTGCCCACGCCACTGAAACCAAAGGTATCGGCACTGCCACCTGCCGCAGCGACATCAATACTCATCGTTTCACTATCGGCATTAACCTTCAGACTATCGGCATATAAGGTAACACCATCTTCAATTCTTGCTGTTACATCATTGCGATAGTCAATCACCAAGACAGCGCCGCCAATAGCATTACTCGCCTTAGTTCCAGCACCACCAATACTAAAGCCCAACGAATTGGTTTGATCGTTCCAGTTTAATCCTGGCAACGCAATGTTGCCGCCAAAGTGAACCGATTCATTGACGCTTGTGGCTTCGACCAGAACAGTTTGTTGATCCGATCGCAAGCTTGTGTTTTGGTTGATCTGAGCGCTTTGGTCAATATAAGCTTTACTTGTTTGATCCAAAGACAAAACAGTCACAGCACCCGCTGCTGCCAATTTACTCTGGCTCTTAGCTGCTGCTTGGCTCCAAGAATCAAAAATGTATTCATCCAATCCCAAATTGCTGTTCAGGTAGCCCGTCAAGTTACTGACAAACTCACCAGCTTTGGAATACCAAGCTCCAGTTCCAGTGAAGGGTTCTACAAGATTGACTCCCCATTCAGCACTGTAGTTATTTAGGGTGTTAGCCGTCACAGATAAGCCTTTATAAGCATTGACAACGGCTGAATTGCCAATATAGGCAGTGACATTATTCACGTAGTCGCCGAGCGCAACCGCTGCCGAACCTGCAAAACTGCCATTAGAGGAGCTACTAGAAGAAGTGGTACTAGAAGAAGAAGTACTTGAGGAACTACTGCTAGAATTGTCGAGCATTGAGATTGCGGTCACATCGGGTCGGTACTCAGCCGTGGCATCAACAATAATGCTGCCAGTTTGAGCCGTAACAGTTGCTGCAGTAGTATCGGTAGTATCATCATCATCAAATCTGCCACCAATGCGGGCTAAAACGGTGTTGTTGTCCTCAATGTAGGCAACAGCAGCCCCAATTTGAAAACTCGACGTTTTTCCTCTGGTTCTACTACTAGCACTCGACGATTTGGTTGATACCACAGACTTTAGTTTGTCCCAGAGAGCTGACGTCGCACTACTTTTAATGCCAGAGAGCACATCGTCTTTAATATCACTGATCCCAGCAGAGGCACGTACACCACTACCACTTGTTATACTACTACCACCAGAAAAAATACTTTCAACATCCTCATTCTTTTGATTCGCTTCAACGGTGACATTGCCTACGGCTGTGACATTTCCATCAATCAAGGCATTGGTTTTGCCATCTTCAAAGGAAACTGCTGCTGCAACAGATAGAGTTCCATTCGAGGCATTATTTGATTTTGCATTAGTTCTATTACGATCGATGGTATTAGCTGTGACGCTAACATTCCCGCCTGCCGTGATCTTTGCTGTATCAGTAATTTCTGCGGTCGATTCACTATATAGTTCACTGATAGCAGCAGCGGCGGTTGAATTCGTTGCAACGTTGGAGCTACTCCACTTTGAGGTGATAACTTGTACATCTACGGTGTTATCAGTCAGTGTGGAAATGGAGACATTGCCTGTGGTTGTGACAGTACCAGCGATCGATACTTTCGCAGTGGAATCTGCTTTGCCATAGGCTGCACCCAGGATGAAGGAAAAGAGAGGTTGAATGATTGCATTAGTGGTTGCTGTCGCGGACGCATCCAAACTTGCAGCAATAATACTCGTATTGACATCTACGGTAATTGTCGCTTTTGCTGTGGAAATCGCTGCTCCACCTGCTAAGGAAAAATTATCCAAGAAGCCGATAATGGAGTTTCCGACTGAGCTAGTATCATCAAATTCTCCGGCATAGTCAGCCTCAGCCGATATCTTCACATCTTTTCCTTGAAGATTAGCTTTATAAAGCGAAATTGTCGCTGTGCTGGTTTCAGTTCCATCAAGAACAGTGGCAGCTAATTCGGTTTCGCTGGCGCTAATTGTGATGTTGCCAGCAGTGTAAGTACTTCCTGTCCCCACCTGGGAATATAGGTTAGCACTAGAGGTACTGCCATTGGTTCCGATCGTGATCTGTTTGCCCGTTAAGGAAATCGTTCCAGAATTCCCTATCGAAGTCCCAGTGGAGTGATCTGTGGCTGAAGTGTTGCGACTTGAAAGTGTACTGCCTGCATTGATGGTAATTGTATTGGAATCAATACTCAGATTCCCACCCTGAGTGTACACACTTGAACTTACCGTGACTGTATCATCTCCCCCCTCTCCGTCAATGCTAAAACTCCCCCCTGCTGTATAGACAGTGCTGTTGAAGTTGATTTTGTCACTACCATCCCCACCATTAATGGTAAATGCTCCGCCTTTAGTATTAATTTCGGTATTAGCAGTAACGGTATCCTCACCATCACCCATATCAAGCTTGAGGCTTACTACATTGGAAAAGCTACTGAATCCAGAGGAGAAGGTAACTTTGTCTGCCCCTGACCGTGTTTTGATCTCAAGTCCAGAAGTGATTGAACTCAGGGCAACTCTCACGCTATAGCTATTGACTTGCGTGATACCAGTTCCGGCTGAAATGGTTTCCGAATAACTTCCACTTGTATTGTTTTCTGTAATAACGAGATCAGTACCAGAGAGTGAGAACGTGAGGTCGTTTTGGTAGTCGAAGGTTATTGCTGACTGCCCATTACTGATTAAATAACTGCCATCCGCATCGTAAACCAGTTTGCCGCTGGTCAGGGAAACCGTTGCCAAAATGTGCTGATAGTCAATGTTGGCAAAGATGGTAGTGTCGATCGTGCCCGTATCAAATTCTAAGATCCAATCTCCACCTAGCGCTGCATTTCCGGTCAGATCATCTGATGCTGCGACATCTGCACCCGTAAGTTGACTGATTTGATTGACGAAGGCTTGCCCCTGTTCGCCCGCTGCCACATCACAGCCATAGATTAGAATGTCGGCGTTGTCAGTCAAACTGGTTTGCCAAGCCTGCAACTTGGTGCGGTAGGAATCCAGCGTTGTTCCACTTAACTCAGCATTACCTAGTCGCAGTGAACCCGCATCACCATGAGCAATGATGTGAATCGCAGAAATTCCTTGACGTTGTGCCAAGATTTCACTGATTTGCTCAACACCATCTTGCGATGCATTCAAGTAGACGATTTGACTCGGTGAAATTTCGCTGAGTAAGCTGGCAGCATCTTCCACGCTGCTATCAATAAAGAAGAGTTCATTGCTACGATCGCGGTTTCCTGAAACGATCGTGTTCGCTGACCAGGGCGTACTCGAAAAAGAATCGCTTGCTGTCTGGTTAAAGGCACGATTGATGCTGAAGTCCAAGTAGGCGCTAGATTGTCCAATATTCGATCTCGTCTTGAAGCTATCAGTGAGCAGAGGAAATGAAGACGGAGCAGAACGAGAGGTGATTTCCCACAACGGCTGATGCGTGATTCCTGTTTGCAACTCGATCGGGAAAGTCGTCAATTGATTGAGAGACTGAGCAGCAAAAAAAGACGCGCGGTTAAAATCAGAACTCATCGTTCAATTCCTTAGAAACAAAGACAGCAAAAATATGAGCATGGAGGCAAGAATCCATACTGCTAGAGCGATACGGATATGAGCGGATTCAAGATTTTGTAACTGGGAGAAGACGATCTAGAAAGGGACGAACGCAGCCAAAAGCGCTAGTAACCTGACATAATCATCCACAAACTTGAAGTGAGCATTCTCTAACCAATGAACTATAGCCATTGGCTAGTACTATTGTTGGAGAAGATGAGCGCTAGACCTTGTGATTTTTCACAACGCCCATCTTTCTAGCATTGAATCAATGATGGGATAAATCTTTGAGTCTTGTAAAAGTAAAAACACGGAAAGAACGCAATATATCAACTTATATTGAATTCAAAAAACGTCATATTATAAAGGTGATAAAAAGTCATATTCACCTCATAAAAACTCATATCTTGATTATTCTGTAGATTCCTGTATTGCTCTCTGGATAAGAATTTTGCTTGTTTAGCGCATTAATTTTAAGAGTTGAACGATTGAATAGTCTGAATCTTTGAAAACAGCAAGGGAATGCTAAGAACATCATTTTTTGAGGATAAGTCTGATGGAGAAATCAGCAGTCTTAGAGAAACCCCCAGAGCAATCTTTAGATCACTCCACGCAACCCCATTTAGAGAACCAAATCGATATTCAAGAACTTTCGATCGTAATCGTTGCTAAAGGAGCTAACCCCGCTCTACTGAATCCAGATTTTTTTGTTTTTAGCGGGATCGTCCCCAAAGATTGGCAACTAGCCCGTAATCCTGTTGTTTCTCAACGAGTTATTCAACTGGTGTTTCAAAATGGAATCAGCATTCTAGTTGAATTGGGCAAAATCAGCTTCTCCGAATCCATTAGCGCCAAATCTGAGGAAGAAATTGCGATCGCGAAAATGGCAGCAAAGTATGTGGAAACCATGCCTCAAGCTGACTACCAAGGTATTGGCATTAATCCCAAGCGGATTGTGACGCTGAAGGATCAACCCGATGCTGCTCAAAAATATTTGACGCAAACGCTGCTCTCTCCAGGTGAATGGCAACAGTTTGGACGAGAGCCGATGCAAGCCTCGCTCAATTTGTCCTACATGCTAGAGGACTGCCGTTTTCAACTCAGCATCAACCCCACGCAATTGCGATTGCCGAATGACGAGCAAATCTCTGGACTGCTGTTTTCTGGTAACTTCCACTACGAGTTATCTACCGTAACGGATACAGAACGTCAGCAACAAATTCACCATGCACTTTCTAATTGGTATGGATTAGTTGAAACCTATCGCACGCTGCTAGAAACTAAGTTTTTGCCCAAAGCCTAGCAAGATTGCTTCTGAAGGATGAGAGGGATGTCGGTGCGGCATCCCTTTTCTTGTGGTCATTGTTCTTATAATCGTTGTTGGAAAACGAATTGCAATTGAATAGCGAAATGCGACCAATGATCGATTGATTCGATATTAGTCGCATTCGATCATCAATTAGGAATGCCCTAACCTAACACCTTGTAGCTAGAACGAGATTCGGATAGGTATGTTGCAAAGGGCTTGTAGTAGCGATCGGCGCAATGCAACATGGGCAAGTTATCGCTCGACACCGCAGCTGTCGCATAGGGAATTCCGCTATCAATCTGGCGTTTGATCGCTTCGGTCAATAACGAAAAACCACGTCCCAGGCGTTGGAATCTGGCTTCCACAAACATCGTCGAATAGCGAATCGTATCCGGTGCAATCCGATGGTTAATTGTCCAACCGATCACTTCACCTTGATAGCGCAGCCCTAAACTATTGATCGGTTCGAGCCGCGGATCGGGGTCCAAGGGACTGAGGTTAGCAGGGTAGGTCTGACGCTGGAGAATCTGATCCCGTTCTGCCTCGCTCAACTCGATCCAGGGAAAAACTGTAAACTTTGGTGGCAGGGGATATTGGTACACCCAGGGCGCTTGTTTGAATGCTTCGATCGTGGTTTTAGTAATCAGAAAATCAGTTTTTGGAGTTTGCCATCCTTGGCGGTGCAGAATCGTTTCGAGTGCGGAGTTTGTCAATTCACCGACTTGATAGCGAACCTGCATTTGGGGGCAGTTGATTCGTTTCAAGCCCAGTTCGACATAACGCACTAGTTGGAAACCAATTCCTTGCCGTCGGTGTTCTGGTACGACAAACAGGGAAAGAATTTCTGCTCGATCGCTTAACAGTTCGACCACTAATAATCCGACCATTTGCCCATTTACGATCGCGGCAACGCCACCAAGATCACCGCGCTGCTGATAGGTCTGCCACCGCTTTTTGAGACTGGGAAAGGTGAGCGCTTCAAATTCCTGACAGTTAGCAACAGTTAAGTTATAGACCCACTGATATTTCACAGGATTGGGAATTACAACCGTCGCAACAGGCTGAGAGCCTTGCTCTGGAGACGTTGACGTTGATAAATCTGGCGGTGATAGGTTTGGCTGAAATATATCGGGCGGCATAGCGTTTGACTGTGGTATCTCTGACTCTGCACGATCGCCAAACAGACTCAAAGCTTTTTGGAAGAAGCTGCTCATTGAAGTGACTATAGGGATTCATTCCCCAGTTTTCCCGCTTCTTCTATGGGACATGCCTGATAAAACCTGATAAAACCTGATATTTCATCTCGATTGAATCCATATTGTCCCCAAAAAAAGATAATTGTTCATAGTTTTTTCACACTTTAATCTTGCCAGGTATAATTTGGTGTTGATTCAAGCTTGATGTTTTTCTAGTTCTCGAATCTTCCCAGATGTTTTGCTTGATCGTCTATGCGTTACCAAGTTGGTGGAAGCTTAACCAATGATGCCCCCAGTTACATTTATCGACAGGCTGACACCGAATTGTATACAGCTCTCAAACGGGGTGAGTTTTGCTATGTGCTGAATTCGCGCCAGATGGGCAAGTCGTCTTTGTTAGTCAGGACACGCACTCGCTTACAAGAAGCGGGTTATCGCTGTGCAGTGGTGGATATGACGAACATTGGGAGCGAAAATATTACGTCGTTGCAATGGTACAAAGGAATCGTCAAAGATTTATGGCGTGGATTTAAGCTCCTCAAACAGGTCGATCTGCAAAGCTGGTGGCGGGATGAAGAAGATATTTCTCTTTTGCAACGATTGAGTCGATTTATTAGTGATGTGTTGCTTAAAGAATTTCCAAATGAAAACTTAGTCATCTTTATTGATGAAATTGATAGTATCTTAAGTCTTCCCTTTTCTGTTGACGATTTTTTTGCACTGATTCGCTTTTGCTATAACCAACGTGCGATCGACGAAGATTACAGACGAATCAGCTTTGCAATTTTCGGGGTTGCCACCCCTTCTGATTTAATTCAAGATCGAAGACGTACTCCATTTAATTTGGGAACTGCGATCGCCCTTAATGGCTTTACTACTGCTGAAGCAGACCCTTTGGTACTGGGCTTAAAGGAACATATAAGCAATGCTCCTGCTGTGTTGCAAGCCATTTTATCCTGGACGAATGGACAACCCTTCTTGACTCAGAAGCTTTGCCAAGCTGCGATTCATTGTGTGCTCAAGTCTAGTCACATTGCAACTGAAGGTCGGCTCACCATTCCTCCCGGCAATGAACCATTTTGGGTCGATAACTTAGTTCAAACCGTCATCCTAACAGAATGGGAATCCCGTGATGAACCCGAACATCTAAAGACCATTCGCAATCGCATTCTCTCGAATCAAGAAACTGCAGGGCGATTGCTTGGCCTATATCAGCAGATTTTAGAAGATCAAATTCCATTACCAGTAGACGATAGTCCAGAGCAGATCGAACTTTTACTATCTGGCTTGGTGGTCAAACAGCAGAGCTATCTCCAGGTAAAAAATCGCATTTATGCCGCTGTATTTGATCTCACTTGGGTAGAACAGCAACTAAAGTCGCTTCGTCCTTATTCCCAGACCTTAGACGCTTGGGTATACTCCCAACGTCAGGATGAATCACGTTTGCTCCGAGGACAAGCCCTGCAAGATGCCCAACAATGGGCGCAGGGAAAACGCTTGAGTGACCTTGACTATCAGTTTTTAGCGGCTTCGGTAGAGAGCGATCGCCGTCAAATCCAGCAAGCTTTAGAAGCCGATCGCGCTCATGCGATGGAAGCCCAATTACAACAGGAACGGCGAGCGATCAAATTACAACGACAACTCTTGGCAACCGTGGCAGTGGCACTGCTGATTGCGATCTGCTTTGGTATGATCACCTTTTTCCAGTATCGCCAAGCAAGAATTAGTGAGATCAGAGCGCTTGCGTCTTCGGCTGAAGGAAATTTTGGGGCACATCATCAGCTTGAAGCACTCGTACAAGCAGTCGATGCTAACACTAAATTGAATACTCTCGGTAACGCTGATCCTGCCCTAGCCCAACAGGTGCAATCGGTGCTCCGGCTTGTGTCTGATGGGATCACAGCGAGTAATCAAATTGATGTGGGTACAGGGGTTCAGGAAGTCGCCATTCGTCCCGATGGACAAATGGTTGCGGCGGTAGCAGTGGATGGAAAATTGCGGCTATTGCAACCAAATGGTCAACTGCTGAAAGCCTGGGATGCTCATCTAGCAATGATTACATCAGTAGATTGGAGCCAGGACGGGCAAACAATTGCCACTGCCTCTGCGGATCGAACGGTGAAACTCTGGCGAGCAGATGGCACTTTACTCAAAACTTTGCCGCTAAACCATTCTGTTAGAAGAGTTCGATTTAGTCCTGATGCTCAGAAACTTGCCATCATTGCAGGCGGACAAAATGCTTATCTTTTCCATACGGATGGTCGCTTAATCCAGCATCTACCCAAAACCGAGCACCTAGCCTTCAGTCCCGACGGTCAATTCCTCATTGCCATCGTTACGCCACCCCCACCTCCACCTCGTCGTCTTAACCCCTTAGAAGGGGAAACAGGTTCAAAACCGGAGTTGCCGCAGCCTCCCCCCTCTCGTCGTCTCAATCAACTAGAAGGAGGGCAAACGGAACCAAGACCCGATCCACCTCAGACCATCAACACGCGGGTTCTACGATCGGATGGCAGCGTCATCGCTGAATTGAGTACCGAAAAAGGTCCCATCTTTGCGATCGCTATTAGTCCAAAGGATCAAACCTTTGCAACCGCTTCGGTTGATGGAGCCGTGAGTCTATGGAATATCAAGGGTGAATTAATCAAATCCTTCATTGGTCATCGATCGAATGTCCGCGCGATCTCATTTAGTCCGGATGGTCAGGAGTTAGCAACTGCTAGTACAGACAACACAGTTCGGCTCTGGCAAACAACGGGGGGATTGCTTAGGACACTATCGGGGCATCATGCAGTGGTACGGGCAGTGAGGTTTAGTCCCGATGGACACTGGTTAGTCTCCAGTTCTGAGGATGGGAGTATTCGGTTTTGGAAACCCCATCATCCTACCTGGAATGTGTTAGCAGGGCATACGGATACCATCGATCGGCTCGTATTTAATGCCGATGGTTCCCAACTGCTTTCTGCTTCGGTTGATTTTCGCCTTAACTTCTGGCGACGGGACACAGCAGGAGAAATTGCACCAATTCCAGAGAAAACAGTCTTCACAAACCAGTTATCGGTGACTGGGTTAACCATTAGTGTTGATGGAGCAGAGATTGCTAATGTGTTTCGGGGTGGGACTGTGGAACTTTTTGACCGAGAGGGTCACAACAAACAAACGCTCCAATCACAAGCGGGAGCACGAGACGTTGCCTTTAGTCCCGATCGTCAGCAATTGATTGTAGGCGGCAGTGATGGCACAGTGCAGGTTTGGGATCGAACTCCCAATGGGCAATTTTCTGAGCAACCAAGTCGTTTTTTCGTCCGACACCAAGGCAGCGTGAACACAGTCGCCTTTAGCCCGAATGGAAAACTGATTGCATCTGGTGCGGAGGACAAGACGATTAAATTCTGGTACCCCGATGGACGACTATTCCAGTCCTTAACGGGGCATCAGGCTGCTATTAATGCATTGGCTTTCAGTCCTCAAGGTGACTGGCTTGCTTCTGCTTCTAGCGACAATACGGTGAAGCTGTGGCGAATCGATGGTTCCTTAGTCCATACCCTAACGGGTCATGCAGCAAGTGTTTTAGAGGTCACGTTTAGCCCTGATGGACAATTCCTAGCTTCTTCCTCGATCGATGGAACAGTCAAAGTTTGGCAAACGAACGGTTCCTTACTAAGAACCTTGACAGGTCACGAGGGTGCAGTCCAAACGGTGGTCTTTAGCCCTGAGAGCCGCGAACACTCGCAGAAATCCAACTCGCTGATTGCTTCAGCCGGTCTCGATCGACGGATCATTTTATGGAATTGGAAGCACATCACTGCCATGAATGATATTAGTTTCGCTTGCGATTGGTTGCAAGACTATCTAAGCACTCATCCATCCGTTACTGAGGAACATCAACAGATATGTCAGTGATTTGGGGGTTTCCCTTCAGCGTTGTATATTGCACCTTTAGGGAATACCCTTTCGTGAAGTCTGAAGAATAATATCGTTGATGATTTCTTAGCCTTTTTCAAATTTTTTATCGAAGTCATGATGCAAACTTTAGAGACATTTCTGGCAGTAGCAGAACAAGTTGCGTATGAAGCTACGGGTGAGCATCTTAATGACCTACAACGCATGATTTTATTGGAGTCTTGGCAGGCTCCCAAGAAAACCTATGAGCAAATTGCCCGAGAGCATAACTATTCTGGGAATTACATTCAGCAAGTTGCGGCTCCGAGACTCTGGCGATTGTTCTCGGAAGCGTTGGGACAAAAGGTGACAAAATTCAATGTTCGCAGCGTTTTGGAACGCCATGTTGTAGCGCAATCGACGACCCATAACCCCGATCGCAATTGTGTTTTAACCAACTTCAAAGGTTCTGTATCCACGACATCACTAGAGTATCCTACGGGCAGTGTTCCGATCGATTCTCCCTTCTATGTACAGCGATCGATACAGGAATCACTCTGTTACCAGAATGTTCTTCAACCCAGTTCCCTGATTCGGATTAAGGCACCTCGTCAGATGGGAAAAACCTCCCTCATGTTAAGGATTTTGGCTTATGCCAAAACCACTGAGATGCAAACGGTGACTTTGAACTTTCAGCAGGTGGAGAAGGCAATTCTTGCAGATCTCCATAAATTACTGCGGTGGTTCTGTACCTGTATCACTCAAAAGCTCAAACTCACGCCTCAATTAGCAACCTATTGGGATAATGACATTGGCAGCAAAATGAGTTGCACACTGTATATGGAAGGCTACTTATTAGAGGAAATTTCGTCTCCCTTAGTGTTAGCCCTAGAAGAAGTAAGTGAATTGTTCGAGTATCCTGCGATCGCGCAAGAGTTTTTCACGATGCTCCGCACGTGGCACGAGCACTCTAAAACCGATTCAACCTGGCAAAAACTTCGCTTGATTCTTGTTCAATCCACAGAACCCTATATCCATCTCAATGTGAATCAATCTCCGTTTAATCTAGGAGTAGAAGTCGCATTAACGCCCTTTACTACTGAGCAAGTCGAAAGCTTGATCGATTTGCATAACTTACAACTTTCTACCCATCAGATCCAGCAATTGATGCATTTGCTCCAGGGACATCCCTTTCTGACGCGATGGACACTTTATTATCTCGCACAGTTCCAACATTCGTTTGAGGAGATGATGGCGATCGCAGTCACCGATGCTGGAATTTATCATGATCACCTGCATCGTCATTTGGGTATTTTGCAACGCTATCCTGAACTCAGGGAAGCGTTGCTACAGGTTCTCAATGCCACTGAACCTGTAGAGCTAGAACAAGTTAAAGCATTTAAGTTATATAGTATGGGACTGGTCAAGTTAGCAGGCAACCAGGTGATGATTACCTGTGATTTATATCGGCAATATTTTCGCGGGCGTTGCTGATCAATCTTCGCTAATGTCGCGTACTGTCAGCTTAACCCGCATATAGAATAATTGTACTATTCAGTGTTGATCTTGCCTGCTTGCCCCTGTACTCCCGTCATCGCTTTCGGAAGCGAAATTATCAGCTTGTATGTTGGGGATAGATTGGTAACAGTTCAAGCATTCGGTGAATCTGGTATCTTGGCATTGAGTTGATTCAGCCACACTCGAAGTAATTTCACAATCGTCACAATCGTTAAAAAGCGTACTGGGGGTGATAGAGTAATAGTCATCTTGTACTACTCTCAAGCGATGGACGGGATTCGCAAAATCATTCACGTCGATATGGATGCGTTCTACGCTTCAGTCGAACAGCGAGATTATCCCCAATATCAAGGCAAGCCGATCGCGGTTGGCAGTTCTCCGACTCAACGTGGTGTCGTCTGTGCTGCGAGTTATGAAGCGAGAGTTTTCGGAATTCACTCTGCAATGCCGTCTAAACTTGCGATCCAGCGTTGTCCTCATCTCATCTTTGTCAAACCTCGCTTTGAAGTCTATCGAACCGTTTCTGAGCAGATTCGCGCCATCTTTGAGCGCTACACCGACCTGATCGAACCTGTTGCACTGGATGAAGCTTACTTAGATGTGACAGAGAGCAAATCAAATTTGCCTTATGCGAGTGCGATCGCCAGAGAGATCAGAGCTTCTATTCAACAAGAAACAGGATTAACCGCTTCTGCGGGAGTGTCCTTCAACAAGTTCTTAGCGAAGATGGCAACGGGGATGAACAAGCCTAATGGATCAACCGTGATTCTGCCAGATCAAGCCGAGGCGTTAATTGAGCAACTTGCGATCGAGAAATTCCACGGCATCGGCAAGGTGAGTGCAACGAGAATGCGAGAACTGGGCATTTGTACTGGAGCAGATTTGAAGCAACGCTCTGAAACGGAATTGGTGCAGCAGTTCGGCAAAATGGGACATCACTACTTCAAAATTGCGCGAGGGCAGGATGATCGCATTGTGGAAGCGAACCGGGTTCGTAAATCGCTGGGTGCAGAAACTTCGTTTGCTCAGGATTTAACAGATCGTGCTGTGATGCTTCATGAACTCGCAACGATCGCTCAGGATGTATGTCACCGTCTAGAGCAACATCAGGCTAAGGGACGCACTCTTACGCTGAAGGTGAAGTTTGGCAACTATCAGCAGATTACACGCAGCAGAACGCTCTTAAATCCGATTTGTGAGCTGGGAATCGTTACCTCTTTAGCGCAGGAGTTGTTTGAAGCGGTCGATTTAGAAGGGCGAAGTGTACGGTTGTTGGGGATTTCGCTCTCAAATTTGGGGACTTCCCATTTGGGGTCTGAGACGCGAGCAGCATTAGTGCAGTTAGCCTTGTTTTAGCGCCATGTCAGAGATTCTGAGTCAAGTCATAGCCGAAGAACTGAACGATTGACAACAACGACTTGAGGAAGCAGATCGACACATCTTTTACCATTGTCGAGCCTGAAAACATTTTCAGAGGAGGCGCTCTACTGAAGATTTATGGTATGAATGTGACCATTTACCCGGAGTACTCGATGCAAACTTCTAATTCTCCCTCGTCTGTCCCTTCCAAAAGCATGGTTCAGAGCAAGACAATTTGGGGCGCGGTGCTGACTGCGATCGCGTCTATTGCTCCTCTCATTGCCAAAAGTGTTACCGCTTATCAGAACACGGGCAAAACTGATCTGAATGACATCGCGCAAATGGTGGTCATACTAGCAACTACGGCATTAACCATTATTGGGCGAATTGATGCCAGTGCTGTGGTTTACACACCCGATGGAATGCCAGGAGCCAATAAGCCCAAAAATTAAGTGACCTTCGAGATGCTGACTACCTTCGAGATGCTTACTTTAAAGGCTTCAAAAATGTCGTCAGAGAAACTAATCTTCAATGTCAAGGAAATTTCAGAGGCTGTTGAACTCCTCCGACGATTGGGGATGCATTGAGAACTTTGATCGTGCGGGTTTCCGTCGTGAGTCCACCATCTTTATCTCTGACCGTTAGCGTCACGGTGTAGATGCCATTGTCTTTGAAGCGATATGCAGCATTTGAGCCCATCACTGGTTCGCTGCCCTCTCCAAAGTTCCAGGAATAAGTCAGTGAATCGTTGCCTGGGTCGATCGCGGTTACGTTGAATTGAGCCACGGAGCCTTCGGTGATCTTCGTATCGCCAGTGAGCGTGATGATCGTTGGAGTTGCATTGGCAACTGTGACCGTAACTGCATCTCGGCTAATCGCTCTGTCTTTGTCAATGACGGTGAGCGTTGGGGTGAGCGCAGCCGTGAAGCCGTCGCCAACGAAGAGTTTGGTGTTGGCGATCGTTTGGAGATGGCGATCATAAACTGGGTTGCCTTGAATGATGCCTGCAAGGTGACCCATCTCGTGCAGGATGGTGGTGAGCAAATCGGGTAGTGCATCAAATTAATGTGGGACTGATAAAGTAGAGGCAGATTTCTTCTGGAGCCTACCAATGGAATGCCCCCTGTGCGGACACCCGAAAGCCCACAAACATGGCAAGATGCCGAACGGTCATCAACGCTACCTCTGCCCGACTTGCAATCAAACATTTTCAGAAAACTTTGATAGTCTCTACTATCGCTGCCATATCAGTCCTGAGCAAATTCAACAAGTGCTGCAAGCGCACAGTGAAGGCAGCAGTCTACGCGGGGTGAGTCGGATCACTGGACTCGCTTACAACACAGTCGTCAGCATTGTTCGAGCAGCGAGTCAGAGAGCGCAACTGGTACATAATGCGGAAGTTCAAGCGGTCGAAACAAGCGAGGTCAGTGCTGATGAACTGTGGTCATTTGTCTCAAAAAACAAAAGCAATGCTTGAGCCAAGAGCGAGAAACTGGAGATTGCTGTTAAATCGCACGTTACTTTTAGCCTCAAATCATTGCAGGAGATTGAACTTGATGAGGTTCATTTAAGGCACGATTGACAATTGAACGCTTACAGTTGTGCCTGCTGCAGAAGAATGAATGGTCAATTCTCCATCATGTGCGGTGATAATTCGCTTTACGATCGCGAGTCCTAATCCTGTTCCAGAAGGCTTCGTAGAACAGAAAGGTGTTGTTAGGTGAGGTAAGATTTCTGGCGGAATGGGTTCTCCATTGTTATGAATATGGATGCAAACTCGCTCTGAATGAAGGGAGCTAATCTCACACCTGATCTTTTCTCCAGGCGAGATTGCTTCAAAAGCATTCCGAACTAGATTGATAAAAACCTGCTTGAGCTTATCTCGATCGGCGGAAATGTGAATGTCCGGTTGTGTGAAGGTTAATTCTATCTGACGATCAGTTGCTTCGGGCATATCCTTAAGTTGTATGAGCAGCTCGCTCAAAAAGTCGCCAAGATTCAACCTGGAGCGCTTCAAGACCTGCGGCTTTGTGTAGAGCAAGATTTCAGTGAGTAACTGCTTCAGACGTTGAGATTCATTGAGAGCTAAGGCTAATCGTTTTTGATCAGAGGTGTTAAGCAATCGTTTTTTGGCATAGTTCAACCCCATCTCGATCGTGGTGAGAGGATTGCGAATCTCATGAATAATTAAGGCTGTGAATTCTCCAATCTCAGCTAGGCGTTCCTGTGTTGCCAATTTTGATTGGATTGCTTGTAGTTCTCTCAGCCCAGTCGCAATTTCCTGCTCTAAACGTTGATCGCTCAATCGTTTCTGCTGGTAGAGTTGATAGTTCTCGATCACCATTGCTGCGCGTTCTGCAAGCGATTGAACGATCGAGATCTTTTCTGAACTGTGTTGACAAGGATGCTGATGAAATGCGTAAAGCGTTCCGATGACTCTGCCATAGATAGTTTGCAGTGGTACTCCCAGAGAATAAATGTAGCTGCCGAGTTGCTCTTGATGGTCGAGGTGGTGTTCTACATCATCAATGTGCTGAAGCAATCCATGCTGAAGTAGAATTGCCGAAAGTTCTGTATGAAAAGAAGATTCAGGGCCTGCTTCATGGAGAAGCGGGTGACTGGCAAGAATTTGCCAATCTCCTTCCTCGCAGATAGTTATAATTGTCCAGTTTGAGTTCAACAATTGACAAACTTCACAGGTAATTCCATGCAAGTAGCGACTTAAGATATAAGCTTGATCGTTCAATTCCGCTAAAGATTCCAGAACATACCGCTGTTGTTCAACTGATTGGCTGTTCTGTAAATTCATAAGCGCGTCTCCACACCAGAAAAATGATGTTAATGAGCGTAGAACAAAGCCTATGCCTACGTCTTTGATTGAAATCAAGCTTGAGAAATTTTTAGGTTGTCTTAAGAATTTCTCCTTCGCGAAGCGTTAGTATCTGCGCTCACTGGTTGAGTTGAATCATGCGTTTTGTTCGAGTAATGATCCCCTCTTTCTGGAGTTGTTTTAGGGTGCGAGATAAGCTTTCAGGACTCACACCTAAATCTTGTGCAATTACCCTCATCGATCGATGAAACTGCATGATTTCTTTACCTGAATCCGCCATGTAGCGAAGATAGTGTAAAATTCGTTCGCGCGTAGACCGAATCCCACGAATTTCTAACATGATCTTGGTTTGGTGTAATCGATGTGCGAGAAGTTCCATAAATGCACTAGACAGTGCAGGATCTTGTTGCAGTGCTGGCCAAAACTCCGATTTGGGAAATCGGGCGACTCGTGCTGGTTCTTCTACGATCGCAGTGCATACATAAGATTCCTTAAACAGAGCAATTTCTGCAAAGATTTCTCCAGCATGAACTCGATAATGGTCGATTTCTTGACCTTCATTCGTGTAATGGAGCAGTCGAATGGTGCCTGACTGTAGAGCAAAGATGGAGTGAGCGGGATCATTTTGGTAGAAGAGATAGTCTCCTAGTGCTAAGTCCTGATAGGTTACAATCGAGCGAAAATGAGACAAAAGCTCTTCGACATCCAAAAAAATCATAGAATTGAAAAACAGAACGAATTAGCTTAAGTAAGCAATTTAACTACTATTGCTAGAATTGCTTAATTCAAGATGAGAGACACGTAAGAACTGGATAAAATATAAAAAATAATATCTAATTCTTAAGAAGTCGCTGAGTTTTGTCGAGTAACCGTATCTCAAGAATTTCATATCATTAGCCGCATTTTGAGCATTTCAGCTTAATGTGGAATGAATCCTCTCTAGGTAATGAGTGAAGTCGATGAATCCGCTGGGTCAAGGTTCAAATCGGTGGAGTAGAAGGCGAAAATGGCTTGATTTCGCCTCATTACAGGTTCGGCTGATGGTCGTAGTGATTGTGATTTGCGCGATCGCACTTGCTAGCTATAAATTGTTCAGTCATTGGAGCATCCAAACGGTGCTAATGATGCACTCCGAGCAACTGACGATCGCGCAATTTTTAACGATTACAGAACAACTCGCAACACTCAGTCTGCTTGTGATCAGCGCAATGGCTGCCACGATTCTAGGGGGGATTTGGCTACTCCTCCGTCCCTTGAAGCAATTTCAGTATTGGGTGCAAACGACAACTACTGTTGCTCAGTTAACGACCTTTAATGCACGTGCTGCCCCTAGCGAGATTCGGACTTTAGCACAGGCATGGGATGAACTCCTCAGCCAGCGAGCAGCCGTCAAACAGCAGCAGCGTCAATTTATCAGCGATGTGGCTCATGAACTGCGATCGCCGTTAAGTACGGTCTATGGTTATCTTCAACGTACCGTCAGACGAATCCCTAATCTATCCGTGTCTCAGCAAGAAAGTCTTGAAATGGCGACTTCGGAAGCCGAGCGGATGACGCTGATTTTACAGGATTTAATTAGTCTCGCACGAGCGGAAAGTTTTGATAGTACTCTTGCTCAAGAACCACTCATTCTCAATGAATTTGTGCGGGACATTTCCAGCATGACAGAAAAGTTTGATCATCCGAATATTCAGACTGAAATCGCTCCGATGCCTATTCGAGTGCAGACGCATCGGGATTACTTAATGCAGGTGCTAGATCATCTCATCCAGAATGCGGTTCGATATTCTGATCCCAATTCACCGGTTCTGATTCGACTCAAGCAAGTTGACAATTTCGCAGTGATTCAAGTGATCGATCGTGGTGAAGGGATTCCTCCATCCGATCAAGTGATGATTTTTGAACCTTTTCATCGCATTGATCCCTCGCGTAGTCGAGCAACGGGAGGAACAGGACTAGGACTTGCGATCGTCAAGACTTTGATCGAAAAGATGGGAGGCACGCTTTCTCTCGATTCTGAGCCTGGGGTTGGCACAACCTTCACATTGACCTTACCGATATTAGGACGATGAGCATGAGCATTCCCCACATTCTGATTGTCGAAGACGAGGTGCAACTTGCACGGTTTATTGCCCTGGAGTTAGAAAGTGAAGGCTATCAGGTGAGTGTTGCCCACGATGGCATGAATGGATTAATGCTGGCTCGTGAAATATCTCCTGAATTGGCGTTGCTCGATTGGATGCTACCGGGTCTATCAGGGATTGAACTTTGCCGCCGATTGCGATCGACTGGGTTTAAAGCACCGATCATCTTTTTGACTGCAAAAGACGAAGTGGGTGATCGGGTTGCAGGACTGGATGCTGGAGCAGATGATTATGTTGTTAAGCCCTTTAGCATTGAGGAATTGATTGCGAGAGTTCGCGCTCATTTGCGTCGAAATCAAGAGACGGATGAAGAAGTCTTGCAGTTTGGAACGTTAAGGCTCAACCACAAAACACGAGAGGTTTATCGGGGAGGACGATCGATTGAATTAACCGCAAAAGAGTTTGATTTACTAGAGTACTTTTTGCGGCATCCTCGCCAAGTTCTGACGCGCGATCAAATTCTCGAAACAGTATGGGGATATGATTTTGTTGGAGACTCTAACATCATTGAGGTGTATGTTCGATATTTGCGCTTGAAGCTAGAAGGATCGCACGAACCCCGCTTAATTCATACGATACGAGGAGTTGGCTACGCTTTGCGAGAAGATTAGGATTTACCCGTGATTAAAGTCCCATCATTAATCACAGTCACTTGCTCAGGGCTGAAAGTTGGGGCAAATGTTCATTAGGACTATATTTTCAAGCATTAACCTGAGTTGATAGCTAAGGCGATACTTGAGCCACAGAAACTATGCTCGCTCTTGCAGTTCGATCGAAGATCACACGAGGTTTCAGTAAAACCTGAAAGAGTAGCCAGAGCGATCGCAGTTCTCCCGGAGCACATTGACTACGCCACTGTCCAGGACGGCAATATAGCATTTGGATCAAACATCGCTCCTGTTCAAGTGAAAGGGGTTCAAAGTGAATGTGCAAGAGCGGAAACTCACTGTTTGAAGGGCGATCTTCTACTTGAGTGACCTGTGCTGGCAGTGTAAGATCCTCTTCTAGAAAGTCTACTTGAATTCGAGAATCTTTTGGAGTTATTTGTTGAGTTATCGCGATCGTTGCTCCAACTTCTGAAATTCCTGTCGTAAAGCCCCATCTGACTTGATCCCCAATCTGTACCTTGAGAGTACGACGCAGATCGAACTCATCATAAGCGTGAGGTCGAGGCACATCAATTAGAATCAGCAATGCAATGCTGAGCGTGAGTAGATTAAAAACGCTCCAGATCCAACCGAGATCGACCCCTTTCATCTGATTCGCAATATCGTCTGTCATCGGCTGCCATGCTCCCATTAGAATTGCATAGCCTAAGTTCATCCACAAACTCATTGCAGTTGCGATGAAAAAGATGATCAAAGGTGCAGCCAATCTCCAGTTAAACTGAAAGCGATCGCGACTCGTTCCTTTAGGGGTCACCCGAAATTCCTGCCCAAAAGGATTAAGCATCACTTGAATCACAGTCAAAGCCAGTGGAAACGCGAGTACCAAAGCATAAAGATCTGCTAGAAAAGCAGACCGAGATCGATGATTGAGCCAAGAGAAAGTTGTGATCTGAACGAGGTAAAACGGCAGAAAGTAATACAAAATTTCAGCATTTGTCGCTCTGACTGGAATGATGTGCAAAAACGCATAAGCAATGGGAAACAAGAGAAATCCAACGCGCGAAAGACTGGTAAACCAATGCAAAATTCCCTCTAAATGAGCAAGCCGTTGCATCGGACGCAATCCTTTAATTGTGAGTGGATTTGCATCGACAAAAAAAGCTTGCAGCGTCCCTCGTGCCCACCGTAATCTCTGAAGCGCTTGGGCTGCAATACTCTCTGCTGCAAGACCTGCGCTCAATTTTTCATTGAGATAGATCAATCGATAGCCTTTCGCAGCTAATCGAATTCCGGTATAGTAGTCTTCGCTCAAGGCTCCTGTAAAAAAATATCCTGCTTCAATCAAAGCAGAGCGCCGCACTACAAACGAAGTTCCAGCACAGATAACGCCCCCAGCAGCATCCCGAATAGGTTGAATTTGCCGATAAAAGACTTCCTCTTCTGGTGTCAGAATATCTTCTAATCCAAGGTTTCGAGCAATTGGATCAGCATTGTAAAATGTCTGTGGGGTTTGGACTAGACCGACTGTTGAATCTTGAAAAAAGCCGACTGTACGAGTGAGAAAGTTCTGAGTCGGAATAAAATCAGCATCAAAGACGGCGATCAGTTCACCACTTGTTTGAGGAATGGCATGATTTAGGTTCCCTGCTTTTGCATGCCGATTATCTGGTCGAGTGAGGTACTGACAGCCAAGTTCGAGACAGAGATCTCTGATTTCAGGTCGTCTATGATCGTCGAGCAGATACACACTTTTAGCAGAATAATTTAATGCTTGACACCCTATGATCGTGCGTCTCAAGATAAACGCTGGCTCGTTATAAGTGGGAATCAAGATATCGACATGAGGCACATAGCTCTGGTTTAGAACTGAGATCGACAGTTGATCTGCTTCTGGCTTTCTATCTCTGACTCTTAGCAACAGGATAAGCTGAATCATGCTGCCACTCAGGATAAGGAGTTCTAACAAGAATAACCCCAGGCTAAAAACACCATCCAACGGATTACTAAAATTGAGCGTAGACAGCGATCGCCAAACAAAATAGCGAATCATCAAAATCCCCAAAACAGCCACCACAAGTACTCTCGACCAGGGCTGAGGACGTGGCGAAATCTTTGTAATCGCGAAGACTAGGAACGTTAAGAGTACTGCCCAAGCCAAAAGATACTCGCCAGCTACCATCGGAACCATCAACCAACCCGGCGGAGTCTGCTGAATCTGATTTAGCCGCTCAAATAACGTCGGAATTGTCCCCTGCCCAGCAAACCAAGCAGTAACGATGAGTGCTGAGATCGCAACAACGCCTAGCATGATCAAAGTGGCGGATTGGGGGAGTTGTAGATTGTTCCGATTAAACCCTAGAAACATCGATCGGGCGTACTGCTTCATCTTTCTACTTCACTCTTAGATTGCGATATGTCAGAGTATGCAGCGCAAAAATGAGTGTTTCCTGAGAATTTCCTGAAAACATCTAGAATGTAGTGATATTGTAATTTTTCTAATGGATAGAGCTAACGTTTTGGGAGGATGGATGAGCTTAGCTCATCATCTATACGATTCTAAGTGTGAGACTGGGTGAGTGAGATCTAATGACAGAAGTCTCGCTCAGGCTCTTGAAAAGTTGTAATCATACAAAAGTTGTAGTCATACAAAGAGCCGCGGAAAGTGTCGAACTAATTTTCAAAAAATGGACAAAGCCATAAGTCTAGGGCTTTGTCCAATATTGGTGCAAACGTGGAAACAACTCAATTATTGATGGCTTGGAACTTGAATTCGGGCTGTGCCAATTGGAATTTCCGTATTAATGCCAGCCTGTTTCGCTGTGATACGGTAGAGCAAGATCTCGCCTTGTTCCATTGCAGTATCTCCATTGGTAAAATCAAGCTCGATCGTACGCCCTGGAGCCACAGGTTGATCGAAGACGACTGCCACTCTGCTTTCAGCCCGGCTGATCTTTGCAGGGATCGTTTTACCTGATTCGTCTTTGACAATGATGCTACTGAATTTTGCCATTTGTGGAGGAATCAGCACCATCAAATCTTCGAGAGACATTCCAAGTACCATAACACGAATCAGGTGATGTTCACCCTGAAGCCCAGAGCTACTAACAAAAGGAGCATTGAAGCTAAATGACATCGCAGACTGAGGCAAAATTACAGGAGCCGTTGCAGTAGCAGGAAGGCTTGCTGCAATGGCTAACGCGATCGTAGAGAAGCTAACTAAGGCAAACCGTTTCATAGGATTCTCCCAGATACAAAGGATGGCTGAATGCAACGGACTGTAGAGTAATAAGATTGCATTTTCCTAGGATGAAGTACGAAGCTTTAGAGAGTCTGAGAGTCAGCTTAAAGTTGGCTGAGAGATTGAAAATCATCCTAACTCATTCTCAATGCAGATTGATTTCTCGCAGTTGATTATCCAAAGCATTCAAGTAGCCACGATTGTTTAACGTGGAATCGGGGAGTAGATGCATTGCGATCGCAGCTTGTACGATATCTTTGTTTGAGACTTTCCCTGAAGAGTGATCTTGAATCAGTCCCCCATAACCACTGATTCCCTGACTTTTGAAATATCCTCGATAAGCAAAGGTAGCAAGATCGGCGGGTGTAAGTCTAATGACTTCTTGAGCGATTGTCATGTTCATCGCTTCCTTAGTTTGAGCGATCGCGCTCGCTCCTGAGAAACTAGAGAACAGCATCAGCAGGAATGATATTTGTAGAAAACGTTTCATTGTGTGACATCCTCAACGGGTTGATATCAGATCAGCATGACAAATCCACCTGAATGAGGTCTGATAAGACCATGAGAATTGACTGAGGACTTAGAAAAAACGTTGAATCTTTTCTACAGAAAAACTCAGAGAGTTTTTAAGCAAATCTCAGCTTCTACTCAGGATTGCTACTTATGCTGAGGTTGAGTGGACGTATAAGGAACTCACCAAAATGACCAAGATGAAACTTCCCGCTTTGTTAACAACAGCAGCCTTGATGAGTATGGTTACGCTATGGGATGCTCCGCTAAAAACATTGAGTCCTCAATTGGTACAAGCATCTGCCGCAGAAATGAAAGATAGTACTGGGTTAACTGCTCAACAAAAAATTGCTAGGGTGACCCAGCATAAAGGGCAGTTTGGGGGTGGCGATGAACTGAGACGATACTTTTTTGGCGATCTAGAACCCCTGGGAGTGCAGCCTGGAGGTGCAGGAATGGTTGTCAATCTCTACAACAAGGCAAACAATACTACCTTTTCCTATTGTGCAACTTATGATGTGGTTGTCGCTGTAAAAACAGGTAGAGTTGCACAGTTTCCGGCTAGCGAAGTCAAATAATTGCATTTTATGTTGGGTCACTCTGTTGCGTTGCACCAATGATCCGCTTGTCGCTAGAACATCGTCTGGACTGGTGATAAAATCCCTAGTAGGAGGCTTTATCGCTAGTCCGGATTTTTAGTATGTGCTTTATTCGGAACTACGATCGTGACAAATTTAAACAGGACTCCATCTCAGCGTAAAATCCCAGGGCAACTTTATCTCTGGCTAGCTGTGCTGATCTTCGGAGCTTCTAGCGCTGTGACTCGTAAGCTGACCGAACTTGGCGCTCAACACTTCATGGATGGGCACAATCCAATCTCATTGTGCAATGTCTTGTTTGTTGGAAATCTCTGTGCGCTACTCGTTTTATTGATCCTGTACGGGCGGCAGTGGAATCGAGCAAACCTAAGACAATTATCGCAGCGAAACTGGGTAAATCTGACACTTGTTGCGATTCTGTCAGGCGCGATCGCGCCCGCTTTATTTTTTCAAGCCTTAGCTCTGACACAGGTAAACAATGTTGTGCTGATTGGGCGATTGGAGCCACCATTCACTTTAGCACTTTCGATATGGCTGCTGCGGGAACGCTCAAATCGATGGGAGGTGATCGGCACAGCCCTGGCATTGATGGGTGTTCTTTTGACAATTTTTTTGCAGCCATCCTTACAGGGGATGAATTTTAGAATCGCAGGGGTGGGTGAAAGTTTGGCAGTGATCGGTGCGATCTCGCTGGCGATCTCAACGATTATTAGCAAAAAGTGGCTGAGTGAAGTTCCTACAGCAATTTATGGAATCTTCCGGACTGCATTAGGCACGATTGTCTTTTTCTTTGCAGCCTTAGTTTTATATGGCAGCCATCATTTTGTCGAGATCTTCTCTCCATTTTTGTGGCGATGGATGCTGATCTATGGTGTGATTATTGTTGTTCTAGGACAATCATTTTGGGTTCGTGGCTTGAGAGCATCTACTGTTTCGACCGCCTCACTGATCAGTTCATTTACGCCGATTGTAGGAGTTTTTGCGGCTTACTGGATTCTCGATGAGGCTCCGACTCAAGCTCAGTATATTGGTGGAAGTGTGATTTTGTTTGGGTTATTTCTTAGTCAAATGGGAAGCTTACAGATGGCTCACCGCAGAAATTTACCGCAGGTGGAACCGATGGAAGTTGAGAATGGAATCGGATTTAAAGGACTTTAAAAACTACGATCGCTGAGATACGAATCCCATCTGCACCAATGCACCTGACGCGATCGCGCTTCTTCTAGTCGCTGTCACCCACCATTGCACTAGTCACAGTCCAAGCTCCTGACTTGTGTACACCACGCATTGTCATACAAAATTGTGTTGCTTCGATAACAACCGCGACCCCTGCGGTTCAAGAACGGTTTGAATCGCATCAGCAATCTGACGAGTCAGGCGTTCTTGTACCTGCAAGTGGCGTGAATACATTTCGACAATTCGTGCTAACTTGCTCAAGCCAACAACCCTCTGATTTGGAATGTAGGCGATATGTGCCCGACCCACAAAAGGCAAGAGATGATGTTCACACAGACTAAACATATTAATGTCTCGAACTAAGACCATTTCGCTGTGCCCTTCATCAAAAATTGCCCCGTTGATCAGTTCTTCCAAAGATTGCTGCTAGCCGCTTGTCAGAAATTGCATGGCTTTTGCCACTCGTTTCGGCGTTTTGAGTAGCCGTTCTCGATCGGGATTTTCACCCATCCCCAATAGAAGCGTTTTCACCGCTTCTATCATGAGACTTTGATGCAGTTCTGATTGCACACTCGATTCGTTCAAGGAGATAGCGGTCTATGAGTTCAAATTCAGAGTAGGAATCAATTTGAGTATCTTTGAGATGCGATCAGATTGAGTCTTAACCCTTAAGGGGTGACGACACGACTGAACGGTAGAAAGGATGCCGGATAGCAGCATTGAGAGACAGAAAAAATGAGGTGATTCCACTTGTTTCACCCCATCAATCTAAAAGATGTTGCCCTCATTCTATCAAACCTGTTTACAATCGCAATTAACGGAAGCGCAATTTGTGACGCTAGAAATCTTGGTCGAACTGTTGCAAAAAGAGCGAAGAATTACGATTGAACGGATAGCGACCCTGTTTCCGCAACCGATTCTATTTGAGAGCAGACGGCGGAATATTCAGCGATTCTTGAGTCTGCCGCAACTGACTCCACAAGCGATCTGGTTTCCGATTGTCAAGCAGTGGATCAAACGACATTACTCAGGTAGAACTCCGCTTCACCTGGTGGTTGACCGGACGCAATGGCAAAACCATAACTTGATCATGGTGAGTCTTGTATACCAGAAGCGGGCAATCCCATTGCACTGGATGTGGCTGAACAAGCAAGGACAGAGTTCGCTGGCTGAACAACGAAAAGTGTTATGTCCGGTATTTCATCTGTTGAAAAAGTATCGCTTCATTTTGCTCGGAGACCGTGAGTTTCACAGTATCGAGCTTGCTGCTTGGTGTGTGGAAAAACAAGTCAAATTCGTGTTCCGTTTACCGAAAAGTACGACCATCAAACCGAATGACAGCGATGCGTTTACTCGCCTCGACGATTTGCCACAAACGCCCGGAATCACTGAGCAATATCTGCACATTCAAGTCACGCAAAATCGCGGGTTCGGCAAGCATAATTTAGTCTTGCGCCAAAAACGCGCCTACCGTCAATCGAATTCTGATGCTTGGTATCTGCTGACCAATCTCGTCGGTGCCGAACAAACTCTGAAAGCTTACTCTAATCGCTTCTCCATTGAGCCGCTGTTCAAAGACTACAAATCCGGTGGCTATCATCTCGAAGATTGCCATGCCGATTCACGCCGATTCAATGCACTACTGGTTCTGATTGCCATTGCTTATTCGCTCTCAACGCTTCAGGGACGACGCATTCGCCAAAAGCAAGTGCAATGCTACGTCGGTCGAGTCAAGGAGCCGAAGCGAACCCGAAACCGACATAGCAATTTCTGGATTGGCTTGTATGGCAGGTTGTGGATTGAACCCTTGCAATTGTGGTCAACTCTGGCGACCAAGTTGATGGCACTCAAGCCGCAAAAACGTCCCTTTTTTCAGCGAGGTCTCAATGCCATTTCCTTGATCCAGTCTGCTCTCTAGCTTCGTTGTCACCCCTTGAGGTCTTAACCTCGTCCCGGAACTTGAATTCTGGCAGTGCCGATCGGAATTTCGTCTCGGATCCCTGCACGGTGTCCAGTCAATCCGTAGAGTAAGATAGATCCCTCTTCTTGGTCAGTCTGGATGCCGACAATGTTGATTTGTAGCAGTTGCCCTGGATTGACAGGCTGATCAAATGCGATCGCAACTTGCTTCTTGTTCGTGGTAATTTTTGCGGCAACTGCTTTCCCAGTTCCATCAGTGACTTGAACCCGACTAAATTTGCCCATTTGTGGCGGAATCGAAATCGTCAAGTCTTCTAGAGACATCCCAAGCACCATGACTTGGATGATATGACTATCGTTGAGTAACCCAGAACTACTGATAAAAGGAGCAGTAAAATCGAAAACCATACTACCCGATGCACTCAGTTCAATTTTGGGAGCAGATGCTAAAGCTGGAGAGAGGATTGAAGCCGAAAGAAGCAATGCAGATAAGCTGCTATAGATGAATCGTCTCATAAGTTTCTCGTTGAGTACTAAGAATCAAAGTTCTCGAAAGGCTTCAAGGAAGCTTGCTCACTATCTTGACCGTTCAAGCTGAGAACTTGCTGATCGCAACCTGAGAATTTCTGAATGATTTGCTGAGGAAAAGGAAAGTCACTCGTTGATCTGCAAACAAAGCTTATTCTCATCATTTAGTTCTCTAAATTCAGGCAGTTTTAAGCTTCTTCTCAGGACTTCTGAAGGCTGATGAGACAAGATGATTGAAACTGAATCAATATTTGCGAATGTAGTATGAAAACGCGCCTGCTTCTTATCGAAGACCAAATCAATCTCGCTCACTTCATTGCCCTAGAACTGAGGGCTGAGGGATATCAGGTGATTGTCGAACATCATGCCAAAATCGGATTAATCGCGGCTCAGGTGCTATGTCCTGACATCATCATCATGAGTTGGGATCTACCTGGAGAAGCTGCTTCAAGAGCGTATCACCAGCTTAGATCGATCGGGAATCAGGTTCCAATTGTGGTAATGACAGTTGATACCAAACCTCGTCATGTCTTATCGCCTGAACTCAATGAAATGGTTTGGCTGATGAAACCCTTTTGTATGTCTGACTTGTTCAAAGCTATTGATCAAGTTCGCCACACGCCATTATTTGTTAATTCACCTCAACCTGAGAGGATGCTGAGAATCGGCTGAGGATTTACTTATCAAATTTTCAGCTTGTTCTACAAAACTTCTTAACGACTCATCATTCAGAACTTGTCTCTCTCAATGAAACTCGTAAAAAGGACTTTCTAACAAGATTGCTTCACCCTACAGCAGCAGGATATCGAGATGGATGAAACGACTCTGCCAACTGTAATTTTGGGCGCTGGTTTTACGGGACTATTTGCAACCTTGCACCTGTGTCATCGCCGCTACCCTCATCATATTGTACTGATTGATCGAGCAGAACGGTTTGTGTTTAAGCCTCTGCTCTATGAACTCCTGAGTGGCGAAATGACCGATACTCAAGTACAGCCTCGTTATGCCGAGTTATTTGAGTGTGATAGTGTAACGTTTGTGCAGGATGATATTGCAACGATCGATTTAGAAACGCGAACGGTTAAGCTCACTTCGGGACTTTGCTATCGATATGGCAATTTGGTTTTAGGACTTGGTAGTGTTCCGACTTACTTTGACATTTTAGGAGCAGAAGCTCATACTTTTGCATTTCGCACAGGTGAGGATGCGATCGCATTGCGGCGACAGTTGCGAGATTGTCTGCAAAGGGCAACTCAAGCAGACGTTGAACAGCGACAGACATTATTGACGATTGCGATCGTAGGAGCAGGACCTGCTGGACTAGAAATGGCAGCAACATTAGCAGACTTGTTGCCCAAATGGTACGACCGACTGCACGGTGATCCCAAAGATATTCGGATTGTTGTGTTGAATCGTAGCCATGAAATTCTCAAAGATGACATTAACGGACATCTGCGAGAAATTGTCCAAACTGCCCTTCAAACCCGTAAGGTTTCTGTTGAAATTATTCAAGGCGTTGCTGTTAAAGCTGTATTGCCGGATGCTTTGAAGTATGAGCAAAATCATGAGATTAAAGTACTTCAAACTGCGACTGTGATCTGGACAGCGGGCAATGGACTTCATCCTCTAGTTCAACAGTTAGCAATTTCGGATGAAAATCGCGATCGCACAGGTCGGTTGCGAGTTGTCCCCACACTACAACTGCCTGACTTCCCGGAGGTTTTTGTGGGTGGAGATTGCGCCGTGTTAGAGAAGCCTCTACCCGCAACGGCGCAAGTTGCCTACCAACAAGGAGCCGCGATCGCACATAATTTATATGAGATCGCACAAGGGCAGCCCCCAAAACCCGCAACAGTCGCGCTACGAGGAACACTGATGAAATTGGGTTTAGGCGAGAGCGTTGCGAATCTCTTCGATCGAGTACCAATTACAGGACGGGCAGGGCATCTAGTACGACATGGAACCTATTTAGAACTCCTCCCCGTGTATGTTCACAATTTCAAAGCGACGGTAGGTTGGCTGACAGATGAGATCTTTCAGCGTCCGAGTCGAACTAGCTTGAAACCTTTGACCTCGATGCGATTGCTTCAGCGCGTTGGAGATGTTGCGGCTGCGATCGTGGTCATGAGTAGTGGGCTTTTGCTGTGGCGTGCTGCTCAACCGACCCAGTTCGAGCAGACTTTGCGATCGACACAGTTGCCCGCATTGCTCGATCGACTTCAGCACAAACAAGGATAGAGACGAAACTTTTGCACTCTCAAAATTTGGAGAACTCTCATGATTTTAGACACTCATACTCAACCTGGCTTACGCAGCGAACAGCGTTTATTTCGACAATCGGTGACGACAATGCGATTTTTGCTAGGGCTTTTCTTTGTGCTGTCGGGCATCGCGAACTATCTTTACTTCAATGCGCCGGGTGGCTTCTTTGAAACAGTGACACAACTCAAGCTCAAGCTCTGGGGATGGGGATTTGAAGGAATTGGTCCTCTACCTCTGATTATTGCTTTGCCCTATGCGTATCTCCTGCCCCTAACTGAAATGATTGTGGGCGTGTCATTTATGATCAATCGATTTGTTCGCTGGACAGGCATCGTGATGATGCTCATGCTATTCAGTTTTATTATTGCTTTTGGTTTGATTGGACCGGATGGGTTGATCCCCAATAATCAGGGGAACTGGGATAAGAATGTGTTTATGCTGATCGGGGCTTGGATCTGTGCCGCCTATGATCACTATCTTGTCGCACGTCGAGAAAAATCGGGCGAACTTTAGAGATATGGGACAGGGATTGCGATCTCGCTTGAAATTTAGGCGAGATCGCTTTCATCTTCAGCTACAAAATTGAACTAAGATGGAATTTAGTACCTTTAAGATTTAATTGATCCCTTTTAGTTCAATGACGCAAAGAAGCGATCACCTTCTGGAAACCACTGTTAGAGCGGCTCATGTTCTACTCACTCTAGATAACTTTGACGAAGCGGTGAATACTGCGCTGAGCATCATCGGAGAAGGGATCGGTTGCGATTTCGCCATTGTTTTAGAAAATGTTTATGAGTCTTCATCTCCATTCCCTGAAATCTGCAATTTCATCTACGAGTGGGCTTCCCCTAGCTTTCCACTGCTCAGCAAGACCTTTGGAGCAACGGTTCTTCCGGTGGGATTGCTAGGAATAGAATTTTTAGAGAAATATCTTCTCAAAGGAAACGGCTTTGGAGGGCTGCTTGAAGTCTGGAATGAACCCTTTCGCAGTCTCTTAGCTTCTGTTCAAATCCAGTCAGCTTATGCGGTTCCGATTCGCGTGAATGGCGAGTGGTGGGGAACTTTATGTCTTGATTATTGTCGCTCGCCCATTCAGGTGAGTAGTGCCGAAATTTCAGTTTTAATGACGATCGCAGATTGTATTGGCAGCGCAATTCAACAAAATCGCCTGAAGCACGAACACCAACAAACTTCTCAACAAAGAGTTGCTGACCTAGAAGGATACAATCGAATGCTACAAGGGCGCGATCGACTATTGGAGGTGACTGCCAGAGCAGCCAATGTGTTGCTAACGCTAGATAACATTGACGTGGCGATTGATTCTGCACTCACAGTTTTGATTGAGGGAATCGGTTGCGATCGCTTGGAGATTCTCGAAAATGTTTACGAAGCCTCATCTCTGATGCCAATTCGTTACCTCAGTACAGCTCATAAGTGCCTCGACTCCAGATTTGAAATTAGCTCCTTCAACATTGAATCTGCCACAGCCATCGAGCTAGAGGATCTCTTTCAGAAGTATTTCCTGGAAATGGATGGTTTTGGTGGAGTGTTGGCGGAATGGGATGAACCGCTGAGAAGCTGGTTAGCGACGCTTCAAATTCAGTCTACTTATGCGGTTCCCATTCGGGTTAATGGTCATTGGTGGGGCATATTGTGTTTTGATTACTGCCACGCCCCCATTCAATTCAGCCCTGGTGAAGTTGCGGTTTTGAGAACGATCGCTGACTGTCTTGGTAGTGCAATTCAGCGCAATCTCACTCAGCGAGAACGAGATCGCCTGTTTAAAGCGACAGCGAAAGCCGCAAATGTTTTACTGACATTGGAAGACTTTGACCAAGCTGTTAACGCAGCCCTTCAGTTTATTGGAGAAGGCACTGACTGTGATTGTGTCGTAGTTCTGGAAAATAGATTTGAGTCCTCATCTCCCTTGCCGAATTCCTGCGAATTCATTTACGAATGGGCTGCCCCTGGGTTTCTGCCTATTAGCGTTGCTTTTGGTTCAACCTCGCTCCCGGCTGACTTGCTAGGATTGGACTTCATGAGACAGTACTTTCTGGAGGGGGATGGCTTTGGGGGACTCACTGAAGTCTGGGACGAGCCTTTACGCAGCGCGTTAGCCTCTGTTCAAGTCCAGTCTACCTACGCGGTTCCGATTCGCGTGAATGGGCAGTGGTGGGGAGCATTGAGTTTAGATTATTATCGAGCGCCGATACAGGTGAGTACTGCTGAAATTTCAGTGCTGATGGCGATCGCAGATTGTATCGGTAGCGCGATTCAACGCGATCGCACTCAGAAAACAATGTTGCAAGCTGAACAAACACGAGTGACTGAGTTGGCTCAGGCAAATACAGCCCTGAAGCAATCTCTCGATACTTTTGCTGCTGATTCAGATCTCGATCGCTTCATTGGAAATACACTCAAAGCGATTGCTCAGCAGTTCGATTCTCCCTTGATTGAATACTGGGTTTATTCTCAGTCAGAAGAGCCAGCTTCAGTTCATCTGACATACTGGCAAGGTCAAGTGCTTAGTGCTGCCAATGCTTCCATCTTGAATGTCACTTCATCAGGATTGATTCCGTTTCTCGATATTCCCCTCAGTGTCGGAGATAGTAATATTGGAGCGCTGTCGATTTACTTGCTTGCCCATCGTCACTTTCCTGGACAAACCATTGAACTCGCTCATGCTTTAGCACAACAGCTCACCCTCGCTCTAGAACTGACCCGTCTTGCACAGGAAGCTCAGCAGACCGCTCTATTACAAGAACGGACTCGCATGGCACAGGAAATTCACGACACTTTGGCGCAAGCCTTTGGCGGGATTTTGATGCAGTTACAAGCCGCTCAGTACTTTGCGGTCAGTCAGCCTGAAAAAGCTCAGTCACATTTGCTGGTTGCTCAAAAAATCGCTCAAGAAGGGCTGGCTGAGGCACGCCGATCGGTTTGGACGCTTTACCTCGAAACTACTGAATATGAGGATCTCGCTCAAGCGATCGCTAAATTTATTGAACAAACTCCCTCTGATCCATCCGTATCAATTAATCTGACAATCGACGGTATACCTTATCGTCTCCATCCAGATCCAGGACTAAATTTGCTCCGTATTGCCCAAGAATCGCTCACAAATGCGCTGCGACATGCCCATGCTCAAAGGGTGCAAATTTACCTCAGCTATTGCCCTCAAACTTTACAACTCACGATCCAAGATGACGGTTGTGGCTTTGATCCCCAATCGTCTACTGCTGGATTTGGGTTACTGGGGATGCAGCAAAGAGCAGCCCGAATGGGTGCATCCTGGCATCTTGTCAGTCGCCCTAGCGAAGGAACGACGATTACCGTCACTCTGAGCAATCCTGTGATCCCATAAATTCTAAATCTACGCTCTATTTCACCTATGCTAACCAAAACCATCCGAATTCTGATTGCCGATGATCATCCCATTGTGAGTCAAGGGTTGGTTGCAATTTTGAATGACCAACCGGATATGAAGGTCGTTGCTGAAGCAACCAACGGGAAAGAAGCGATCGAACAGTTCCGATTGCATCAGCCCGATGTCACGCTGCTCGATTTACGGATGCCACAAGTCGGGGGAGTAGAAGCGATCGCGACGATTCGATCGGAATTTCCCAATGCTGCAATCATCATGTTTTCGATCTATGAAACGGATGAAGATATCTATCAGGGACTTCGGGCTGGAGCAAAAGCCTATTTGCTCAAAGACACCCCTTGTCCTGAAATTTTAGAGGTGATTCGAGCGGTGAACGATGGACAGCGGTATGTGCCAGCAGGAATTGGGACGAAGCTAGCAGCGCGGATGGAACGCCCAAATTTGAGCGATCGTGAGTTTGAAGTGTTGAAGCTGATGGCACAAGGTAAAAATAACAAGGCGATCTCATCTGAACTATCGATTACTGAAAACACGGTCAAATTCCATGTGACAAATGTTCTGCTCAAACTGGGTGCTAGCGATCGAACGCACGCAGTCGTCAATGCTCTTCAGCAAGGATTGATCAAATTGTAGTTACTTGCGAAAGTTAATTTTGCAGGACTGACATTGATGATGAACTTCCAACTGAATCAACTGATGAGAGGATCTTAGCTCATCAGCAATCAGAGCCATCCCCAAGAGCAAAACGCTAATTCCAAGTAAAAAAAACAATCACGACGATTTGCTGGAGCCATTCGCTATTGTTAGCGATCGCGAAAGCAATCACCAACATATCCAGCATAAAGACCAGAATCGCAAGATAAACGAGCACCAAAACATGATGAACCTGATGATGGTGCTTGAGTAGATTGGGCAGCAAATGGTCAAGATGGTGAAGTTTTTCAGCTTTTGCTTGATGTTGAGTCAGATCCAACTCTAGCAAGCTAAGCTGTTCCTCATGAATAGAACGAATGCGATCGCTTAGCCAGGTATACCGCGCAATAATCCCATTCAAGATAATCCCACAAGTGGTAATCATGACGACGGGAGCAATGATCAGGTTAATCGTTTTAACGAGGGTTTCATGATTCATAAAAAACTCCAAAAATTCTTGAAGGGTAGTCCTTTGGTCTGTCAACTACCCATTTGGGTGGGGAAAATACTCAACGCCTGAGGGGGGAAACAATCATTGTCTGGCGTAGTAAAGAATCAGAACAGTTTCTGTAGAGTATGAATTATCTTCAAATGTTATCTCAGCATTACACAAATTGAGGAAACCCAATCATGTCAAAACAAAGATGGGCTAACCACATTGCTCTACTACTCGGAAGTTTAGTCACGCTGAATGCTGCTCCAATTCAGGCTGAAGTGATTAATCGAGGCATTGAATCTGGCCCCTACCAAGAAGCACGTCCCGCGCCCGATTTTCTCCAACCTGATGTCAAGATTGTCGTTGGGCAGCCTTCTCCATCTGAAGTGAATCCTTCATTTCTAGGCCCTGTGCTGCTCATGAAATCTGCTCAGGTTGATTTGGTCAAAGGAACTGCAAAACTTCCCTTACACAAGGGAAAACTCGCTTCAGGTGAAACAGCCTGGTTTATCATCACCGATGCAACTGATGAAAATCTGTCTAACCTGCATGGTGTAAACTATTCACCCAAGCTTGCCTACGGGTTTACAGGACGCAATCAACGAACAGCAACGATCAGTAAAGATGGGACTTGGGTATTCAACCGAGGCAAAGTAGACTTCGAGCCAAAACTGAGCATTACACCAGGTGCTACTAACGCTCCTTTTCCACCTCAAGCGGCTCAACCTGGATCAGTAGGCGATAACAATTACACGCCTTTAGTCAAAGTTACGAATGCGACGAAAGATGTCTTGTTCAATGCTCCAATGGTGGCATTCAATCAGACGGAAGAGCAGCTTAATGCCTTTTGTAATGGCAAGCCGAATCATGATTTAGTTCATGACAAAGTGGTTGCAATCTGTCCGCGTGAAGGAACGGTGACTTTAGAGCTAACGATCGGATTTACCTTCAGTAAACCGATTCTCTATCTCTCCACTGAAGCCAACGATCCAGTCGTCGCTACGCTGGAGACTGCAACCTACGCCCCTGCCATGGAAGACTTACCCTTTGCCCATGAAGATGCACTGCCTGGCGAATCTGCTGAACGCATTTATGTCTTTGTCAATGGAGCAACTGGCTTAGACAATCCGCATCGACAAGGTTTGTACAGTGCATTAACTGACAGACGAGGGCCGTTGAATGTATTGGGTGGCATTCCAACGATTAACTTAGATTACAGTCCGATGTGGCGAATTTTTCCGGCAGTCTGGACAGAAGAAGCGATCAAAAAAGGCTACCGTGCTCGCATGAGCGATGCCATCCACATCGAAGATATGGGTGCTAAAGGCTATATTCGATCTCTCGACGGTGGCAGCCTTCGAGCCGTTGGATTCATTGTCAATTGTCCAGTAGTTTATCGCGTCAATTAGTTCATCATCATTGTCTCAACCGTGATGACTCAGAATACCTATATACAGGAATAGGATCATGCAAATCCAAAATGCAACGGCATTGGTAACAGGCGCAAATCGTGGTATTGGCTACGCATTCGTCAACGCTCTGCTACAGGCAGGCGCTCAGAAAGTTTATACCACTGCTCGTGATATCAATACGCTCAAAGATGTTACGGTTTTGGATACTAGCCGAGTCATTCCTCTCCAACTTGATGTCACAGACTCCTGCCTAATCAATACCCTGCCTGCACAATCACCTGATGTTAACCTCTTAATCAATAACGCTGGGATTCTCGCTTTTGGAAGTATCCTTGATGTGCCAATGGAGGTAATCGCTAGTCAGTTCAATACTAATTTTTACGGCTCGCTAAATGTAGCTCGTGCGCTGGTTCCAGTGATTGAGCAGAACAATGGAGGGGCGATCGTGAATCTGTTGTCGGTCGTATCGCTTGTAAGTATGCCTGCATTAGCTGCTTATAATGCTTCTAAAGCGGCAGCTTGGTCAATGACTCAATCTCTACGAGCTAGTGTTGCAGAAAAAAGGATTATGGTTCATGCTGTTTTTCCTGGTCCTGTAGATACTGATATGGCTGCGGGCATTGAATTTAGCAAAACAAGCCCTGCGGATGTTGCAGTAGCTGTGCTAGCAGGGATTGAAGCAGGTCACGAGGATATTTTTCCAGATCCTATGTCTGCTCAATTCTATGCAGCTTGGAGACAAGATCACAAAGCGATTGAGAAACAATTCGCTGCTGGCTCAAGTGATGATGTTTAGCGATGGCGAAGCCACAACTTGAATTTAAGATATTGTGAGTCTTTATCTAATGGCATCATCCAGAGAACCTAATTGTCTTACCCTCCCTGTGAGCGATCGCGATCATTGCCAAGGCAGCTCGATCGCAAAAGTCACCTTGGTCGAGTATGGCGATTATCAATGTCCTCACTGTTGGGCAGCGCAGCAGATTATTCCGTTGATTCAGCAGCAGTTGGGAGAACAGATTCGATTTGTGTTTCGTCATTTTCCGAGATCGAGTCTGCATCCAGAAGCCTACCATGCTGCCGAAGCTGCCGAAGCCGCTGCATCACAAAGTAAGTTTTGGGAAATGCACAGCTATTTATTTCATCATCAAGCGCAATTGGCAGATAGTGATTTAGTCAGGTATGCGATCGCGCTTTGCCTCAATGTCGATCAATTTCTGGCAGAAATGACTAGTGATTGCCATATGGCGCGCGTTCAGGAAGATATTAAAAGTGGCATCCAAAGTAGCGTGATCAAAACTCCGACTTTCTTTATTAATGGGATAAAGCATGGAGATGATGATCGCTTGGAAACGCTGTTAGAGGCAGTTGTAAAAGCTGAGCGCAACTGTTGAAGCGCACTTGCTCTATTCAAATTGAGGTAACAGATGATGTCTAAGTCTCAGCCACCCGTGAATTCTGCTAGTTTTATGTCTACTGTCTCTCCCGAATTAGAAATGGAGTATTTGACGACGTTAAATTATCGATCGGGCGATTTGGCTGCCTATTTAACTGAAATTTCACGGAGCGTGAGTCGATTGATTCAGTCAGATTGGACGATCGTGACGCTTTGCCAAGGGGAGACCGGGCAAATCATTGCAAGCAATCTTGAGATGCGGCGGGAAAGTGCTAGCTTCAGCGTTCATCGCACCCTGGCAGCAGAAGTGGTTCAATCCGTGCGATCTCTGGTCATCGAAAACCGCCAAAATATGCGGGATCACAATCTTGCAAGTGAGTATCACGCCTATCTGGGAGTGCCGCTAAAAATGAGGAACCAAGCAGCAATTGGCACGATTTGCTCGTTTTTATGTCACCCCCGCTCATTTACAGAAGCTGAAGTAAAGATGGTTGAATTATTTGCTGAGCGAGCAGCAACCGCGATCGAGAATTTTTGGCTCTATCAACATCAGCTACAAGTTAATCAGCAACTCTCTCAAGAGGCAGCAGCTTGCTCAATTGACTTGAAGCGATCGCAAGGTCAACTGATTGAACAAGAACGGTTAGCTGCAATTGGTGAGTTTACAACAATGATTGTCCATGAAGTGCGAAATCCACTGACTACGATCGAACTGGGCTTGAGATACGCTCAAAAAGTATTGCAGCCTGATTCTGACCAACAGCGTCTTAACCTTGCTTTAAAGGAATCTGAACGACTGAAGCATCTTCTCAATGACATTCTGTATTACGCAAAGCCGCAAGTTTTAAAACTCTCAAGACTCAATCTCAGTCTGTTTCTAGATGAATTTCTGCTTCAGGTTCAAGATGTACCCGAAGCAGTTGACCGCCGAATCAAATATACTAACAGCCTTCCAGAAGTTGCAGTGATGGCAGACCTTGATAAGTTAAAGCAAGTATTCTTGAATTTATTTCGGAACGCATTTGAAGCGATCGCTCCTCAGGAAGCCGTCGATTGCTCAATTCGTCCAGGCATCAATGTAAATTCGATTTGCATTGAGATTCACAACGGTGGCGCTCCGATTCCACCAGAGCTATTGTCTCAAATTGGAACTCCATTTTGCTCGACAAAGCCTTCTGGAACAGGACTAGGACTAGCAATTTCAAAGCGAATTATCGCAGCACATGGAGGGGAACTAATAATTGAATCATCTGTATCAGGAACCAAAGTAAGTGTGTATCTCCCGATGAACCTATGAATTGGCTACAAGCTAACTGACATCAAAACATATTGCTCGCGATTCTCAAATTTTGACTGATTATAGAGCTTCTGAGCGCTCAGATTCGATTTCAAGACTTCAAGGTGAATTACATAAATACCAAGCGCTTTTGCAATCGTTTTGATTTGCTCTAAGGTCTGTTTGCCAAGTCCTTTACCTTGAAAAAGAGGTTTAATATAAAACTCATCAATAAAGGCATCTTTTCCGCCAAATTCAATACTATAACTAGTACAGAGTGCAATGTAACCGACAACTTGACTTCTACAACAAATCAACCAAATTCCGCCAAGTTCCGCATGTGTAAGCAGCATCTTGACGGAATTCTCTCTTTGATAGTCTGCAAGATGCAAATCTGCAACTGCGTGAAACTCTTGAACCAGTGGCAGCAAAATTTCTAAATCCGCGATCGTCGCGATCTTAATCTCTGCTTCCATTTCACTCCAGATCACGTTCTAGACGAATTTCAACTTCGCGTTCTACATACTCCCATTCTTTGCTTGCCCGCATCCGCACCAGTAACTCATCAAATGCCTGAGTATGTTCTGGCGCGAACTCAAACCAAGTTAAAAAATCAAACGGTTCTCCTAAGTCTCGGCAGTGCATTAACCGACGAGCAACCCCCGGAAGATACTCCAATCCAACTGCTGTGTGATGAGATTCTTCCTCGAAAATGGCACGTCGTTCATCCTGTGCCATTTCCCACCACTGAGCCGATTTTTTAATGGGAATGAGTACTGCGATCGCAGCTTCTGCTCGATTCAATCCGGGCTGTACCGCTTGAAGCATAGTAAGCTCGTCGCGCTTTGCATACCGGACATTGCTAGTAAAGCTCTGTAGCACCCACACGCTATCTAAGGGAAGTTCTGTAATGGCATCGTTTACAACATCGATCCGTTCAACAGGAGCTAAGCTGTTCCCGATCATTCCTTGCATTCCGGTAACGCGCCATCCGCCCTGCTTACCCCCAACAAATGAAAATCGGTTGTTCATAGTTCTTGCTCAAATCGATTTAACATAGCAAACAGTCGTGTAATCTACACTACTGCTTTTGTACAGTTTTTTCAGTCTTTCAGTACACCGCTCTGCAACACTGGCAATAAAAAAGTCAGCACATATGCAAGGTTAGGAATCGCATTGCGCCAGAACCCTGTGGCGATCGATAAAGCGGTGTCGATCGCTGCCCAGGTCAACACTGAAACGATGACTAATATCCAGATTGGCTTGCTCGCAGCTTTGTCAAGTTGGTTTACGGCTTGTATTGCGGCAAACAAAGTGATGCTCCAACCGATTGACACGGCTCCGAGTACTGCTAAACTAAAGCGCATATGTGAATCAAGATTGAGTTCTCCAGGACCATTCAGCAGTTGAAATACGATCCGAGTCGGTTCGCTAGTTGCTTCTAAAGCACCTGCTGCTAAAGTGACTCCAAATAAACCGATTCCGATGCACCAGACGGTCATCCAGTTTCGCCAAAAATTTGACATACATTCTCTCCTAGTTTTCTATGTTCCAATGGGATTTCCAATATTCGATCTCTAACTCCAATGTCACAGAGAAAAGTCATACTCTCTTACCTCTAACTTCTCAGTTCTTGCAGTCTGTTTTAGAGTGACTATAGTGCAATTTTGAAACTTTCGAGTAAGCGCTGTCTGAGGACATTACCGTTGAACAGACCAATATAATAGTAGACGATCAATTTCATTTGTAAAGCATATTTTTTACTGATTTTTGGTGGCAGAATAGCGTAAGAAATGACCTGAAAGTAGATTGAAACATCTCAGGAAAATCTGTAGAAATTATCAGGTCATATTCATCTAATTCTCAGGCAAGTCGTGCAAGATAAACACTATCCCGAACATACCTGACAGAGAATGTTAATGATATGAGATATCAACCGCTTTCGTGGATTCGCCCTTTAATACTTGCTTCCTCTGTCGTGTTGCTTGCCGCGATCGCGATCTCACTCAGTAGCCGAATAACGCTCCGAACGCCGTCTTTCAATTCAAGTCTTCCATCCGACACCAACTTTGTTGCACTTCCTGATCCAGAGATCGATATTGCTGTTCCAAGCAACCTAAATCAGCAGACGATCGTGCTAGCAGGTGGATGTTTCTGGGGAATAGAAGCAATCTTTGAGCAGTTAAAGGGAGTTTCTCAGGTCGTGTCTGGCTATTCAGGAGGAAGTGCTGAAACTGCAACTTACAGCCAAGTTAGTTTAGGTAAAACGCAACACGCAGAGGTTGTAAACATCACCTACGATCCGACTCAAATCTCCTACGGTCAACTGCTGAAAGTTTACTTTGCTGTCGCACATGATCCGACTCAACTGAACCAGCAATTGCCCGATCGTGGCTCTCAATACCGATCTGCCATTTTTTTCACAACTCCTGAGCAGCAACAGGTTGCACAGGCTTATATTCAGCAGCTCGATCAAGCGCAGTCCTTTCAAAAACCGATTGTAACTCAAGTTGTGCCTTTGCAGAAATTCTATGCGGCTGAAACTTATCATCAGGATTTCGTCCAGCATAATCCGAACTATCCCTATGTCGTAGTTCATGATTTGCCCAAGCTTAAACGACTTGAGAAGCAGTTTCCTGAACTCTATCGAGATCGAATCAAGCTATCCAGCTTTTATTCGAGGTAAATGCCGTGATCATCCTAACCGGAGATATCGGAGGGACAAAGACAATTCTGCGCTTCTCAGAAGTTACTTCACAATCGTCCCAAATTTTATGTGAAGGTCGATATCGCAGTCGAGATTTTTCAGATTTGACTGAAGTGATTTCCAAATTCTCAGCAGAAGCGATCGCAAAGCTGAATCGACCGCTCAGAGCGGATGCAGCTTGTTTTGCGATCGCAGGACCTGTGATCAACAATACGTCACATCTCACAAACCTCGGCTGGATTTTAGAAGTGTCTCGCCTGACTCAAGAAACGGGCATTCCAAATATTGCGTTGATCAACGATTTTGAAGCCGTCAGCTATGGATTACTTGAGCTTACTCAGGCTGATTTATCTACGATTCAAGTCGGGCAATCAAGACCTTGCGCACCAATTGCAGTCATTGGTGCAGGTACTGGCTTAGGAGAAGGCTTTTTGCTCCATCATACTAGGAGCAACCGTCAAGTCTATGCTTCAGAAGGTGGACATGCAGACTTTGCTCCACAAACTGAACTAGAAGGTAGTGTTCTAGATATGTGGATATATGGCAGAATGAAAACGATGTGTTAGAGGGCTGAGTCGAGATGGTCCTAGAACCTGTTCAATGTCCCGATTGCCAGAGTGTGGATGTCGTTAAGCATGGTCGCAGTGCTGCTGGAAAACAACGGTATTGTTGCCGTAACTTAGAGTGTTCGAGACGATCATTTATCTTGAACTTTAGCTATCGAGGACGACTGCCTGAAGTCAAAGCGCAAATCAGCGACATGGCAATCAACGGCAGTGGTATTCGTGATACCGCCAGAGTGTTGAAGATTAGCCCAACGACTGTGATTGAAACGACTGAAAAAAAGTCAAGTCAACTTGAACAAGTAAACATAAGTCTGCTCGAACAGCACCAACCGGATAACACGGCAGTCATGGTCGTCAGAGTCGAGGCGGCGGAGATGGACGAGATGTGGAGTTTTGTCGAGTCAAAGCAGCATCAACGATGGTTGTGGCACGCGATTGACCATCAAACTGGAAAAGTCCTTGCCTATGTGCTAGCCACCCATGAAGACTCAGCTCTTAAGCAACTTCAGCAACTGTTAGCTCCTTTTTCGATTCAACGGTTTTACACCGATAGTTGGGGAGCTTACTTGCGATTGCTAGATGAGCAGCACCATACGGTTGGCAAAGCCAACACACAGCGCATTGAGCGGAAACATCTAACTTTGAGAACTCGGATCAAGCGGCTTGCCAGAAAGACGATCTGTTTTTCCAAGACTGAGAAGATGCATGATACTGTGATTGGATTATTCATCAATCGTCATGAGTTCGGGCGAGCAGTATAACGTTATGCCCACACATCTAGAACACTACCAACTAGAATGTCAAATGTTGCAATATCTACTCAAGCGATCTCCAACTCAGCATGTTTCTGTTGAACAGGTCGTTTCTGGAAATGGAATTTTAGCAATCTATCAATTTCTGCGATATCACACTGGGCTAGACCAACTTCTCCCTGAAGAAGATATCGACTTAACCTCTAAGATTACTGAAGCAGCGCTGAATGCACAAGACCCGTTAGCAGAGAAAGCATTACAGATATTTGTCAAAGCCTATGGTGCAGAAGCAGGAAATTTGGCGCTAAAGCTTTTGCCATATGGAGGTATCTATATTGCAGGGGGGATTGCCGCTAAGATTTTGCCCCTCATGCAAGAGGGAACTTTCCTTAAAGCATTTCTTGCAAAAGGCAGAGTGAGTGCATTACTAGAGCAAATTCCTATCCACATCGTCTTAAATCCCTATGTTGGTTTGATAGGGGCCACACGATACCTCAAGGAAACAATACTTCAGGCTAATTCAAACAATCATTGTTCGCTTATTGATCTAAGCTAAGAGGAATTTTAAGTATGACTCGATCTCTCGTACAGTCTGACAATCAGCCCATCACCTCGCTCCAGTCTCTACATTACTATGGACAATCGATTTGGCTAGATTACATTCGTCGCAGTCTCATTAACAGTGGCGAACTTCAAGAATTAGTTGATTCTGGTAAAGTTCAGGGTGTGACTTCTAATCCTGCTATCTTTCAAACGGCGATCGCTGGAAGCACTGATTATGATCAAGTTTTGAATGTGCTCGAACAGGTTCAGGATCGCGATGCATTATCAATCTACGAAGAACTTGCGATTGCTGACATTCAAGCGGCGGCTGATATTTTACTTCCAACCTACATTCGTACTCAAAAGCAAGATGGCTACGTGAGCTTGGAAGTTTCTCCCTATCTTGCTGACAAGACTGCTGAAACAATTGCAGAAGCACATCGACTATGGCAAGCGGTTGCGCGTCCTAATTTGATGATCAAAGTTCCGGCGACTCCTGAGGGAATTGCTGCGATCGAAGCACTGATTGGGAATGGCATAAATGTCAATATAACCTTGCTATTTTCTCAATCGGCTTATGAAAAAGTCGCTGATGCTTATCTGGCAGGATTAGAGAGATTTGCAGCGCAAGGAGGAAATGTCAGCCAGGTTGCGAGTGTTGCCAGCTTTTTTATTAGTCGAATCGATACTGCGATCGATGGGTTACTCAATGCTCAACTCAGCGCGAATTCAGATTCTCATACCTGCAATTTCCTAAGAGGTCTATTAGGAAAAAGCGCGATCGCGAATGCAAAATTGACTTATCGCAAGTATCAGCAGTTGTACACTAGTCCTCGTTGGCAAAAACTAGCAGAGAAAGGCGCTCATCCTCAAAGACTGCTGTGGGCCAGTACAGGCAGTAAAAATCCACACTATCGAGATGTGGTCTATGTTGAAGAGCTGATCGGAGCAGATACAGTCAATACAGTACCACCTGTCACATTGGCAGCATTTCTAGATCATGGTCAGCCTCGCTTGAGTCTGCCAGAACAGATTGAAGCAGCAGAAGCTGTTTTATTAAAGTTAGAACAGGTGGGAATCTCACTCTCACAAATTGCAGATCACCTTCTCCAGCAAGGCATAAAGCTTTTTCAAGACGCATTTGATGCACTTCTTAGTGCTGTCGCTCGAAAGCGCGAGACGATACTAGGAGATCAAATTGATCGCATGACCTATCGTCTGCCTCCTGCACTTGATGAAGCGGTTCAAATGCATCTATTTGAATGGCGGCAGAGTGGAAAAATTCGCCGTTTGTGGGCGCAAGACGCGTCACTCTGGACAGATACGGATGAAAATTACTGGCTCGGCTGGCTTGGAATTACAGATGATCAACTGGCTCATCTGGATCCTCTGAAGCAAGTTGTTCAGGCTGTGCGATCGCGCGATTTTACCCATGTTGTACTGTTGGGAATGGGCGGTTCTTCTCTTGGTCCTGAAGTGATGAAGCAGACATTTGGCAAGACTCCAAACTTCCCAGAATTGCATATACTCGACTCGACTGATCCTGCCCAAATTCGAGCAATTGAAAGCAGAATTAACCTGCCGCGAACACTGTTTATTGTCTCTAGTAAATCTGGCAGTACTTTGGAACCTCATATTTTCAAGCAGTATTTTTTCGACCGAGTGCAACAAATTGTTGGAGTAGAAGCAGCAGGACAACAGTTCATTGCCATTACTGATCCTAGTTCTCAACTTCAGCAGATTGCAATCAACGATCGCTTCTATCAAACATTCCTGGGATTACCTTGCATTGGTGGACGCTATTCTGTGCTGTCTAACTTTGGTATGGTTCCTGCTGCACTCATGGGAGTAGATATTGCAAGATTTTTACGCCTAACGGAAGAAATGGTACATTCTTGTGCGCCTTCTGTTCCTGCTGAAGATAATCCAGGTGTCGTTCTTGGAACAATTTTAGGGGTGCTTGCTAATCAAGGATACGATAAAGTTACTTTGACGACCTCTCCCAGCATTGCAAGTTTGGGGGCTTGGTTAGAGCAACTTCTAGCAGAATCAACCGGCAAGATTGGGAAAGGAATCATTCCAATCGATCAAGAGGCACTCTCTACACCTGAAAAGTATGGTAGAGATCGATTATTCATCTACATTCGCTTGGAATCTGCACCCAATTTAGCTCAAGATGCTGCGATCGCTCTTTTAGAACAATCAGGATTTCCAGTGGTCAGAATCGCAGTCGCGACTCCTGAGCATTTAGGACAAGAATTTTTCCGATGGGAAATCGCAACCGCAGTAGCAGGAGCAATTCTAGAGATCAATCCTTTTGACCAGCCTGATGTAGAAGCGAGTAAAATTGCAACAAAGCAGCTCATGCTAGACTATGAAAAAACTAGGATTCTTTCTACAGCAGAGCCGCTCACTACGCAACTAGAAATTCAGATATATTCGGCTCCACATGACAAGGATGCCTTCGCAAAAGCAGCGATCGAGAACTCTTTAACAAGCTATTTGCGATCGCATTTGAATCGGCTGAAACCTGGAGATTATTTTGCGCTCTTGGCTTACATCGAAATGAATCCTGTGTATTACGAGTGTTTGCAAGCGATTCGCCATGCAATTCGGGATGCTAAACAAGTCGCAACTTGTCTAGGCTTTGGACCAAGATTTCTCCATTCCACAGGGCAAGTCTACAAGGGTGGCCCAAATACAGGGGTATTTCTACAAATTACGAACGAGCCTGAGAATGATCTTGACATTCCTGGACAGAACTATAGCTTTGGAGTCGTCAAAGCAGCTCAAGCACAGGGTGATTTTCAGGTTTTAGCAGAACGCAATCGTCGATTACTTAGGTTGCATCTGAGCCAGAATACACAGGCAGATTTAGAGCTTTTACAGACCGCAGTACGTATCGCATTAATTTAGTTGATATTGAAGTCTTTGATAGGAGAACAGAATGCAAATTGGTGTTTTCGGGCTGGGACGCATGGGCGCAAATATTGTCCGCCGCTTGCTCAAACATGGTCATGAATGTGTGGTGTTTAATCGCAGTTTGGACAAAGTGAAGCAGCTTGTTACTGAAGGGGCGAAAAGAGCAAATACGCTTGACGAATTCGTTGAGCAATTAGCAGCTCCGCGCGTGATCTGGTTGATGTTGCCATCAGGCATTGTGACTGAAGAAAGCCTTTTAGAGGTCGCCGCAAGGTTGTCTCCTGGAGACATCATCATTGATGGAGGCAACTCTTACTACAAGGATGATGTGCGTCGAGCAAAATGGCTTCACGATCGTAGTATTCACTATATTGATGTTGGCACAAGTGGCGGCATTTGGGGGCTAGAGCGAGGCTACTGCCTGATGATTGGTGGAGAAACCTCTATCGTTCAGAAGCTCGATCCAATTTTTGCATCTCTTGCACCTGGAATCGGTAGTATTCCTCGGACTCCTGGACAAGCGCAGCTAAATTCTACAGCAGAGTTAGGGTATTTACATTGCGGTTCGCATGGAGCAGGACATTTTGTAAAAATGGTTCACAACGGCATTGAATATGCCTTGATGCAATCTTATGCCGAAGGTTTTGACATTCTACGAAATGCAAATTCTCCAGAAATCTCTGAATCTCATAGCTATGATTTCAATGTTTCTGAGATTGCAGAGGTTTGGAGACGCGGCAGTGTGGTGGGATCGTGGCTGTTAGATCTTGCTGCGATCGCATTAACTGAAAATCCATCGCTCTCTAATTACACTGGGTATGTCCAAGACTCTGGAGAGGGACGTTGGACGATTATGGCAGCGATCGAATCTGCCGTTCCAGCAGAAGTTTTGTCTGCTGCATTGTATGCTCGATTTCGCTCCAGACAAGATCATACCTTTGCTGAAAAGATGCTGTCTGCTATGCGTCAGCAGTTTGGAGGGCATGTTGAGCCAGTTGTGGAGCTATCGCCATGACGAAATCTCCCCCATCTATTCCGCCTTGTACGATCGTCATTTTTGGAGCAGCCGGAGACTTGACCAAACGCAAGCTCATTCCTGCTTTGGGAAATTTAGCAAAGGGTCATCTACTACCGGACAACTTTGCGATCGTTGGAGTCGCGCGCGCTTCCATGAATCATGAAGAATTCCGTCAAGCGATGAATTCTGCAATGCAGGAGCTTGCTCCTTACCTTGAAGCTGAGCAGCGAGATTGGTTATGCAAGCGGCTCTACTACCTCTCAGGCGAATTCAAGCAGGCTGAAACCTACGATCGACTGCAACAACTCCTGGATCAAATTGACCACACCCATCATACTCAGGGTAACTATCTCTATTATCTTGCGACTGCTCCTGAGTTTTTCTGCGAAATTATCTGGCAACTCCACTCCTTAGGACTTGTTGACGAAACAGCAGGTCAATGGCGACGTGCAATTCTCGAGAAACCATTCGGGCATGATCTCATCTCAGCCCGCGTGCTCAACCAAACTTTGAGCAAGGCTCTAAAAGAGCATCAAATTTATCGCATTGATCACTATCTAGGCAAAGAAACGGTTCAAAACATTCTCGTCTTTCGGTTCGGTAATGGCTTATTTGATCCGCTGTGGAATCATCGCTACATCGATCATGTACAAATTACCGTAGCTGAACAAGTTGGAGTCGAGAATCGAGGGGGTTACTATGATGTGACAGGGGCATTGCGAGACATGGTTCAAAACCATCTCTTTCAGTTACTCGCAATGATTGCAATGGAGCCGCCGATTTCTTTTGAAGCAGATGCAGTCCGAGATGAAAAGACTAAGCTTCTGCGATCGATTCGTCCACTTCAACCGGAAGAGGTTCTCACCCATACCGTCCGAGGTCAGTACAAAGCTGGTACTGTGCAAGACAAACCCCTAACTGCTTATCAGGATGACCCTAAAGTTGCTTCAGATTCAGTCACCGAAACGTTTGTTGCTCTGAAATTATTCATTGATAACTGGCGTTGGACAGGAGTCCCTTTCTATCTTCGCACAGGAAAAGCAATGTCGGATAGAGTTAGCGAGATCGTGATTCAGTTCAAGCAAGTTCCTCAAGTATTTTTTCGCCAAACTTCAATGGAACAACCTACACCTAACCTAATTCGACTTAGAATTCAACCGAATGAAGGGATTCATGTCCAATTTGGTGCTAAAGTTCCTGGGCCTGTGATGAAAACGGGTGCGGTTGAAATGGATTTTTGCTATGCCAAGCATTTTGGAACCTCTCCAAGTACAGGCTATGAAACTTTACTTTATGATTGTATGGTTGGAGATGCAACACTCTTTCAGCGTGCTGATACGGTTGAAATTAGTTGGGATGTGATCACACCAGTCCTGGATGTGTGGCAATCATTGCCCCCACGCAATTTCCCGAACTACACAGCAGGCAGCTGGGGACCACAGGAATCAGACGCTCTACTGCAACAGGATCAGCGACATTGGTGGGAGGTAGGGACATGATTACACAAGCAATGACCCTTGATCGATATCTTTGGCAGCAGCAAAAAGCCTTCAATATTCCAGTAGAACTCTCGATTCTAATCAGCCAGATCGGTTATACTGCAAAGATTCTAACTCGTGAAATTAGCCGTGCCGCCTTGGTTGGACAGCTAGGGTTAGTCGGAGATAAGAATGCAACCGGGGACGCTCAAAAAAAACTCGATGTTTTCAGCAATCAAACTATCATTGAAGCCTTCTCAGACACAGGGCTAGTAGCGGCTCTAGCTTCTGAAGAGCTTGAAATGGCAAAATTTATGGATTGTCGCAATCATACGCCTTATGTTCTGTGTATTGATCCGCTGGATGGCTCCTCTAACATTGATAGTAGTGGAGCCTTGGGAACCATTTTTGGTGTTTATCAGCGCAAAACTTACAATGGATGCTGTAGCGTAGAGCAAGATATTTTGCGCTCAGGCACAGAGATGGTTGCAGCAGGCTATATTCTTTATGGTACGAGTACAGTTTTGGTTTGCACCTGTGGTCATGGGGTCAATGGATTTACACTCGATACAAGCTTGGGCGAATTTTTACTCTCTCACCTGAACCTTCAATGTCCCAGTGAAAGTAAATACTACAGCGCAAATCTCAGCTATGCCCAAGAATGGCAACCTCACATTCAAAAACTCATTGTTCATCTCAATCAGCAACATACCTCATTAAGATATAGCGGTGCGCTCGTTGCAGATGTCCATCGGAGCTTGATTGAGGGCGGGGTGTATCTCTATCCATCAACTCCTGACTATCCTGATGGCAAACTCCGGCTGCTCTACGAATGTGCGCCCCTTGCTTTTATTGTCGAACAAGCTGGGGGAATGGCAATAACCGAGACAAAGCGTGTTTTAGAGCTTCAACCTCTATCAATTCATCAGCGATCGCCGTTAATCATTGGCAGCAAGGCAACTCTGACACTTTACGAACAAATGCTGCAAGCATAGACTGTAATACCTCAAACCTACTAAGGAACTTCCAATGACTCAACGCATCCAAGAGATTCTGAGTTGGTATGGTAGTGACAATCCTGGAACACTAACCAATCTCGCTCGTTTGCTCAATCACGGTAAGCTTACAGGGACAGGGAGACTCGTAATTTTACCTGTTGATCAGGGCTTTGAACATGGACCTGCTCGCAGCTTTGCGCTCAATCCACCTGCTTATGATCCGCTTTATCATTTTCAGCTCGCGATCGATTCTGGCTGTAATGCTTATGCTGCACCCCTTGGTTTTTTAGAAGCAGGTGCGCGCGAATTTGCGGGTCAAATTCCATTGATTCTCAAAGTCAACGATCACGATTTGCTTCTGAATGAAACTGATCCTGATCAAGCCATAACAGGCAGTGTTCAAGATGCCTTGAGATTGGGCTGTGTTGGAATCGGATTTACTATTTACCCAGGCTCATCTCATCGTTTAGAGATGTATGGACAAATCCGTGCTTTAGCTGAAGAAGCAAAGCGCTACGGCTTAGTTGTTATTATCTGGTCTTATCCGCGTGGAGCAGGACTGAGTAAGGCTGGAGAAACTGCGATCGATGTGACTGCCTACGCTGCTCATATTGCGGCTCAACTTGGCGCACACATTATTAAAGTTAAGCTCCCTTCAGAGCATATCGAGCAAGATGAAGCGCGTAAAATCTATCAAGCACAAAACATTCCTATTACAACGCTGGAAGAGCGAGTCAGGCATGTGGTGCAATGCACGTTTAACGGACGGCGCATTGTGATTTTCTCGGGTGGTGCGTTCGACAGCGATCATGCCTTACTCGATGAAATTCATGCTATTCATGCAGGAAATGGATTCGGTTCGATCATTGGGCGAAATTCATTTCAGCGATCGTATCCTGAAGCCTTAAAATTACTTGATTCAATCACAGAGATTTACAGCAGCACCGCGACTCATTCTGCTAATCGCCAAAGTAATGCAGCAACAACAGTACTTAAGCAGTAACATTCGTATTGATCTCCAAATGTCAAACACTCAGCAATCCCTGACCTTGCAAGATATTTATCAATTTTTTCAGGCTCCGCCAGTCATCTTTCTCAATCAGGAGCTAACAGTTTGCTATGTGCTGTCAGTGTTACTGTCAAAAGGGGAATCTTACGGGGCTGAGCTTGTCCAGAAACTTAGGAATGACCATGTAGGCTACCGACTGTCTGACACAATCTTACAGAGTTCAATACGATTTCTAGAACGTGAAGGAATGGTCGTAAGCTATTGGAAGAAGCCAGCAAAACGCGGTCGTCCTCGACGAATCTACCAAGTTGTTTCAGAAAAACAACAGAAAGCACAAGACCTTGCACAACTATGGCGAGATTATATTGAGAATAAGTCCTCTATTCTCAGCCAATTCTCAGACTAAACTCAGCAAATTTTAGGGCTATATTCATGCACAGCTTAGTTTAGTCCCCCATACTCCAAAGAGTAGCAGGTGCTTGAGTGTTTGCCATTCGAGTGAATAGCACAGTTTAGAACTTATATCATATGGGTAGTGAAAACCATGAAAACAATTGCTTCTCTGATTATTCTAGCTTCAGTGGGTATGCTTGTCGCTTGCTCCACTCCCAATAGTCAAAAGCCCGCTACAACTAACCCAGTTCAGCCTGATGCCATGAAACAAGGCGATGCCATGAAGAAAGATGGTGATGCCATGAAGAAGGATGGTGATGCGATGAAACAGGGTGATGCGATGAAGAAAGATGGCGATGCGATGAAACAGGGTGATGCGATGAAACAAGGCGATGCCATGAAGAAAGATGGTGATGCCATGAAGAAAGATGGTGATGCGACAAAGCCATAGTGTTATCAGGGCGATCAATTCTCACTTTTGGTAAGTTTTATGGGTAGAATTTTCCGGCAGCGTCGTCAGCTTCTTCTTTACTTAGGGTTGGGTGTGGTCGGTGCTGGAGCTACTGCCCTAAAACTCAAGCCTAGCCAAGACAAACAATCTTTAACTGCACAACCCATCCTAGATCCCAAGCAAGATCTTGTCAGTGTGCAAGCATCTGGCAATCCATTACCCGACTTCCAGGGAATTCAGCAGTGGCTAAATTCAACTCCACTCTCGATCGCAGATCTCAAGGGCAATGTGGTTCTGATTCAATTCTGGACATTTGCCTGTATCAATTGCCAACGAACTCTCCCATACATTACTCGATGGCATCGCCAGTATGCAGCACAAGGCTTAAAAGTCATTGGGATTCATACCCCAGAATTCGCATTTGAGCGTGAGCCTAACAATATTCGGAAAGCTATCGAAAAGCATCAAATTACCTATCCAGTTCCAGTTGATAATGAGTACAAAACCTGGAAAGCTTATCAAAATGAGTACTGGCCTCATCTGTTTTTAGCTGATCGACGTGGGTTAATGCGGTACGACCATATCGGCGAAGGTGCATATGACACGACCGAGCAGATGATTCAAACCCTCCTTAAAGAGAGAGTGTTATGAATCCATCGACCCTTTCTATTCAGATTGCAATTTTGGCAGGGATCCTCACGATCCTCTCTCCTTGCATATTGCCAATTCTTCCAGTGCTTATTGGTCGATCGCTGCAATCTCATCGCTATGGTCCAATTGCTCTAATTTTCGGTTTAGTTGGAGGATTCGCTGTAGCTGGAAGTTTACTGGGAATCAGTACAAGCTGGCTAACAGGAATTGCGAACTTCTTGAGATACACTGCGATCGCAATCTTATTAGGGCTTGGACTTCTCACCCTATGCCCAAGCTGGAGCTATACTCTTTTGAGCTATTTCCCCACTCTGAAATGGGTTCAGAATTCTCCACGCATTGGATTGTGGGGCGAATTTTGGTTGGGGACTCAGTTAGGATTGTTGTGGACACCTTGTGCTGGTCCCGTACTCGGCGGGATTTTAGTGTTGGCGGCTGTACAACATCAAGCCATGAGCGCCTTTTGGTTATTGTTGGCATATGGATTGGGAGCTGCTCTACCCTTGCTGATAATTGCTTATGGTGGGCGAAAGTTGACTCAGCACTTGTTGAACTTACGATCGCAGAGTATGACCTTGCAAAAAATTGGTGGAAGCATTGTGATTTTGAGTGCGATCGCAATCTTACTAGGTTGGGATGTGCAAGTTCAACTCTGGCTCGCACCATTTTTCCCGAAAACTTCACTGTGAGGCACTGCGATCATGGATGCTGTAAAACGCCAAAAATCTCCTCCGGCTCCTTCTCAAGCTTTACTCGCTAAGATATTCCACTGGACAAATTTGATTAGCCTGTTCATTATGCTGTTCAGTGGATTACAGATCTATAATGCGAATCCGGTGTTTGGGGGAAGAGACGGGTGGCATTTCCCTAGTTTTTTGACGCTAGGTGGATGGCTAGCAGGGGGACGGAATTGGCATTTTGCAGCGATGTGGATTTACTCACTCAATCTTTTGGGATACGGGATCTATGTTGGTTTGTCTCGCCGTTGGCAGCGTCGATATGCTAGCAGTAGTGATGTTAAAGCACTGCGCGTTAGTCAAAATGCAAAACGTAAAAATTATGCGCTGCATCGAGTAGTTTACACTGCGATCGTTCCCATTCTCATTTTGTCGATCGCATCGGGTTTAGCGATGTATAAGCCTGCTCAGTTTCACGGTTTGTACAGTTTATTTATCAATTGGCAAACACTGCGAACAATTCATTTTATTACTGTTCCAATTGTTGTTGTATTCACAGCTGTGCATTCAATTTTGGCACTCAAAGTTGGCACAATTCGGCTTGTGAAATCGATGTTTATCTAGGAGTGATCGAACGATGTCTAAACCGATTTCTCGTCGTCAATTACTCCAGTGGTCTGGATTATCCGGAGCAGGTTTATTGCTCAGCAGTTGCGGTTCAAATTTTGGGGCACAAGAAATCGGACAAGTCATTGAACCTTTGAACCAAGCGACACAATCCTTGCTACTCAGCCAAAAGCCTGTGCCTGAGTTTTCTATCCATCAAGTTGAACCTGATAAATTACTCATCAATACTTTTGATCAGACGCCAAAAATCGATCCAGCCCAATATCGATTAGAAATTTCAGGGGAAGTAAACCATCCGATGCAGTTGAGCCTTGCTAATCTCCGGTCGCTACCTTTTACTTCAATGGTGATTCAGCATGTCTGTGTAGAAGGATGGGCTGCAATTGTCCAATGGGGCGGAGTGAAGCTTCAGGATTTGTTGAAACTAGCACAACCAAAATTGAACGCCCGCTATGTTTACTTTAAGTCGGCTGATGGCTACTACGAAAGTTGGGATTTTGCCTCAGCAATGCATCCTCAAACCTTGATGGCATATCAGCATAATGGAAAACTGCTCTCAGTCGAGCATGGTGCTCCTTTACGTTTAGCTTCTCCGGTCAAGTTAGGATACAAGCAAAGTAAATGGGTGACTCAAATTATCCTCACAGCGCAACTGATGCCTCAAAAAGGATATTGGGAAGATCAAGGATACGAGTGGTTTGGAGGACTGTGAGATCAATAAAAATATATATTTAGAATTTCAATTTAAGAAGATGTTTGAAAAGTCTCAGAAATCTCTTCACTCTGGTTGCCATCTTCCAGTCTGATGCTAGTAGAACGAAGTCTACTGAAAGACTTAGAAGCCGACTATCATTATTTCTTCGGTTTATTGCAACAGGCTTCGCACAGTTAGACCTGGATTTGCAAGTCGGGACGGGTGAGGTAATCAACTTTTCAAACACTCTCTAATCTAAAACGAACTCCCTCTATATATGAGTAAAGTTGATGAATCGGCTAGGGCAGGTTTCAAATGGGCAGAACAGGCGGAAAAGGTTTGATTTCGCTTCATTGCAGTTTCGGCTTGCTGTCACTGTAATTGGAATTTGTGCGATCGCAATTGCGATCTATCAGCAATTGAGTCATTGGAGCATTCAGACTGTGCTGATGATGTACTCCGATCAGTTGACTGAAGCACAATTTCTGACGATCTCTAGTCAGTTGGTCAACCTGAGCTTGATTGTGATGATTGGAATGACGATCGCAACTTTAGCAGTAACCTGGCTCTTGTTGCGTCCCGTCAATCAATTGCAGCACTGGATACAGACCACAGCAACAAATTCCCAATCCAATCCCTTTACAACTAGAGCAATGCCAAGCGAGATTCGAGTCGTTGCTCAAGCATGGAGCGAGACGCTCAGTCAGAAAGCCGCCATCAAGCAGCAGCAGCGGCAATTTATTAGCAATGTTGCTCATGAGCTGCGATCTCCTCTCAGTGTGATTTATGGATACCTTCAGCGCACCGTCAAGCGTATTCCTATGTCTCCCAGTCAGGAAGAGAGCCTGAAAATGGTAACTGAAGAAGCAGAGCGAATGACCCTGATTCTACAAGACTTGATCGATCTTGCAAGAGCAGAGAGCTTAGATGTTTCGCTTCCTCAAGAGCCTCTGATTCTCAATGAGTTTGTGCGCAATATCGCAAATATGCGGGGTAAGTTTGATCATCCGAATATTCAGCTTGAAATTTCGCCGATTCCGATTCGCGTTCAAGCACGTCGGGATCACCTCATGCAAGTGCTAGATCACCTGATTGAGAATGCGATTCGATATTCTCAACCCGATTTACCAATTGTGATCCAGTTAACTCAAGAGAATGGTTGTGCTGTCATTCAGGTGAGCGATCGTGGCGAAGGAATTCCCCAGTCTGATCAAGTGTTGATCTTTGAACCTTTTCATCGCATTGATCCTTCGCGCAGTCGAGCCACAGGAGGAACCGGATTAGGACTGGCGATCGTCAAAATTTTAGTTGAGAAAATGGGTGGAACGCTTTCCCTTGATTCTGAACCCGGCATAGGTACGACCTTCATTGTTACGTTACCCATGCTACGAAATTGAGCAAAGAGGATTGATTATGATTCATTGACTATGATTCATTGACTATGATTCATTGACTATGATTCTCGGATAACATAGCCCACTCCACGTACGGTATGAATGATGCGTGTTTCACCTTGCTGCTCGAGTTTTAATCGCAAGTACCGAATGTAGACTTCAATCACGTTTGAATCCCCGCCAAAATTGTATCCCCAGACGTTTTCCAAAATCTGCTCTTTCGTAAAAACCTGTTGAGGATTCTGCATTAAGTAAGCGAGAAGATCAAATTCTTTGACCGTTAAATCGATTAAGCGATCTCCCCGTAACACTTGATGAGTCAGTCGATCCAATTTTAGCTCACCTACTTGCAAGATATTTTCATACACTTCTTGAGTTCGGCGAAGATGAGCACGAATTCGTGCGAACAGTTCTTCTACACTAAACGGCTTTGTAATATAATCATCTGCTCCAGCATCTAGTCCATCAACTCGGTCTTCTACTTCATTTTTTGCTGTCATCATGATGATTGGAATCTTGATTCCTGTGGTTCTCAATCGGCGGCAAAGTTCTATCCCAGACAGTCCCGGTAGCATCCAATCCAGAATGGCAAGATCTGGCAGAGATTGCCGTGCAATAGCAAGTCCAGTCATCCCATCGTGGGCTGTACTGACCTGATATCCTTCATTACTTAGCTCAAGTGAAATAAATTGTGCAAGTGCAACTTCATCTTCGACTAAAAGAATATGCGCCATAGCGGTAAACAATAAGCTGCTATCACTAGGAATTGAGCATAGAATATAAGCCTGAGCTATATCTGAAAGAATTCTGAAAACAAGCTGAGAAGCTCTAATTAATCTGAACTCTGTCGCCGCTTTTTACGCTCAAATATTTATTCTCATTGTTTTCTCAGGCAAGCTTTATCGAATTTAAACCTTCACTTCAGAAGTTTCTCAGTCCTGAATAGTTCAATGTACGAATCCCCGAACGACCGAACGATGAAGAGACGATATTTTGTGCAAGCAGGTTTAGCGCTTGCAGGAACCGTTTGGGTATCCCATACCCTCCGCCAGAATCCAAAAAATATGCCAGAACGCTCATTTGAAATCATCAAAACTGAAACAGAGTGGCGCAATCTGCTAACACCAGAGCAGTTTTATGTCCTCCGCAAGCATGGCACAGAACGAGCAGGAACAAGCCCACTTGATAAACAGTACAGCAAGGGAAGCTATGTCTGTGCTGCCTGTAAACTTCCGCTCTTTACTTCAGAAACAAAATTCAATAGTGGAACAGGGTGGCCCAGTTTTCACACGCCGATTGCAAATGCGATCGCGACATCACCTGATTATACGATTTCTATTGCTCGCACAGAAGTTCATTGTCGTCGCTGTGGTGGGCATCTGGGGCATGTATTTCAAGACGGGCCTCGACCTACAGGTAAACGCTATTGCATCAACGGAATTGCATTAGATTTTATTGCAGGATAGTCCTGATAGACGACCTGACTACCACAGACAAACAATCGTATTCTTAACAAGAGCATGATAGAGCTTACACCTGCACTGTCAGAACACAGACTCAAAGGGCAAGTGCGCGAGATTGGCATCAACCCCAACTACTGGTATGCCGTAGCCTGGGCACATGAGATCAAGCCTTTGCAAATCCTTGCAATCACACTCTGGAATCAAGAGCTTGCTATCTATTGTGATGATCAAAACATTGTGAGAGCGGTAGAAAATCGTTGCCCACATAAAGGAGTAGCATTGCATCGGGGTGTTGTTCAGAGAGATGCGATTGTTTGTCCTTATCATGGCTGGAAATTTCAAAATGGACAATGCACTCACATTCCATATTTTCCAATTGATCAGAAGTTGCCGACTGCTTGTTTGAGAACTTTTCCTGTTCGAGAACAGTACGGTATTATTTTTGTTTTTCCAGGCGATCCAGCCCAAGCAGATCAGATTCCTCTCCTAGACATTCCGCAATATGCAAATCCCAACTGGTTAATGATTCCAGTGAGCGCACATTTTAATGCTCACTACACGATTTGCAATGAAAATACGATGGATGTTTTTCACGGATATCTGCATCGAAATCTACAGGGATGGTTTGATCCCGTATTGCTCAAGTTGGAAGAAGCAGAAGCTTCTGTCCGAGCCGATTATCGGGTATCATATCGAGGAGCGATCGCAAGATTTTTAGGATTAAATGATACTTCTAAAGTGATCACTCGAACGATTTCAGTAAATTATCAATATCCTAACTACATCAATTCTCTGCAAGATTTGTCTTACCTCTATCTGATGCGATCGCCGATCTCTCAACACGAAAGTCGTTCATTCTCACTTCTGTTTGTTAACGTTCGCCTCCCAAAATGGCTCATTGCCCTATTACAACCTGTGCTAGAGCGTGTAATTCGCAACCGTCTATTTATGAGATTTTTAGCACAAGATATCGCAATGATTGAGAGTGAGTATGAGAACTATTTACGCGATCGTTCTCGACGATATGTAGAGGTAAATCCTGCAATTATTGCTCTACAAAGGGTGATGATACGCCAGTATAATTTTTCCCTGGATTGCAGCACAGGGGAATCTTGACTGTCTGGATCGAGGAATCGGTTCTTGCATCTTGGATTATGCCGAATCTGAGCGAGAAGTCAGGTGCATCGGTATTTTACAACGATTTAGCGATCTAGATAATCGGGATACAAATTTACTCTGACACTACCGTGGCTTGGAGACTGAATGTGAAGCCTTCCAATATGAGAATCTGCTGAAAATCACCTAAGAATTTTTTCATTAAAATGTTAGCAATTTAAGCTGGAGTTCTTAGATAGAACTCATCTTTCAGCTTCTTCTCTCAGTCACAATGAATGACATTGTTGATTGAGGAAGTAAGATATGCGACTTGATGGAAAAGTTGCTTTAGTTACAGGCAGCAGTCAAGGGATTGGGCAAGAAATTGTTCTACATTTAGCAGCAATAGGAGCAGATGTGGTAATCAACTATCGATCTCATCCAGAAGGCGCTCAAGAAACGCTAGAAAAAGTTAATGCGATCGGAGGAAAGTGCTATCTTGCGGAATGTCCGCACTCACAAGCGTATTCAATTCAAGCTGATCTCGGTAATGTTGACATGGTGCGAGAATTGATTACTGAGAGCATTGAGCATTTTGGCAAGCTAGATATTTTGGTCAACAATGCTGGAATTGAGAAACATGCTCCCTTCTGGGAAGTTACGGAAGCAGAGTATGATGCGGTGATGAATGTTAACTTGAAAGGCGTTTTCTTTGCTACGCAAACTTTTGTGCAGCATTTAATCGAAACAAACCGTCCTGGGAAAGTCATCAACATTAGCTCTGTCCATGAAGAATTGCCCTTTCCCAACTTTACAGCTTATTGTGCTAGTAAAGGCGGAATGAGAATGATGACTCGTAATCTAGCAGTTGAGCTAGGTGCGCTTGGGATTACGATTAACAATGTGGCTCCTGGTGCGATCGAGACTCCGATCAACACACAGCTTTTGAACAATCCTGAAAAATTACAGGCATTGCTGAACAACATTCCATTAGGGCGGTTAGGGCACCCTCAAGATGTTGCATCTTTGGTCGCATTCTTGGCATCTGAAGACGCAAATTACATTACGGGCAGCACATTTGTGGTCGATGGTGGATTGCTTTGGAACTATCAGGAGCAGTAGTATGCGCAAAGCGTTATTTATTCCCGTAATTTTGGGGACATCTCGGCAAGGTCGTCAGAGTGAATTGGTTGCTCGATTTGTGGTGGAGCAAGTTGCCGCTAGAGACGGAGTTGAGACTGAGTTAGTTGATATTCGCACGATTGCGATCGCAGTTGATGATGCAGGTGAATCAATCAAAAATTCTCAGTTCTCCGCCACGATGGAACGTGCTGATGGATTGATCATTGTTGTTCCAGAATATAACCACGGCTATCCGGGTTTGTTGAAACATGTATTGGATACTTGCCTCAAGGAATACATTCACAAGGCTGTAGGATTGTGCGGAGTTTCAGCAGGTGCATTTGGTGGAACAAGGGTGATTCAGAACCTGCTGCCTGTGATGCGTGAGCTTGGATTAGTGACAACTTTCTATGATCTAAATTTTAGTAATGTTCAATCTTTGTTTGATGAAATGGGTCATTTGATTGATGAAGCGACTCAGATTCGTCGGCTCGATCGCTTTTTAGATGAATTGGTGTGGATGTCAACAGTATTGCGATACGGACGGCAAAACCCATTGAATGCAATGGAGGAATAAACTCAACAGATTAGTTGCCAGATTTAACGGTGAAGCAATTGAGAGTGGGAGATGCGATTGTTTCTTTGCATTTCTACCAGGAAGGTGAACAGACGCGATGGCAGGTGACTCAGTTAGAGGATGAACTCACGGTTAAAATAAGGTAAGAACTATGACAACTCAAGCTCATTATGATGTCATTATCATCGGTACAGGAGCAGGCGGAGGCACACTTGCACATCGTCTTGCTCCAACCGGAAAAAAGATCTTAGTGCTGGAACGAGGCTCGTTTCTACCGAGAGAAAAGCAGAACTGGGATACGATCGAGGTTTTTCACCACGATCGCTATCACACTAAAGAAGTTTGGCGAGATCAAGACGGGCAAGCCTTACATCCTGGAACAGGTTACTTTGTCGGGGGCAATACAAAAGTCTACGGTGGAGCGCTGTTTCGGTGGCGCGAGCGTGATTTTGACCAAGTTCAACATCAAGGAGGCATTTCGCTAGAATCTCCTCTAAAGTATCGCAATTTTGAACCTTACTACACTCAGGCAGAAGCACTCTATGAAGTGCATGGACAGCATGGGCTAGACCCAACCGAGCCACAGGCAAGTCAAGACTATCCTTTTCCAGCCATTCAACACGAGCCGCGAATTCAAGAGATTCATGATGCGCTACAAGCAAAAGGATTGCACCCGTTCTATCTTCCGCTAGCCATTAAACTCAATGAAGCAAATCGCCATTTGAGTTCTTGCATTCGTTGTGATACTTGCGATGGGTTTCCTTGTTTAGTCAATGCGAAAGCAGATGCAGAGATCAATTGTGTACGTCCTGCGATCGATCGTACTGAGAATTTAACCTTACTCACTTCAGCGAAGGTACTCCGTTTGCATACAAGTCCATCGGGTCGAGAAGTCACAGCTGTTGAGGTCGATGTTGCAGGTCAAATCCAGATGTTTTCTGCAGATATTGTTGTTGTCTCTTGTGGTGCAATTAACTCTGCGGCTCTGCTACTACGATCTGCGAATGATCAACACCCAACTGGATTAGCGAATCGTTCTGATCAAGTTGGACGGAATTTTATGAGGCATCAGAACGGTGCGATCGTTGGATTGACGAAAAAGCCAAATCCAACTCAATTTCAGAAAACCCTAGCTGTGAATGATTTTTACTGGGGAGAAGCAGGATTTGACTATCCAATGGGTCATATTCAACTGCTCGGCAAGGTCAATGCTGACATGATTGCACTAGATTCTCCGAAGATTGCTGGAGTTTCATTTCAAGATCGCGAAGTCTTCGCATCGCTTGCCAGTCATTCTGTAGATTGGTGGCTCACAGCAGAAGATTTACCCGATCCGAACAATCGTGTACAGGTGAAAGGAGACAAGATTCATCTGAGCTACAAAGACAATAACACGGTTGCATTCGATCGATTATTACATCGCTGGACAGAAGTTTTGAAATCGATTGATTGTGGCGATCGCTTTTTACCTTGTTCGTTCTACTTCCGTAAAAAAATCCCACTTCAAGGAGTCGCGCATCAATGTGGAACTTGCCGCTATGGAGAAGATTCACAAACCTCTGTGCTGGATATCAACTGTCGAACTCATGACGTGGACAATTTGTATGTTGTCGATGGTAGCTTCTTTCCGGCTAGTGCTGCGGTCAATCCAACTCTGACAATCATTGCGAATGCCTTGCGGGTAGGAGATCACTTGATTGATCGATTGAGATAAATAAGGAGAATTAAAAATGGCAACGACAAATGATCGAAAAGCAGTTAGCCGACTTCTAGAACTCATTGGGCTTGCTCTGATGCGGTATGGAATCGTGCTGATTTTATTTTGGATCGGCTTGATGAAGTTTACACCTTACGAAGCGAATGCAATTAAGCCACTTGTAGAACATAGCCCATTCATGAGTTGGATGTATCGCGTTATCAGTGTTCAGGGAGTGTCTAATCTGATTGGTGTGATTGAAGTTGCAACTGCGGTCTTGATGGCATTGCGCTCGTGGTTCCCGATTGCTTCTGTCGTTGGCAGTGGGATGGCAGTGGTTACCTGCTTGTTAACTCTGAGCTTTTTATTTTCTACACCAGGTTGGGAACCGACACTCGGATTTCCGGCTTTATCAGTTGTACCGGGACAATTTTTACTCAAAGATATCTTGCTCCTGGGCGGTGCAGTTTGGTCATTGGGAGAATCTCTGCGGGCAGTGAAGGGTGTTCGTCACAGCGATCGTGAATTGCAGAGAATCCGATAGCACTGAGGCAGCACTTAGAGAGTCTAACCATGATCAATACAATTCGTCGTCACTATCCTGAATATTTGATGGAAGCAGCAGGATTAGGGATTTTCATGGTTGCTGCTGCGGTGATTACAGCAGCAGTCGTACATCCTAGTTCGCCGATCTCTCAGATCGATCCGTTACTTCAGCGATCGTTGATCGGAATTGGCATGGGACTGACGGCAATTTCGCTGATCTATTCTCCCTGGGGAAAGCAATCAGGCGCACATTACAATCCTGCGGTGACGTTAACGTTTCTCCACTTAGGTAAAGTGAAGCCGAAAGATGCATTTTGCTATGTCATTGCTCAATTACTAGGTGGATCACTCGGAATTTTAATTGCAGCAAAACTATTGGGGAACGTGCTCTCACATCCTTCAGTTGACTACATTGTGACAATTCCAGGAACTCAAGGAGCAATCATTGCGTTTTTTGCTGAATTGGTCATTTCTTTTGGGTTGATGATGACTGTTCTCACAGTGTCGAATACAGCACGACTCGCACGATGGACAGGACTCTTTGCAGGAGCTTTGGTGGCGACCTATATCATAATCGAGGCTCCATTATCCGGGATGAGTATGAACCCTGCTCGAACCATTGCTTCTGCAATTCCGGCAAACAATTGGACTGCGATTTGGGTTTACTTAACCGCACCGATTCTTGGGATGTTTTTAGCTTCTGAGATCTATGTGCGAATCAAGGAACAGCAGGCCGTTTGTTGTGCCAAACTTCATCACCAAAATCACAAACGCTGCATTTTTAGATGCGGATTCAAAGCTCAGAAATTGAGCGATCAACTACCAGACATCTGAATCTCTTATGCTTTCTCAACTTAAACCTCAAACCGCACTCCTCGATCGCTATCAGTCTGTACGTCGAGTCAGTGAACAGATCTGTCAACCTTTAGCGATCGAAGACTACATCCTGCAAGCGATGCCTGATGTCAGTCCTCCAAAATGGCACTTAGCACATACCACTTGGTTTTTTGAAACTTTTCTACTGGTTCCATATTTGCCAGGTTATGAAGTGTTTCATCCCCAGTTTAACTATTTGTTCAATTCTTACTACGAAGCAGTGGGAAGTCGTCACCCGCGACCTCAAAGAGGATTACTCTCTCGTCCAACAGTCGAAGAGATTTATCGTTATCGCGCTTATGTGGATCAAGCAATGGGATTATTTTTGCAGGAATTTGCAGAAGTACCTTTGGAGTCTTTGATTCTACTCGGCTTACAGCATGAGCAACAACATCAAGAATTGCTGCTCACGGATATTAAATACAATCTCGCACTCAATCCACTGCGTCCAGCTTATCGATCAGACCTTTCTTTGTCTGCATCTACTACTTCAAAAATGGGTTGGTTGAGCTACTGCGGGGGAATTTATACGATCGGGCATGAAGGCGAATCCTTTGCGTTTGATAATGAGTCTCCACGTCATTCGGTGTATCTACAAGACTATGAGCTAGCCGATCGATTAGTTACAAATGGAGAGTATCTAGAGTTTATCCAAGCAGGTGGATACAATCGGCCAGAATTTTGGCTTTCTGATGGTTGGGCAACTATGCAAGCAGAGCGATGGTCTGCGCCTTTATATTGGGAACAGATGGATGGGACTTGGTGGATCATGACACTTGCAGGATTGCGTCCTCTGGACAGCAATGAGCCTGTGTGTCATGTGAGCTTTTACGAAGCAGATGCTTATGCGCGTTGGGCAGGGAAAAGACTACCCACTGAAGCAGAATGGGAAATTGCAGCAAGACAGGTTGCAATACAAGGAAATTTCTTGGAGAGTGGACGATTGCATCCTTCTGGAACGAAAGGCATGACTCGACCTGATCAGATATTTGGTGATGTGTGGGAGTGGACACAGAGCGCTTATCTTGCTTATCCAGGATTTCAGCCTGCAAAGGGAGCTGTTGGAGAGTATAACGGGAAATTTATGTGCAATCAGATGGTGCTACGAGGTGGCTCATGTGTTACGCCTCAGAGTCATATTCGCCCTAGCTATCGCAATTTCTTTCCAGCGTCAGCTCGCTGGCAGTTTTCAGGAATTCGACTTGCTCAGTAAGTTCAACATCTTGATTTGAATCATGAAGACTACAACTCATAGAAGAATTCGATACATGCTGCTTGCTTGTTTTACAGTGTTTGCGATCGCAATTTCTCCTTATCAGCAAGCCTATCCACAAGTAGTATTTCAGGCTGCTCAACGTGCTGCTCAATCTCAGCAACCTGTGCTAGCAGTCGAATCTATTGGAATAACAGTTTCTGATATGGATAAAGCTGTCTCATTCTACTCTCAAGTTTTGCCCTTTCAGAAAATTTCGGATGTAGAAGTTCTGGGTTCAGACTATGAACAACTTCAAGGGCTATTCGGGATTCGGATGCGAGTCGTCAAAATGCAACTGGGCGATGAAGTGCTTGAACTTACAGAGTACCTCACACCCAAAGGTAAACCTATTCCGATCGATTCCCGGAGTCACGATCGCTGGTTTCAACATATTGCGATCGTGGTCAACGACATCGATAAAGCATATCAGCACCTACGAAAATATAAAGTTCAACATACTTCTACTGCTCCTCAACGGATTCCAGATTGGAACAACGCAGCGGCTGGAATTCGTGCCTTCTATTTCAAAGACCTGGATGGTCACAATCTAGAACTCATTTACTTCCCTCCAGGAAAGGGCAATCCGAAATGGCAAAAGTCTACGAATCAGCTATTTCTAGGGATTGATCATACTGCGATCGTCGTTTCCAATACTGCAAATAGTTTGAGCTTCTATCGAGATCTGCTTGGTCTAAAAGTAGCAGTAGAAAGTATGAACTATGGAACAGAGCAAGCACATCTGAACAATGTGGAAGGAGCGAGATTGCATATTAGTGGATTAAGAGCGCCGACTGGAGTGGGAATTGAATTTTTAGAATACTTGGAGCCGCGTGATGGTCGATCACTTCCTATAGATACTCGACCCAATGATTTACTCAGTTGGCAAACAACTTTAGTCGTGAATGATGTGAAAGCGATCGCGCAACAACTAAAGCGATCTCAGCTTGTTTCTTCCAATGTTGTAACGATCCCAGAGCAGACTTTGGGGTTTAAACGAGGATTACTGGTTCGCGATCCAGATGGTCATGTGATGCGCTTGGTTGAAAAATAGTTACTCATTCTCATCTTTTTCTCAGTAAACGTTTATCTAACTCAAGCTTCTCTTCAGACGACTCTCAGACAGACAGCGTTTAATCATACTCAAGCTTCAAGTCAATCCCGAATTTGACGAGGCGCAATCTACTTCTAATTTTATGGAGATTTGATCATGCTATTTCAGAAATTGGCAATCAGTACAATGTTCGCGATCGCTACAGCAGTCAGCACACAATCTTCAGCTTTTTCTCAAACAACGTTCAAGAACCCGACTCATCCCTACCTTTCGGAAATCGGCACTGCTCAAACAACTATCTCGCATCAACCCTCTCAGAGCCAATTTAAGAATTCCACCCACCTCAGATTGTCTGAAATTGGCACCTCTAGCTCGATGCAGTCTCCGATGACCCAAATGGTCGAGGCTCCAATGAGCCAAGCTCCACTGAACAATGGACAAACTTACTTCTCTCATTCCCCTCAGTTAGTTCGTGTTCATGCTTCTCAAACCCAAGCCTATACTCCATCGACCTATGAGTTTACTTTGACTGTTCCTGCTAATGCTGGACAGTCTTTGAAAGCAGTTCGGATTGCTCAAGAACGAAATTTGGGCACAGTGAAATTTGATGCGAGCAGAAGTAAAGCATTTGCAGGAGAACGATTTGCAGCAGGAGCGGAGATTCCTCTGGCAAGTGTCGGTGGTGAGAAGCCTGCTCCTGGGGAAGCTACGATCGTATTTGATCAACCCGTACAGCCTGGTAGCACAGTGACGGTTGCACTTGAAGCGAAGGCTAATCCAGAATTTGGAGGCGCTTATGAATTTGGAGTGACCGCATTTCCGGCAGGAGACAACGGGGTAGGTCAATTTTTAGGTTTTGGACGAATCAATCTCTATAGTGGTGGTGAATAGATATGATTTGAGACAAGTGCTTAACTGAAGCTCTGCTGATCGCGATCAGCAGAGCTTTCCAGGCATCATTTAGCCCTCATTCTGTACGAAAGCTCATTTGTTGTGATAGCGATCGTCGTGGCTAAAAACCAGTGAATAAAGATTTGCTGAAGAAATATAAATGCACTTCAATAAACGCAGCTATTATCCAAACTGCCGATCTGGATAAAATGCCGTACAGGGGTGTTACACAGATCCCTGTCTGCCTAATCATTCAATTCTGGGATGTTATACAGATCTTCGTCTGTACAATGTGCTGATTTAGGGCGTTATACAGATTTGCGTTCGGATAACGTGCTGAATGTAGAAAGAGCTAGATCTGTCTAAAAATAATTTCGACGTACACCTCTAAACTACGATTCAACACTGTAAGCTGATACAGAGGCTAATCCGTGGGAAGCAAAATCAATTAAATGAAAACTCAACTACTTGAAAGCCTGCTTTACGAAGAAGAAAGTCCAACGCTTGACTTTAAAAAAGAGCAATATCCATTCTCAAAGGCAACTGAGGAAGAGAAGTCTGAACTTGTTAAGGATATTCTAGGATTCGCAAACGCATGGCGAAGATCCGAGGCGTACATCTTGATTGGAGTAGAGGAAATACGCGGAGGGAAAAGTAAAGTAATAGGAATACAAAATCATCTCGATGATCATACCCTTCAGCAATTTATCAACAACCTCACTAATCAGCCAGTTCGCTTTCATTACGAAGCCGTAGCTATTGAGGACAAGCAAGTAGGTGTTATTCGAATTGAACAGCAGACAAGACCAATATATCTTAAAAAGAAATATGGAAAGCTGGATAAAGAGAAGGTCTACGTGAGGAGAGGAAGTTCAACCGATCCAACAAAACCGGCTACTTTGGAAGAAATTGCACAAATGAGGGTGGGTCCTGAAGAGATTGACGCTAATCTTGCGGTTGTATTTTCCAACCCAGATACTGAGGAGCTAATTGGCTCACACTTATCAATTGAAGCTGAATTATGCAACTTGCCGTCATCTTATAGCATCCCATCTTTGCCTGATCCGCCAAAAAATTCCTATGGACTTGGTCCAATATCAATGTATAGGACAAACCATCAATATTACCGTGAGTTAGCTCGCTATATTTTTATATGCAAGCTATTTCGTCCAGCTCGACTATCTATCTCAAATATTGGGCGTGTCGCCGCACGGAATGTTAGAGTCGAGTTCTCAGTTGACTCTTTAATGCAGATAGAGATGCTTGAAAAGAAAGATCTTCCTAAAATGCCCGAAAAACAATCTCTCGGCCCTGACCTAAGTAGAATGAGATTTAACAGACCTAAGACACCAGGGAGTGTATGCATCAATCAAGCGGCTAACCAACTAACTGTTGAGATTGATTGTGGAGATCTACAGCCAGGGAGGAGAGTGTTCTCTGATGTCTTCTACATCGGTAAGAAAACCGAAAATCGCGATAATCTTGTCGGAGCAGTTTATGCCGATAATCTTCCTTACCCCTCTGAGCTGACTCTTACAATATCTGCTTCACTAAGCGAGTCTTCTCTGACAATAGAAGATTTGATGTCTGTGGGGCAGACTAATTTTTTCAAAATCTAGAGTCAGACTAACGTCGAACAACTATGTTGCAGCGATTGGTATCAAGATCTTGGTTGGACTACAAAAGTTACTAGCCGCCACTGATCACGAACGTTATCTGATTAGTTCCTCAGCGATCGCAGTATCTCACAAGCCAATAAACGAGATTTTGATTAATGCGATCGCACTTCTTCATACAAATCGTGTCTGCTGCATTTCTCTTGCTGTGTAATCCGCCCAACTCTCTCCAGAATTTTTGCCCTTGTACGCTTCATAACTTTGGGTGAAAAACTGGCTGATTTGCTGAACTGTTATCTCCTGTTCCAACAATTCACTTAAGCCATTCTGAACCACATATTCAGCATACCAGTCTGCCCAATCCTGGTCATACAGACCTTTCAATACGCTTTGTTCATAGTCGTGATGTGCTTGACCTGCCTGCGTTAATAGTAATGCAATTGCTGATGTTTTCGTTTGCATGATATCGTCTTGAACTCAATTCGTTTTAGTATATCGATCGATGCTTCAAGCATTCTGAGTCAAAGCTGAGAAAAGACTGAATAAAGTAAAATATCGTTCTACCTTTACTCACTAAATTCTCAGCTAATCATCAACGGATATTCAGCCGCATCGTTCATTCTAGGAAGCAGTTCAATCATTAATGAAGCAATTCCTATGAAACGTCAACTCATTGCAGGATTATCTGTTTTACTGCTATCTGCTGTAACCACAACGGCTACCCATGCTGAAACTCGAATCGAGCAAGAACTCAGTATGATTCAGTTGGTGCCAAGCCAAGTCCTGAACAACACGCTCACGCCGAGTGATCTAGCAAATTTAGCTTATCGCGGCTATTTACGCGATCAGGGAATTTCGAGCTACAGCCAACTGATCTATGATTACAAAGCTGGGCGAGTTCACGCAAAAGATATTGTTCAAGCGGCAATTGTTACAAATCGACTGCCTGCTAGCACTTTGAATGATCGGGGTTATCTCAATGCTGTGAATCTTCAAATCTCTGGAATTGATAGCCACTAGATTACTTCGCGATCGCTCACTTTTCATCAAGGTACTAAACCATGACTGTTCCAACTCAAGAAGAACTTAGATTGGAAGCTGCTCGAACCCACAAAGCTCATTGGCGCAGATGGGGATCTTATCTCAGCGATCGACAATGGGGGACCGTTCGCGAAGATTACAGTTCGTCTGGAACTGCCTGGGATTACTTTTCTCATGATCAAGCGCGATCGCGTGCTTATCGTTGGGGTGAAGATGGTTTATTGGGAATTTCAGACAATCATCAACGACTATGTTTTGCGATCGCGCTGTGGAATGGAGCCGATCCGATTTTGAAAGAACGATTGTTTGGACTTACCGGAAACGAAGGGAATCATGGCGAAGATGTCAAAGAGTACTATTTCTACTTGGACAACACGCCAACTCATTCCTACATGAAAGCGCTGTACAAATATCCACAAAGCACTTTCCCTTACACGCAACTCGTTAAAGAAAATCAGCATCGAACTCGCCAAGAGCCAGAATTTGAACTCCTCGACACAGGCATATTTGATCAGCAGCGCTACTTTGACGTGATGGTTGAATATGCAAAGCAGGATGCTGAAGATATTCTGATTCAAATTAAAATCACCAATCGTAGTTCCGAAACAAAGCCTATTCATGTCCTTCCAACCCTGTGGTTTCGGAATACTTGGTCTTGGACTCAAGATAGTTCAAAGCCCTCACTCAAAATTGTGCGCTCGAATCATACCTATGATGTAATCGAAGCAGATCATCCAACCCTCAACAAGCGATGGTTGTACTGTGAGAAAGGTGAAGGATTACTTTTCACAGAAAACGAAACTAATAATGAGAGAATCCTGAGTTCCCCGAATCATTCTGCTTATGTCAAGGATGGTATCAATGATTATATTATTCATGGCAATGAGGAAGCCGTAAACCCAAATAAAATCGGCACAAAAGCAGCCGTACACTATCAATTGATCATTCCAGCCCATGCGACTCAAACAATTCAATTACGGCTCAGCGATCGTGCAAATTTAACGACTCCTTTTGCTGATTTTGATGCGATTATCAGAGCTAGACAACAAGAAGCTGATGAATTCTACCATCGCATTACACCCTTTGCACTGAGCGATGAGATGCGAAATATCCAACGTCAAGCTTTTGCTGGAATGCTCTGGAGCAAGCAATACTATCATTACAGTGTAGAAGAGTGGCTTAAAGGCGATCCGATTGCTCCTGCGCCTTCAGAACGTAAACAGGGGCGCAATCATGAATGGTTCCATCTCCATACAGATGATATTCTTTCGATGCCTGACACGTGGGAATATCCTTGGTTCGCAGCTTGGGATCTCGCATTTCATTGCATTCCACTTGCGATGATTGATCCGGAGTTTGCGAAGCATCAGCTAGATATTTTGACGCGGGAATGGTACATGCACCCCAATGGACAAATTCCAGCTTATGAATGGGCATTCGGTGATGTGAATCCGCCTGTTCATGCTTGGGCAACTTGGCGTGTGTACAAGATTGAGCAGAAAATGTATGGACGTAGCGATCGCGTTTTCTTAGAGCGCGTGTTTCAAAAGCTTTTACTGAATTTTACTTGGTGGGTGAATCGCAAAGATGTAGAAGGGAGAAATATCTTTCAAGGTGGATTTCTGGGACTCGACAATATTGGAGTGTTCGATCGTAGTGCAACACTTCCAACGGGTGGTCACATTGATCAATCCGACGGCACAAGTTGGATGGGAATGTATTGTTTAAATTTACTTGCGATCGCACTTGAACTTGCTCAAACCAATCCAGTCTATGAAGACATTGCAACCAAATTCTTTGAACATTATCTCTACATTGCTGATGCAATGAATCGTATTGGAGAAGCAGAAACTTCACTATGGAATGAGACCGATGGATTCTACTACGATGTTCTACATTTACCGAATGATCAGCAGATTGAATTGAAAGTGAGATCGATGGTCGGGCTGATTCCTTTATTCGCGATCGAAACATTAGAGCCAGAAACACTTCATCAATTACCTGCTTTTAAGAAGCGGCTAGAATGGGTTATTCAACATCGTCCTGACTTGAGGCGTAATGTGGCTTGTATGGAGACACAAGGGATGCAGGCTAGGAGATTGTTAGCGATCGTGTCTCAAGACAAACTTCGACGAATTTTACAGAAGATGCTGGATGAAACTGAATTTCTCAGTTCTCACGGAATTCGCGCCCTCTCGAAACATCATGCTACCCATCCTTATACGTTTGATGTGGATGGAACACAGTTTCGAGTAGACTATGAACCTGCTGAATCTAGCAGTGGTTTATTTGGAGGAAACTCGAATTGGCGGGGAACGGTTTGGTTTCCAGTCAATTTTTTACTGATTGAGTCACTGCAAAAGTTCCATCATTACTTAGGCGATGATTTCAAAGTAGAATGTCCAACTGGATCAGGGCAATGGCTAAATCTTTGGGAAGTTGCTTTAGAACTCTCACATCGGCTGATTCAGATTTTTCTTCAAGATCCATCTGGGCGACGACCTGTCTATGGGGCAACAGAGCTTTTTCAAACTGATCCAAATTGGCAAGATTTGATGTTGTTTTATGAATATTTTCATGGAGACAATGGAGCTGGAATTGGAGCCAGCCATCAAACCGGATGGACAGGATTAGTTGCAAAACTGATTCACCAGATTAGCCAGTATGCAGATGGTTAACTGTCTTACAGTTAAGAGATTCGCAATCAAATCAGATCCCTATGCTTCGTTGCTCACCCGCCCCCGGAATAGAATCCAAGGGTAACAGAACAATGTGCTGTGATTCAGATAGTAACGACTGCGTGAGATTTCTCAGCTTCTTCTCAGGAAAGACTTAGCACATTCGACGTTTTTTCCTCATACGACTCTCAGTTTCACCTCGTTTAATTAGAGTCAAGCTTTCAGAAGTTCACTTCACTTAACTGAAACCAGAACCTTTCATTTCACAAGGAGATTTGACGATGCTATTTCAAAGACTTGCACTCGGAATGATGATCGCGATCGCTGCAACCATCAGCACCCAACCCTCAGCCTTCTCGCAAACTAACGCCAGCAACCCAACACACACCCGGCTCTCTGAAGTTGGCACATCCCCAACCTTTTCCTTGCATCCACCTACTCACAGTCAATTTAAGAATTCGACTCAGCCCAGGCTCTCTGAGATTGGAATGTCAACAATGATGCCTACACAGATGACTGAATCCCAAATGGCTCCAGTCCAGTTCAGCGGCGGGCAAGCTTTTTTCTCGCATCCCCCTCGCCTCATGCGCGCTTATACGTCTCAATCGCAAGCTTACGTGCCATCGACTTATGAGTTTACTCTGGTTGTTCCCTCGGATGCAGGACAGGCGCTCAAAGCAGTACGAATTGCTCAAGAGCGCAACTTAGAAACCGTGAAATTTGATGTCGGCAGAAGCAAAGCATTTGCAGGTGCTCGATATGCAAGCGGTGCTGAAATTCCTTTGGCGAATGTTGGAGGAGAATCGGTTCCGGGTGAAGCTACGATCGTGTTTGATCAACCTGTTCAACCTGGAAGTACAGTCACTGTTGCCTTAGAAGCAAAATCAAATCCAGCTTCTGGTGGAATCTATGAGTTCGGAGTCACTGCTTTTCCAGTTGGAGAACAGAGTATGAGCCAATTCTTAGGATTTGGACGGCTCAATTTCTATACGGGTGGGGCGCAATAAAACGAAGTTGACCTAGAACCCTAATTTCGGCTGTGATTGATAACGAATTACAGCCATTGTTCTGTTAACACACATTCAATTGATTTTCGACTATCAATCTAGACGAATTCAGGTAGATCTCATTCATGAAGCACCCGATGATAGCAACACAAAAGAACTCACAACCCGATCGCTTTCGCTGGATTCCATTGAGCAAATCAATTCCCCAAGCTGATACAGGTGAAGAGGTCATTCAAGGACTAGCAGGCAATCCGAAAACGCTGCCTTGCCGTTATTTTTATGACGATCGCGGTTCACAACTATTCGAGCAGATCTGTGATACCCCAGAATACTATCCAACCCGCACTGAACAAGGCATCTTAGAAAGATATGCCCCAGAGATTGTGAAACTGACAGGAAATTGTGAATTGATTGAACTGGGTAGCGGCAGTTCTCGGAAAACTCGTGTCCTCCTCGAAGCTTATGGGCAGTTGGAGCAACCTCTCTATTATTTTCCGATCGATGTCAGCGAAGGCATTCTCAGAAGTACTGCTCTCGATCTATTAAATCAGTATCCAACTTTGCGGGTTTGTGGGTTAGCTGGAACTTATGAACAAGCCTTAGCAGAACTGCCCTCCTCTGAATTAGAAAATCGAATGCTAATTTTTCTAGGAAGTACTCTAGGAAATTTGGATCAGTCAGAGCGCGATCGCTTTCTCACACAAATCCAACATGCGCTCAAGCCTGGGGAGTTTTTCTTATTAGGGGTAGACTTGCAGAAGTCGGTTGATCTTCTCGAAGCTGCTTATAACGACGCTCAGGAAGTTACGGCCGCATTTAATCTCAATATTTTGCAGCATCTCAATCAGCAATTTCAGGGCAATTTCGATCTCACCCAGTTTCAGCATCTCGCTTTTTACAATCCTGTAGAGGATCGCATTGAAATGCATTTACAAAGTCTCATCAATCAGATTGTTAAGTTAGATGCACTAAACTATCAAGTTGCATTACAGGTAGGGGAAACGATTCGCACTGAACTCTCTCATAAGTTCCATCTCCCGATTCTAGAGCTAGAGCTTGAACATCACGCATTGCACCCTCTCCAAATCTGGACTGATGCGCGATCTCATTTTGGAGTTCTCCTCTGTCAGCGTCAATGTACTTCGCTGGATTGTCCATAAATTTTGATGTCTACTATGCTGAAAGAAGCTTCTCTTTGGAGCTTCTCAGCAAATTCTCATATCTGTCTCAGCTTTCCCTGGGCTTAGGTCGTGAAATGGGTAGTGTTCTAGACATAGGGAATTGGATCAGGGAGTGTCTCCCGTCAATTCGTGCCCAAGGTGCAGCGATCTCATGTAGTCGTTCGCTGAAGATCCGACGATGACAGGAGGCGTTATCACAGAAGAATTTTCGCACTTCAAATTACATCACCACCCGATAGTCCTCCCACGGTAAATCCCCGATTGTTCGTTCATATCGGCTATGCACTCGAATTGCTTCCTGCTGACAAATTGGACAGGGCGCAGAAGCTTGCGTTGAGCAAAGATTGATTTGCACTTGCTTCTGAACGCGATCTAGCTCATAGGTTTGAATCTGTATGTGTTCTGAGTCAGGGAGTAGTTGTAAAAGTTCCACGAGTCATCTGAAGCGTTCCTTGCCCTATTCTAGCGAATTGCTTCACCAAATTTGGACAAGTACCTGATGTGGAACTTCCGAGCTTTTGGTGATCTTGCCTCATAATAGAACTATCCGTCTCTTCAGGATTCTAGAGGCTGTGAAACTCCTCCAACATTTTCTGCCTGACTCTCAAAAACTTCGGCTCGAACATTGGCATTTTAAGGATTCAGAACCTCACTTATGGGCAGTCTTCACCTCAACTCAGACAAGGGCGGAATGCCCGGCTTGTCGTCAATCTAGCCAACGAGTGCATAGCCGTTATCAACGAACCTTAGAAGACTTGTCAATGGCACAATGCCGCCTGACGCTCCAGGTCAAAGTGCGAAAGTTCTTCTGTCTCAATCCGACCTGTTTGCGTCGAATCTTTACCGAGCGGCTTCCAGCAGTGGCAGCACCTTGGGCAAGAAAAACACTGCGTTTGGTGCTGCAATTGCAGCAGTTCGGGTTAGCCTTGGGCGGTGCTGCTGGCTCAACTCTTGTGAAACAACTGGGCTATGTCGTCAGTGGCAGTAGTCTTTAGAATTCTTAACCTGAACCGATTCCTTGAAAGCTTTACCTGGAGAGTTTAAGTACATAAAATTCTCCAGGGATAAGGGGTTCAGATCTACCCCAATCTTACCTCAATAAACTACCGGAATCGCCTGAAAAACACCCAAACGATAGCACTACTACACTAAGTTTGCTGTCAGAGAAATATCACTCTAAGGCCCAAAAAGCCTTTGGAACAAAGGCTTTTTGAGGACTTCGTTTAGAAAGCGGGTAACGCGATTCGAACGCGCGACATTCACCTTGGCAAGGTGACGCTCTACCACTGAGCTATACCCGCATTTGGTACTTTATTAATATCGCACACTAACTTGGAACTGTCAAGAAACTCCAACAAAAAAATTCGAGACCTAACTGCAGAGATCTCCCCGGTCAATTCGCATTATTCAGAGATAAGGTTAGTATGTATATTCTTATTGTTAATTAGCGCTACATTCAATGGTTCAGTACACCCTCGCTCAAAGCCCCGAAATTATCCTCACTGTTTCCGGTAAAGACTCGCCCAAAGCCCGCGAGAAAGCAATGGATCAACTCATGGAACTGATGGATGAAGGGAAACTACCAACAGACTTGGCAGATGGCTTCGGACCGCAAAATTTTATCGAAATTAAAGACCCTGGTAGTCAGCCTTCCAGTGATGAAGACGCGATTAATCAAGCTGTGCAAACGTTGAGCAGTCTGGCAACTTTGAAATTAAAGGCACAGGAATCTCGATCGGAAGCCCTCCAAGTTCGGAAGCATATCGATGTTCTCTTCACAGATGATCTCGTCACCGAAGAAGAAATCAATGGGCTGAAAGAAGGTTTTAAAGTCTTGAAAAGCTATGCCCAGACTAATCTGAGATATCGAGAAGCGCGATCGCAAGCCGAACAAGCCCGCACCATTTTAGATCGGGCATTGCAATCCTCAGAGCCAGAGCCGAGAAAGAAGTAGAATATAAGTGAAGATTAGTTAAGAAAACTTCATAAAATGACTGGCACTGCAAATCAAGTCGTCTCTCTGCCCACGTTTGAGAAACTGACGTGGGATTGGCAAGGGCATTCGATTCAGTACACCGTTCTGGGAACTGGGGAGCCTTTGGTATTGATTCATGGGTTCGGAGCTTCGATCGGGCATTGGCGAAAAAATATTCCAGTCTTGGCACAGGCAGGATATCAGGTATATGCGATCGATCTGCTCGGATTTGGAGGATCGGCAAAGCCTGCACTCGACTACACCGTTGAACTTTGGGTGGAATTAATTCGAGATTTTTGGGCAGCAAACATTCAGCGACCCACCGTGTTTATCGGAAATTCGATCGGGGGATTGCTCTGCCTCATGATTTTAGCGAATCACCCTGAAATCGCAGCAGGTGGAGTTTTGCTCAATCCAGCAGGCGGACTGAATCATCGCCCGGAGGAGTTAAACCTGCCGTTGCGATTGGTCATGGGAACATTTGCCAAATTGGTTGGATCAAAGCAGTTTGGACGATGGATGTTTGATCAAGTGCGTCAGAAAGGACGAATTCGCAACAGTCTCAGGCAGGTTTACCGCGATCCGGAGGCGATCACAGATGAATTAGTGGATTTATTGCATGAACCGTCTTGTCACCCAGGCGCTCAGCAAGTCTTTGCATCTGTGTTGATGGCACCGCCGGGACCGAAACCAACCGAGTTATTACCGAATATTCAATCCCCGCTTCTGGTGATTTGGGGGGAGGCAGACCCTTGGACACCGATCGCAGGATCACAAATCTACCAATCCCTTGTCCACTCCCAGCCTGTGCAATTCGTCTCAATTCCTAATGCAGGACATTGCCCCCATGACGAGCGTCCAGAGGTTGTCAATGAGTTCATTATTCAGTGGCTCACCGAACAGAAATAGGCAGATTTTAGCTGGCACCGTGCTTGGAGAAGTAAAACTCGCAGTTTCACGGAACGCTCCACAGGGATGAACAAGCTAGGCTCTAGGGTGAAATTCCTGAAATCCTAACGTAGGGCGGGGTGTTGCTATGACTCTTGATTCAAATCCCAAGCACGATCAGCTTTCAGTGGAGCGCGACACTGTTCTCCCGATCGAAGATGCGAACAGAGTTGTCTCAGAATCATTCCATGCAGATGGTGCCGAGGCAAATCAACTGTTGAACTTGGGAATAGAGTTACATCAACGCGGAGAACTCCATGCAGCGCTCAATACATTGCAGAAAGCGCATCTTCTGTATTGGGAAATGAATGATCAGCAAGGCGCAAAGCAGGCTCTTGAGGCATTAGGACAAGTCTGCTATACGTTGGGCGAGTATGCAAAAGCGATCGATTATTCGCAGCGGAGTCTTGTCCTAGCGCAGCAAATTCGGCAGTATCTCAGTAGCGTCAAACTGTTGGGAACACTCGGAAATGCGTATCGACATCTTGCAGACCACGAGAAAGCGATCGACTATCAGAAACAGAGTTTGATGTTAGCGCAGGAACTTCGCGATCAGCGGAGTGAGATGGCAGCCCTGAACAATTTGGGATTAGCCTACAAGGCAGCAAATGAACCGGAGATCGCGATCAAGTGTGAGCAGAAAGCATTGGAAATCGCCCAGAAATTGCAAGATTATGTCGCCACGGGACAGATTTTGAAGAATTTAGGCAACGCCTTCTACGCGCTCGGCGATTTTGAGCAAGCCATCGCTTATTACCAACAACGATTGGAGTTAGCAGGTAAATTAGGCGACCAGCGGTTGGAATTGCAGGTTTTACGGAATTTAGGCAACGCTTGTAATGTGACCGGAAATTATGAAACTGCGATCGCATATAATCTGCGGCGAGTTGAGATTGCACAAAAATTAGGTGATGTCCGTACACAGGAACAAGCGTTGGGGAGCCTGTGTGTGGCTTATGAAGCATTAGGTCGAACGACTTGCGCAATCAAATATTATCAGCAGCGATTGGAACTGGCACGTCAGAACCAGGATGAGCGATTGGAGTTGTATTTACTCAGCAATCTCAAGTCAGCATTCTCGATGCTTGGAGACTATACCAAAGCGAGTGAATATAGCGCACAAGCAAGACTAGGCTAGTGCGAAGTTGCAATCTAAGACGGTCGATTGATTGCTTCCGATTGAGAATATTGGGGTTTATAGGCATCTGCCGTTGCAATCAGAGACCATCCGGCATTGCGAAGCTTCTGATAAGTTGTCCATCCCTTCGATGCGCCGCGAATTTGTAAATCGGGAACGCGGTATTGGGGAAACGAGTGATAAGGTGTCCAAGTTTGGTGGGACTGTTCACGTAAATGCAGAATCTTCGTACCCCCACCCAATCCTGCCAACCAGCACATTTGTCCAGCCATTGCAGTGATTTCTCCAGTGAAAACGACGGTTGATATTGAAAGGCTTCAGTCGCCTCTCAACTGATTACGCCCACATTATGTCACCATTTATTAAAAATCATTGATAAAAAGGCAGAATTATGAGTCAAAGAATTATATCTTGCGGATGATTAATGGGGATAGAAATCAAGGCATCTGACGAATTCTAGGGTCAGATCCCTCGTGCTGAAATGACATAGGAAGAGTAAACTGCTGAGGAACAGTCGCTGAGATGAAAGTGTGGCGTTTATTCCTAAAAACGCTATTTTCTCCGTAATTTCCGGCTTTTTTTTCTATATATCTGAAGATTATTCAAAATTTCTTATCTATTTTCTTGAATTGCGGATAGATATAGAAGAACATTCAGATTGCACGATTCTGCTTTTTGTTCCCCATTTCCCTTGATAACTTTCTATGACATCAGTTTTGGCTTCTGAGATTTCTTTATATGAACTGGTCGCAGGTTCGACTTCAGCGCCGTTTGCGATGCAAGTTAGCCCGGTGACATTTAAGGCATTGATGAGTAGCCTCCTCGATCTACTGGTTGAGCAGAATGATACAGCTTCGGTATGGGTAAAGTTACCGAAGGGAGATGCGTGGCAAACAGAGTTTGATCGCTATTTGGAGCGAGCAGGGGCGGATCAACAAATTCACTGCTTTAAGAATCAGCGAGACGACAATCCCGATGCTGACTTAAAACAGGCATTCGCAGGGCTTGAGCGGACGGGGACAAACCAGCCCTCAACAGTTTTAGTATCGCCGGAGAGTCCGTTAAGACGAGAATATTTTTTGCTGATCTGGTCGAAACAGTTTTGTGGTTTGTTAGTGGGGCATCGGGCAAGACTTGCCCCGGTTTTACGGGAAGGGGATACGCTGGTTCAAGTGGATGAAGACGGCACTGAGAAGAAGCAGTCTTTGATGGCATTTTTGGTCGTTGATCCGATCGTCGTGCGCGAAGCGATCGCAAGTTTACAGCCTCTTATGCCTAGGAGTGCGACGTTGCCAGAGTGGGAGACGTTCGATCCGATGCTCGTCAATCAATTGTTAACAAAGCATATTCAGCGACAAGAGGAATTATGGCAGCGGGCAAGTACCCATCGCAAACAAGCTGAAATGGCGAATTTGCTTCAGCTTCAGAATGAGGAATTACTGAGTACAATTCGGTTGAAAGATGAGTTTCTGCATAATGTAGGGCAGGAGTTACGCACGCCATTGACCAATATGAAAACGGCATTGACGTTGCTAAATTCGCCGAGTCTAAAGCCGCCTCAAAAGCAGCGCTATATGGATTTGTTGGCGAGAGAATGCGATCGCCAAAGTTCACTGATTACAAGTTTGCTCGATCTCGTGAGCTTAGATCAGATGGCAGAGCAAACCACGGTTCAGGCGTTAAGTTTGGGGGATATTGTGCCGGGAGTCGTGAGTACATATCAACCACTGGCAGAAGAGAAAGGGGTGCGGTTAGCCTATACGATTCCAGAGAATTTGCCTGCAATTTCGTGCTTTCCGACTTGGTTGAAGCAGATTGTGATTAATCTGTTGCACAACGGAATCAAGTTCACACCGCGAGGGGGACAGGTCTGGGTGAGAGCGAAGCAGCAGGGTGATTATGTGCAGCTTGAGTTTCGCGATACGGGCATTGGCATTGCGGCTGGAGAGATTCCGAAGATTTTCGATCGCTTTTATCGGGTGCGGCAAGCGGTGGATGAAGATATGGGCGGGGCTGGATTGGGTTTAACGATCGTTCAAAAATTGTTGCTGCATTGCGGAGGTTCTATCTCGGTAAAGAGCCGGGTAGGAGATGGATCGACGTTTAATGTGCTACTGCCGATTTATCGAGGATCAGAAGAAGGGTAAGTCTTAAATATTTGAGAGAACCTGATTCAAAAAGGCTGAATTAAATAGACTGCGATGATCGGATTTCGGCTCTGCTCAGCCCACAAATTGTACTGGTTTTGAAGGCTGAGCACAGATGAAACATGAGCATTGAATGTAAGACTTTATAATCCTGCAAACCATTCGTAGCCTTGATCTTCCCAGTAGCCTTTTGAGCGACCGAGCTGGCTGACGAGCGTAATGCGAGTCACCCATTTGCTTTGTTTGTAGCCTAATTTGATCGGGGAGGCGAGGCGGAGAGGTGCGCCATTTTCGATCGGTAAGGGTTGACCGTTCTTTTGATAAGCCATCAGTGTTTGAGGATGCAAACACGATCGCAGATCCCAACTTTCTAAATAGCGATCGGCAGATTGAAAATAGACATATTGCACACCGGGTTTAGGCTGTGCGAGTTGGATTAAATCGCGCAGTCTGACTCCGCCCCATTGCACGATCGCTGCCCAACCCTCGACACATACGTGACGAATGATCATTGAGGTCAAGGGTAATTTGTAAATGTCTTCTAGGCTAAGTGACATCGGTTGATTGACTTCGCCATCAATGATCAGACGGAAGCGAGCAGGATCGATTTGTGGGGTGAATCCAAAGGTGTTGACGATCAATTGAGCCGGTTCAATCTGATTCGCTGCGAATTCTGGTACTGGAGTTTGGGGCTTGAATAGCAGTTCTTCAAATTTTTGATTGAAAGGTTCTGAAACGGCTCCAACGACATCTGCAAAGATAGGGACTCCACACCCCCCGAGAATTAACCCTGAACTTGAAATGCCAGCGATTTTGAGAAAGTCACGTCGCGAAAAATTTTGCATGAGGTTTACCAGAACATTGAATCGATCAGGCGACTGCCGCCGACTTTCAGCACGAGGAGAGAATGAACGATCGCAAATCCAATCACCGTTGGCACACTTAGGAAATGCACCACTCGCAACGCTTGCCAGTCGCCAAACATCTCGACAATCCAAGGAAATTGAGCGGGTTTATACATACCAATCCCGCTGAGAATGGCGAGCAGGAGAATCGGCACGATCGACGTATAAACGAGTCGATGCCACGCATACGCTTTGCGTTTGGGATTCTTTCCAGTTTGCAGGGCTTGAATATCGTTTGTGCCCACAAATCGATGCCGCCATCGCCGGGTCACAAGTACGTAAATCCCATACCAAACTAAATTGAGTGAGAAAAGCCACATGCCTGCAAAGTGCCAATCTCGCCCACCTGCCAGCCATCCCCCTAATGCAAAAATGGGCGGAATGGTCATACCTTGCCGTCCTCCAAACACAGGATTGGCATTGTAGATCTGGATTCCACTGGTCAGCATGATGAATAAACTGACAACATTGATCCAGTGAAAGGTTTTGGCAAGAATTGCCTGTTTTGGGAGAACTTTTAATTCCATCGGGATCGCGCAATCTTTACATCTTGTAATGTGACATAAAACTGTGAAAGTTGCGCGTCAAGCAGTTTGGGGCAATCGACGATGATAGATTGAGGGCAGTTTTTACTTGATGTCAGCTATGAGTTTATCAACGCTCATCCTCGTGGCGATGGGAATTGGGATTGGATTTGGGTCAGTGTTACATGATTTCTTTCCGAGTGCGATCGCTCCACTCGATCAGTATTTGCTCACACCCGTGGGGACTTCTTTTTTACGATTGATCCAATTCGTGGTTGTCCCGATCGTGTTTTCTTCACTAATTTTGGGACTGACTCGGATTCAAAATGCGGCTCAGGTTGGACGCTATGCCGTCAAGCTGATTTTGAGTTACTGCTTAACAAGCGGAGTTGCCGTCGTTGTGGGATTGGTGCTGGCAGTGGTGATCCGTCCTGGAGTTGGCGTATCCGGGTCTGGAACAATCGATATGGAAGCGATCGCACAATCTCAGTCGCTGATTGATTGGCTGGTCAGTTTGATCCCGACGAATCCGATCGAAGCGTTGAGCAATGGAAATTTGCTTCAGGTGATTTTTTCATCAGCATTGATCGGCGTAGCGATTCAGCTTGTTGGAGAAAAGGCAGCGAGTTTCGTCAGCTTTGTTGAGAGCTGTTATGCAATTTTTGAGAAAGTTCTCTCTCTCATTTTGTACGTCGCCCCGATCGGTGTGTTTGCTTTGATTAGCTCGGTGATTGCGACAGAGGGATTGCAACTGATTCTTAAGCTCTTTAATTATGTGTTCTTTCTCCTCGTTGGTAGTCTGCTGATGGTGGGCTTTTATCTATTGATCCTCTTTTTTCTCAAAGCAAAACCGATCAAATTACTACAAAGTCTAGTTCCTGCGCTATCTTTAGCATTTGGAACAGCCAGTTCTAACGCAGCGCTCCCGATCTTACTCAAAGACGTTCAGGAAGAGTATGGATTGCGCGAAGACATCGCAAGTTTCGCAATTCCGTTAGGGACAGCCTTAAAACGCGATGGCTCTGCCATTCTGCAAGGATTCAATGCTGTGTTCATTGCTCAAATGTACGATATTCCACTGACCACATCTTTAGTTTTAGCGATCTCACTCAGTACTTTTTTGGTTTCTTTTAGTACCCCAGGAGTTCCAGGCGCTGGAATTATTATGATGACAACTGTTCTGAGCGCAGCAGGTTTACCGTTACAGGGAATTGCGATCGTGGCAGGCGTTGATCGGTTAACGGATGGATTCAAAACGGTGATGAATATCATCGGTAATGTGTCAAATGCAGTGATTCTCGATCGCTGGGAAACTCCGCAACCGTCAGAATCCCAAAATGAAATGCTGAGAGCTATCGACTGAGGGATACACAGCCACAATTTGAGTACTAGCCATAAAGTAAAGTTGCTCAGAATTAGCGAAGTTCCTGAGTCAATATCTAGAGTAAACTGCGCGTGTTTAAAGAGTGGTTGCATCGGCTGATTATGTGGATTTCAAACAATATCAACATCATTCAGCCGATCTCTATCACTGGAATCTAAAGCGAGTGGCGAATTGAGCTTGAAAGTGTGGGTTCTTTCAACCCTAGATATTTCTGCCAAAAAGTATGAGACATCAGCTCTTGTGCAGCATTTTTCCAGTTTTTACTTGCGATCGACCATTCTGTCCTGCCCTTATCCACAATGCTAGACCACTGCGCCATAAGCTGAACATTGGTCAATAAATCAACATTTTGCTGATTTTCGTAACTGCGGCTGAGTTTGAGCGTGCTAGGATGTACGACTTCTGGATCGATGCTCATAATCCAGTCTGGACCTTTTAGATAGTCGTCAAAGGCTTTGATGAGCATTTGAGCGCGATCGAAGTCTGGCATTAACAAAGAAAGTGCAATTTCTTGCGTCAAGTTACTGACAGTATGCTCATAGCTTGGCGAGAAATGCACAGCGTATGTAATGAGATCATTGCGGAAATAATAGTAAGTTTCCCAGTTTAAGTTCTTAGCAGAGGCAGGAATATGCCAAACTGCCATCGAAGGAAATGTCGCGATTGGAATGCCTAATGTCATTTTCGCTCTGAGGCAAAATTCAACATCATCCAGTTTGATAAAGAGTGGCAACGGCAGGTTGAGTTTTTCGACAAGTTGCCGAGAGAATGAGCAAAACCAAAAGCCACCATAATCTGCATCTTCTTCAACGAGCAATTGATTGAGCGATGCATTTTGGCTTAAGTCAATTCTATAATTGAGAGCGGTTAACGAGCCAAATGCACCCTTTGTTGCTGGATCTTCGTTGTAGGTTGCTCCTGCTTCGTACAAGACTTGTTTGTTATTAAGATCAAGTAGACCGCCTGCAATGATGAACTCAGTCTTTGCATACTCATGCACTGCGAACAGCCTGCAAATGCTTTCGCTTTCTAACTCAATATCATCATCCATCAATAGAAGATGAGAGGAACTCTTTTCTGCTAAAGCTTCCATGATGCCTCTGGTAAATCCACCACTACCACCAGCATTTTTGTTAGGAAAGAGCTTGACTCTCGGATCGTTAAACTCATTATGATCCAGCGTTCTGCCATTGTCAGAAACAAACACTTTAAAGCTCTTATCTTGCAGAAGTTCGTCTTGTAAGAGACTTGTTAATGTTTCTCGAACATAGTTCTCTTTCTTGAAGGTGCAGATGACAATTCCGAGTGATACTTCTCTTTCTTTGGGTTGATCTGTTGCAATCCAACCTGCTGCAAAGATGCCCTGAGTACTCAGACAAGTAATTTCAAGGTAAATTCTGCCAGCTTTCTCAGTCTGAACTAGATTGATCGGTGCAAGCTTAACAGGTTTTGAGAGTTGGCATTGCTCAATCTTCTCTTCTAAAATTGTCTCTCTTTCACCGCTCTGTACTTCTCTATAAATCGCAACTCTAAAGTCACCTTCGAGTTTCAGAAGATAGTAGATAGAATTAAGCGAGGTATATTTGACATAGTAATTTTCATAAAACGAATTAAAATAAGAGCTTGAAGAGACAACTCCTCCCTGCTGTAAGACGGTTCGTTTACTATTTTCCTGAACATCGAGCGATGCTGCTTCATTACATCGAATATATAGATCGGAAATATCCGAAGACTTGGGAAGTTTTACTCTACCAACTATGTTCATAGTTTTATTTAATGGGTTGAGCGAATTTGAGCATATGCCTAAAAAGTAAGAAAGAGTGACTATCAACAACTCATTCTTACGACTGATTTATAGTAATTGAATCAAATTGCGCATGTCTTCGATTACATGCTGAACACCTGCTGCTTGTAGTGCAGATACTCGATCGCTGCGCTCATTCTCCGTGATATGAGTTCCGCCCACATAGCCGATAACGATAGGAATTCCAGCAGCGATCGCTGACTTCACTCCGCTCATTGAATCCTCAACTGCAACACAGCTTGTGATATCTGCACCTAAGCATCTGGCAGCATGGAGATAAATATCTGGTAAGGGTTTAGGTCGTCGAACCGGAAGAGAGTCGTTTGCGCTAAAGATTCGGCAGTTTCCCTCTGCGGAATGTTCACTCGTGAAATAATCGCTCAACTGAGCAGCAACTAGGCAAGCTCTAAGCCGTCGCAGGCTACTATTACTGACTAGTGCGAATTCGACTTCCTGCCTGATCAATTCAGACAATACATCTGACGTTCCTGCGGTTGCTTGTGCCTCGAGACTGAGGTGATCGATCGCACGATTCTCTTCTTCTAATACAAGATGCTGAATATCAGCTTCAGTCAGAGCCATAGGCGAGTCTTTATAAATCTGCGCCAGAATCTCTTGATAGGGCTTTCCTGCAAAGTTTTTAATAAATTCAGGTAGATCATAAAACTGTGCGCCGGGAAATTCGCAAGCAACTTCAGCAGTGAGCTTCCATGCGCTTTTGAGCGCGATAATTTCACTATCAACAATCGTTCCATCATGATCAAACAGAACAACTTTATGCGGCTGGAATAATTTCATTCTAAATAGGCTCCTCACTGTAATATCTAAGTGTCGCTGATAGTCCACGAGTCCGAATCTCTCGCAATGCGCGATCGCAGTATCGATCTAAAGTGTCAGTACATTCGCATTTCTCTAGACCGAGGATTTGGCTCAATGCTGCACCTGCTTGAGCCATGATGATGACATCTGCTTTATCATTTGCATGAAAAGCTGTGCCCGTTTCGCTGATGCCGTCTTGTAGAGCAAGCATCCATGCGGCGATCGGGAGCATTAGATGCTCTAAATTCAGCTTTTGAGCATGAGCATCTTGTAGAATCGGAAGAATATATTTGCCTAATTTTCGAGCGGTTTCTGCTGAAATTCGCGCAATTAAATCAGGTAGTGCTTCATTACTCAGTCTACGTAATACCTGCTCGATGTACTGCTCACACATATAGTCAGGAACCGGAGTGGCAGCAGCAATATCCTCCATCAAGAGCCGAATAAACGAGTAAAATTCTGGCGATTTGAGACATTGATGGACGTACTCAACTCCGGCTCTCACTGCTAGACAAGCAATAAAAGAGTGAACTGCATTCAGAAATCTCGATTTCATGTATAAGAACGGAGTAATATCGTCTGTCATCGTTACTCCGGTTTCTTCCCACAAGGGGCGATCGCTCGTAAACTTATCTTCGACTACAAATTGCCAGAATGGTTCTGTAACAATGGGAGCGCGATCGCGAACTTGTAGGAGTCTGTAGGGATGCTGATCATCCGACTCATGCTTTTGGGGCACAATTCGGTCTACTACAGTATTTGGAAATGCTGCCTGATTGATAAGATAGTCAGCGAATGCAGGATCAATTTGATCTGCATAAGTCAATACAGCACGCTGCAAGATAGTTCCATTTCTAGGCAAGTTGTCGCAGGATAGGGTAGTAAACGGTGCTATATCACGCTCTCGACGACGACGAAGCGCTTCAACGATAAACCCAATTGCAGTAGTCGGACGATCAGGATGGTTCAGATCATGCACGATCGATTCGTGACTCAGATCGAGGTTGAAATTTTGGTCGAGACAGTACCCTGCTTGAGTCACCGTCAGCGTAACAAGATGCAGAGAAGGTGAAGTCATTAACGCCAGCACATAGTCTTGCTCTGTTATCCCATCGACAATCTGATTGATTGAGCCAATGACCCTTGCCGACTCATGGATTTCATCGCCGCTATATCGATCAGTTGAGGTATACAGAAAGTTCTGCGACTGCAAGGTTGCGATCGCGCTTCGGCTTTTGAGACTCACTCCACAGATGCCCCATCTTAGGTCTTGACATTGATTAGAAAGATGCTCATGAATGATACGGGCGAGATGTGCTCTGAAGAAACGACCTGGTCCAAAGTGGACAATTCCTGTATTTAAAGCTTTGCGATTGTAAGAGGGGGATTGGTTCCAAAGGTCGGCAACATTCTTGTTAAATGCTACTTCTGAGCTTTGAGACTCTGCGCTAGTACACGCAGACAAAGCATCCGGCGAAATGTGGCTTATCATAACATTTCTGAAGGTAGAACCTATATTTAGGTGTAAAAGTATTACTTGCAAAGAAACTCAGTGAAGCCAATCAGCTTTTGAGAAAATTACTATTTCTGAAATAGCAAATAGACTGCAAGAACTTTCTATCAACGAGATAGTCACTTCACTGCGTTAAACTAAAAAGACTTGAGATAAGTGTGCATCCTGATGATATTGACATCAATGCAGCATGCTCTCTACCGCTAGTCAAATTTCCTAAATCAAGAAAAAGGTTCCCTGTATACTAAGCTTTGTCACAAAGTATTTTCTAAGCAGAACAGTTGACTGCGAATCAGTTCTGCTTTGGAATGGAATTTGAGGCGGATAAGCACAAAGAATAGCATCTATGAAGTGAGCCTTATGGCAGATGCAAGGTTTTAGGGTAAGTCAACATGCTTGAGTGCTTGTCTAACACCACGGTCACAGCATTGATGTGAAAAAACGCCCCTTTGCCGGAACGTGAGCCGTTATCAGCGTGGGAGCGTTCATGTCATTCAGAATGCTGTGTTTTAGCTTTGCCAAGCACCACTGCATTGGGGTTGTACTGCACATTCTGAAATTTCTGTCAGTGTTTCGTGCCCGAGCGTTGCAGAAGCGATCGCTGCGATCTCAAATTTAGGAGTGCGATCGGCATAAAGCAAGCCATTTGCTTCCTGGAAGGTGTCGGTCAACTGGGTATAACAGAATCCGCTAAACATTTCGACGCGGTTTACCACGTTCAGAAGCTTGTGATACCGCAGTTGTAGGTCGCACACATCTGAGGAACGATCGTAGCCCCAGGCTTTATCTGCTTGCGTATCAGTCGGGCGAGTGTAGGCAACGCCTCCAAACTCAGTCAGCATAATGGGTTGTCCTTGATGAGGATAGCCGTCTAGGGTAAGGATTCGACCACCAGGACGCTGGCTCTCAAACAGATCCGAAAGTTTTACTTCAGAACCATAGCGTTTTGCAAGACGATCAGGCTGACTATCATAGTCATGAATTGCCAGAATGTCTGTCGTGGTACTTTCCCAGCCATCGTTACCGATCACAGGACGAGTCGGGTCAAGCGTTTTTGTCAGATAGTAAAGTGCTTGCACATAGTGCCGTTGCGCTGCTGTTTCGGCAAGGTTGGGAACTCCCCAAGATTCATTAAAGGGCACCCAAGCAATAATACAGGGATGGCTACTGTCCCGATCGAGCACTTCTTCCCATTCTCGTGTAATGCGTTCGATCGCTTTGCGCGTAAATCGATAAGCACTTGGCATTTCTTCCCAGACTAAAAGTCCCATGACATCTGCCCAATACAAGAATCGAGGGTCTTCAATCTTTTGGTGCTTACGAACGCCGTTAAAGCCCATTCGCTTTGTGAGTTCAATGTCTAGGCGCAAGGCTTCATCAGACGGAGGAGTCATCAAGGTATCTGTCCAATATCCTTGATCCAAAACGAGCCGCAGATAATAAGGATGACCATTGAGCATAAAGCGATCGCGCTGAATACTCGCAGTCCGCATTGCTGTGTAGGATTTCACTTCATCAATCAAAAAACCCCCATGCCAAAGCTGGATCTGAGCATTGATCAGCGTCGGCTTTTCAGGACTCCATAACAGTGCATTGCGATAGTCATCAATGCCAGGATCAGAAAGCGCAATCCGGCGATTGATGTCCTCATCTACAACCTCATACATATCGTTGACGAGAAGCCGATCGTCCACACTCAGACGAACTTTGATATACAGGTCATCGCATTTTGCACCTGCCATTGATGCTTCAAATCCGATTTCCCAGCGCTCAAAATGGGGTGTCCAGCGAATTTTCGAGATGTAAGTTTCCGGTACGCACTCAGCCCACACAGTTTGCCAAATTCCAGTTGTGCGAGGATACCAAATGCTATGAGGCTCTGGAAGCCAATCTTGTTTTCCTCTAGGTTTAGCGAGATCATGTGGGTCGTCTTGTGCTAAGACGGTCACGCGTTGAGTTGTTCCTGGTTTGAGAAAATCGGTGATGTCAAAGCTAAATGGGGTATGTCCGCCTTCATGACCGCCAATAAAGTGATCATTCACCCAAACAGAAGCTTCATAGTCAACTGCGCCAAAGTGGAGCAAGACTCTTTGATGATCGATCGGAACTTCAAATTCTCTTTCATACCAACAATAGGGATGAAAGTTAGTATCACCGATGCCGCTTCGCTCAGATTCGGGAGCAAAGGGAACTTCGATCGTGTGAGTCCATTCCGAAATGTCACTTGGGCGTTTCCAATTTCCTTGATCGTTGAAGGAGAATTTCCAGGAGCCATTGAGATTTATCCACTGCGATCGCTGAAGTTGCGGACGAGGATAACCTGTTTCAAGTTGACGACAAATTGCGATCGGACTAGAGACAGAATGAGCGGTTGTGTCGAGGCTTTTACCGAGTAGTTTCATGGAAGATTGCTCCTTCAATTAGGAGAAGTTGCTCTTGGCTTCAATGCTTTTAAATAGCAAGACTAAAACCTAACATCAAAATTAATACTCTTGATGAAAGTTTACAGTTTGAATGACGATCTTTTTGATACATCAATTCAAAAGACATGATATATCCTAAGTCGAATTTAAAATTTTATTCAAAAAAGGCGATGTATTTTCTGAACCTATTCTGCTTAGATCAAGAGTACTTATGCTTATATTTTAGCTTAATTTAATTCATCCCTGGGGCAGAAGAAGTTTCAGAAATTAGCCCATTCCTTCTACATTTGATGAGAGATATTAGTGTTCGACAACTACGAACGAGAGAAAATATCAGACAAAAAATCTATGAATTCATATCTGTTAAGAAGATGAAAATAAGCGATTTAGTCTTCTATTAGAAAAAGTTTTTATGTATTAAGAATGACCATTATTGTTTACATTAAGCGCTTAATTATTTATTGGTTTTCGAGTCTTTTTACCCTTTTAGATCAACCAATCTCATCTCTTTAGACAGAAGCAATTCAAATGCGTTCAATCTACTTTTGTTGAAGTAGTAATCATACTCTACTTAACCTTTTAAACCTCAAAGAATCTATGTCCTCATTTAACATAGGATTGGATGGCTATATTAGTTCAAGCCAGATAAGGCAAAAGCAACTTACAGATGCATTGAAAACAGATGCATTGAAAACAAAAGAATTTCAGGCTTCTAATTTTGATGTTTCTGAGGAGGATGCAGCTAATTTAAATACACCGGATCTAGTCTGTTTATCTCATTTACGTTGGGATTTTGTCTATCAACGTCCTCAGCATCTCCTGAGTCGCTGTGCATCCCAACGAAGAACTTTCTTTATTGAAGAACCGATCTTTAAATCGAGTGCATCTTGGCGATTGGAAACCAGCAGACGTGAGTGTGGTGTTTGGGTTGTTGTTCCCCATTTGCCTAAGGGGATGAGCCAAGAGATGGTTTCAGCAATGCTGCAAACCCTGATCGATGAGCTATTTGAAGAGTATAGTATTGCTGCACCAATTCTTTGGTACTATACCCCGATCGCACTATCATTCACTGAGCAGCTTGAGGCATGCTGTGTTGTCTATGACTGCATGGATGAGCTATCGGCATTCAAAGGAGCTTCTAAAACCCTGAGGGAATGGGAGACAAAGCTATTCAAGCGAGCCGATGTCGTTTTTACAGGAGGACAAAGCCTGTACGAAGCAAAACAACATCAGCATTCTAATCTTCATGCGTTTCCTAGCAGCATTGATGTCGCACATTTTGCTCAAGCAAAAAGCATTACCGTTGATCCCCCAGATCAAGCTTGTATTGTTCATCCTCGCTTAGGGTTTTATGGTGTAATCGATGAGCGCATGAACTTAGAGTTAGTCGATGGCATTGCTGAAGCTCGACCTGATTGGCAACTGGTATTCATTGGCCCCGTTGCGAAAATAGACTTAGACTCTCTTCCTCAGCGCCCTAATCTTTACTATTTAGGCAGTAAATCTTATCAAGAATTGCCGCACTATATTGCGAACTGGGATGTTGCCTTATTGCCTTTTGCCTTGAATGAATCAACTCAGTTCATCAGCCCAACCAAAACGCCAGAGTATCTGGCAGCAGGTAAGCCTGTCGTTTCGACTTCGATTCGTGATGTGATTCGTCCCTATGGTCAAGAAGGCTTCGTTCATATTGCCGATCGACTCGAGGACTTTATTGAAAAAATTGAGCTTGCGATGCAGCAGGGACAGCCTGAACACGTTGATGCTTTTCTGGCTCAAATGTCTTGGGATCAGACTTGGGCAGGAATGATGCAGCAAGTTGAGACTGTGATTTTGAATTCTCGGAGAATTTCTAATGTTTGACTATCTGATCGTGGGTGCTGGCTTTGCAGGAAGTGTAATTGCTGAGCGATTAGCAAGTCAGTCAGGTAAGAAAGTCCTGATTTGCGATCGCAGAAATCATATTGGGGGTAATGCTTACGATCATTACAATGATGCTGGTATTTTAGTTCACCGCTACGGGCCGCACATCTTTCATACCAATTCTCGCGACGTGTTTGACTATCTCTCGAACTTTACAGCGTGGCGACCGTATGAACATCGTGTTCTTGCAAGTGTTGATGGTTTGCTGCTTCCCATTCCTATCAATCTTGATACAATCAATAAGCTTTATGGGCTAAAGCTTACTTCATTTCAGGTCGAAGAGTTTTTTGCATCAGTTGCAGAGCAGAAAGACTATATTCGCACTTCTGAAGATGTGGTTGTGAGCAAGGTTGGGCGAGAACTCTATGAAAAATTCTTTCGTAACTATACCCGCAAACAGTGGGGTATGGATCCATCCGAACTAGATAAATCGGTGACTGCCAGAGTTCCAACTCGAACGAATCGCGACGACCGCTATTTCACCGATACCTATCAAGCAATGCCGCTGCATGGATTTACTCGCATGTTCGAGAACATGTTGACACATCCTAATATCAAGGTAATGCTGAATGTAGATTATCGGGAAATTCAGAAAGTAATTCCCTATCGAGAAATTGTTTATACCGGACCTGTTGACGAATTCTTTGACTATCGCTTTGGTAAGCTCCCTTATCGATCGCTTGAATTCAAACATGAAACACATGATAAGCCTCTTTTCCAATCCGCTCCGGTGATCAATTATCCAAACGAACATGCCTATACTCGGGCGACTGAGTTCAAGTACTTAACTGGACAAGAGCATCTTAAAACCAGTATTGTTTACGAGCTACCGCAGGCAGAAGGCGATCCCTACTACCCGGTTCCCCGTCCCGAAAATGCTGAAATTTACAAGAAATATAAAGCGATCGCAGATGCGACACCGAATGTCCATTTTGTAGGACGATTAGCAACTTATAAGTACTACAACATGGATCAAGTTGTTGCTCAAGCTTTGGCAACCTACGCGAAGCTTTCCGAGCGTTCGACCTGGCATCCTGAAGATGTGCAAGTTTCTCCAAAAGCACTTGCACCCGATCAAGATCTTTCTGCTACTAAGAAAAATGGCGGCAAAGCATTGACATCAACTTAAAGCTTAGCTGCTTAGCCCGGTTCATCATTCTATGATTTGAGCGATCGCTCAGGAGGCTCTTGTGTCATCCCCAACCATTTTAGTCACGGGTGGAGCTGGTTATATTGGTTCCCATGCTGTTTTAGCCTTGCAGCAAGCAGGCTACGACGTTCTTGTCTTAGATAATTTATCGAATGGACATCGAGAATTAGTCGAACAAACATTGAACGTGAAGCTGATTGTGGGAGACACAAACGATCGTCCTTTACTCGATCGCTTGTTTTCTGAAACTGCAATATCAGCTGTGATGCACTTTGCAGCCGATATCGCAGTTGGTGAGTCAGTCAGCAATCCTGCTAAGTACTATCGCAACAACGTTGTCGGTACATTAACGCTGCTTGAAGCAATGGTGGCAGCATCAATCAAGCAGTTTGTTTTTTCATCCACCTGCGCGCTTTACGGCATTCCAGAGTTTGTTCCGATTACTGAGGAGCATCCCCAAGCTCCGATTAGTCCCTATGCGATGACCAAGTGGATGGTAGAGCGCATCCTGCATGATTTTGATGTTGCCTATGGCTTGAAGTCAGTCGCTTTTCGGTATTTCAATGCTTCTGGAGCCGATCCCGATGGACGATTGGGAGAAGATCACGATCCTGAAACGCATCTGATTCCACTAGTCTTGCTCGCTGCACTAGGGCAGCAAAAATCGATTTCAATTCTGGGTACTGATTATCCCACTCCTGACGGAACTTGCATTCGAGACTATATTCATGTCAGCGATTTAGCTCAAGCGCATGTATTAGGCTTAAAATACTTGCTCGATGGCGGAAATAGTAATGTATTCAATTTAGGCAATGGCAATGGTTTCTCGGTACGGGAAGTGATTGAGACGGCGCGGCAGGTAACAGGAAGACCGATTCAGGTGATAGAACGCGATCGTCGTCCAGGCGATCCGCCGATTCTAGTTGGGAGCAGTGAGAAAGCACGCCAAATTCTAAAATGGCAGCCTCAATATGCTGATTTACGGAGTATTCTGAATCATGCGTGGCAATGGCATCAAAAGCGACATGCTCAACAGCCTGATCAGATAACTTCAGCATCAGAAGAGATGTCTTCCCCGTCTATCGAAACCCTCGCGCGCCAATAGAGTATGTATTCTCAAACTTTGCTCAAACCGGATGGTCGCAAACTGACCCTTTATAGTCGAAATGCGATCGCTGAAAACATCATTGCTCCTAGCCCAAGCCCTGAGCCGATTCAGGCAAATCCTCATCTGCGATGGCATCCCTTGCGCGGCGAGTGGGTCTGTTATGCAAGCCACCGTCAAGGGCGAACCTTTATGCCGCCTCCAGAATACAATCCCCTAGCTCCAACCCGTGATCCTGAATTTCCAACCGAGTTACCCCAAGGAAACTATGATGTCGCAGTGTTTGAAAATCGGTTTCCTTCGATGCTAGTCACAGCAACAACTGCGCCGCATGAAATTGTTGAAACGCTCCCTGCGAATGGTGCTTGCGAAGTTGTTGTCTTCACTCAAGATCCGCAAGCTTCCCTAGCATCGCTGGAATTAGATCACTTAGAGTTGCTCATCCAAGTTTGGGGTGATCGCACTCGTGTGTTGAGCGAAGTTCCTCAGATTCAGTATGTTCTCCCGTTTGAGAATAAAGGAGTCGAAGTTGGTGTTACACTTCATCACCCGCATGGGCAAATCTATGCTTATCCTTTTGTGCCGCCTGTTCCAGCTCGCATGGGACAGCAGCAGCAAGCTTACTATCAAAGCCACCAGCGCGGACTATTACAAGATCTCATTCAGCAAGAAATTGCGGATGATCAACGAATTTTGTATCGGGATGAAGTTGCGATCGCGTTTGTTCCCGTCTGTGCCCGCTATCCTTACGAAGTTTGGGTCGCTCCGATTGAGCCAGTTGCAACCTTGATGGATTTAACGCCTGAGCAGCGTGAAGGGCTAGCAAGAGCGCTCAAAACGGTCACGTTAAAATTTGATGGTTTGTGGCAGCGATCGTTTCCCTACCTTATGGCGTGGTATCAAGCGCCGATAGATGGACAAGCACATCCTGAATGGCACTTACATGCAGAGTTCTATCCGCCTTACCGCACCTCAGATCGACTCAAATATCTAGCAGGCACAGAACTAGCAGCAGGTATGTTTGCGAATGATGCCCTTCCCGAAGATAAAGTCAAAGAACTACAAGCTGTGACAGTCCATCTAGAAGAGAGAGTAAAGATTTAAGAGGATATTTGAACAGAGCTAATGACAGCGATCCGTATCTCAAAATCAGGAGAACACCCTCAAAACCGGGAGAATAACAATGCAGACCCAACTCAGAAACCATTCCTCAACGCTCAGCCAGCAACGCAATGCGGAGATCGAACAAAAACTAAGCTGGATGCGTAAAGCGCTGTATGAAACTCATGCAACTGGTCTACGCTTGCGCGGAATTGATTGGTTTTCCTGGGCAACAGCAGGCGGCTCGAATATGGTTTTGCTAGCTGCTGAAACAGGTGTTGCTGAAGTACTTGTGACTTTGGACGGAGCTTGGATTTTGACAGATGAAATCGAAGCTCAGCGGCTTCAAGACGAAGAAATCCCTGCTGGATCTGCTTATCAGTTCGCCGTCAACCCTTGGACAGAGATCGATATTCGAGAAGCTTTTGTGCGAGAGACAACTCAAGGCGGACGAATCATCAGTGATTTACCCTTGATGACTCTCAACGATCGCCCTATCCTAGCAGAAACATCTCTGCCGAATACGTTGGTAAATCGTAAACGATCGCTGTTGCCTAGTGAAGTCGATCGCTATCGCCAAATTGGAAAACTCGCTAGCGCAGCCATGACCGAAGTGCTGACCCAGGCTCGCCCCGATTGGACAGAAGTGCAACTTGCGGGAGCGGGAGCTGCTGCTCTTTGGACAAGAGGACTTCATCCTGCTTTGACTCTAGCTGCTGGAGAACAACGTCTGCAAAAATATCGCCATACGCTTCCTAAACAAGAAAAAATTGGACGAGCTGCGATGCTAGTCTTTTGTGCGCGTGGATTCGGTCTATATGCCAATCTCACCCGCTTTGTTTACTTCGATCGTCTCTCAGAGACAGAAGCAAGCTTACACCATCAAGTTCGAGAAATTGAAGCTGCGGCGCTCAATCAATGTCGAGTGGAAACGCCCCTAGATCAGATTTATCTCACTTTACAACAAGCATACGAACAGCATGGTTATCCAAATGCGATTCGTGAACATCATCAGGGTGGAACAACTGGGTATTTATCCCGTGAAGTGATTGCAACTCCGACTACAAGCGATCGCTTAGCTGCAAATACAGCGATGGCTTGGAATCCCAGTCTATCAGGAGCAAAAATCGAAGATACCTTCTTGCTCCATGAAGATGATCATCTCGAAAATCTCACCCTTGATCCAAACTGGAATAGCATCGAAGTGCATCAGCAACAACGTCCTCTGCCTCTAGAACGAATCTAGTTTGACTGATATGAGTACAGCCACTACATTTACATTTGAGCAAATTTTTAACGCTGCTCCCGATGTGCAAGCGATCGCACCCGGACGAGTGAATTTACTCGGCGAACATACTGATTACAATGACGGCTTTGTTCTGCCCACAGCAATTCCCCAACATACTACGGTTTGCCTTGGAACTAGCTCCGATGATCAATTTCACATTTACTCTCACGATTTAGAAGAGCAAGTCAATTTCTCTTCGCGTGATCCGATTCCTCAAGGATTTAGTCGCTATGTGATCGGCTGTATTCGTGCGATCGAAGAACAAGGTATAGTTATTCCACCGCTGAATATCTTTGTCACGTCTTCTGTTCCGATTGGTTCTGGTTTATCGAGTAGTGCTGCGTTAGAAGTGGCGATGCTACGTGCGTTACGATCGCTTCTCAATCTCAAAATTGATGATGTTCAGATTGCACAGCTTGGGCAGTATGCAGAACGAACTTTTGCTGGCGTACAGTGCGGCATTATGGATCAGATGGCATCAAGCCTAGCTGATTCTGAGCATCTTTTATTTCTTGACACGCGAACACTCGATCGAGAATTACTGCCATTTCCAGAAGGATCTACATTTTTGGTGATAGATAGTGGGATTCCGCGCACGTTAGCAGGGAGTGGATACAATCAGCGTCGGTCAGAATGTGAGGAAGCAGCAAGATTGCTCGGTGTTCCAGCGCTGAGAGATGTTCAGGATGTTAGCGCGATCGCTGCTTTACCGAGTCCGCTCCAAGAACGTGCGCGTCATGTCATTACAGAAAACAATCGGGTTTTAGAAGCACGCCTTGGGGTATCTGCTCAACGTTTTGGGCAATTGATGAATGCGTCTCATGCAAGCTTACGAGATGACTATGATGTGTCGGTGGAAGGCTTAGATTTACTTGTCGCAATCCTGCAGGAGACCCCAGGCGTATTAGGAGCAAGACTGACAGGTGCAGGATTTGGAGGGGCTTGTGTAGCTCTAATTGATTCTAATGCTGAGCTTAAAAATGCGATCCAAGCAGTTCTCGATCGCTATCATAACGCAGGCTATACTGGCAAAATCTTAGTTGATCGTACTTAGAGGGTGCTTTAAGAGATTGGTAAATTAGCTTGCGTCAAAGGTTCCGACGTGTGACCTGCCTCCGCCCCGAATATTCCGGGGCAGGCAAATGCGTCTCAACAATTACTTTTAAAACATCCTCTACGATCTTTAGCTAGAAAGGATAAACACGCGGTGTATGTTGCACCGTGATCCAATGGTCAGTGGTAAATTCTTCAACCACCCAACTGCCTCCAAATCGACCAATTCCGCTATTTTTCTCACCGCCAAACGGTGCATTCGGTAAATCATTCACAGTCTGATCATTGATGTGTGTCATGCCTGCTTCGACTTGCAGTGCAAACCGCAATCCTCGACCTTCATCACGAGTAAATACTGCACTCGATAGTCCATATTCAGTCGCATTTGCGATCTGTAGCGCTTCTGTTTCGTCGCGTACTTTCAGAATTGAAGCGATCGGTCCAAACATTTCCTCGCGTGCCACTCGCATTTCATTGTTTACATCAACAAAGACATGCGGCGGTAGGACTAATCCTTCTGGTTCACCGCCTAACAATTGACGAGCACCCTCTTGATGAGCCGATTCGATATGCTCTAGCAGTGAATCTAGCTGAGCTTGATCAATAATTGGACCAATCACAGTATCCGGATCATTCGGGTCACCGACTTTAAGAGCGCGAACTCGATCGACAAAGCGATCGACAAATTCATCATGCACCCGCTGATCAACCACAAAGCGATTGATGCTCATACAAATCTGACCGGAATTCAAGAACTTACCAAACACCGCAGCATTCACAGCAAGCTCTAGGTCTGCATCATCTAAGACAACAAATGGACTACTTCCACCGAGTTCAAGTGACACTCGTTTCATAATTGGGCTACTCATCGCGAGTTGTCCAATATGCCGCCCTGCTTTAGTTGAACCTGTAAAGGTAATCACTCGTGGAATCGGATGCGTCACAAAAACATCACCGATCTCACTAGCTTTTCCAGCAATCACACTAAACACACCCGGCGGAAGACCTGCTTCTTCATAGATTTTGGCAAGGATTAAACCACCAGAAATCGGAGTGGTCGAAGGTGTCTTTTGCACAACTGCATTACCGAGTGCTAGCGCGGGAGCAATCGATCGATTCGCAAGGTGTAGCGCAAAATCCCAAGGACTGACAACCCCAACAACGCCCACAGGTTGACGATACACGCGACTTTCTTTTCCAGGCAGGTCAGCAGGTAGCACATGACCTTCTGCTTGATACGGAATTCCAACCGCTTGCTGCATGAGCGCATAAGCCGCTTGCCATTCGAGCATCGCTTTATTGCGCGGGCTGCCTGCTTCTCGAATCAGCCAAGAGACAATTTCTTCTTGACGCGCTTTCATGATTTCGGTAGCTCGCTGCATGACTCGTGATCGCTCACTCGGTAATGCCTGTGCCCACTCAACTTGAGCTTTCTTCGCCGCTTGATAAGCTTCCTGAATGTCTTGTTCACTCGCAGCTTGAAATTCAGCGATCGAGGTTTTGCGATAAGGATCGATCAAAGTAACTTTGTGTTCAGAGCGACCTTGTACCCAGCGTCCACCGATAAATAAGCGATCGAGACCTGTGTAGGGAGTAGGTGCAGTCGATTGAGGGGGGCGTTTTGGAGCGGTAGCAGTCATGGTAGCTTCTCCTGATTAAAACGTGATTAGCCAAAAAATGATTGGTTAAAAAGTGATGGAAATCTGCAATTTAAGGTGCAATCGTTACATCTGCTTCGAGTTCCAGCATTTTGATAAATGCAGACGCATTTTCTTCGCCCCATCCTTGATTTACAGCGGCTTTGATGGTTTCTCGTACGGCGACTGCCGCAGGAGTTGGAGCGTTTAGATCTTGAGCAAATCGAGCAATCAAGTTGGCATCTTTGAGTAAATGTTTGAGTGCAAAGCTCGGTGTGAAATCGCGATCGATGAGGGTCTGACCCATTCCATCAAACAGCGGAGAACGAAAATCAACCCGATGTAGCACATCTAAGACATCTTTCGGATTTAGTCCTGCTTTCGTTGCTAGCACCAGTGCTTCGCCAAGGGCTTCGATTTGAGTTGCTACGATCGAATTACCTACAAGCTTCATTGATGCGCCTTTGCCTGTGTCGCCCATGTAGTGAACAGATTCGCTCATTGCATTGAGCATCGGCTGCACACGATCGAAGACTGCTCGTTTTCCGCCAACTACAATCCACAATCCACCTGCCGCCGATTCATTTTTACTCCCAAACACTGGAGCATCTAGAAACTCAACTTGTTTTTCTGCATAAGCTGCGGCTTGACGCTGAGATGTACTGGGATGCACGGTACTTTGGTCGATCGCGACTTGTCCCGATCGTACATTCGATAAAATCCCATTCTGTCCAAAGACGACTTCTTCAACGACCTGATCATTTGCAAGGCAATAGAAAATTACATCCGCATCTTGGACGGCTTGAGCAGGAGTTTCTGCTTGAGTTGCACCCTTTTCGACAAGTGCCTTTCCGGCTTCTGGGCTGCGATTCCAAACAGTCAGAGAATATCCTGCTTTGAGTAGATTAGCTGCCATACCACTACCCATCGTTCCTAGCCCTAAATAGGCAATTCGTTCCATGAAATTGTCCTTGCATGAGGTTGAAGCAATCCTGTTGCGTAAAGATTACTCTTGGAGCAACTGAAGCAGTGAGTCCAGAAAACTTCGGGAAAGGAGCAATCTTTTCACGCAACATCAGATCATCCTAGAGACGCAATTGATTCTGCTCCTCTAACGAACGAGAGAGAAACTGGAATTCTCTGCACAATTCTCAGAATCAATATGCTCTAGAACGATAGGATACTTCGCGATTCCTCTAATGCACTCGCATCTCTCGCAAATAGTGAGATCGACAAGGAGACCCCCAACAAACTGATTGCGCTGGCATCGACTTGAGTACGGTGCTCCGCGCCCCAATCACTGCATTGGAACCAATCTGCACTCCCGGCGCAATAAAGCAATCTGTCGCAATCCAGACTCCATGCCCAATCTCAATCGTTTTTGTGACGAGTCCAAACGCGCGATCGCTCAAATCATGGCTTCCCGTACACAGATAGCTCTTTTGTGAAATCACACAATGAGAACCAACCGAAATACGATCGAGACTATAAAACACGACATTATCGCCAATCCAGCTATAGTCCCCGATCTCAACTTTCCAGGGATAAGTAAACCGTGCCGTCGGACGAACGAGCACCCCTTTGCCAACTTTTGCCCCAAATAGTCGCAACACGGCACAGCGAACTTGATTCAAAGGTTGAGGAGTGATGGGAAATACAATCGATTGAACCAACCACCATAGTAAGACATACCAGCCTGGACGACCGCGATCGTACCAGGATTGATCATAACAATGTAAATCGACGAGCGGAGGCGCATCTATGTCGATCGCAGACCCTTTCAAACTTGTCATGATTCTGGCTGTACGATCGGAGTTGGATTCGGTTTCGGGGTGTTTAACGTTCCCCCAAACTGCTGTAGCTCATACAGCTTCACCCCAATTTGAAACTCGTACTGGCTGAGCAACCGTGCATAGATATAGCCTGCTCTCCCATCTAGAAATCCAAGCCGGAACACATAAGCAAGTAAGAACCTTAGCGTCGGTTTGAAGGGCAATCTTACCCAGATCCGCTTCAAAAATCGCTTGCGCTGTACCGAATCGCCAAAGAAATTTGCACCGATCGTTCCTTGATCGTCTTTGCCATTGAGCAAATTCAGGTAAACCTTCGCTTCCCAATTAGAATAGCGATTGTGTCGGTCTAGCCAGTGATAAAGATCTTTGAAGTCAATGTGGAGCATATCATTTTGCAGATAGCCCACTTTCTCAGACATGACAACATGCTCATGGACTTCGTTGTCACCCGTGTTGCGAATTGCTTCAGTGCTGAGGTTTTCGTAGCGACCTTTCGCATGTTTAAACAAGCGCAAATTCCAGTCGGGATACTTGCCACCGTAGCGAATCCATTGTCCTAAGAAGAACACACGGCGATTCAGATAGTACCCTTCGTACTCTGGATTTTGAATTGCAGTCTCGATCTCATCCCACAGTTCTGGTGTGATCCGCTCGTCGCAGTCTACAATCAACACCCACTCATTGCGAAATGGAAGATTTTCCAGGGACCAATTTTTCTTCTTCGGCCAGCGTCCATTGAAGTGAAACTGCACCACATTCGCCCCATAGCTCTCTGCAATTTCCACAGAGCGATCGCTACTTTGCGAATCGACGACAAACACCTGATCCGCTCGCGCAACACTTTCTAGACAAGCGGGCAAATTTGCTTCTTCATTACGAGCGGGAATTAGAACAGAAACTGGGAGTTTAGAGAGACTAGACATAATTCGGGTGCAGAAAGGGCTTGACGCAACCACGTCGCTCCCAGTATTCCCAATCCAATTTTGGGATCACACTCAAAAGTCTTGTCCAAAAACTCTTGTAAATAACGCCCGATCTTCTGGTGAAAACTCGCTTGAATAGATATTGAGGTAATCACGGATAGGAGTAGGTTATGAAACTATTCACGATCGGCGATAGTGTTTCTCAAGGATTTATGTCAGGAGCCGCTGCTCGAACGGATCTTGCTTATTCAACGCTGATTGCGCGAGCAATGAAACTGACTGATTATCGGTATCCGAAGCTGTGGGGAGCAGGCGGATTACCGTTGAATTTAGAGAATGTTCTGCGTCAACTGCAGGAGACATACGGGACAGATATTTCTGCGTTTGAGTGGCTCTCGGTTTTACAACCACTCGGAAAAATTATTGATAGTGTAGAAGACTACTATGAGCGCGGTCAGGGGGCTGAAAACCAACCTGATCCGAGCGGAGTAGAGTTTTATCACAATGTTGCAATTCAGGGATTTGATGTTGCAGATGCTTGGTTAGTCAATGCTGAAACCTGCAAAACAGAGATCGACAGCAATCCGAATGAGAAAAAAGACAATACGTTTGGATTTCCCAGTGCAACGTTTTATCGGACTGCGCTTAAAGTCCTCAATCCTTCACTGAAACCTCAGTTCGACCAGTACACTCAGTTAGAATGGCTAAGACATCATGCGACTCAAGAAGGAGTTGAAAATTTACTCTTGTGGCTTGGTGCGAACAATGCGTTGGGAACAGTATTGGGATTGAGCATTAACCAAACACCAGGGACAGGTTCGCGATCGCTCTTATCGCTCTCCCGCGAACAGCGCGAAGCTTGGAACCTTTGGCATCCCAATGATTTTGCAGTAGAGTATGCTGAGCTTCTCGATCGCGTTGATCAGATCATGCAGAACAGTCGCAATCAAAATTTTAACGTCTTTGTGGGAACCGTTCCGCTCGTGACGATCGCACCACTTGCGAAAGGATTTGGAGAGACGATGAAAATTGAGGTTGAGACAGATTTCAGTGATAGTCAAGAAAGCTATATTTACTATAAGTACTACAGTTACTTCTTCCGAGAAGAAGAGGCAGTTCGCAAAGGAAAACAAGTATTCTTAACTTTGAATGATGCAGTGTATATCGATAACTGCATTCGGCAATACAATCAAACCATTAAGAAGCTGGTCGCGCAAAAGAATCAAAACTATTCTCAACCGCGCTATCACATTGTTGATCTTTCAAAAGCACTTCAGGACATTGCATTTAAGCGAAATGCGGGGCAGGTCAAATATCAATTTCCAGACTATTTCAACTTTAAGTATCCACCTGTGAATACGAAGTATTATCATGCTGATCAGCAAGGACACTTAAAGCAAGGTGGATTGTTTAGCTTAGATGGTGTTCATCCTTCCGCGATCGGGCAAGGACTCATTGCCTATGAGTTCCTCAAAGTGATGCAAAAAGTCGGTGTCGTTCGCCAAATTAACTTAGATTGGGAAGCGATCTTTAAGAGCGATCAGCTTTACAGCGCTCCAATTTCGCTCATGCACGAGTTGTATGAAAACGATCGGCTTTCAGAGTTCTTCATCGATTGGATTGCTGGCAAACCCGCAGCTAGAACGGAAAGCTTCCACTTAAAGGCAATGGCGGAAGATAGCACACTATAGAGATCGTAGTGCTCAATCGGTTGAAAGTTGGGGAAATAGGGAAGTGGGTAGCAACTTTCTCCATTTCCCAACTTGCAAGATCTTGTCAATCAAACAGGAGTGCTATATCGAGCGCAGCAGGAACTCCGACATTTTGCAAAATTTGGAGTTTCACATTGAGGCTCAGAATTGCTCAAATTTATTTGTCTAAGTCCTACAGTGGAATCCGAAGCTTTAACTTACCGCGCAGCAAATTAATTTTTGATGGATTCAAATACTCTTGCAATCCTGAAACTTCATTCAACAGCGATGTACTGCGAGCACATTCTTCTTCTAAGATTGCAATGTAGCGATCGAGATCTTGATCGGAGATATGTTGTTTCAACATATAAGTCGCGATCGTAATATTCGAGACAGGATGCCGTAAGCCTTGGGATAGCTTCTGCAACAGCATACTATTCATCTCAGCTAGCTCTTGACTGGTTTGGAGTTGCTTCTCAATGGATTGGGCAGCTTGTGCTTGTGCCTCAGACTGACGAGTTAAGCGATCGTACTTATTTAAGCAACTCTGCACCGCGCCGATCAGTTCTTCTTGAGTAAAAGGCTTGGTCAGATAATCATCTGCGCCCAATTCCATTCCCATTCGCACATCTGTGCGCTCAGAACGCCCGGTCAGAAAAATAAACGGAATCGTTGCCGTTTCAGCCTGCTGACGTAATTCGCTCAACACCGTATAGCCATCCATTTCAGGCATGACGACATCACAGATCACAAGGCTCGGCAGTGCTTCTTTCGCCAATTGCAACCCGGCAACACTACTACTCGTCGTCAGTGCTTGGAAACTTTGAAGCTCTAGAATCTCTTCAATATTTTCTAAGATTTCTTGATCGTCTTCGATCACTAAAACACTGTTCATTGACTATCCCAAGGTAAACTGCACTGGCTAGCAATCCGCTTTCTCTGCCGAAGCGATGAGAGCAAATCTGTCGAACTTGCCCTTGTAGATCAACCCCTTTGAAGCCTATCGATCAAGGTTTGCAAATTTACTTTCGCCAAACTTAATCGCTATACAGTACATCCTACACAAGAACTTGACCAATTTCAGTATCTTTTCGTAATTTCTTTAAGCTTTTGTGAAAGAGATTGAGAGAGATCATAGAAGATTTCAGCAAAATTACTGACTGTATCTCTCTCCATCTCGTTAAACACTGTCCAATCTGACTATTTTTTCGTCATCCAGCTCGGGTTCCCATAATTAAGTTCCGAACAGACGAATAGATTACCGTTCGCATTTTGATGCCTTGCTGATGGCTCAGATATCTTTCTCCAAGCGCGATCGCACAGACAACTTCGCTCAAACTGAGCCATGCTCCAAATTCCTGTAGAAAATGTAAATTCAGCGCGATCGCAAGCGTGACCAGAATATAAGTGCTAGCAACTTGAGCGTGGTTCCAGCCCGATTGCTGTAGTCTCTGATAAAGGTGAGTGCGATGCGGCTGAAAGATATTCTCTTTCCGAATCACACGCCGAATCAGCGTGTAAATCGCATCTGCAATCAGTGGTAATGTAATCGCTAAAGATGACCAAGCCTGCACCGCACCACCAGACTGATTTAGCAGCGAGATTGCAATCATCGCGCCCAAAACAGTACTGCCGACATCCCCCATGAAAATTTTGGCAGGTGACCAATTCCACCAGAGAAAGCCGAGCAATGAAATCGCCAGCAGCGCGAGCATTGGCTGGTTATATTCGATCGCTAAGTACGTGAATTGCACAAAAGACACGCCTGCAACTAATCCATCTAACCCATCCATAAAGTTATAGAAATTGATCAGCGCAGTCATCCCAATCATGGTTAATGCAATCGCAAGCATCGCTCCAACCATGCCCAGTGGAGCTAGCCAAGGTTGAGGAAAAGGACTAAACGCTGCGATCGCAATTCCAGCAGAGCTAAGTTGTACAAGATAGCGAATTCGAGCGGGAACATCACCGCGATCATCGAAAAAGCCAACAATAATTAACGGAATTAAAGCCGCCCAAATGAATAACGCATTGCTAGCAGTGAAGGTTTGCCAATCCAGCCACGCTAGCATAGCGCTCACGAGAGCAAATGCAATCACAAACCCAAGTCCTCCTCCACGGGGTGTCGGTTGAGTATGCGAACTGCGATGGTTTGGCACATCAAGAAGATACTGACTGAGATACTGTCTAATCGAGGCGACTAGCACAAAACTCAAGCCACCACTTGCCAGTAGCAGACTGGGAAAAATATTCATAGGAACGAAACCGAAACGATTTTTTGAGCCGCTTTTAGATAGACCCCTTCAGCTTTTTTTACTTCAACAAGTCAGTGTGTATCTTGGAACCCTCTCGCAGTTTGTTCCAGACCTTGTTCGAGGGTAAACGGAGGCTGCCAATTAAGAGTCTGGCGAAGCTTTGAACTATCGATCGTCAGTGAACCAAATAAACGATCGAGCGTTGCCGTTTTACCCAAGATCCGGGCGAGGTTAGTTAGTATTACAGGCGAGATTGGCATCAACCGGACAGGTTTACGCATCGATTCCGAAATTTTTCTAACGAGTTCTGGGGTAGAAACGTCTGTGCTATCACTGACAAGAAACGTCTGTCCAGCGGCTTGAGGATGTGTGGCGCAAGTGACGATCGCATCCACTAAATTGCCGACATAGACTAGACTCCGCTGGTTGTGAATTCCACCGAGCGGGAGTGGAATGCCTGTTTTGACTAGGTTCATCAAGTTGAGAAAATTCGCTTTGACCCCCGCTCCATAAACTAATGGGGGGCGCAAAATTACAATCTCTAAATCAGTGGTGGCTGCAATCTCATTGAGCGCACATTCTGCTTCCCATTTACTGATGCCATAGGCATCAGCAGGTTGAGGCGTACTGCGCTCGGTGTAAGGTGATGCTTGTCCATCTCCGTTGACTTTAATCGAACTGAGATAGACAAAGCGTTTGACTCCAGCAGTAGCAGCAGCGATCGCGAGCGATTTGGTCGCTTCAGTATTGACTGCCCGAAATTCACTCAAGGGATCAGCCGCAGTATCGTTCATCTGATGGACTCGGGCTGCAAGGTGAATGACAACATCGATTTGAGGCAGGATGGGATGATCATCCAATTCTGCGATCGAGGAGACTAAAATTGGTGTTACAGAGGGAGGTAACACTGCATCACTGCGAACTACGCCATAAACGGTATGTTCTGAATGTTCTAAAAGCTGACAGAGGGCTGAGCCAACAAAGCCAGTTGCGCCAGTAATCAAAAAGTTCATGCGGGGCGTGCGACGAGTTGAAAGACCTTAACAAAGTATTTAGACAGAACCTTGGTCATGTTTGTTTGGATGCCATTTTCTAGGCATCCTCGAACGATCTCTCGGTTCAGAATCCAATTGCTTGAGAGATTTGCAGTGCTAGCTCCTCCAGTCCGCATCTTGACGAGAACTTGTGGAATGTAGTGATAGCTCATTTGATGAATTGCCAGAAATCGAATCAAGAGTTCATAGTCTGCTGCAATCTTATAATCGGTTTTGAAAAAACCATAGCGATCAAATGCCCATCGTTTTACGACAAAAGTCGGATGAGCAGGCATCCAACCATAAGCAAATTTATCCGGATGGAAATGGGCAGAACTGTAGTAGCGCACGATTTTATCTGGCTCGTCATGCTTCACGTATACGAGATCTGCAAATACAGAATCGACTTGGTGCTGCTCGAACTGATTGACGATCGTGGAAATAACGTGTGAATTGAGATACACATCATCTGCATTCAGAATTGCGATCGCGTCGCCTGTCGCGAGCTTGATGCCTTTATTCATTCCGTCATACATGCCGCGATCGGGTTCTGAGACAAATCGAGCAATGCGATCGCCATAAGATTGAACAATTTCGACCGTATTATCTTTGGATGCTCCATCAATAATGATGTGTTCAATATTGGGGTAATCCTGAGCAAGAACGGATTCGATCGTGTCTCGAATCGTGGCAGCAGCATTGTAGGTAACAGTAATGATAGAAACTTTCATGGGTTTAACAGACTAGAAGAAAAGCTTTGCTCTTTGATAGCGCGAGGTTTAATCGCAACCGCAGGATTGCCCGCGTAGATGGTCCAAGAAGTCAGTGATTTTACAGCAACGCTTCCCAAGCTCAGAACCGAGCCTTCGCCAATTTCAACACCGGGAGCGATCGTCGATCGTGCAGCTAACCAAGCGCCAGATTTTACGGTAATGGGTGCAACTCGCAAATCAAAAGTTGAAGCTGTCCAATCGTGATTACCAGTACAGAAATAAACCGATTGGGACACACAGATATGATCCTCTAAAACAATCGGAGCAAGATTATCAAACCAGGCATTTTCTCCAATCCAGCAATGATTCCCGATCGTCAATCGCCACGGAAATTTTACTTGGACTCCCGGTTTAATTCGGACACCTTGCCCGATCGATGCGCCAAACGATCGGAGTACCCTAACTTTGAGACTCGAGATCGGGAGCAATCGACTTCGGACAATCGGATCTCCGATGAAAAACCAAAGCAATTGTTTCCAAGCAGGTGCGCCGGGAGTGTATTCGCGAATTGTGTATTGATCAAGATGAATAACTGTCACAGTTCTATCTCAGAGCGTTGCTTTGAATTTGACGGTTTCTTGCCACCAAGCTTGTGTTGTATCAATGTTGTATGTTCTGGGTCGGTCATGTCCTGCCCAATCCCAAAGCACCACACCATTCGCACCACGATCACGAACCGTTTCTAGCTGCGTTCGCCAGAAGTCACCATTAATAAACTGATTCCGAAGTTGGCGATTGCTGCCGTGATACCGACACCACAAATACGGATAGACAGGCTTCCCAAATTGTTGTGCCTCTTCAATGTTTGCATTGGCATACCTCACCCATCCAGGAACACGGTCATAAAAGGTATACAGTGAAGGAGCTAGAAAATCAGCAGCATCTGCAATCGGCTTAAGAAATTGATTGATTCTGCGCCAAGATTTCATGGCTGCGGGATGACCGTTTACAGGTGTCCAATAGTCTCGAATAGGCGGTAGTGCGTACACTCCCAATTTCAGTGAAGGAGCTGCTTCTCGCATCCATTCAATAACTCTGAGATACTTATCAATGTTCTCTCGCACTTGCGCTTCAGAGTGTTCATTGATTTTGACTGCCCAGTGTTCAATGTCGATTGTAAAGTACTCATATTTTTTCGCCGCCGTTCGCGCGACGTTCTGCGTAGCTTCTTTGTCGGGAGTCTCTCGGACTTTTGGCGTTTTGAAAAATCCGCGATCGTCAATTCCCATAGGCACAAGTCCGATCTCAGGTTTTTGATAAGCAACGAGTGAATCGAAGAGAATGAAAGACGCGGCTCGTTTGACTGGGCGCGATTCAACTTTCTGACAAGCACTTGGTAGCAGCAAACTTCCTCCCATGAGAGTGAGAAACTGCCGACGGTTCCAATTCATAGACATCTAAAGAAGCTCCTAGATTTGGACAGGCTTTTGATTTAACAGATTGCACCTTCGTAGACAAAGCTAAATTCTTCGCCTGTTCTCGATGCCGCAAACAATGAATATCTCAGGCTTTGAAGTGTGCGAATGGCTTGCTTGGTCTTCTCGCAGCCGACATTCGGAAAGCGGTGATGAAATTCAATTAACAATTGTTCTGGTCGAATCTGCGATCGCGCCAGACTGTCTATTACCTGATATTCTGCGCCTTCAATGTCCATCTTCAGCAGATCAATGCGATCATGCTTCAGTTCTCGCATGATCGTTTCTAAGCATTTGACTGAGACAGTGATTGCATTGGTCTGGGTAGTTGGGCGATCGAGCAAGGTATGTGAAACGTGCTGAGCATTTTCAGGCGGGTTAAACGAGACTGTGCCATCAAAGTCTGCTAACCCATACTCGTGCATGATAAACGGTTGAGTGAGCTTTTGTTGTCGTACCCACTCAATCGATTTTGGAGTCGGATCAAACGCATGAATGGTTACCCCAAAACGATTCATCATTTCGAGATCAAATGAGATATCTTGCCCGACCCCAACCGAATAAATAATTGAATCAGGGCGAATTCGATCAACCATCACATCCCAACCGCCATAGTCTGAACCGAGCCGCTGTTTCGGATAGTCCCGATCGATGGTGGCGAAGAAATCTTTCCCAATTAACGTTCTGCCGATTCTTCTTAGCTGTAATAGATAGTTCATTACTGTTACCATGACTCAAATTATGGGTTGCACCAGGTCGATTTTGCTTGAATACAAAGCTGTTGAAATAAGAGATCTGCAACCGCCTGATTGCCTGTTTCGCTCAGATGAATTTCATCAATGAAGTACTGCGATTTTTGTTCGACTGGAATCGATGACCAAGCTTGATGCACATCAACTACAGGGAGCTTCATCTGGTTTAACAGTGCAAAAAACTCGGCTTTGTATAAGGGCAGTTGCGGAGTCGGAAGCACTTCGTCTCGATAGGGCGTGTATAGCACGATGATGGGAACGTTTTTGGTCTCAGGTGCGGTTCTAAGTGATCGCACTTCATTTTTCAAGCTCTGACTATTTCGTGCAAACCATGCGGCTTTATCTTGAGGCGATCTCGCTTCAGCATAAGCAGGCATGATCAGGGCTTGACGAACAAATCGTCGAAGAATATAGCGTGACCAAAGTTCTGAGATCGCTGACCAAGGACGTTGATTGGGAAAACTCGGATCAACTCCAATTAGTGTTCCAAGACTGGTTCTCTGAATTAAATCGCTTGTGCCAATCTGAAAGATAATGACATCGCTTTGAAAGCTGCCAAACTCCCGCAAGTATCCGATCCGATTTTCGATGCCCCACGACCCTGTAGACGCATTCAGAACTTCGATCGAACCACCGAGGAGTCCGCGAAACCGCTCGGTAATTGTGTGAGCTTGATCGGTCTGTACGCCTCCATTGAGAACCGAATCCCCGATCATTAGAATTCGTCGAGTGTTAGGGGGTTTAATTGCTGAAATCGGAGGATTGCGCTGAGAATATTGATTAATTTCAATGGATTTCCCAAATCGAAACAGTTTTTGATTCGGCTGAAATCGGTAGCCTGTCTTTGAATCGGCTTGCAAGAGAGGCGGATTCCCGAATCCAAAAATCAGGCGCAGTCCCAGTTCAAGCACCGCAAAGCTCAGCCCAAGTCCGAGCAGCAAGATTGCAAAAGGTTTGAGTTTCATTGGCCCAATCAAATAAGCGCTAAGTTATCGAAATCGATCGCGCAAACTTGCTCCGGTTCGCCCTGTCATGAACCACACTATCGATCGTCCTACATCTCGGAGAATTCGTAGTTTTGATTCCTGGCGATGCACTCCAGACACTTCTACAGGCGTGAACGTAATGCCCTGGCTGCCAAATACAACAGTCGCGATCGCTTCAGATCGGGGCATGTGATAGTCCGAGGTCACAACATAAACATGCTGAATTCCCATGCGCTTGAAGTCAGGGACAACTGTTGTGAAGTTGGTCACGGTGTCGGTCGCACGCTGATCGAAATACACGCGAGAGCGGGGAATGCCTGCAGTCTGAAAAATCTGTTCGGCTTCAGAAGAACCTGTCGAGACCCAAATTTTTAGAGAAGGATAGCGTCGAGCAAGATGTACTGCATATTCTTCGCGATCGGAACTTCCTCCCAAAATCAAGATGATTTCGGGGGAAGGGGATTGCTGACGCGCGATCGCGAGTCGAGCCGGAATGTACCCCAAACCTAACGCAACGCCAACAGCGGCAATGCACCGGAGCAGTCGAGAATGAATAGACACGGTAGACTTTGTTCATGGTAGAAACCCTGAACAAAGTCTACCTGTTTTGCTTCTGTTACGAACTCTCCTCGGCTTGAATGAGATGGATCGATAACAAAATTTCGGCAAGCACGCGCTGAAAGGTGTAGTACCAGCCTGCCCAACCGTCGAGAATTCCTCCTTTGAGAATCAGACAGTAGATCAAAATTACAAAGGGCGCGAGAATCTTGGTTTTGCGAATTCGATCGCCTAAACTCAGTTCATCTGCTGAAGTCGATCGTAGTTTTTTGACTTCTAGCACCATGTAGCGATCTTGTGCCCAGAGCCAGCGGCTCAGAGGTTTACGATCGTCATGGAAAATTGGAGCTTTGAGCGTTGATGATCTGCCTTTGACCTTGAGCAATTGAGTGTGCCCATCGTCGATATAAACGGCGTGATCACGTCGGAATAATGCTTCGCGCGGTGGCAACAAGGTTCCCCGGAGCGGCTTACCAAACACACAGTACGTAAATGAAATGAAATAGCTATCGATCGCCGTATGCGGATCTAAAGTTTTCATCTCTTCGATCAAAGCTTGACTTAAGGTATAGTCCGCATCAAGCGACAGTACCCATTCGGTTTGAACTTGATCGATCGCATAATTCCACTGATTAGCGTGTGTGTCAAACCTTCGCTGGAGAAGCTTAACCTGAGGATAGGATTGAGCAATATCAAGGGTACGATCTTGACTGTAGCTATCGACAATCACGATCTGTTTTGCCCAGGTGAGATGCTGGAGTGTGCGACCGAGGTTCGCTTCTTCGTTATAGGTAAGAATAACTGGAGTGATGGTATTCAGCATAAGAATAAGTTAATCGACAGAAGCTGAATCGTCTTCAGGAGAAGATTCAGCAAGGTTCTCAGATTCTTCTAAGATCAACCGCAACACGCCCAACTTGGAAGAAATACATCAACCAACTCACGATTCCGATTAGTTTTGCTCCATCTTCTAGAAGGTATTGATTCCCAACTAAGCGATACGCTCCATCAATCGCAACGGAGATACCGAAGCAAAACAGCGCAACACCGAGTAGACTATAATCAGTTTGGCGAATCACTGAAGAAGAGCTAAATAGGTAGAATACAACTAATCCCCCATAGCACAGCAGCACTACTTTTTCTGAGATTCCCCAAGCTGGAAACACAGCTTCATGCAGAAGAAAAGCATCATCTAAACCTAGAAGTAAGCTGAGCAGTCCAGCGTTCAGAAAAAATCGTTTGAGTCGATGTAGATGCGATTGATTCCAGAGAAGAGAAGCGTTAAAGAAGCAGAGCGTGACTGAAGCTGCCCAAAAAAATATTCCAACTTGCGACAAAAAACCAGTATAGGCAGGCATCTTTCCCACACTGACGGGATCTTTCGTTAATTGTTCAATTGGAATATTACTGCTGTAGTGTAAGAGCAATAAAATCGCGATCGGGATGAATGAGAAGATGAGCGTAAAACCAATTAGAGGACGAATCTCTTTGATGAGTCGAGGTGAATACGGTAAGTGCTTCATTATTGATTTCCCTTGAAAATGATCTACAGCACCCCCAGTCTTCGTCGTGTTGAATCCATTTTTATCTCGGGCTTCTGTGATGTGGGAAGCGATCAGGATGTGATCTGGACGACATTGACAATGGGTTACATCATACAAAGGAAATTCTGCTACTGCAAGGAATGAAACATGAACTTCATTATTGTGATATGAAAAGCAAAACTAGCACAATTCCTCGATTTGCTTCCAAATGGTACTTTTTCTTGCCATTTGATCTGGTACATTGTTTGAGCATGCCTGCTCATCGTGCTGTTGGCAGTGCAACTTATTCATGCTGGCTTGCGACCTCCTTATCTAAGTCAAGTAACGCTTCAAAATCGGCTAAGTACTGCTCTGCGACATTGCGATAGCTAAATTGTTCAGCTTGTTGTCTTGCTTGGATTTTCATCGATCGAGTCCTTTCCCAATCACAAAGCGCTCGTTTCAATACAGTCGCTAAATTCTCAGTCGCTTCAGCACTGCGGTGATCAAAAAAGAATCCGGTGGTTTGATCTGCGATGAAGTCCTTGAAACAATCTAAGTTTGATACGATCGGAACAAGCCCAGTCGCCATCGCTTCGAGCGGTGCAACTCCAAAGGCTTCTCCTTTCTCAGCAAGCGACGGATAACAGAATAAATCTGCTTCTTGATAAGCTCTAGCAAGTGCTTCTGGATCAAAAATCGGCGCAACAAACTCTACTTTCAAGCCTTCAGCTTGCTGCTTCAACTGATTGAGATAGTCTGCGCCACCCCCTCCTTGATGGGTTCCACTAGGACCGATAATTCTTAATCGAACTGTCGGCAACTCTTTTGAGATGAGAGCGAAAGCAGCGATTAATAGATGCAATCCTTTTTCAGGATGAATCCGACCCACATAGAGAATTACTTTTTCATCTCGGTTCTGATATAAATTGGTGGCGGGCTGGAACACTGTGGTACTGATCGGATTGGGCACGACTTTCATCCGGGATATTGCACTGGGATATTGCGCTGCGATCGCAGTCTCCATGGCACGAGATGCAACCGCAAATCGATCAACTTGTCTATACAGAAAGTATTGTCCTTTCGGAAACCGTCCTACATTCACGACCACTTTTTTGATGTTCGGATGCAGCGGTGCAAAGACCGGAAGCCAAAAGTCATTAATGATCAAAATATCGGTTGACGGCAATGTAGGTGCAGTAGTGAGTGCATAAGAGAGATCTTTGATTAAGTCAATCCAGATTTTAGTCGTCCAGGTAAATCCACCACGACGGACATACTGAACACCGTTGAGTACCTCAAGCGCGGGCTGACCTGAAAACGATCGACAAAGCATGATTACTTCATGTCCCAATGCTGCAAATTCTTCTGCAACCCCTTGCCACCGCCGATTAACTGCGCCCCCTTGAATTGCAGGGACAGGCAACCAAGGACCCATTGCGATCGCGATTTTCATACAGGAACCTGCAACGAAGAATGAGAAAGAATTTCTTGATAGAGATCAATCATTTGTGTCGCGACTTGATCCCAGGTATAGCGATCCAGAATGAACTGTCGTGCCTGTTGACCAAGGGCTGTTGCTCTGGATAGATCAGAGAAACATTCGATTAAAGCATTTGCGATCGCATCTACATCGATATCCGTGACGTAGGCGACATGTTTTGCTTCTGGAAAGTTACAGCCAGTGGTAATGATGCAAGGTAGACCTGCTGCCATGCCTTCTAAGACCGAAACGCTAAAGCCTTCAGAATAAGAAGGCGCAATGTAAGCAGTTGCAGCTGCGAGAGCAGACTGTTTGAGAGTGCCGCTGAGATTTCCAGTGAAGGTCACTTTATCGAAGCATCCTGCATCAATAAAGAACTGTTTCGCTCTTTCTAAAAAACCAATTCCATCCGGTCCCGCTACAACTAAATGAGTGTTGGAAAAACTGCGATTCAGTTGAGCAAATGCAGGAGCTAGCAAATCTAATCCCTTTTTCGGATCAATTCGTCCGAGAAACAGAAGTAAATCTTTTCCCTGGGTTTGAGGAAACTGTTTGTAGAATTGCTCTGGGTTAAGAGATTGCTCAAACACAGATGAACTAATGCCATTCGGAATAAATCGAATTCGATCGTGAGGACACCGAGCCGCAATCGATTGAATCTCTGGGCTAGAAGTCGCGTTAATCACAGCCGCGTGCGTTAGATTCTTCTCCTCCACGAGGCGAAATCCGAACGCTTTACGACGCGGTTTATGTGCAAATGCCCAGGGTTCTAGCATTCCATGAGGCGCAATCAAATAAGGAATGTTCCGGCGACGTGCGATCGCGGCTGAAGTATAGCCAGAATAACTAAACAATCCGTGAACGTGAACTAAATCATAGTTCCGAACGTTCTGGGTTAGCCAGCGTCTCAGAGGCAGGGAAAAGGTAAATCGCTCAATATTCATACGCTCGAATAGATGAACCCGATTTGCAATCATACTAAAATCGACCAGTTCTGCTCCAGACCTCGTGATCACAGTTGCAATCAGGCTTGTTTCAATGCCTTGATGCACTAAAGCATCGCAGAGATTGACGGCAATTCGGGCTGTCCCGCCTGTTCTTTGTTCCAATCCTCCGATCGCATGGAGCACTCTCATGACGTACTGCCTCCTCCCGCTGTTTGAAACACATCTTTTGTAGAACGACAGAGTGAGATCTGTGCCGCTCCGACTAATCCCTGAGCAAAATAATCTGGAGAGAACTTTTGAATGTGCGCGAGTGCGGCTTGTCCCATTGATCGCGGATCACCTTGAGTCATTCTCAGCATCAATTGAGTCAATTGCTCCGAATCAAGGGGATCAAATCCCCATCCATTCGTGCCTTCGACCAACAAGTCTTCGTAGCACCCGCACGTTCGAGAGAGCAAAACAGGTAAACCTGCCGCCATTGCCTCATTCACGACCAATCCCCACTGTTCTTGTAAACTGGCATGAATGAAACATTGCGCATGCGCATAGTAAGGCAGTAACGCTTCTTGCTGTAAAAATCCAGGTAAGTGAACCTGCGCTGTCAAATTTAAGGCTTGAATCTGCTGTTCAATCTCCGATCGCTGCGCTCCGTCTCCGCACAACACCAGATGCCATGATGGATCACCGACTTGATTCCAGTAATTCGCGTACGCGGTGAGCAGTCGAAATAGATTCTTCTTGGGAACGAAACGATTGACAGAAAGAAAAAAGGGTTGACCGATAGGATTCGGCAGTGATCGAATTTGATCGGGATGAAACGTTGCATTTCCGACCACATTGTATCCAGTAAAAATTCGCTCCTCTGGCACTCCAAGCCTCATTAAATAGCGCTTCTGAGGCTGTCCACCCACAAGTGCGGCTCGATACTGCGTGAGCAAGCCTCGTTTGATCCATTCTTGCCAAGTTTGACGCGCAGCATCATCTTCTTTCGTTGCAGAAATCAAAATAGCTGCTTTGCGATGAGAGACTGTCCAGCTTAAAGCAGCCAGCATGCCTGGGTGAGCATATCCCGCGATCGCTAACACATCTGGTCGCAGCCGATTCAGTCCCTGATAGATCTGAGCAATTAATTCAGAAAGCTTCACAGAGGGCAGTGACTGAGGACAAAGCGTAATCAGTGGGTAAGGCAGATTCTCGACGTTCGCTTGCCACGCATAGTCTGTATCAGACCGAGCAAGTTCGATCGCGCTCACCTGCCATCCAATTTGGTGGCAATGGTGATAAAGTCCTTCTAACCGTGCCAGATGATAAGGACCATAGTTCGTAAACAGAACCGCAATGTGAGTCATAGCAACACCCTAGATGCTTTTCCGAAAGGCTTCTCGCTGCGATCGTAAATACGCAAGCAACAAACCCGTTGAGCAAATTGGCAAATAATTCCGGTACGGATCACCGTGAAACGAATAAAGACAAACTGCCTGCACAAAAACAACCAACATAAAGCAAGTCACTACAGAAAAATCGCTCCGAATAAAACGCTCTGGATTAATCTGCTCACTCGCTTGTCGTACTCGTTTCGCTGTTAGAAATATCGCTTGTACGATATGGTGAACAATGTAGAAAAAAGGAGCAATAAACGTTGCAACCCCCAAAATGCCAAATTCTAGCGCTACTTGTAGAAAAGCATTGTGCGTTGCATATTGTGCATATAATCCTTGTCCAATCAGCGGATGTGCGAGAAAGCCCTCAAAAGCAAATTGAAACATTTTTTCCCGTCCTCGAATTGAGCGATCTTCCGTATTTCCACCAGAGATTACTTGGAACAATGCATCAATCCGCTGCGAACCATTCTCGATCGCAGTTGTGAGCGGAGGAGGTTCAGTTATCATCCCGGTACTTTGTCTAGGAGCGGCCATTAACGGGCCTAACAGCAACATACCACTAAGCAACACCCCGCAGACAAAAGTAACAGTGGTTGTGACTCTAGCAATGGATCGACCGGATTGTGTGATGATCCGCGTGACATAGAGAGCAACAACTGCAACTCCCAATAGAATCGCAAGTGTTGCACTTCGAGTACCAGAGAAAACCGTCACCATCAGTCCTGGAACACTTAACCCCAGCCAGATTGCTTTAGACGAAGGCTTTGCTTTCAGCCAGAGGATCAAACAGGTGAGAAACGCATACGCTCCAGTATGTCCTACATTGATTGGATTGCCAGCCGTTCCTGCAACTAAGCGCCGTCCATGATCTGCCCATGATGCGGTTCCTGTAGAAACTTGTGCCATCAGCAAGAGCGCAGTTGCGACTGCGACTCGATTTGAGGTATAGCAAGCAATCTTTAGCTGCTCAAACGAAAAACTTTTTGCAACCGCCAAGGCAAACCAGTAGAGACTTGCATAGATCAGAAGGTTTTCAGGAAAAATCTCTGGGGTTCGCGTGGTGAAAAAGTCATAGATAAACAGGACAGCAAAGATCAAATACAGGAACTCGATCACTCCGAATCGGAGTATTCGTTTCCGGGCATCTGGATCAATTAGATTGAATAGAAATGGAATGCCGATGGTTAGCGCTTGATAAGCTGCGGTTAGGATTGCTGTATGCACTCCTGCCAGACTCGCGATCAAGAAATAGAAAGTCAGTCCGTGCATATAAAAGCCAAATGAAACCGCTGCGATCGTTGACCATTGCATTGATCTATACCCTGTAAGAAAGAACTAAACTTGCGATCGATCGAGCAGATTGTCCAGAATGGTTTTGACAAATCGCTCTGCTTGATTTTGCTGAAGAAACTGTTCTGTTTTTGCCGCATTGACGCTGATCGCACCCTCGATCGATTGAGCGATCGCACTCGAAATTTGAGCAGGATCAGTCGCATCGATCGTGATACCAAGCTCATACTGTCTTGTTAACGCACCCAACAAGCCATAGTTAGAAGCGATCACAGGGGTTTGAGTCGCTGCGGCATGAGCGAGTACAGAACTCATTCCCACATGTCGTTGATAGGTAGCAAACACGCGATCCGCGGTTTCAAAACAAAGCTGTACCTCCTGACCTTTGAGATAGCGATCACGTAAAATCACTTGTACTGGAGTTGCTTCCACGGATGCGATCGCTGATTCAATTCGTGATCTCTGATCAGCATTAATCGGTCCTGCAAGCAATAGGCATACTTTTTGAGCAATCTCAGTAGGAACCTGCTGAAGGGCTTGAAGGACTGGAAAAATTCCCTTACGGTCATTTAATTCCCCAAACATCAGAAACACTTGCCGACCTACTTCGATATCTAGCTCTTGTTTGAACTGTGATCTCACAATTACATTCGTTGGCTCAATGCGAACCGGATCAGCTAGAGGGAGAATTTTGGCTTGAGTGTTCGGATGTAGCTTTTGAATTTCTGCGATCGCGAATGGATCAAGACAAAACAATGTTTTCAGGTGCCGATTGCGAAGAATCTGAGCCAGAATCAATCGCTGTCGCCATTGTCGAATGCGCTCTTTCCAAGATTGCTGCTGCTCTAAAAGCTTTCCATAGTGAAACGCTGGACGAAAATAGATGCCTGATATTGGACAAGGCGGTACTTCCCCCCAACAGAGCGGAAGCTGAAGACTATCGAGATACATCAAAACACCTTCAGTTGCCTTGAGTTGTCGAGCATATTGACAGAAAAGTTTCCACTCGATCCAAGACTTTGCAACAGCCGATTTTGCCTGTTGAAATGCGGCATATTCGGCTTCCGAAATCGCTGTGAATTCGATCTCGCTTTGCTCAGATTGCATTGATAGGGCAACAACATCCGAATGTCGATCGACAAACTGCTGAGAAACAACAACACAAAGCTTTCCCGGAATCTGGGTGTGATGCCAATACTGTACTAGATGGTTGATATAAACCGAATGATGTCCGGTTGCTTTGAGGTCAAACAGCAGCAGCACAGGGTGAGCCACTGTTGAATCCGCAGAACCCGATATCATTTGGCTAACGGACTGAAGCATATCTCGTATCCTCTGCCGTAACGATTTCCTGCAAAATATCCGTAATACTGCGTGTGATTTGCCATTCAGGGAAATGGCTTTTGAGCTTGCGTAAATCAGAAATGTAGCAAATGTGATCTCCAATCCGGTTTTGTTCTACATACACCCAATTCACAGTTCGTCCGGTCAATTGCTCGACTAAATCAAAAGTTTCTAGAATCGAGATACTGTTTTCGCGTCCTCCACCCAGATTGTAGACCTCGCCTGGTCTAGGATTGCGCCGAAATGCTTCAAATGCTTGAATCACGTCATAGCTATGAATGTTGTCGCGCACTTGTTTTCCTTTGTAACCAAATACACGATAAGTTCCACCTGTAACCGCAACTTTTATCAGGTAAGAAAGAAAACCATGCAGTTCGACTCCAGAATGAGAGGGACCTGTGAGACAGCCGCCGCGAAAGATACCGACGTTCATACCGAAATAGCGTCCGTATTCTTGAGCGACAATATCAGCTGCGGTCTTGGAAGCTCCAAACAGAGAATGTAAAGTACGATCGATGCGACAGTCTTCAGAAATGCCGTGATAGTCTGCTTCGTTGGCATAGTCATAGCGCTTTTCGAGTTCGACGCGCGGCAGTTCATTCGGAGCATCGCCATACACTTTATTCGTGCTCATGTGAATGAAGACTGCTTCCGGGCAGTATTGCCGAGTTGCTTCAAGCAAATTCATTGTTCCAAGCGCATTCACCTCAAAGTCCAAGATGGGAATCTGACAAGCTTTATCGTGAGACGGCTGCGCGGCACAGTGAATGATCAGATCAAAAGCATGGATTTGAAATAGCTCAAATAGACGATCGCGATCGCGAATATCAATGCTATGCGGCTTGAAATTTCTTGTTTTTGCACTCAGACGCTGAAGATTCCAGGTCGTATCGCCTTGTGCACCGAAGAATTCAGCCCGCATATTGTTATCGACCCCGATCACCTCGTGCCCTTGACGATCGTAATATTCAACCGCTTCAGAGCCGATCAAACCGTTGGAACCCGTGACTAAGACTTTCATGATGTTGTTAGATTAAGATGGACTTGTACATGCTTGTAGACAATCAATCACCCGTTTCTCGTGCGCAACAGGGCGATCAAGCATTTCAGGACATTTAAGCGAGCGACTCATCAATTCTGTTAACTCAATCCAATCATCATATTGATAGACCCCAGCATAATCAGAGGTACTTCTCGAAGCATTCCGATTTGCAATCACAGGAATGCCAGCAATAAGCAATTCGGGAATTCGAGTGAGTGCCCCAGACGTGGGAACTTGATGAATGAGTGCCGCTTTGGCAGACGTGAGAAACGCTTGTAATTGTTCAGGAGTGACACTGCCATGTACAACAAAATCAGCAGACTCGCAGTATTCTTTGAGCATCTCTGTGCCATACCCGACAATATCCACTTCAAAGGGAAAAGTTTCTCTGGCTTTCTTGAGCCATTCAATTTGCTCGATCATACCGTTACGAGTTGGCGGATTTTTCGCATTGCCATGAATTAGAAAGCGATCGTTTGTCATATTTTGCCTTGCTGCTCGAACCTTAAGAAACCGCTCTAGAACAAGTTGAGGAGGATAGTAAGGCAGATAATGAGCATTAGCTCCCTTCGTGCGAAGTAGCCATTCTTCCTCACGAGAAATACAAAACACCCAGTCTGCTTTGACTAACGCTTGCACTTCTGTTTCAAAATTCTCAAAAATCGCTCCCTGATCTGGAACTAGTGCTTCTAGATTATGAGGAAATGCAATAACCTTAAAGTGCTGTTCTGCTGCGACAAACGGTGCAACATAGTTCTTTGTTGCTTCCCAGATCAAGACTTTGGTGCCTGTATGCTGTTGCAGGACTCGCTGATAGAGCTGACGCTGAAATCCGCAAAACGCGATCGAGCGAAATGCAGAATTGATCTTCAAGTGATGCTTCGCGATAAATTGCCAGGTAGCAGGATCCAAAACGGCTTTGAGCGCAGCAATCGATCGACTCTGAGCCGATTTGAGAAGCGTGCGCGAAAACGGCGTTATCTCTAGATTTGCTTTCCCGATCAGTTCGGCAATTTGTGCGGTACGATGATCGCCCCCATGACCGTTTGCATTTGTTGTAAAAAACGTATCGACTAGAAGACTCATGTTATTTCGTTCAGCAGTTTGTCGCTCCCAGAATTTTCGATAGCTTCTTGAAATGTGGTGAAACATGCTGTGATATGAATAAAGCGTTCATGAAAGATAAAAACTGCTCAAGTGCCAGAGATGACGTTTCGATTGACAGAAAGTGCTGTAAATTCTGAATACAATTCAGACTCGATCTGAATTGGAGCAGTTCGATAAGTGACTTGAAGTTCTATGAGATTTTCAAATCCGAGTTTTGCTCTAGAGTCAGGTTGATCTTTTGCCCAATTTTTCAAACTTCCGCAAATGAGCAGAGTCGATTTTGAGAATTGCTCTAATCGTCTACGCAACATAGTCAAACTCCAGTAAACGATTGTAGTAGTGAAGATGCTGATCAAAAATATTAGAGATCGAAAGCTGGTGACGCAGAGCCGCAATCTTGTGATCTTCAGGTTTGCAACCTGTGGCTAGAAATTCTAAAATCGCTGCTTTCAACCCGTTAGGCGTATAGTCCTCGAAAATTTTGATCGCACCAGGAGCGAGAGCATTATACTCAGCAATTTGAGGAATGCTAGAAGCGAGAATAGGACAGGCAACCGAAAGCCAGGTCGAAAGAGAACTCGATGCAGAAGTTTGACGAAAAGGACAGACTGCTAGATCAGTAGCGAGAAGATAACGTTCAAGTTCTAATTCTGAAAGATAGCCTGTCACGTGAATACGATCTCTGACTCCTTCTTTCTCCGCCAGTGCCATCAAATCCTGAAAATAAGCTTCGTGTCCTGGACTCACCCCGCCTGCGAAAATGAGTTTGACATGGGCGGGAAGATGAGGCAGCGCTTGAATGAGCAATTTATGCCCTTTACCGCTGTAGATAAATCCCAATAGTGTAATGACAGTAAAGTTGTCGAGATGCAAAACTTTTCGCGATTCGATTCGACTGATTCCGGGCGTGCGTGATTCTACAAAGTGCGGAATAATCTTAATTTTTGAGCTAACAATCCGATCGCTTAATCGTCGCGCCTCTTCTTGGGTACAAACAAAAGCACTCTGCGATCGCGAAATCACTTTTTGCAGTGCCAGAATGTTCGGTGAGAGTTGATCGCGCAATATTGCTTTGATCAGTTCCGCGACCCGAACACTACCCGGATGGGATCGATACTTGTGTACCAAAGTAGCACTCGAAGGCGGATAGAAAATATCGTGCAGCGTCACAATCAAAGGACGAGAACAGCGATCAAGAAACGTATTGAGATGATGAATCTGTCGCCAATCTTCTCCCCAAATCACACGATTATATTGAAAGTGAATCACATCTGCCTGAGAGAGGGTTTGTGCCGCATTGATGAGAGCATGACGATCGCACGATCGATCTCCAGTTAACTGAACATCAGCTTCGATCACGTTGATCTGAGATCGAGTTCGCGCTTCTGCAGCTAACAATCGTCCATAGCGATGAATCCCATGTTGCGGTAATCCAATGTGAAGATAGCCAATATTCATCAAATTCTAGCCCTCATCAAGTTTTTTCCAATGGTTCGCTTAATATGTTTGATTGTTTTTCTGGGAGTGTTGAGCAGAAAGTAGAGTGTCGCAACTTGAAGTTGGGATCGTAGCGGTAAGCGATCGCGGTAGGACTTGAGCAAGGCTTCAACCCGTCGTTCTCCTTCCCCCGATCTCCAATCGAGAATTGTTTTTGTGCCTTCGATTTCGCGATAGTTCCCCCAAGTTTCATCGATGTGTTTGACGTGCGCGACCTGCACCGCTCGAAAAATGAAGTCTACATCGAGCGCATAATGTTCCTCGACGTTGTAGAGTCCAATTTGCTCGTGTAAACAGCGATGGTAAAAATAGGCGGAAGGATTAATCGGATGCGGATTGACTTCAGCACCGAGCAGTAAATCGGTTAACTTGAGCTTGATTGGACGATTGTATTTTTTCAGTCCGCCTGAGTCGTTCCAAACATTGCAATTTCCCACAACTAGACTGGGTTGAGGAAGCGATCGAAAAACCTCCAAAACGCGATTTAGCACATCCGGTTCATAATAGTCATCGACATTGAGAAAGCCGACGATCTCACCTTTGGCTAAAGTGATTCCTTTGTTCATCGCATCCGATTGTCCCTTATCCTTCTCAGAAATCCAGCGAATATGTGCATACTGTTGGGTATAGCGCTGAACGATTTCAAGAGTGCGATCGCTCGATCCGCCATCCATAATCAAATGTTCAACATCCGAACAATTCTGCTGAATCACTGCCTGAAGGCAAGACTCAATAAATTTTTCTCCATTGTAGACAGGTGTAATGATACTAATCATGTCAATTCCATTGCGCTGAAAAACCATTAGTCATACTGAGTTAAATAAGCTGCGACATATTCAGCAAATGTTAACTTCTGCTGACCCTGCCGATATCGATGATTGATGGGGACACCCGTTAAATTCAACTGTTGAATCACACTTGGATAAAGCGGAATTTGATTATCACCAAACACTTCTCGATATGGATTTGGTACAGGTTTGAGATCAATCATTCTCCGCATTCGATTCGCCACCCGAACCGCAAAACTCATCGCAGTCAAACCTTCCAGCGAAAACAATCGAAACTCAGGCGGCTTTTTCAACAGCGGCAGTTTGAGAATTTGCAGCATTTGATTGACCACCTCGCGCCCGATCGTATTAGACGGATGATTGACTGTATAAAACAAGAGTTCATGTTGATAGCGCTGTCGAATTAGAGTTGCAATCTTGATATCTGTTTCCTTTTCTCGTCGAGTCAGTTCCTGCAATGTTTCTTCTACTAGATTGAGTAGAAACGCTTGATCATAAAAGTCTGGTTGGGTCAATCGCTCAATAATTTCCGCTCGGCTTTTTCCAGCTTCGACAAAGTTGATGATATTACGATCTCCATATGGAAATCGACCAAACGGATAGCCTGCTTCCGGTTTCGCTAAGGGATTATCGATATCTTGAGGATAGTATCCTTTGAAATAAAGATAAGGAAACGAAATTGTAATGCAGTTCGGGCGTAATTTAGTTACTAAACGATCTGTGCTCAGTTCGCCATATTTCTCGCCGAGTGGCTGATAGATAAACAGATCCGTTCTTGCTAACACCTCCTCAGAAACTTCAAGGTTTTGATAAACCGCTTCATAGGTGTAAGGAATTCTTTCAAAGCAATACTCCTCAACAAATTCATCAGACGACTGTAAAAACGTTTCGATTAGTTGCCTTTGACAGTTTGCAAAGATAGCACAGCGTTTTTTCATGAGGTCTGCAAAATCTGATGATAGAGTTCTTTGTAGCGTTGGGCTTGGAGTGGTAAAGCAAATTCCGCGATCGCGATCGATCGACAATTATTCTGCATGTGTTGTCGCAGGTCATCATCATCGAGTAGCTTTACAATCCCGCTGGCAAAATCGATTGGATCTTCCGGGGCTGCAAGATATCCAGTCACCCCAGGACGAACGAGATCCGGAACACCGCCAACATCAAACGACACCATCGGAGTACCACACGCCATACTTTCTTGCAGCATCAGCGGTAAGTTATCCGCACGAGTCGGAAACACAAACAAGTCCGCCGCAGAATACGCCATTGCTTTTAATCGATCGTGACTCACATAGCCGAGATTAATTGCTTCGATCCCGACTAAGGTTCCAATTTCGTTGTTTCCTCCCAGTGTTAGCAACACAATTTCTGTCTTCAGACTGGCAGGCAGGTGTTCTAATGCTTTGACGAGGAGATCGCCTCCCTTACGCCTATCTTTTAGACTCTCTGCACCGAATAGTAGAACTTTCTTCTGTGCTGGAATGCCCAACAGAGATCGACATTCTAGCTTGTCTAATGGCTGATAAACGGTTGTATCAATTCCATTCGGAATCCAGTGAACTTCAAACCGCTTCAGTAAACTTTGTTTGGCTTGCTCAGTTAGCCATCGACTCGGTGCAACGATCGTTAAATTTGCTCGATCGTATTGGTTTCGCTTCAGTCGCCATTCCCAAGCAGTACTATCTCGCCGTACTGAAGGATAAGTCTCAGGATACGGGCACTGTCCGCAACCCGATTTCCAGCGATCGCAATCATAGCTATAAGCACAATGTCCGGTAAAACTCCACATATCATGCAGCGTCCATACCGCAGGCTTTTGAGCAGTCAGAGATGAAATCGCCAGATAACTAAAAAATCCGCTATGGAGAATGTGAAAATTGAGCAGATCGCTTTCTTGGTAGCATGGATGCTTCAGCAGATCAAACGAGCTAACACAGTGAATATCATTGAGTCCGAGCCGAATCGTAACGCGATTAAGTTGACGTTCGATTTTGGCATTGCGAGAAATCGCTTGAGACTCTGATCCAGCTAGCGTTTTCAGCCCACTGAGAATTTTAGACTCAACACCACATTGGTTTAGCGATCGATGCAGGCGATACATTGAGATCGCACCCCCCCCACCCTGAGCCGAGTCACTATGCGTAATCTGGAGAACTTTCATCAGTTAGAAAATCGGTTGATAAGATTCAATCGTCCAGCGACCTTCAGCAGAATTTGACTGAGTTCGGACGATGCGCTGACAAGAATAGCTCAGATGAGATTTCAGCCAACTCCGCACTATCGGCACACGATGAAGCTGTAACTGACGAAACACATTTGGCGATCGCATCGACTTGAGCGATCGTAGTGATTCAGCCACATACAAATCGAGATGACTGCTTTTCTGTGTGTTTTGTGATCGAAATCCCGCTAAAGGAGAAGCAACCCCATATAGATCAGCGTGCTGATAGAACTGTGCCCATAGATCAAAGTCACCCGCTAATTTGTATTCGGTGCTGATCTGACCACCAATTTTTTCCCATAAACTTCGTCGCCAAAAGGTTGATTCTTGTTGAATGCTTCCGATGCCTCGCAGCGTTTTTGGACTATGGGGCAGATAGCGACCTTCAAGAAATGCAGATCGATCATATCCAGGAACAGCCCGAAATCCTAAACAAAATCCATACCAATCCCACAGTCCTGGATTCAATGTCGTTAACCATTCCACCTCAGACAGTTCGCTCATGATACTTGCAACCGTTTTTAATGCCCAAGGACACTGCATATCATCACTATTTAGCCACGCCATAATTTCCCCAGTGGCGTGAGAAAAGCCTTTATTAATTGCAGCATACTGTCCGGCATCTGGCTCACTACACCAATAATGAAGTTGAGACTCATAGCGTTTGATAATTTCGACACTGCCATCAGTCGAGCCACCATCGATCACGATGTATTCCAGATTCGGATAGTTCTGCGAGAGAACGCTTTGAAGCGTGGCTTCGAGAAACGGGGCTTGATTGAATGATGGAGTGACGATCGAGATTTTGGGAACATTAAGCATACATTGCTAAAACTTTCGATAGATCCTGAACGTGTTGAAGTTTGGAACGGAGCGCTGGAACAAACTGAGAAAGCAGCCATTCTTGATGAGGAATGCCCAACTTTCTCAGCCGTTTTAACCAGGGTTTGAACGTCGGATAACAGCGATCGACTTCCTGATATAGATCGATCCAATACTCAGAAGCGTAAGTTTTCACCACATCTAACACTTCTTGTTTTCGCCGAATGCCACCGGAGCTACTTTTGTGACTTGTATGAATTCGATAGATCGAATAAAGCTTAGGAACATACTCAAACTGAGCAATTTTCCCGGCTCGAAGAAACCATTCCCAATCTAAAACATAGTGATAGCGCAGGTCTAATTCTCCCGTTTCTTCCCAAAGCTTGCGTGTCCAAAATGCACTGGGTTGAGCAATGTAGTCATAGTAAGCCAACATCAACGGATCGTAAGGAGCAGCATACTGTACTTTTCTTGCGCCTCTGGGTCGTCTTTCTTCATAAAGAAACTGAGTATCGCCGTATATGACATAGTTCTGATCGGTCAATCCTCGAAACCGTTGCCCGATCTCTAGCAAGGTTCCCGGCAGATACATATCATCAGAATTCAGCCAACACACGATCTCACCAGAACTCAACCTCATGCCTTGATTGATGGCATCGGCTTGTCCTTTATCTTTTTTCGAGTGCCAGTAAGTAAGACGATCGATATATTGTTCAATCACTTCAACGGTATTGTCGGTACTTCCACCATCGAGCACGAGAATTTCTAGATTCGGATACTGCTGATCAATGACTGATTGGATTGTCTCTCCGATAAATTGCCCTTGATTGTAAGAAGGAATGACAACTGAGATAGAAGGATAATCTGTCATGCGAGTTTAATAGCTTCCATAAAAAGAGAGTCAGGCTTATACACACTGCCATCGTGCTCTGTGTCTAGTTGATAGCTGCACCAGTCTGGGATATAGCTTTCGGTTGCACTGCGTTGAACGATCGAGCTAAATCCACTGTGCTGAAGCAGTCGATCGAGCGAATGGCGATCGTACATCCATTGATGTACTTCTCCACTCTGCCGAAACCGCCCGATTTGAAGTGCAGTATACTCCGAACCCAAAATAAATTTTAGGACTGCTTCTCGGCGACTAGAAGCATGGTTCAAAAACCGATATACTTGCCTCAAAATTCGTCTAGTTCGTGAAACTGGGGGCGTAACTTGAGGCGATGTAGCTCGAGATTCGATCAAGTTTTTGATCTCAGTTCCACAGCGCTGCACGATAAATTCTGGATCTTTTAGCTTAGACTGAGCAAGATGCGAGTACATTTCTCCCCCGGACTGGTGTCGTGCAACTTGATCCAACAGTTCCAGCAGCATCCAATCATAGCGAGGGTTCCACTCTGAGTTTCCAGCGATTGATTGTTCTAGCGCCTGTAGATAGGTTCGCGTAATTTGCTCTAAATCGGGAACCACGACTCGAATCACGCCTTGTGGACGCAAAACACGGTAACACTCTTGGAGGAATGTGATCGCGCTCGATCGCGAAAAATGCTCTAAGACGTGTGAATGATACACCACATCAAACGAAGCATCTGGAAACGGAATTCCCTGGATTAAGTTGTGAGCGATTACTCCTTCAGAAGTTGCAGCAAAATCAACATTGATCCAGGCAGAATGAACTCGATAGCCACAACCAAGATTAAGATAAGCCTTGGCAGGTTGATTTTGAACCGACGAACTCAGATCGTTTGTCGTCTCAAGCCAGAGTGGAGACATAGGATGAATGAAAATAAGAGGTCAAAACTGATAACCGAATAGATTCTGAGCTAAACGAAACACCCGAATTTCAACTATGCCTTGATATGACACAGTGCTTTTCTTAACATTCGCTCTACTTCAAGTCGATCGTCAATCTGATCCAGTTTAAAGAACATCCGCACAACTGCATCTCCAAACCCGATCGTACTTGGCGTTTCAAAGAGCAACTTCAATGATAAACAAGCAGAACTGACCGCAATCACTCGGATCTCTGTATTAAACTGATCGCGATGCAAAACGGTCTGGAAAAAGACTTCAAACGGCAAGAAAAATAGCTCTGGATTCGTGAGTGTAATAATCTGGCTAAACACATCCGAGAGTGCGATCTTTAAGTTCTGAATCTTTGCTGTATCGTCTCTAGGATGTGGCTTGATAATTAACACTGCATCCGGATCGATCGTTTGACTAAGTAAGAGTTTTCGATAAGCTTGGATCTCTTGATCCGAAGAGAGCCGACCTGCTTCTGAGAAATTCGAGGTCAAGAGAATCACAATCGACCTTTCTGCCAAGCTCGATCGTAATTGTTCAACCCATTCTGCATGAAGTAAATTTGAGAACTGCTGAAATACAGATAATAAATGACCACGATCGACTAACGTGTAAGGCATTGGCGGCTCTTCGCCCATAATGTTGGGTAAGACAAAGTAGCCAACATCAAACGGAATGTCTTTTAACACCGTTTTAAAGCCAAGTCTTTCTTTCCACCGATGCCATTCTACTGCAGCCCAAAGTCTGATCCGAATTGGCAATGGTGGAACAGTCCGAGGCATCGAAGACGAGTTCGCACCGTAACCGACGATCGCAGAAGTCTCAGAAAAATAGATGCCAATACTATCGCCATAACAAATCTTAGTTGCAGTCTGATACGCATTAATCAACAACTGGCTGCCAAACTGCCAATTCCGACAGAGATAAATTTCATCGGCAACCGTAGTTCCAACCCATTCATATACGACTTGAAAGATGGCTTTAGGCGAAGAAGAGTCTAGTTGTTGCGCGATCGTATTGAACTGTTCTGGTGTGATATAAGTAACCTGATTCCATTCATAGACCGAAGCTGCCATCGTTTTTAGAAAGGCTGCAAATTGCTCGTTTTGCCCTCCCGGTGCATAAAGGTCATAGATTACAAGATAATTTTCATAAGATTCACCAGATTGCTCTTGCTCCCGCTTCATCAAGGCTGACAGCGCTGTCACAAACTGAACACTTCCTTGGCAAGTAATGATTCGCTTCATGCATCTTTTCCGTTATCCCATCTCATTGTTCAACTGCTCCAATCACTGCCCGGACTAAAACATCACAGATTTCGCGTACTGCACCTTCTCCGCCGCTTCTTTCAGTGACATAAAGCGAGATCTCTCGAATTTCCGACACCGCATCTGCAACTGTAATTGGACAGCCCACCGCTTGCATCGCAGGCAAATCGACTAAATCATCGCCCATATATGCCACCTGCTCAAATGAAAGCCCAAGCTGCTCACACAAGAATTTCACCGTGAATCGCTTATCCTCGACGCGCGTGAAGAGATGCGGAATCCCCAACCGTTTCGCCCGATAGAGTGTAGCCTTAGAAGACCCGGCAGACACGATCGCGACTTCGATCCCCGCTTTCATCGCTAACTGAATCCCCAACCCATCTTTGACATTAAACTTCTTGAGTTCTTCGCCTGTCTCGGTGTAGTACAGTCCCCCATCAGTCATGACTCCATCAACATCTAGAACTAAGAGTCGGATTGTGGCAAGACGGGCTTGTAATTCTGAAAGTGACAGATGCGGCATGATCACATGTAGTAATAGGACAAGAACTCAGAACAGCTATCTTGGATGAATGCGAGATCCATCTGCCACAGCGTATCATCATCAATGCGGTGCATCGCATCTACGAGAATATAGCCCCAAGCTTCGAGAAACTTTGCTGCACTGGTGGTCAGAGTTTTAGTCATCCTAATTTCCTTAACTTAAAGAGAGATTCGGGGCACTTTGTTGAACCTGACGAATTGCGAGAAGCTGTTCGAGTAACGGTTCTAATTGGGCGAGTGGAACCATATTGGGTCCATCGCTCAAAGCAACCTCAGGATTTTCATGAACTTCTAGGAACAGGGCATCAATCCCAACCGAGATCGCAGCACTCGCGAGATACGGCACAAATTGGCGCTGTCCTCCTGACTTGTCACCCTGTCCTCCTGGCATCTGAACGCTATGTGTAGCATCGAATACAACCGGATAGCCTAGATCACGCATCTGGGGCAAGGCACGGAAATCGACTACCAGCGTGTTATACCCAAAACTCGTTCCTCGCTCAGTCAGAAGAATATTTCTAGCTCCGCCCACTTCTAGTTTACGCACCACGTTTTTCATATCCCACGGCGCGAGAAACTGCCCTTTTTTCACATTCACAGCTCGACCCGTTGCAGCAGCAGCAAGCAGCAAATCTGTTTGACGACAGAGAAATGCTGGAATTTGCAGAACATCGACGACTTCAGCGACAATCGCGGCTTGATTGCTTTCATGAATATCAGTCAGAACAGGAACGCCGATCTTTTCTTTGACCTGTTGCAAAATCTCTAAGCCTTCATTGATCGTGTGTCCTCGAAACGAACTAGCAGAAGTGCGATTCGCTTTATCAAACGAGGATTTAAACACAAAGGGAATTTGCAAGCGATCGCAGACTTGACGAATCTCATCTGCCATTTTGAGCGTAAAGTCCTTAGACTCAATAACACAGGGACCTGCAATCAATGCTAACGGACAATTTTCACCTACAAAGAGCGACTCTGTAATTTGAATACGACTCATTCATTTCTCCAAAAAGATACAAAAGCAATCAACGCCAACTTAGTGAAGCGGCGTTTCTCAATCGAATATTGATCAGCACTTTGAGAGTGAGCAATGTGCCCACTCTCAAAGCGAATTGTATCAAGAGGCAGTCTAGACAATGCGAATTTGTTGAGAACTGAGGGTGAGAGGTGAATTGTTCAAGCTGGCAATCACGACTGCCGCTTGGGAGCCGATACCATCTGGATCAAATCGGAGAACGCCATTCTCGTACAAGAAAGTCACATGGGCACTAATGGGAAGACTGCCATTGACAAATACACCGCTGGAAGAAGGTGTCGAAAGCAGGCTAACTCCACTCACTAAGCCATTACCGAAACCCGCAGCGGAAATTTCAAAGCTATCTCCAAAACTAAAGTCAGTGATGGTATCTCCGCCTTCGCTGGGTTTGAAATAGACAAACGTATCGTTGCCTGCTCCACCCGTTAAATGATCACGTCCGTCACCGCCTGTTAAACGGTTGTTGCTCGCATCTGCGATTAACATATCGTCAAACCTTGAGCCAATCACATTCTCAACACTGACCAGCGTATCTTGATCCACACTGAAGGTTCCTTGCGATGTCGCAAAATTGCGAGAGAGGGCGGTGTACCATTCGCTGGAAATTTTGCGATACCCCTCAAAATTGGGATGTAAGGCATCATCTGCAGGGGGTGCAGTGATGTCATTGATGTCGAGTTTTCCCCGCATATCGACAAATTTGACGCGCGGATTTGCCCTCGCATTGACAATACTAGGAATGAGGTTGTTATAGTCATTGATCTTTTGAATCCGAGCTTCTCCACCGCGAGCTTCAGGACGGGCAGGTGGAATAGAACTCACCAATACCGTGACATCGGGAGAGGTACGCAAGATGTTGTCGATCAAAGTGCCTAATCGGGCTGCGATCGTAGCTGGACTGTCGCTGGTACCTGTGTCATTGCTGCCAATCATCAGTAAAACAATATCAGGTTGAGCTGGATTGAAAAATGTTGACACTCGGTCATTGATCCAACTAATCGTCTTTCCAGAGTGCCCTTCGTGGTCTTTATCCCCTAGCTCCACTGCACCATGAGATTGAGATCCAACAAAATCGATTTGCAGATTGTTGGTTTGGAATTGATTCCAGAGGTGGTATCGATATCCGCCCCAGTAGGGAACGGTGGGATCGTTATCGGCGGAAAGTCCATAGGTAATGGAGTCTCCTAGTGGCATAATTCTGGCGATGCGATTTGCAATCCCTTGGGTGAAATCTACCCTAACGCTATTGGTTGCATCCGCATAACTGGCGGTGTCGTTGCCGCTCCCCCCGTCTAAGAGATCGTTGCCCGTTCCACCTATCAAGACATCATCTCCTTCTAATCCTCGCAAGGTATCGTTTCCTGCAAATCCTCGTAGGATGTTGTTGTTTGCATCGCCATTGATAATATTTGCGGCAGCATTGCCATTAAATGTAGTTGGGGTTGGGGTTGGAGTTGGAGTTGGGGTTGGGTCAGGAGTTGGAGTAGAGTCAGGTGGATTGCTAAACAATTGGGAAGCCGCAACAATTCCCTGCTGTTGCCGCGCACTTAACCAGCCAAAGCGCATCATCGCATTGCCTGATACCTCCATGTACTCCAAGCGAATGTCATAACGCTGTCCTGCTTGCAAAGCAATGCGGTTGCTGGAGGTCTTCCGAATCTGATTGGTGTCTTGCCAATCGTTGATGATCAGTTGGTTGTTAATCCACAGTCGCGCGCCACCATCCGCAATGGTCAAGAAGGTATACTCTTCGCTGTACAGAGGTTGAATTTGTCCTGTCCAGCGGACTGAGAAGGTGTCAGGCGCGATCTTAGGATCGGGAGAGCCGTTGTACCAAATCAAGTCCATGCGAGTATCGGTGCGGGTCAACTTCAGGTTCGTGAAGTCCGCATTATCGTAGTACTCGCCTCGCAGCCCTGAAACCCACGTCGGGGTTGTTACGGAAGAGGTTGTTAAAGCAGTTTCTGTATTGATTGCTGAAGGTAGATTGGTAGTACTTAAAGGTTGTTGGCTCATGGGACTCTGGGGCTAATCTGAGGATTACACACATTTGATGCACCTTAGGTTTGAACGAAGCACCCATGAACTAGCTCAGAATATACTCTGTCGTATCTGATACCCCCATAATAGAAAAAATACTGGCTTGAAATTTGTAGAATCTGTGAAGTACGTCCTTACGATTACAAAGAAACTGTAGAGCAATCGCCAAATCCTGCACCCTTACCCACAGGATTTGGCGGTTTGTTTGAGCCTCAGAATCAGAACAGAGCAACAGCAGATCACAAGAATGGACTGTGACTCTGTAATCTGTATGTGACATCAGCGCTTTATCTGAGCAACACGACGTGCGATCGCAGTTTTTCGCACCCGAATCGCTTGCTGCATTTTGGTTTGCCAGGTGAGTTGCGTAAAGGTCAACGGCATTGGGGATGACTGATCTGAAGTGAACGATTTCACATACGTCAAACAGGCGCCTGCTCCGAGCGGTTCGTGCCAATTGCAGTAATCAACTGAGATCGTGGTTGGCTGATACGATTTTGAGCGCAACACGAGATCTAACCAGGTTTTTTGCTGAACCGATGCTTGCCCAATGAACAATAAAAGCCCCGATGAGGCAAGATGGGGATCAAGCTCTATGAGTCGTTCTCGCGCTGATCGCAAGGTTTCGGGTAAGTCAACTAAGATCAACTGTGCTGGACTTTGCAGGGTTTCGGGCGTTGCCCAGTGAACTTGATGCTCGATGTCAATCTCAGCACACCAAGTTTTGACAGACTCGATGGCAGTTTCCGATTCGACATAGCTCAACTTCAATCGAGCCAGGTCTACTAGATCCGCCAGTAATTGTCGATGTTTGCCGCGCCAGTAGATTCCATGCAGCTGAGGATTGATACGATGCAGTTCTTGAATCAACTGATAAAGTTGAAGTCGCTGATCGAGCGCTTCGGACGGTTGATCGTTTGGAATTACTGTGATTCGTCGATCGTGTTCCAGTCGAAACGGAGGTTCGATCTTTTGTGTGAACACATAGCGGTAGAGCTTCTGTTGCGTGAGAGATTGATTGTAGTGGCTTAAAAGTTGTTGTTGACCTGCGATCGCAATTTGTTCTGCCTTTTCAGGATGTGCGAGGTAAAACTTCACTTTCTCAACGAGTTCCGGTAAACTGCCGTAGCATTCTAGATGCTCTCCTTCTCTGAAAAGGTGCTGAATTCCGGTTTGTGGACTTAATCGATCAGTCAACAAAAAGCCCCCTGCCATCAACACTTCAAACACTCGTCGATTGGTATCCCCGTTTAAGCTACAGTTCAACACAATCTGAGCACGAACATAGTCTTCTAAGCAATCGAGATAAGGCTTTTGTTGAATATCAACTTCGATGTCTGCTTGCTGCAAATACCGGAGAACTTGCGATCGATAAGCATGTAAATGCGATTCAGAACCCCGAAAGATCACACCGTATGACTTTTCAGCAGGTTTAGACGGTACGTATGGATCAATTACAGACGTTCCAGGCAGCCAAAACACATTCTTAAGACCGGCTTCAACAAACCAGTGCAGGTGCTGAACCCCTTGATAAACCCAATGAAAATCACAGTTCAGCGATCGACAATAGCGAACGATCCCATTGAGACTGCCATCGCCCCAGTGAAACGTATCGCCGATTTTCATCAGCGTTGGACAGGATAAGCGATCGAGTCCTCGCGGTTGAAATCCCATCTTCCGAGCAGAAAGACTGATCAAATCGGGCTGAAACGTTGAAGGAAGCTGCTGTAAGACATTGTGAATGTCAAACTCTGAACTAGAGAGCGCGATCGCATACCCTTGTTGTACTGCTTCGATCGGTGGATTCGGACAAGCAATGATCCGACGTTGGGTAGTAAAGTCCGCACTCTGAAATTCCGACAAAGCAGCAGGAAAAGGACGCAGCACTAATTCTTTTGGATTCAACATAAATCACGCTTAGAGTTGCTGAGCAACGAGAACTTTCGCTTGAGCTAAATCTTCCGGAGTGTTGATCTCCAAAATCGGTTTGTCAATATGACAGACGCGAATCGTAAAGCCATGTTCTAACACTCGTAATTGTTCAAGCGCTTCACACTGTTCGAGCGGAGTCGGAGTGAGTTGAGCATAAGTGAGCAAAAAGTCGCGGCGAAACGCATACAATCCGAGATGATGAAAGACTGGAGCCGTCGCGGGATAGCGATAGTAAGGAATCGGTGCGCGAGAAAAATAAAGAGCACGCTCATGTCGATCGCAAATCACTTTGACGGTGTTCGGATCAGAAGCACCGACTTCGTGATCTAAAGGGCAAGCTAATGTAGTCATGTCGGGCGTTTCACCCTCTAAATAGGGGCGCACAAGTTCGGTTAACATTTGTGCAGTCACGAACGGTTGATCACCTTGAACATTGACTACTACTGAGTAATCTGGATAGCGAGCCGCAACTTCTGCAACTCGATCGGTTCCAGTTAGATGATTGCTCCTCGTCATTTCAACCTTGCCGCCAAACTGATTCACAACCTCAGCAATCTTCTCGCTATCGGTTGCAACCACGACTTGACTCAAGGCAGGACATTGACTTGCCGCTTCATAAATCCATTGCACCATCGGGCGATGATCGATCAGTGCTAAAGGTTTGCCGGGAAAGCGCGTCGAATCATACCGTGCTGGAATCACCGCCAGAATTTTCGTCATATCGATCGTCAAACTCTCAAAACTACTTCAACTTATTTTGGCAACAACACGTCAACGTTTTGCCTGGATATCTTTTTGCTTTTTCTCAGCCGAGATCGCTTGAACAAGCTGCTGAGTATATTGTTTTGCCGCAGGGTAGATTACATGATCCGCATTCTCCATCTCTTCTTTTGGAAAAGTGACAGGTTCTTGCAAAACATAATGCACTCTAGAACTTGAATTAGCATAGTGGCGCAGCATGTCGCGAACCTGGTTGTAATAGCCCTGAAATTCTTTTTGCTGATAAAGCTCGTTATAGATTGGACTATTAGCGAGGTAGACATCGAATTGATGTTTTTCCGCGAGTGAAATAATGTGTTCGAGCGCTTGCCGATTCGTGTTTGAAAGTTGAAAGGTTGGTTTTTGCTGAATATTCGAGAGGTGCATCGTCTTTTGACCTTCAACATTCTCTGGATTCGGTTGATGCCAAACCATTAAACCATCTTCTTTTAAGCTAAAGCTCCGATTCGTTTCATAGGAATCGAGCGGAAACATCATCACTTCTTGTAAACTTTGATTCTTTGAGTACAATGGCAGATAGCGCTCTAACAGCACTTGAAAGTTTGTGACTCGTCGCTGATTGATTCGCGGTTCAAACTGGCTAAGGCGTTGAAGTTGGAGGGGAACCCTTGCCATCATCATAGGATCTATGTCCCGTCCCCAGACATCGTAAACATGCACAATCAAAATGTGACGGGGAGGTCCGAACCGCTGAATATAAGCCTCTAACATCCAGGCGTTGTTCACGTTGGTCATGTTCCCAACAGTACAGAGATTAATCGAAGTCGTCTTGAGATCTGAATCAAACAGGCTCGGATCAATACCTTGATTGCAGCTTGAATCACCCAAAATCAACCAATCTACAGGCTTTTCTAATCTCAACAAAAGCTCCCACTTCTCGCGAATTAACCAATCAGAGCGGTTCGGCGTATGTCGGATTAGATAAAACTTTGCAGCAAGATTGAACAATCCTACCAGTGCGATTGTGCCAAACAGCGTCAAAAAAATCGATCGACGAGTTGCAGCAGTGACTGTCTCTGTCGGTAATGTAGTTCGTTCCGTCATTGAGGTTTGCCTTGTGACTAAGGTTCGAGGTTCAGAACTGGAAATAAATGAATTCTCCAGATTCGCGTGCACCGAAAATGAACAACCAAACAGTCAAGAAGCTATAAATTGTGATGCGAAAAATGAGATTTAATTTAGTAATAATTAATAGGTTCGCTGTGACCCCCTGATAAATTTGAACCAACAATAACGGTAGACAAAAGAATACAAGTTTGTATCCTAAAATCAGGCTCATGCTAGAAGCAGCAAACCCGATATTCGTGAGGATATAGACCATCTGAGGAATCGAATTCGAGCGGAAAATCACCCAACCAATATTCGTCAGGATAAACATCACAAGCATTCTAATTCCAACACCAAAATGCGAGTGGTTCCAAAATTTCTGCGGTTCTAACTTCGGTTCAAATCGTCGATAAAGAATCAGAATTGCCCCTTGATAGGCTCCCCAAATTACAAAATTCCAAGCGGCTCCATGCCACAATCCTCCGAGTAGCATTGTAATGAATAAATTCCGATAGGTGTTCGAAGTTCCATATCGATTTCCTCCTAAAGGAATGTACAAGTAATCCCGCAGCCAACTCGAAAGCGAAATATGCCATCTCGACCAAAAGTCGCTTGGGTTTACAGCAAAATAGGGCAACCTAAAATTCAGCGTTAATTCAAATCCCATCAATTTCGCAATTCCTCTGGCTATATCAGAATAACCAGAAAAATCGCAGTAAATTTGAAACGTGAAGCCTAACACTGCAATCAGAACATCAAGTCCTTGATACTGGGTATAGCTATTAAAAATTGGATCGACGAGCGTCTTCAAATTGTCTGCAATGACAATTTTCTTAAAAAATCCCCATGCAATTAGAAAAATTCCAGCATTAATCTGCTCGGTTTTCAGTACTCTCGGCGAAAGAATCTGTGGAACTAAATCAGTTGCGCGTTCAATTGGTCCTGCCACCAGCTGAGGAAAGAAAGACACAAACAGAATAAAATCAAAAAAGTTCCGAATCGGCGCGAGTTTTTTTCGATAAACATCAACGATATAACCCAATAACTGAAATGTGTAAAAAGAAATACCCATTGGTAACAAAATATTGAGTGTTGTCCAACTGGGTTGAATTCCAAATAATCCTAGAAAATCCGCAAAACTACTCGTGAAAAAGTTGAAGTACTTAAAGAAACCGAGCAGTAGTAAATTAAACGAGATCGCGCTAATCAAATACCGTTTACGCAGTACGGGTTCTTCTGTTTTGTCAATCCGATTTGCTAAAGCAAAATTTACTGTTTTAGAAAACAGCAGAAGCAACAATAATGACCAATCCCAGTATCCATAAAAAATCAAACTTGCAACGAGGAGAAGCGTATTTTGTAGCCTGTGATGCTTCATCAGCAACAAATAGAGCGCATAAACGACCACAAAGAAGATGACAAAGACATAAGAGTTAAATAACATACGCTGCTGTTGCTGCTTTTACTACGAGAACTCAAATCTAGCCACGCCGAATTCCATCAGAGCGCTCATGGCTTTGACATCCGATTTCGTTATCTTCGATCAGACTTTCCTACAATCCACTCCGAAAAATGTCATGCAGCCGCAGCAATCCTACGCAACACTGATCATCATCGACCACAGGTAAAACTGCAATCTGAGAAGGACGATCTTCCATTAATTTCAAAGCCGTGTAAGCCAGAGTACGCGGTGTGATCGTTACTGGATTCTCAGTCATGATTGCCGCAGCAGTTAGCGTCTCAAGTTCGGTCGCAGGAGTCTTTTGCACCCATCGCCGCAAATCTCCATCCGTAATCAATCCCAGAAGTTTCCGACGATCGCTCACGACACTGACGGCTCCTGATCCCCCTTGAGTAATCGCACCCACAACTTCTAACCAAGAAGCATCTGGCAGCAATACTGGATTTCCACAGTGCATCAAATCTTCGACCGTCAGCGTCAGTCGTTTACCAAGTCGCCCTGCTGGGTGGTTTAATGCAAAGTCATCTGAGGTAATGCCGCGAATTTGCATCACGGTCATTGCCAGTGCGTCACCGATCGCTAATGCAACTGTTGTACTCGTCGTAGGCGCTAAATTTAAGGGGCAGGCTTCTCGATCGACGGCTGCATCTAAGACCACATCAGCATATCGAGCCAGCGTTGAAGAGACATTGCCTAACACTGCGATAATCGGAACTTGGCGATTTTTCAGGTGTGGCATCATCGCGATCAGTTCTTCGGTTTCCCCGCTGTTACTCAACACGATACCGACATCAGCAGCCGTCACAATTCCTAAGTCGCCATGTAGCGCATCACAAGGATGCAGCGAAACCGCCATTGTGCCGATGCTATTCAGTGTTGCTGCAATCTTTTGAGCGACAATGCCTGACTTCCCTACACCGGATAGCACAATCTTGCCTGAGCAATTGAGCAATAAATCAACCGCTTTCTCGACTGCTTCCGGTTGAAGCTGGTGAGCCGCACGAGTAATGGCGTTGGCTTCGAGTTGCAGTAACGCTTGGACTTGGGAAATTGCAGAAGGAGACAGAATTTGCATGTTAGAACTGAACGGCACGTTTGAGCCGACGAATGAGGGGTCTGACAGTTGCAAAGCGAGGAGCGGAAACCGGGCGCGGTGAGTTGCCTTCGCGAATATCCTGACGCACATAAGAGCGAAGTAGGCTTAACTCAATATCGCGATCGCTGACAACTCCTGCGGAGATCGCTTCATCCAGATACTGGAACCAGAGTTCACCATACGGATGATTCGGATGTTTCCACGGCTGGGTGAGTAGATTTGTATAGTGAATCAATTTTGTGGATGCGTCCCAATAATCAAACACATTCCAGTGCGGATCGAGTTCACCAATCTGATAAGAATGGTGTGCTAAAAACGCTGGACTCATACAAGAAAAATCTGAATAGGTATAAAGCCCTTGGTCAATTTCGTCGAGGATTTGTTCGAGATTAAAGCGAGTACGATCGCAATCAATCAGCATGACGCTCAAGCCCCAGAACGCATCGCCCATGTGAGCATAGCTTTCTCGCTTCGCAAGGAAGTGACAGCCGTTTAATGAAGTCTCAAAGAGTTTACTGATATCCGTGAGACAGATCATATCTGAATCGACATAGATTGCTCTGCCTTGAAACTGACATAGCTCTGGAATTAAATAGCGATACAAACTAAACTCAGTCACATTGCAGTATTTTGCCCGAAGTGACATAGGTGCAAGAAACGGCGGCTGATCATTCAGTTCGATCGCATTATGCGTTCCATTGAGAACATAGATGTCAAGGTCTTGCTGAGCATGTTTTCTCAAAGAGTACATGAGAACTTTGCGCTCTAACAAGCTGGCTTCTCCAGAGCCGATAAAGACATTGACGCGATCTGTCATGAGAAATCACCTGAAATCGATGAACTACTCGAAATTTAGAACTTTCACTACTTTGTACAGCCAATGTTGATCGGTTGTATCGACAACACGCAGTACGCCGATCACTTGTCCCACGTACTTAGCTAAGTCAACTCGCAACCGTTTGTGGTTGAACTTGACTAATCGTTGAACTATTAACTTTAAAATGTTCTTTACGATCAAGCGATGGCTCGGTTTGTGCTGTGCGACTTTTTCTAAAGTCCAGCCAAAAGAAGCACTCACCGCAGGCATATAGCTCGAAGCCGTGCCGAATGTCAATCGAGTGACATAATCTAAGGTTGCTCTTTGACCCGGAATGAGATGGGTCATTTGCAACTGAGGTGAAACTCCTGCCGCCAGTCCCATTTTTACGGCTTCCCAAACAATCTGAACATCACCGCCGCTCGATAAACTGCGTCCTTGTCGATCGGTCGATGCGAGTACTCCTTCTGAGATCGCACGTTCATACTGCTCCATCACATCCCGCTTAACGCTCATTCCTGTTCCAGGTGGATAAAATTCTGCCCAGCGCTCGAATACACAGCCGTATTCAGTATGTTGCACATTCTTTTCTTGAAACTTACCGCGAAAATTACGATCGAACCAAGGAGAAACAGGTGCAAGAAAATCGACTTTGACACGCCCAGGACCCCAAACTGCCACACTCGGATAAGCCTGGAAACAATACTGAACCCCAATTAAATAGTCTGAGGCAGGCTCATTATCGTCATCAATGAACACGAGAATTTCAGCGGTTGTCGATCGAACACCGCACAATCGAGCAAACGTCAATCCTTGCTGCGGTTCCCGAATCACGGTCGCCCAAGAACATTGTGCAAGAAAAGCTTGCACATATGTCAATTCCGCGATCGCGATCGAACTATTGTTATCGACAAGGACACATTCGATCTTGATGTCGTCCGGCATTTTCAGAGCCGCGATTGCATTTAATGTGCGTGAGAAGACCGCTGCATCTGGATTGTAAGTGCAGACAATGATGGCAATCTCGACAATCGGTGAAGTCATGATTCCTGTTCCTATGATGCAGGTCTGGCGAGTTCTCTCAGTCGGGACTGGCGATATCGTTTCGTCACAACTTCAGGTTGATTGAAACAAGGAGTCTGCTGGAATGATTTGAGGTAGATCATGGCAAACGGCAACGTTTGAATCATGGACTTGATCGTGGCAGCAATAACCTGCGGTGAACTTTCTAGCGGCACAAATCGATAGCGAAATACAGCGAATCGACTTTCTGCCTCTGGAATGAGAAGTAAGTCTTGCATAACATTGCCGAGTCGATCGTTAGGCATAAGTTCTATGACGGTTGCTGCATGAGCCGACGGAAGCAGCATGTTCGATCCGTGAATGCCCACAATCACTTGGCTCTGAGCATACAACTCACACCACGATCGTTCCACATCTTCTGTGATGGTTTGCGTTCTCAGATCCGTGATCCAATCTGGTAGTCCCCCCGCTTTTCCTAATCCTGCGATCACGAATCGAATCTGGGGATAACATTGTCGAAGCTGTTCTGCGAGTTGAATCACTTGTTGAGTCTGCTCTTGCAAGGCTGGGAACCACTGAGCGGCAAGCTTTTTCCACATGCGCCCCAGACGACCTGGAAATCTACGATCGCGCCACTGTTGAATATGGGAATCAACCCAAAGCCGATCTTCACGCCAAATGAAAGTAACGGTAAGTTGATTTAATTGATCGTCCCATTCTTCGATGGGAAACGGCTGAATTTGAGTAAATCGTTCAACATGCAACTCAGAAAAAGAGTGAGCATACGCGGATGCTAACCAACCGTGATCGAACTGAGCTAACCGCTGCTGAATTTCTTGTGCGATCCAATCATTCCACTCATGTCCCTGCCTGAGTGGTAAATCGATTGTCCAGATAGCTGCCACATCTTGAGGAACAAGCCAGCGTAACCATCTTGGTACAATCACAATCAAATCGTACTCCTGATAGTAATCGAGGTAGTGCTGAGCATGAACAAGCTTTAATAGCCCATGACCATACATTGCATCAAGACAGTTCAGCACGATCGGCTGACGAATTGGACGAAATTCTTCTGAAGTGAAGGGAACCGGAGTCTTTTGGCGATCTCGATAACCCACGTGCAACCAGCTCGCAAACCAACTGGCTTGATATTGATCCCAGACTTCACCTGTCGTCTTGTTGAGCAGCATCGGAAAACACAATCCGTGTCCCGATGGTAAATCGCCATAATATTCTTGATCGCAGTCATCGCATCTTAGATCAGCAAGTATCCGCATTCCTGGCATATACCATCCTTGCGGCTGTAGCGCTCCCTCACAGAAAGGACAACAAAAGTCCGCATCCGGAATAGGATGAAGTTTAAACATACAAATGAATGGGGTAGGGTCAATAACGATTTCGGGCAATATTCGTGAACAAAACCTTAAACTGTTTTGAATCAAATTCGCCATCAGGCTGAACAGTGATCCAATCTCTCAAGGGTCGATGCCAGAATGGAGAATACAGTTTAATACCTTGTGAGAAGAGTGCAGCACTATAACTAAATGAACTTTTCGCCATCAGTAACACATCTGCCTGCACCAAGTGGTGAAAAGTTTTCATAGCAGGTTCATTCAGGTGAAACACAATATGATCTAAATCCGGAAAATCTTCGATTTGTCCTTGTGAATAAAGATGAAACTGTGTTTTCACATTGAATGGTGCAAGCAGGTCAGAGATGTTTTCAATCAGAGCTTTGAGCGTTTGATTGGTCGTATATCGTTCGCAATTTGTTGTTTGATTCACATCGCCACGTCTAACATGAAGTGCAATGTTAAATTGAGTTGGATCAAACTCTGTAACTTTCGGATGGAGAGACTGTTGATACTTGTACTGAAAGCGTTTGAGAAGCTTGGAGTATCGATGAGGATATCGATCAGCAAATTGATGACAATGTGTAACTACAAAAAGAGTTTTTGGCTCTGCAACGCTCAGATCAATTTTATCTAGATTGCTCCTGACAGAAACTGTCTTGAAGTTTGTCAAATCAAGCTGATAAACGCTGGGTTCATCAAAGCCGAGATTGACAAAATCTTCCCACTGCTGTGCAAAATTTGGATCATTCTCATCGTTATGTGCCAGTTCTTGAAACGGAGTATGAACATACTGTAAGCCAAATTCGTGAGCATAAAGCAGCGTTGATAAAACCGCTTGAATTTGCGCTCCTGCTCCGTCTGTTTTGCCTGTACAAGTGACAAAATAATTTGATTTTCGATACGCACTGTAGATAAGCCGTTCCGTAACTTCTTTGAGCCGATTGAATCTAGACTGCGCTTTGACAAGCATTCATCTCTCCAACAACAAACAACGCCCTGCAAAGATTGAAGTATTCTAGAGCTTCGCAGGGAAATGCGCTCGACTTAGAAATCCACAATCGAACTATCGCTTTTTCCCAACCCACAATGAGTCAAACAGTCCGACAAATTCAAACTCATGTTTGGGCAATACCAGATTCTTGATCACCCAGGTTGGACCGAGTTCATCTCTTAATTCATAGAAGTCATGAAACGCAATGTAACCGCCCGAAGCAATATACGGTGCATAGTTCAAAAAGTCTGCTTTGCAACCTTCAATCGAATGATCACCATCAATAAACAGTAAATTGATGCTTGGAATCTGTCCCACAAAGTCCTGAGACATTCCCGATAAAATCTTAATCTTGTCGAGTACGCCTAGCTCCCGCATATTTGACTTGAACTGATTGAGCAGCGGTTGATTGCCTTTCTGACTTTCGTAGATTTCTGCACTGCCTTCTTCACCAAACGCATCAAACGGATCAATCACAACAACTTGACCGCGCTTCAAGCCCTGAGCGAGACAGAAAGTACTTTTACCTTTCCAGCATCCAATTTCTACGATCGTGCTTTGATTCGGCAGCATCGAAGCATAACGATAGAGTGCCATCGCTTCAGACAATGATAAAAATCCTTCGATCGCTTCATACGGCTTGATCCGCTGCCGAACGGCTTTATCTTGTAGCTTCTGCAAAAAATTGATCTTGGTGCTAATCATTCACTTCACTCCAACGGGTGTTCAAAAAGGTCTTCACATGTGGTGGAAACGGCATTAATCGTTTTAATCGATTGCCTTGAAGGAGTTCGATCGCAATACAATCGATCAACTCATCACAGCAAATCGAGAAATTCTCACCAATCCAGAACGAGAAGTAATACTGCGAGGGCGCGAAGAAGACATTCGGAATGTCGACTTTGACTTTGACTCGCTGATCGCCATTCGGTTGTATCTCAAACCCATCATCTAAGTTAACAACATGCGCAAAGGTTTCATTCAAAGGATTTGTGATTTGAATACCAATCACCGGATTTTCAACAGGCGTGTTGAATCGCAAAGAAAAGAAGACTGAAATTGTGTCCCCCATGAGAAACGTACTACAAGGAATGCCTTCGTCGTTGCTGATGTAAAAGTCATCAAACACAACTTTTTTATTCCCTTTGCGAACAATGTCTTTTTGGACTCCAACACTATTGCTTTTCAGATAATTACCAATCACACGCTCTGGAGCACCAACATCTGTTACTTGCCCTTTCTGAAGCAGAATACAGTGATTACAAAGCTGCTGTACTGTTCCCATACTATGGCTAACAAACAAAACGGTTCGTCCTTCGCGAGTCGAAACATCTTCCATTTTGCCTAAGCATTTTTTCTGAAACGCCGCATCACCCACTGCTAGAACTTCATCAACAATCAAAATCTCCGGTTCTAAATGTGCTGCCACTGCAAACGCCAACCGGACATACATTCCCGAAGAATAACGCTTGACTGGTGTATCTAAAAACTTCTCCACCTCTGAAAATGCCACAATCTCATCAAACTTGCGACCAATTTCGGCTTTGCTCATTCCCAGAATCGCGCCATTGAGATAAATATTTTCTCGTCCAGTTAATTCACCGTGAAATCCAGTTCCTACTTCTAGCAAACTTGCAATACGTCCATCGATCACAATTTTTCCGCGACTCGGTTCCGTAATGCGGCTGAGAACCTTGAGCAGCGTTGATTTTCCTGCCCCGTTGCGACCAATAATTCCGACTCGATCGCCTTGCCGAATTTCAAATGACACATCATCCAGTGCCCAGAACTCTTCACGACTACCAGAAGAAGCAGGGTGCTGTAATCGTTTGCCAAAAGACTTAAAACCGTGGGTCAGGGCATCTCTCAGCGTATTGTCTCGCTGTTGTTTGTGCCCAATAATATACTTCTTACCTAAGTTCTTAACCTGAATAACTGTATCAGACATAGTTCTTTCCTGTAGGACTTTTCAGTCAAAACGAGCCGCCTACCTCACGATCGAGATGCTGCGGAAGTGAACACCCAGACCAGGGTGCAATCTGCTCAGGACTAGAAAATATCAGCGAATGTCTTCTCGACTCTACGGAAGTACCATAAGCTCGTCACAAACAGCAGGCTGACAATCCCCAAAGACAGACCAAACCCCATGAGATGAAACGGTGCATCGCCACCTAAAATCGCCCACCGAAATCCCTCGATTACACCGACCATTGGATTAAGCCAATACAGAAATTGCCATTGTTGTGGCACAATATTTGAGGTATAGCCGACCGGAGATACATACAATCCGAACTGAACAATAAATGGCACAATCTGAGCCACATCGCGAAACTGAACGACTAATGCCGCCAGCCACAATCCTGCACCAAACGCACTCATAGCTGCAATCACAATAAAGAACGGCAAGGTTACAACTCGCCAACTTGGAACAAAGTTGTACCAGATCATCAATCCGAGCAGCAGCATTCCAGCAATCAGAAAATCTACAAAGCAAACTACTATCACGCTCGCGGGAGCAATTAGCCGAGGAAAATAAACCTTAGACAATAGATTAGAGTTACCGAGCAAACTGCCACTACATTGTGCAAGTGCACTTGAGAAAAATTGCCATGGAAGGAGTGCCGAGTAAACCAGAATCGGATATGGGGCGTTGCCTTGAGTCGGCAGCTTCGCAATTGTGCCAAAAACAACCGAAAATACGATCATTGTCATAAACGGACGAATCAGTGCCCAAGCCATCCCGATCGCGGTTTGCTTGTAACGCACTAAGATATCGCGCCATGCTAGAAAATAGAACAGTTCCCGATAGCGCCACAAGTCTTTCCAGTATTGCTTTTCGGTGCGTCCTGCCTCCAGAGTTAATCTCTGCCGTCCGGCACTGCTTCGACTATTCATTGAATTTCGTTACTCTCACTGAAAAGGGCTAACCGACGGAACTAAAATCTTTCACGCCTTGAAATCCGACTCGACGGGATTGTCGCTGCGTAAATTCACCAACTGAAGGGTTTCCTTGGGGATTGATCACGCCCGTGGCTTGCTGCCATAGTTCAGGCGGGGCGATCGAGACTTCATACTGATTGTTCTCGAATCGGCGGACATGATACCACTCGCGACTTTGACATTCATCGCACCAAAAGGCTTCTAACCATTCACCACTGAGCATTACCGTCGTTCGGGTGGAAACGGCAAGTAGTGCATATCGACGAGATAGCCCCCGCTCTTGTAATTGTTCTGCTCGATCGGCGTAAATTGGGTGCTTTTGACTAACACTGTGCAAATAGCAGTCGTGTTTAGGGCAATAGATACTTCGCCGTTTAGAACGTTTCCGATTTCGAGCACACCTTCTCTGCAATTCGACCTCCTCTGTCATAGACAAGACTGGTGAAGGTTACGGTTGGAGAGACTGAGATCAACTGACCATCGAAGCCCACTCCATGAAGCAATAGTTAAGTTTTTTATCCAAGCTAGATAGCATTTCGCGAGAAAATGCGGAAATCAGGAAGAATCTAGAACAGAGAGTATAAACTTAATCTTTGATTTTTTTATGTAAAAATACTGCCATTGATAGCTACAAACATCGAATTACTGCTATTCCAGCCTCTACGTGCCTAAGTATGCTGGTGAGAGAAAAACTGATCGCCGTAACCCTCATCTACACGGAGATAGTGCTGCTTCGGTCTTCACGGAGCTTTAGAGAATCGGCTAATCTGTTGTCTCCGTATTTATCAGTAGAGAAATCGCGATCGTAAAAACCTGATAAAGGCAAATTTAGGCTGAGAGCAAGAGCGATCAAGGCAAATCAAACGTAAACCGAGAATTCTCTAATTAAGTAAAATCACGTAACTTTTACGTAAGAGTCTCCGTAGATTTTCTGCATACGGAGAAAGCGAGGAAAGACGTTTGTGCTGATGACAACACAGCGCATTTCTCTGACTATAAATTTAAGTAGAAATACTGGCTTGAAATCTGATTCACTTCTAAGAAGAACCGACGAATATGGCTTTGGAGATAGAGACAAAAGGTTCGATCCTGCTCGTTGATGATGATGTAAATTTTGTAACGCTGATGACTGGATATCTGGCGTTCCAGGGATATCAGGTAACCACTGCCGAGACAGGAACAGAAGCGATCGCGCTTTTGGGCGATGTCAAACCGGATTTGATTATCTCGGATATTGTGATGCCTGAAATGAATGGCTATGTCTTTGCAGAGGCGGTGCGGCAATCGCCGGAGATCAATTGGATTCCGATTATTTTTTTGTCGGCACGTGATCAGAGCCAGGATCGGGTACGAGGATTGAGTGCAGGAGCGACGGTTTATATGGTGAAGCCGTTTGAGTTGGAGGAGTTGATTGCTCAGATTGAGTCGGCTTTACGATCGTCGCAGTTGATGCGGGAAAATCGCGCGAAGCGAACAGAAGCAAAAATTTCTGTCCCGCCTGGAGTGAAGTTGACGAATACAGAGTTAACGGTGGCGCGATTGGTAGCGCAAGGCATGTCGAATCTAGAGATTGCTCAGCGATTGAGTGCAAGTAAGCGGACGATCGAGAGTCATATTAGCCATATGTTGAAGAAGACGCTCTTGAGCAATCGCACAGAACTGTCGCGATGGATTATCGAAAACAACATGGATTGATGCGCGATCGCAGTTCGGCCAATACGAATTCAAAACGGTGCGCTTTATTAAACCCCAGGATGGGATCAATAAACGCACCGTCTTGATGCTCAGATTTAGATCTTTGGGAGAGCGCACAAGATCTTTACTCTCCAAGCGATTAAGCCAAATCAAACACTAAAATTTCAGCGAGATCTTGCCCAACAAATTCCACGTGCGATACGTCCTCGATCGCAACTGCATCCCCCGCTGTTAGAGAAACACCATTGACGATCGCAGAACCCCGTGCGACTTGTACCCACAGATGACGATCGCGATCGACCTCATGCTTCACCGTTTCACCTGCACCTAAAATCGCGGCATAGAGATTGAGATCTTGATGAGCGGTCACAGAACCATCTCGCCCATCTTGAGACGCAATTAACCGCAATTGTCCTCGTCTCTCTTCCAACGGGAAAAACTTTTGCTCGTATCCCGGCTCTAAACCTGCTCGCTCTGGCAGTACCCAAATTTGCAAAAGATGAACCGTCTCAGTCTTCGAGGCGTTGTACTCACTATGCGTCACACCTGTTCCAGCGCTCATCCGCTGCACTTCGCCGGGACGAATCACAGACTGATTCCCCATGCTGTCTTTGTGCTCTAATGCGCCCTCCAACACATAAGTAATGATCTCCATATCCCGGTGCGAATGCGGCGCAAATCCACCCCCACCCGCGACTCGATCTTCATTAATGACGCGCAGATTCCGAAACCCCATATGAGCCGGATCGTAATAGCTCGCAAACGAAAAAGTGTGATACGAATCTAACCAACCGTGATTTGCATGTCCGCGATCGTTGGCTTTACGAAGTGTCAGCATAAACCCTCCTAATGTCTAAGTCAGAACTGTTTGAATTCGTACTTTGTTAGTCCAAGATAACATAGGAATAGTTTTAATGCAAACAATCGCTTGGTTGTAAAAAGAGTGACTGCGATCGACCTAGACCCTTTGCAGGCACTCTTTATGAATTCACAATTGATAGAAATCAGATCTTCTGCACACAAGCACCCTGAAACGATCGTGCTTACACTGCCCCGACTACTCGCCAATTTTGAGCGGGGCGAGGAGCATTGTTCACGACGACTCCCGATGCAAAATCTAGATCATCGAGATACCAAATTCCTTGCTCACCCGTCTCAAAGTTTTGCCAAATCAAATCAGCATGACCATCATCATTGAGATTCTCAGTCTTGACGAGCTTCCAAGGTGAATTACTGCCGAGCTTTGGCGCATTCTCAACCATGCCACTATAGCTAAAATCCTTGCCATCTAAAATCCAGAATCCGGTTTCATCTATCACCTCGTTCCGCCATAGCAAATCCAAATAGCCATAGCTATCCACCGCATCAATCAGCTTCCATTGTGAATTGCTGCCTAACACAGGTGCACCTGACACAAATTCACTCCCAACAAACTGATAGTTCGCGTCGAATGTCCAAAGAGCAGTTTCATCCGTTGCTTGATTTCGCCAAACTAAAGTTGTTTGATCACAATCCCCTAAGAAAACGTGTGAGATTAGCTCCCAGCTAGAATTACTGCCCAGTTTCGGTGCGCCTCCTAAGAACGCACTGGACACAAACTGATTGTTTTGTATCGTCCAGACTCCAGTTTCGTCAGTCACTTGATTGCGCCAGAGATATTGAATACCACCACCCGGTTTGGCGATCGCATCAATCAGCGTCCAAGGAGAATTCGGCGGAATTGCGGGTGCGCCCTCGATGCCACGACCATTAATAAAGGTTGCACCGAGCGGATTGCTCTCAATGTCCCAAGTGCCACTAGTATCATCACTGTCATTTGCCCAAACTAGAGTATTGGTCGAGGGCGCTTGAGTGCTTGCAGCAGACTGCGGGATGACCGTTGGAAGTTCTTCTAAATCGATCGAAACAACCCCTACAATTTGCCAATTTGCATCTGGACGAGGTGCATTTTTGATGAATTCACTCGACGTGAAGTCTGACCCATTCAAAAACCAAACAGCTTGCTCGCCGCTCGTGCGATTTTGCCAGATCAAGTCCGCGCTCTTGTTACCATCTACATCGACAAATTTTGCGAGTTCCCAGGGCGAATTACTGCCCAATTGGGGAAGATTTGCCACAAAAGCGCTACTACTAAAGTTTGAGCCATCAAACTTCCAAATCGCAGTTTCATCGGTCGTCTGGTTGCGCCAGAGCAATTCTAATTGATTGCCATTCCCGAGTGCATCAATGAGCTGCCAAGCAGAATTTGCGCCAAGTCCAGGAGCATTTTCCAAGAAAGCTCCAGACTGAAATACGCCTGTTTCATTGAACTTCCAGATAGCCGTTTGATCCGTAACCTGGTTACGCCAAACGAGAGTTGGGCTATCGGAGATCGTTACACCGCTTACGAGTCTCCAAGGAGAATTGCTGCCCAAAGATGGGGCACCTGTGAGCAAAAATCCGTCTTCAAAGTCTATTCCATCTACCGTCCAGATGGCGGTTTGATCGGTAACAGCATTGCGCCACAGTAACGTGTTCTCACCGCCTGTAAACCCACCTGCATCAACCAGTTTCCAGTCAGAGTTACTGCCGAGCGGTGGCATGTTTCTAAATGCTGCACCAATTTGAAAGGTTGTGCCTTGAATGCCCCACGCCCCAGTCTCATCAAGTGCATCATTCCGCCAGATGAAAGCGGTAGCTCGACTTTGAAGTAATGAAGATTTAGAACCTGATGCAACTGGATCTTCAAAATCAGGTGCACTGTGCCCACATCCGTATTGACTCGTACTTAAAGATACTGCCTCGCTGAGTGGAGACTTCACTTCAAGAGATGTTGTCATAGCAATTGTTTCTACCGTAATTAGAACAGAACTATCGCTAGTTCTAGGCTGATCATAGGGTTGAACCTAATAGTTCGGGTGTGAAGTGTATATGAAATCACATTAAGCAGTAGTGAAATCACGGTTTTTTTACGCTGACTCTTCCTAGCCCCCGTAAAGATTCGCTTGTCTTGCAATTCGCCGTAGATTGATAGATTGATCAAATCTTCAGCCATCTACTTTATCAATTCAAAAATCACTTGGTGACTTTAACGAATGATGAGGGTACGACTGAATTCATACAGCATTGACTAACTACTCATTATTTTTGGAGAAATATAAAGAATTGATGAGGCAACCGCAATATAACGGAAAAAATTCGCGCAATTTTGCAGGAAAATACGAAGGCTGTGAAGATTTTTTGTGATTAAATGACCTTGACTGATTTTTGTCTAACGCTATGTTTCGCTGCGCAACAAAATCAGTGCAGTTCGCATCTGCCGATAACTCTTCACACACAAGGAGAAAAGAATGGCGCAAGGATGGAGGTCTTTACTTGTTCAATCACGGTTCGCATTGAAACGATTCTGGGTCGTTCTGGTCTTGGGATTTTTAGGTGCGATCGCATTGTCCTGGGGTCAACATGGCTTACTCGCGATCGAGGCGAATTTACAAGCGACTGGCAATAGCTGGCAAGGCGCGTCATTCCCACTTGAAAATTTTCAAGGGTATACTTCTCCATTTGGCTATCGAATGTCTCCCGATGGTTCTTACAGCCGTGAATTCCATCGGGGTTTAGATATGGCAGCACCAGAAGGCAGCTATATTCGCAGTTGGTGGACGGGCAAGGTTGTTGAAGTTTCAGACAATAGCGCCTGTGGAACTTCAGTAGTCATTGAATCGGGTTCCTGGGAGCATATTTACTGTCATATGCAAGGCTCAGCCGGTCGGGACGGGCAAGGCAAGTATATTCAGTCCGGTGATGTCCGTATCTATGAAGGTCAGATGTTGCCAGCAGGTGAACGAATTGGTCGGGTCGGTATGACCGGACGCACAACAGGACCCCATTTACACTGGGGGTTGAAATACTCAAGCCAATGGGTTGATCCAGCACTGGTGCTGCGAGCTATGTATGCCGAGCAAGGCAGAGGTTAATTGCGTTTAGATTGAGATCGCTCGCACCCTCTACAAAATTAATTTGCTGTTTTCAGTTCATCGATCAACTGTTCTAGTTGGTCGATGTTTGCTTTGTAGACTTCGCCACAGAAATGACAGGTGGCTTCTGCACCGTTGTCTTTTTCGATCATGTCGCGAAGTTCGGCTTCTCCTAACAGTTTGAGTGCGCCTAAAACGCGATCGAAAGAGCATCCACAGTGAAATCTTACAAGCTGCGTTTCCGGGAAAATTTCTAAGCCCATATCTCCAAGCAGTTCTTCAAAGATCATGGGTAGGGTTTTACCCGCTTGTAGGAGTGGTGTAAATCCTTGCAGGGAAGACAGTCGAGATTCGAGCAGGGCAACTAATTCGGGATCGCTTGCTGCTTTGGGCAAGATCTGAATCAATAATCCGCCAGCAGCTTGCACGCCATTTCCGTCTACAAATACTCCCAAGAAAAGAGCAGAAGGCGTTTGTTCAGACGTTGCGAGATAGTGAGTGAGATCATCTCCAATTTCACCGGAAACGAGTTCAACAGTACTCGAGTAGGGATATCCATAGCCTACATCTCGAATGACATAGACGTAGCCATCTTTCCCGATCGCGCCCCCGACATCTAATTTGCCTTGAGCATTGGTTGGCAGTTCGACCTCTGGATTATCGACATAACCGCGCACGGTTCCATCTAATCCCGCATCGACCATCAGCCCACCCATCGGGCCATTGCCTCGAATGCGAATGTTGACGCGCGATTCTGCTCGTTTCATACTCGATGCCAGCAATAGCCCTGCTGACATGGTTCGACCTAGTGCTGCGGTTGCAACATAAGATAATTTGTGACGCTGCCTCGCTTCTTCACAGAGACGGTTTGAAATGACTCCGACTGCTCGAATTCCGCCGTCTGCGGCAGTTGCCCGTATTAACTGGTCAGCCATGAAAATCCTTTTCGTTACATCCGTTTGTCTTTCTAATTGTAACGAATGATGAAGGCTAAAAAGTAGGGAGTGGGGAGTCTACTCCCTACTCCCCACTCCTCACCGCCTTACGCTTCGACTAAAGGTTATCTAACTGTTTCTTCAAGTCTTCCAATTCTGCATCAACGGCTGCATCATTGGGTGCTTGAGTTGTCTGAGACTGAGGCGCAGTGGTTCCGGGAAGCGATTGCTGGGGTTGGGCTGAACCTGCGAGCATTTGTTGTTTCATTGCTTCGAGTTCGAGATCGACATCGCCGGATTCGAGTGCTCGGAATTGCGATTCTAAGTCGGCTCCAGCCAATTCTGCGGCGGCTTGTGATCGCGCTTCTAGCTGTAATACTTTGTCTTCCATGCGCTCGAACGCAGCCATTGCTGTGTTGGTGCCCATGTTGTTAACCATGCCTTGCAGTTGCTCTTGCGCTTTGGCAGCACTCGCACGCGCTTTGAGCATGTCTTTTTTCGTCTTCGCCTCGGAAATTTTGCCTTCGAGTGCGATCAGACTCCGCTTAAGCGTATCGACTTGACTCGTTTGGGTATCGAGTTGGGTTTTGAGCGCTGTTGCGGTTTCGGTGTGGGTTTTCTTGCGGGTCAATGCTTCACGGGCTAAGCCTTCATCCCCTTTTTGTAGCGCTAATTGTGCCCGCTGTTGCCAATTATTGGATTCAGTTTGGGCTTGGTTGTATTGCTGTTGTGTCCGTTTTTGAGAAGCGATCGCTTGCGCCACGGCTTGACGAAGCTGAATCAAATCTTCCTGCATGTCGATGACGGCTTGCTCCAGAATTTTTTCTGGATCTTCTGCCTTGCTCACCATGTCGTTGACATTGGAGCGGACAACTCGGCTAATGCGGTCAAATAATCCCATAGTTCTTTCCTTCTGGCGTTTCTTAGAGTTCAATTGCCGTTATTTATACGGTAGCCCACACCATTGATTTTGCAGCACTTCCGTATGGTTTGCACTGCGGAGTGACCCAACTTAATTTCTTGTAGGATCGAAACCTGCCGAGTATGCAAATTACACAGCCTCTTCTAGTCTAAAAACTTCAGGAGAAAATCGCCTCGTTCCGCAGAATTTTTTTCGCGTTTGATTAAACTAAAGTCAGAATCCGGAGGTTTTATGGTGCAAGCACAAGAGCGACGATACTCGCCGGAAGAGTATTTAGAGCTAGAAACTGAAGCTGAGGCGAGAAGTGAATATCTTGACGGTGAGATTATCCCGATGACAGGCGGAACCCCAAATCATAATCGAATTGCAAAAAATGTGAGTCAAGCTGTGGACTCGGCAATTGGAGATCAAGATTATGAGTCGTTTATGACCGATTTGCGGCTCTGGATTCCCAAGCAGCGAATTTTCACGTATCCAGATGTGATGGTTGTGAAAGGATCGTTAGAGTATTTGGAAAAACGTAAGGATACGATTACAAATCCTTTGGTGATTGTGGAAGTGCTGTCAGACTCGACAAAAAACTACGATCGAGGTGAGAAGTTTGAGTTTTACAGAACGGTAGAAAGTTTTCAGGAGTACATTCTGATCGATCAGTACAAAATCCATGTTGAGCAATTCTCAAAAACCGGAACGCGAAAATGGAGTTTGGAAGAATACGAAGATGAAAATGATACGTTAGCATTTACTTCGATTCCGTTTCAGATGTCGCTATCGGCAATCTATAAGAAGGTGGAGTTTTAGCGATCGAGAACTTCGCCAGCCGTTAATCGCAAATTTGGAAACGTTGGAGATTCGATCAAATCATTGCCGCGAAATTGCTTGAATTGATATTCTCCGCTTTCATCCAAGGTATAAATGCTAAGTGTTGGAGTTTTCGGATCGCCAATGAACCGTTTTCCGCCGAGTGCAGCATAGTCTACAATCCAATACTCAGGAATTCCGAACGCTTCATACCCTGCAAGTTTGGTTAAATAATCATCTCGCCAATTGGTGCTGACTACTTCGACGATTAAACGAATTGAGGCGGCTCTTTCGATGACGGATTCTCGTTCCCATCGGGGTTCATCTACGATCGCGATTTCGTCTAGTACGATGATGTCTGGCTCATATCCGGATTGATCTAGCACTTTGACAATGCATTCTTTGGGAATAAAGTAGGGGAGTTTTGCTTGTCGAATTGCAGATCCCAAGTCAAACGCCAAATCACCAGAGGCTCGTGAATGCCTTCCTCTTGGCTTTGGCATCTCGACAATCACTCCATTGTGTAGTTCGTAGCGAATTCCGGTATTCTCTGGATACCAAGCGATGAACTCATCAAAGCTAATCGGTTTTTCAAGTGCTTGCATGATTGAAAACCTTGATTCGTCTACTGTTAGGATACTCGATCGCCGATCGAATCTTCAGCTTGAAAGAAATCTGCAATGTTTGAGAAATACGATGCAGTTGTGATTTAAATTATGGGCTAAATCGTGATTTGAATTACGGGTTGTTGACTAGTGCATCTGGGCGAAAATAAAGCAGCAGCTTAGTGGGGCTTCGGCTCAAAGCCCTGAAACTTCCAGTTGAACGGCTTTGCCATCGTGCAATTGAAGTACCGGATGAAGGCTCGAATCTGCTGCTTGAGATCCTCAGTGAAAGTGAAGTTGCCGCGCCGAATCAGTCGTCTGGTCAGAATACTAAACCAACATTCAATTTGATTGAGCCAAGAGGTATGTTTGGGCACGTAGACGAAGCGAATGCGATGGGTTGGATCACTCAGGAAAGCAGAACGTGAAGCCATCGAGTGTAGGATGCCCAACTTACCCTTGATACCCAAATCCAGGTCTAACTGACAACAGGTTGCCACGAGTCGAACTAAGGAAGCAGATTGATGAGTGTTGAGTTGATCCAGCACAAAGATCCAACTCGCTTCTGGGTCAGTCTCAATCGTATGTGCGATGTGATTGGCAAAGTCGAATTCGGTGCGGGTCGCACCGATTGAAACTTGTCGGATGCCGCCCTGTGCAATCTGCCAAGTAAGGCGTTGAAGCAGAAGTATATCTCACTGCCATGCAGGACGCGATCGAGAACCTTGAAGACACCCGTGATCTAGAAGAATCAGAAGTACTAACAGGCGACCGCATATTTGATATCGCCACTTTTGAGCAAAAAGTTGTCCTGCTCTACCGATGTCTCTCCGCATTTCTTGATCCAACGATCGAGCCGCCGACGCTGACAAATGTCATTGAAGCTGCTGCTTATTTTCCTTTCGCGTTTCTCCAGATGCGGTTCGGAGATGAGATTTACTTGGAGAAGGAGGGACTCAACGAAGAGGAAAGCCTGAAATATTTTTATCGGAATTTAGTCTGGCGAGGATTTGAAAAATATCTTTTGAGCAATTGGCAAGCGGGGCAAGAAGAATTTGGGTTTGATGAAGAATTAGATACCTTCCATTCACACTCAGATAATTTGAGTCTTTGGCATACGGTTGTAGATGAATTGGTCGATCGCATCTTCTGGGATCGCGACTGGGCATTAACCTCAAATCATCCAGAGGTGCTGGATGGCATAGAAGAAGAGTTGAGCAAACCACTTGGACTAGATAACTATTTCACGAATCGTCTGCCTCAAGTCACTTTAGAACAGGAAGAAGTCGCGATCAACGAAATTCGGAATTGGAAATTAAGTGCCTCAACCGAATAAACCTCAAATATTCTTACTTTAGGGTTCAATTGGGGACGAATAAACTAAGCCGTAAATTGTGGCTTAAATCCTTACACTTACTGCTTTGCAGCGATTGAGATAAAACTGCGTGCAATGTCGATTGAGATAAGCTACAGTTCTTTCCATCGTTAGTTTTGGAAATCAATCGGATTCGATTCGTAATCGAAAGGTCATGGGTTCAAATCCCATCATCGGCTTTCTGTTGTTGTACTGTAGGTTCGCATACCAAGCTAGTTCCTACTTTCATTCAGCACCGCAACTTGGATTTTTAGCTTGATCGTATCGGTTCAGCAGCGATTCCCCCAGCATTGATATCAACTTTCAAGGGAACGCATTTTTAAGAGGTGAATTCTAAGGCAGGGTGGTTCAGCGAGATTGTAGAGAAACATTCCGCCGTTGTGGATTAATCAGTAAGCTCACGCCGATTGCCCAAGCGATCGAGATAAGCCAACCTGCTAGGATATCGCTCGGATAATGAACACCAAGATAGAGACGAGTCCACGCGATCATCAGGACAAATAAGCCTCCTAGCAGCAATACCCACCAGCGCCATTTTGTTTGCCAAGTTAGAATGATCAGTACTGTCACAAACGTCATACTTGACATAGCGTGTCCACTGGGAAATCCGTAGTCAAATTCTGGTGCAGGCGACTGCCACAAATGCGGACGGACACGATGTAAAAGCAATTTTGCAGTTCGGTTGATCACAATACTGCCTGTTAAAGTTGTGATCAGATATGCAAGTGCATACCACCATCGTCGAAACAGCAAAAACACCCCGACTCCGATCGCAACCGGAAACACTCCCCAAAAGACTCCTAGCTTTGTCAGAAAAGTTGCGATCGCATCAAGCCAGGGATTGTTTACTGAATGGACTGCCAGCAGAATCGGCACGTCCCACGGAAAGCCACCCTGATTTTCCCACACATCCTCTGCTAGCTCTCCAAAAATCAATAGGGGCAGTAACACGCCAATGAGTAGCATGAGTAACGCGCCACGGCGAGCAGCTAGCAAGTGCTTGAGAAATTCTAGAAAAGCTTGGAGAAATTGCTTGACATCAAAATTGAACATGCATTGTCTCAAGTGTGTGAAGTGCTTCTCGATTGAGCAAAGCTTGACCTGACTTCACCAATGTAACGTGACTTGTTTGGGTGCTGTTCACAATTTGGGCACTATTTTAGATGTCCTACTCAGACGCGCTCTACGAGGCAAAATCTTACATGTAAGAAAAAATCAAATATTTTTGAATGCTATAAAATGAGCCACTCCTTGAGATAGAAATTAGCTTGTCCTCCTGGTAGATGAGAAGTCAGCAGTCTACCTCTTACACTGAAGCGAGTGTTAAGGACGCTTGCAAGATATTAGATATCAATTCTTGGATGACTACATCATTGTGTGAATATCCTAAACTGCTTTTAATCATGATAGTTGAACGACTATGAATGCACCCATTTGGACAGGAAAAGTCTATCCGCTTGGCGCGACCTGGGATGGTAAAGGAACTAACTTTTCACTATTTTCTGAACATGCGACATCTGTGGATCTTTGTTTATTTGATCAACAGGGTTTAGAACAGCGTTTACCTCTCTATGCGGGTGAAAATTTTATCTGGCATGGATATGTCCCTGGAGTTGCGCCTGGGCAGCGATACGGCTTTCGCGTTTATGGGGCTTGGAATCCTCAAGCTGGGCATCGATTTAACCCCAATAAACTGCTCATCGACCCTTATGCAAAAGCGATCGAGGGCGATGTTCAACATGGTGAAGCAATTTTTAGCTATCGCTGGGACGATCCAGATGCGGATTTAGGTTTTTCTGATTTGGATGATGCCCATCTCGTTCCGAAGTGTATTGTTGTTGATCAAGCTTTTGATTGGCAAGGAGATCAGTTATTACAAACGCCTTGGAACCAAACTGTTATCTACGAAATGCACGTTAAGGGATTTACAAAGCAGCATCCTGAAGTGCCAGAGACATTAAGAGGAACTTATGCAGGACTTGCACATCCAGCAGCGATCGCACATCTCAAATCTCTGGGTGTGACCGCGGTTGAACTCATGCCTGTGCATCATTTTCTGTCCCAGCCTGGGCATCTTGCTGGCACAGGATTAAGTAACTATTGGGGATATGATTCGATTAATTTCTTTGCACCTTACTCCGGGTATAGTGCAGATCAAACTCTCGGCGGACAAGTGCGGGAATTTAAACAGATGGTGCAAGCTCTGCACCAAGCTGGGATCGAAGTCATTCTAGATGTTGTTTACAATCACACAGGCGAAGGCAATCATTGTGGTCCAACGCTATCTCTACGGGGGATCGATAATAAAAACTACTACCGTTTAGTTGAAGGCAACGAGCGGTACTACATGGATTTTACAGGATGCGGAAATTCGCTGAATGTTCAAAGTCCACAAGTGCTGAAGCTGATTATGGATAGCTTGCGTTACTGGGTTACAGAAATGCATGTGGATGGCTTTCGCTTTGATTTGGCATCTGCACTTGCCCGAGAGCTTTACGCAGTGGATAATTTGGCATCGTTCTTTGACATTATTCACCAAGATCCGATTCTAGCTGGAGTCAAACTGATTGCAGAACCTTGGGATCTAGGCGATGGCGGATATCAAGTTGGCAATTTTCCGGTACTTTGGTCAGAGTGGAACGGGCGCTATCGAGATGAGATGCGCGATTTCTGGCGGGGGCAGGATGGTAAGCTTGGTGAGTTTGGTTATCGATTTACGGGCAGTCCTGACCTTTATCAATCGAATGGCAGACGACCTCATGCCAGCATTAATTTCATGACGGCTCATGATGGTTTCACGCTCCGCGATCTTGTGAGCTACAACGAGAAACACAATGAAGCCAATGGCGAAGACAATCGAGACGGTGAAAGCCACAATCGCTCTTGGAATTGTGGTGTAGAAGGTGAGACAGATGATGTGGAAGTAATGCGTCTAAGAGAGCGACAACAGCGCAATATGCTCACAACGTTGATGTTATCTCAAGGCATTCCAATGATTGTGATGGGCGACGAGATGGGTCGATCTCAGTTCGGGAATAATAATGCTTACTGTCAAGATAATGAACTGTCTTGGCTGGATTGGGAGTTATGCAATTCTCAGTCTGATCTGCTCAATTTCACGCGAGAGTTGATTCATTTCCGTCAAGCACATCCCATTTTCCGGCGGCAGCGGTGGTTTCAAGGGCAGGCGATTCATGGATCGAGTGTGAATGATATTGCTTGGTTTAATCCCGATGGGCATGACATGACCGAGGAACAATGGTGCAATGGATATGCAAAAGCGATCTCTGTGTTTTTGAATGGAAGTGAATTGCCCGATCGCGGTCCCAAAGGTGGACGGATTCGAGATAGTAGTTTTCTATTACTGTTTAATGCACATTGGGAAACGCTAAATTTTGTCTTACCGACTCGATTACGCCAGCGAAAATGGTCTGCGCTGATTAACACAAAAGAGCCGAGATTTATTGATGAGAAGATTCTGTTTACCGGAACAAAAAATGTTCCGGTGATGGGTCGCTCATTAGTTGTCCTGCAATCTGGAAGCTAGCTCCTCAGTAGTCCTCTCGTTATGATGCTTTTGAGGATTTGGTGTCCCAGACAAGTGTTTTAAACCACAAGTACTTGCTCGTGGAAGAAAAGTTTGATGTCAATTTAGACCAATTATTATCTGAGGCAGCGCTACTACGGTCTTGAGAATGAGCGCTTTGGTAGACACGATGATTTCGATGGTAAATTAAGCAAACCGATAATCTTGCAAAAGTACCTGTACGGAAACGCCAGTGGGTTCAATTACGTTGACCCCACTGGTTACTTTGCTATGAATATGGTTCAGACACTTGCTATGGTCAGAATAGCAAGTGCTATCGCCAACATCTTCAATATTGGTGATATAAACCCTTTCTCAACCGATATTCTTTCGGAGATAGACCCGGCTCGCGGTTTAAGGGGACAAATCAATTTCAATCCTTGGACTTCATGATGTACGGTGTAGACTTTGAGTAATCAAGGGTATATGGGTATGAGTCTGAATGATGAAATGAGCCAAGTTTTTGAGCAGCAGAATTTAGTTTACGCATATCCAGAGTCCTTGGATAAGATTAATCTTTCACCCGAAATCAAGGAATCTATTTTGAGCTTGGGCTTACCAATAGTGATAGGCTACCTGAGATTTTCGATGGATTTTGAGCCGATTGCTGAAGACGTAAAATTTCATCAACCTAGTGAATCCTTTGGCAATCTGTTTACAATAGGTTGTAGAGCTGTAACTCAGCTAATTGGAAGATTTATACACCTTGACGAAATTGGTCTAGATGGCAATGCTAGTCTATCAAGAATTGCAAAAAAACTAGAAGAACTAGATCTGGACGAAGCTATTTTCTCGGCTGAGGTCAATCTCGCTAATAGAATATGCCTTGATTTAGACAACGGGAACAGAATTGTGTACATTAATCCAATAGATAAATCTATTGGATTTTGCAACTCTAGCCTTGAGCAATTAGCTGCTTCTATTGTTGCTTATGAGAAATCCTCGCGCCAGTATGATGATGTGCTAGAGCGTTTAGATAGCTTTAGTTACAAGATGCAAGTGATTGATTCAGCAGTATTCAATCATGAAGATGGATTATGGTTATCAATTATAAAACAGCTCAAGCTTGATGATGAGGGCTATTGATTGAATTGCTGTGAATGAGCTTTATTAAAATCCTTTTTAGTGTTCTGTACTGATCCTCACTCAACTTTCTCCAGCACATATTTGCTGAAATAATGAATATCTTCATCATTTGAAAATTCATGAAGTATCGTTCAGTGATTACTGCAATACGAGGAACTTAGAATGCTAGCTTCGGAGTTGTACAGGAAGTATGAAGAAGGGCATAGAGCGTTTAGTGGAGCCGATTTACATGAAGAAGATTTGTCTTTATCTCTAAATCAAATAGATCTGAGATGTGCAACCCTAAACTATTGCTATGCTAGGAGAGCAGAGTTTATCCGTGCTTGCCTTAGCGGATCAATTGGTTCAGAAATCCAACTCTTTGAAGTAGATTTTCGTGAAGCAGAATTGATTGGAGTGGACTTTAAATCGGCTTATATCAGCGAATGTTCATTTGAGTCCGCTAATATAAGTCAAGCCATAATAACCAACTCACTCATTACATTGTCCTACTTTCGTAATGCTAATCTCTCTCAGATTAACCTCGAATCTACGGTTCTTGGTAACTTAGATTTGAGATATGCAAATTTACGATATGCAAATTTAACTGAAGCTCAGATCATAAGCTGTGATTTGAGCTATGTCGACTTATCAGGAGCTACGTTAAACGGCGCTGTGCTTGATAATGTTTGCCTCTTTAATACAATTATGCCTAGCAGTTAGCACGCTCAGTATGTTTTGATTCCATATGAACTTATGACAAAGTAGGCAACTACTTGACCAAAACAAAAATGTTTTCTGATAACGCGACGACAGCGAATTTCTTTTAATTCCTTTCAGGATGCACATTGTGCTCCCGTTATGATGCCTTTGGGAATGTGAGAAGTGAGGGGGCGATCGCGAACAGGTACTTGTTTGCAGGTGAGAAGTTTGATTCAAGTCATTTAAACCTGAGCCGCTAGTACATAAATTCGCAATTAATTTAAACTACTTGAATACTCAGTGAAATAGCTTATGTTTTCTGATCCCACTCTGTATGCTTGCCGGGTTTGTGGACTGCTTCAAGCAGAATCTCCTTGGGGAGAAGATGGAAAAACGCCAAACTTTGAAATATGTGATTGCTGTGGCGTAGAGTTTGGTTATGAAGATTGCTCAATAGAGACTGCGAGATTAGCTCGTGAAAGATGGAAAGCTCAAGGCTTTCGATGGCATGAACCGACGATTACACCACAAGACTGGTCTTTAGAAAAGCAGCTTCAGCAAATCCCGCTTCACTTTCAATAACCGCTCGTATGCTGATGTATTGAGAAAAAGAGGAGACCACAAACAAATACCTGTTTGCGGTCTCCCCTGATTCTTCACCTCATTTCCAAACACATCATCACGAGACTAGCTGTAACATTCCTTCACCCCATTACATGCCAGAGATCGACATCAATACATCCTGCCACCAAGGAAGTTGGCTTTGAACTTGCGGTTGTTTTTTGCGAATCTCATCAATATTCCAGCCTGTAAGACGTGCTAGCGTTTGCGCTTGTTCTTCAAATCGTTGGCGCAGCGATCGCTGATAGCGTCTTCCAGCAGGACAATCTGTTTTACCGTTGAAAGGATGCCGCAAAACATAGCGTCCTTGGAATGTTTCTTGCTGATTCGTTTCTTGGAACATTAGATCTTCGGGGAACTTATCGCGCGTGTAGCGAACATGCAGCCGTGTGATAAACACATCAGAGCTTACAACTGGGCGACGACGACCACGAGGCATCACAACAGGTTCAGAACCTTCTAGCCAGAACACCCCGGCTTGCTTCAATTCTTCAGGATTGAGAGGCTCAGCCGAACAGGGATCACAATTGCCCATATTCCAGGCATATTCTAGAAAAGCAACTTTGCGATCTTCGCGATCGTAGCTTTTCTCAAACATTGATTTGTAGAAGTGACTAAACTCATCTTTGACAAACAACGGAACTTCAGAATCAGAAGGAACCTTGACCGTTCTGTAATTAGTTACCTCAGCCTGACCTTTGGGAGACAGGATATAAACAATCAAGTCTTGAGCCGCCTGAGCATTGATCATCCCTAATCGAATCGGGAGCATAAACCGGGGCGAATCATAAGTAATCTGTAAGGGACGAAGAGATTGAAATCCAGCTTTATCAAACTCATCAAGATTGACTTTCGCAACAAAGAATTTGAGCTTTTGGCGAATGTAAGGCTTTAAGAGTTGCTTTGCCCCACGCGGAATCTTATAGCCATTTTCAACTAACCAAGTTTCTAATCCCCCCGATTCTTTTGCGCTTAAAATCAGAATGTCATATTCCCCAACGGTGAATTTTGCTTCTACAGTGACTCCTAGCGAGCCTTGACGACTCCGAACAGCTTCATTTGCTTCACTCATTGGTGCAGATGGCATGGGCATCCGTAACACGCGATCGTCGATCGTTTCACACGGATCTGGATCAAAATACTCAACTAATCGAGGCGCGCTAAAAGCATCTAATCTCTCGATGATTTTAGGATCGCTTACTTTAACTTGTTCTTTCTGTAGAACCGTTGGAACGGGAACCACGATCGCAAAATCTTTCACCTCACCCTGATAGTCATTCGCCATCGTCAAAACAGTGTGATCGCCACTTCGAGCGATCGCGACTTGAGAAGCTTGGTTATAGAGTTTTGCATCTGCTTTCGCAACATAGAATCCACAAAACGCCCAAGCTTTTGGAACAAAGAAAAAGCAACTCAGACCAATAATGAGCAATGCACATAAAATGCGAAATGATTTCATAGCATATTCCTTAGATTGATAAAGACTCAGTCGTAGCTGCACTCTGTTCCCACGAGAAGCGAGAATCAGGAAAGATTTTATCGATGACAATGCTAAGCGGAGCCAGTGCAAACAATGCCCAAAACACTGCTGTCGAGACAAAAAACTGATTTCGCAAAATGAACGTCAGGACTGCGATCGCACTTGCCCAAATGACTCGCCCAATCTGAGAATTCGGAATGGTTCGAGGATCAGTAATCATAAACAAGGAAAACATCAGGAGCGATCCACTCATCAATCGATGCCCCCAGACATCCCAAGTCCAAGCTAAGTAGTAATTCCGAATCGCTTCTAATCCGCCATACATTGCAAGAAACGCGATCGTCGTATCCCATCTGCCAACTCGCTTGAGGACTAATCCCCCCGTTGCCAAAAACAGCGCTGCATACCAGCCCTCTTCACCCCACTGCCCTGGCGAAACCCAAGCATCCGAAGTAAGCAATAAGGCTGTGATGATGCCAAAATTTCCCGGATTAAAGAGATGCTTCTCTCCAATCCGCAGGATAAATTTACTAGCAATTGCAGCAGAACAAGCAAGTACGATCGTTAGGTAATGATCTGCTCTCAATAGCACGCTCATCCCCAAGGCTGTAACCAATGCGCTGGGGAAAGATTGAGTAAAGGATTGCTCTGAGATTCGAGTCATCAGCCATTGTGATCCGAGACAGGTCACGATCGCAGTTCCAACCATGCTCAGATGTAATGACCAATCTCTCGTGACAATGCCAACGAGCAAAAACAGTGAAAGAAAGAGAATTTGATAAATTCGAGCATCTTGGAACATGAGGCGACCCTTCCGCGTCAGGTTGGATAGCGCCTATTATCAGACTCTCTAAAACAAAAAAATGATGTCGTTACCGATTAAGAAACGACATCATTTTTTTATGAATTGTTCTGCATTCTCAAGGAAGATTAGCGGAATAGTTCTGTTAAAGGCTCTCTTGTGTGATTGGGCGACTTGAATCGTACTTCAGCATTGAGCTAGCAACAATGATGCCCACGATCGCAAGCAACGCCATCGGATAAAACGCATATGTATAGGTTCCCAACCAATCTCGAATTCTTCCAGTTGCCAAAGTTCCGACTAAAGCACCGACTCCATAGGCAGTAAAGACAATCCCATAGTTTTGAGCATATTGGTCAGGATGGAAAAATCGCAAAGTGATCGTTGGAGCCATTGCTAACCATCCGCCTAGACAAAACCAAAAGAGACAAAAAGCAATCAGATACCGTGCAACTTGTCCTGGCTGAGCATTTGCCATGAGAATACAGGCAATCAGAATGAGGGTATAAGATGCGATCGCGACACGATGAGGCTGAAGGCGATCGCTTAACCATCCAAACAAAGGACGACTCATGCCATTAAACACCGCAAACAGCGCAACACTACTAGCTGCGAATTTTGGATCAATGTTGATCATCTCTTCACCGACTGGACTAGAAATTCCAATGGCACTTAGGCCAATCAACGTTGCGATCGCATAGCAAATCCAAAGTCCATAGAACGATCGACTTTTGAATAAGTTGGCTGGATAAGTTCGAGCAGCGATCGTCGATGAAGCAGCGAAATCTCTCTGAGGGTGCCAATCTTTAGGCGGTAATTTCAAGGTGCAAGCGATTGCTAGAATCACGATCGTAAAAATGATCCCAAGTATCCGTAAAGTCGGTCGAACGGTGTAAATGTCAATGAGTTGATTTGCTAGGGGAGCCGTAATCAGAGGAGAAAGCCCAAATCCAACGATCGTGAGTCCAACGGCTAACCCTTTCTGATCTGGGAACCACCGAGAAACGACAACCATCGGGACACCGTAAGCGATCCCAACTCCCGTACCAGCGATCACTCCATAGGTCAGCACCATCATTTCAATTTGATGGACAAAGCTCGAAAGAAGATAGCCGCAGCCGACAATGATTCCTCCAATTGCCGTCATGGTGCGAGTTCCAAGCTTAGAAATGTAGAACCCTGCGATCGGCATCAGCGCAGCATAAAAAACAAGCGCCACAGTAAAAGGTAATAAGCTTTCTGTTGCGCTAATGTTCAGTTCACTTTCTAAAGGCTTTCTAAAGACGCTCCAAGCATAAATACTGCCCAGACATAGCAGAACACTCATCCCTAATGGAAGAAGTAGCCATCTTCCTTGGTCAGCAGGCAGTCCAAGCACTTTCAACTCAGACTTGTGAGTGAGAATCTTCATAACTTATTGCGAATAGTGGACATGTAATCTCTAGAACATTGACAATCTGAATGAATTCAGTTGTTGCTCAGTCCCCGCAATCCGCTGTTATTGTACTGACTCTTCCACTAAGGATAGAAAATGTTCGGAAAGTTTTAACTCCTAAAGTCCTAAGAAATCATTTATCCCTGTGCGACTCCATCTTCTCTCGCAGCCCGTTGAACTGCCGCAGCAACCACCTTCGCCACCCGCTCATCAAAGACAGAGGGCACAATGTGTTCTCGATCGAGTTCATCGGTTTTGATGAGAGACGCGATCGCTAAAGCTGCCTGCAAATACATATTTGTCGTAAAGGTCGAAGCACGACAATCTAATGCCCCACGAAACACCCCCGGAAATGCCAACACATTGTTGATCTGATTCGGGTAATCACTGCGCCCGGTTGCCATGACTGCAACATCATTTTTGACCAGTTCCGGCTGAATTTCAGGGATCGGATTTGCCATCGCAAAGACGATCGGATCAGTTGCCATCGATTTCACCATCTCCGGTGTCACGACTCCCGGCGCACTCACGCCCAGAAAGACATCTGCGCCTTTCATCGCATCGGCTAAGTTACCCGATTGATCAACTGCAAAGCTGCGTTTTTGAGGATTCAAATCCGTGCGATCGTTCGACAAAATTCCTTTCGAGTCACACATGATGATTTCATTCGCTCCGTCTTTCTGAAGTAACGTTGCGATCGCAACTCCCGCTGCGCCTGCACCGTTGATCACAATCCGCACGTCAGATATGTTCTTGTTGACGAGCTTTAAAGCATTCGTGAGTGCAGCAAGCGTGACGATCGCAGTTCCATGTTGATCATCATGAAAGACAGGAATATTCAACTCTCGCTGCAATCGTGCTTCAATCTCAAAACATCGAGGGGCAGCAATATCTTCTAAATTCACACCGCCAAATACAGGCGCAATCCGCTTAACGGTTTCGACAATTTCATCCGTATCTTGAGTCGCAAGACAAATCGGGAAGGCATCCAATCCCCCAAATTCTTTAAATAGCATCGCTTTGCCTTCCATCACAGGCATCGATGCTTCAGCCCCAAGATTTCCTAAGCCTAACACTGCGCTGCCATCGGTGACGATCGCCACCATGTTTCCTTTCACCGTCAATTCGTACACGCGCTGCGGTTCTTCTGCGATCGCATTACAAATCCGTCCGACCCCAGGAGTATAAGCCATCGCGAGATCTGCTTGACCTCGGAGGGGTATCTTACTGACAACACTAATTTTGCCGCCTCGATGAAGAGTGAACGTACGATCGTACACATCGAGCACTTTAATGTGAGGGAGATCTTTAACGGCTTGCACGATCGTTTCTGCATGTTCAGCACTCGCCGCATCGATGGTAATATCTCGCATCGAAATGGCGCGAGTCTGGTCAATCAAATCAATCTGTCCCATACTGCCACCCAGTGTGGAGATTGCTTGGGTGACACTGGCAAGCATTCCCGGACGATTCGGAACCTCAAAGCGGATAGTCAAGCTAAAACTGGAATTAGGGGTAAGAAGATCTGACATGGATTGTGTGCGTGATTTGCGACTCGGCAAATCTTACCGCAATAAAGGGTCACGAATTGTTAATTGCGATCGTCTGAGGACATGATTTATGCCGAGTTTATACACCGAAGTTGAAATTAATGCCGCTCGATCGCAGATCTGGCAAATCCTGATCGCTAAAGAACGCTGGAAATATTGGAATACTTTTTTATTTGACTGCGACCCAAATCGCCCGTTTATCCAAGGACGAGATGTTTCATTGTCAGTTTTACGATCGCCCGGAGAAGATGAAATTCAATTTCGCCCGATCGTCACTTTAGTTCAACCCAATTACTGTTTGAAGTGGCTTTCTTCGATTCCCGGTTTGCACAATGAGCATGTGTTTGAGCTACAAGACATCGGAGTGAATCAAACGCGATTTTCGTATCAGCAGAATTTTTCTGGAACGTTTGCCCGTTTTTTGTTGCCTTTTATTCGTCAAGAGGAACGAAAAGGGATTCAGCGGATGGCATGGGAATTGAAGCGCTACGCTGAAAAGCTTGGATCATGACATCAATATTGGAAGTGGGGAGTGGGGTGTTTTAACACAAAAAAATGGAGCGAGCGGTTAGGCTTGCTCCATTCAATTCGGTTGAATTCTAGAATTAGAAATTCATTTCAGCGGCTTGAACGCGCTCGACCTGTTTCTTCTTCAGAACCAACATGATTTGAGTCAAGGAAACGATCGCAAAGAAAGCGAGCAGACCTTTAATCCGGTCTGGGTTCTGTAACACGATCTCCTTATCGACTTGACCAAATCCACCGACGTTCGGGTTGCTGGTCAACGGATCACCTGCTTTCACCGTGTCACCTTGAGCCACGATCAACTCGGGTCCTGCTGGAATCTCATCAGTTGCAGTTGCGCCATTTTCGCCCGTAATCGTAACGGTATAGCCGCCTTCTTCGGTTTTCGCGATCGCAGAAATCTGACCTGCCGCAGAAGCGTTATAGACCGCGTTATTGCTCTTTTGTCCAGTCGGATAAACCTGTCCACGACCGCGGTTTCCGCCGACATGCACCGGATACTTACCAAAGCGCAAAGACTTATCAGTCTTCGGATCAGGTGAAAGAATCGGAAACTCGATTTCTTGATACTGCTCACCCGGAACAGGACCAACGACTAACCAGTTCGGATGAGCATCACTGTAAGGCTGGATGTAGAGTTCCGCAGCCTTTTCTTTCTGCTCGTCAGTCATCCGATCTTCTGGAGCAAGCTTGAATCCGTCTGGCAACATCAAGACTGCACCGACATTCAACGGACCTTTCGAGCCATCGCCTTGCACTTGCTGCACGCTGGTGTCGTAAGGGATTTTCACCACTGCTTCAAACACGGTATCCGGCAAAACGGACTGAGGAACTTCTACTTCGGTCGGCTTTGCACCTAAATGGCAGTTTGCACAGACAATCCGACCCGTAGCCTCACGGGGATTTTCGTATTGGCTTTGAGCAAAAATCGGGTATGCAGAAGCCGCTTGAGGCAAAGCAAAGCTGCCTGCGAGTAACGTTGCGATCGCCGCGATCGTCACGATCGCTTTTCTTAGAAAACTACTTCTCATCTCTGTTCACTATGTTGTGCAATGGTTCAAAGTCAGCGGCTTAAGCCCACCAAGGATCGTCGCCTGTACGGAAATCGGTTTCAGTCCAAGGCGTAAAGGAGATCTTGTCGTTCTCAACGCTGGCATGAACCAATGCCAAAGACAGAGGAGCGGGGCCACGAACGACCTTGCCAGTGCTGTCATACTGCGAACCGTGGCACGGACACATAAATTTGTTTTCATTTGCGTTCCAAGGCACGACACAACCGAGGTGAGTACACACCGCGTTAATGCCATAGCTCTCAATGCCATCATTTGTGACCACAACGTAAGTCGGATCACCTTTCAAGCCTTGAGCGAGAGAACGATCGCCGGCGGGATGGGATTTTGTATATTCGCTGACAAGAATATCGTTGCCAAGCGCGTCTTTTGCCGTGACACCTCCCGAAGCGCCACCAGCCGACGGCGGAATAAAGTATTTCACGACTGGATATAAAGCACCGAGCGCGACCAACGCTTCAGAGCCAAACATCAAGGCGTTCATAAATTGGCGACGACCCATGCTTGGGACATCAGAAGATTCGGATAATTGAGCCATGACTTCTTCTCTAGGGATTGCGGAAATGAGATGGATGACAAAAGATTTCGCGCAGAACTGATTTGAAAGCTCTGTGTTTAAATCAATTTACATGGAGAGGGCTACACAATGACGAGCGAATGACGATCTAGGGCACTTCAAGTTTGTCCAATCGGATGTCCAGAAATCCCTTAGAGTCGGCTGTCTGTAGCTTTTCTAAGATTTATTATACATTTCTTGACATTCAGATTATCGATACGAGACTGTGGAATTGATTTACGAAATGTTACAAATTTTGCGATCGCCATGATGACAGGACGAGATCTTCAACAAATTCTGCTCCAGAAGTGGGGGCGCTCCTACGATATCCAGGTGCGCCGTACCCAAGGGAAGTTCTTTGTTCAGATTATGTGGAAATATTTGGAGCAGTTGTCGTTCCCGCTGTCTGAGGCGGAATATTTGGAGCATTTGGATCAGGTGGCGACGTATTTGGCAGGATGGGGCGCGATCGAACAGGTGCAGTCTTATATTGCAAAAACTCGTGAACGTCCAAGACAGGGCAAGGCAGTCAGTATTCCAATCGATTTGGGCGATCGCGCTTCAGAATGGCTATTAGAAGATTTCTGAGCGGAGAAGTCCTGCTGAGATTTTCTGTTGATTCCCCTTCGAGATGTCAGCACGCAATCGAGGAATTAAAAAAATCAGAATTTTCTACGAATTCTAACAATTCTTGATAGTTTGATGTGGCTTGCAATACATTTTGCTGCGTTCTGGATTCGTGATAATTCGATCTTGAATTCGCTCCCACACCTCACCTACTTGGCGTTCTGCAAAATATGACAAAGATATCGAAGGTATCGAAATTTCTCGGTCAGATCGGACTGACCGTTGTTCTTGGCTCGATCGTGGGAGCCTGCGGAGGTGGGAGCACTCCTAACTCTGCTTCCTCCCCTGCTGCTGGCAGTGGAGATTACGTCGTTGGCATGGTTTTAGTGGGTCCAAAAAACGATGCAGGCTGGAACCAGGTACACTTTGAGGGCATTCAAAGTGCAATTCAAAAAGTTGCGGGTACAAAATTAGAGTACGTAGACAAGGTGAACCCTGGCGATCGTCCCAACGTTAAAGGTTCTCAAGTCGCAGATGACTTGATTGCCAAAGGCGCAAAATTCATTATCTTTAACTCGGATGACTTTAAAGATGATGCCTTGGAGACTGCCAAGAAACATACCAATGTGACTGTGATTCATGCCTCTGGGGATTATGCTTGGAAAGACGGCAAGAATTTCAAAAACCAAGCCAATCTCGGCAATATCATGGGACGGATGGAGTACGGGAAGATGATTGCCGGATGTACTGCCGCCTTGGGAACTGAAACGGGAAAAATTGGGTATTTAGGTCCCTTGATCAATGATGAAACTCGGCGATATAGTTCTGCTGCTTTTCTCGGCGCAAAATACTGCTGGGAGACCTATCGAAAGCGTCCGGCATCAGAGTTGACGTTCAAAGTGACTTGGATTGGATTCTGGTTCAATATTCCAGGTAAAACGCTTGATCCGACCAAGGTTGCTGATGACTACTACAATGGGGGCTTTGATGTTGTGATGAGTGGCATTGATACGCCAGAAGCAGCAGTACAAGGAAAAAAAGCAGCAGAAGCTGGGAAGAAAGTAAAATACGTGCACTATGACTTACCAACGGGCTGTTCGCTAGCTCCTAGCATTTGTTTGGGTGTGCCGTTTTACAATTGGTCAATTCCTTATGCAGATGCTTTGCAGAAAGCAAAAGATGGCAAGTACACGAGCGAATTTGTCTGGTCTGGTCCTGACTGGCAAAACCTCACCAATCCCACTGCTGGAATGATTGGGTTTAATCCAGGTCAGGCGTTAGGTGAGAATCAAAAATTCCTGGATGAGTTTGTCAAAGGAATGAGCAGTGGCAGCATTAATCTCTACAAAGGACCGATCAAGTTCCAAGACGGAACAGACTTTGTCAAAGCCGGAGAGACTGCAACAGAACAACAAATTTGGTATATGCCGCAGTTGTTGGCTGGAATGGATGGACCCAGTAAATAGCTAAATTCTTCAGAACTCCGAGTTTTTTAGAAACTTGGAGTTCTCGCGTTACAGAGTGGGTTGAACTATGCAAATCGAACTCCAACAGATTACAAAGCGCTTTGGGCAAGTCCTGGCAAATGATCAGGTTTCGATGACTGTTCAAGCAGGAAGTATTCATGGCTTGCTCGGAGAGAATGGTGCGGGAAAAAGCACGATCGTCAAAGTTCTCAGTGGTTTCATCTCGCGCGATTCCGGCTCAGTCCTTTTCGATGGTGAAGCAGCTAACATTAAAACGCCTGCTGATGCGATTCGCTCTGGCGTTGGGATGCTGCATCAAGATCCGCTCGACTTTCCACCCCTTTCGGTGCTGGATAACTTTGTGGTCGGTCGAGGCGAAGTGCTGGCAAAAGGATTATTTTCGGGGTTGAAGTTCGTGAATCTCGATCGCGCTCGACAAGAATTTCTCCGTCTGAGCGAAACCTTTAATTTCTCACTCAATCCGGATGTTCGTGTTGCTGATCTAACCGTTGGAGAACGCCAACAGTTGGAAATCATTCGATTGTTGTCTCTCGGTGTGAAGACCCTAATTCTCGATGAACCGACGACCGGAATTTCTGCGTCTCAAAAGACGGCATTGTTTGAAGCAGCACGACGATTAGCGGCTGAAGGAAAATCTGTGATCTTCGTGTCGCACAAGCTTGAGGATGTAGAGGAGTTATGCGATCGCGTTACTGTAATGCGGGCAGGGCAGGTCGTCGGTCATGCCGAAATTCCTTGTCCAGATTCAGTGCTGATTGATCTGATCTTTGGGAAAGAACTTGCTTTACCCATCAAGCCGAGGACTCAGCAATCTGAACCAATGTTGGAACTCGACGGCATTGTGGTCAAAGACGATCGCTTAACTTTGAAAGTCGATACTTTGACCGCCTATAAAGGTGAAGTGATCGGGCTTGCAGGACTCGAAGGCAGCGGACAGCAATTACTACTTTTACTCTGTGCTGGATTAATGCGAGCTTCAGCAGGCAGGATCGAGATTGATGCGCTTGATATGACTCAAAAACCGTATCCAGCGTATCTCAAACATGGAATTGGCTATTCGCCTGCGGATCGGCTGAAAGATGGCTTAATTCGAGGCTTATCGATCCATGAGCATGTGATTTTACGTCAGCCGAATCAGTCGCCATTCATTGATTGGAAAGCAACGCATCAGACAGCACTCGAAGCGATCGCAATGTTCAACATTCGAGGCAAGCCCCATTCTCATGTTGAAAGATTGTCTGGGGGAAATCAACAACGGACACAGCTTGCATTGTTACCCGTTCCATTAAATTTATTGTTAATGGAGCATCCGACGCGCGGATTAGATATTGAATCAACCTTGTGGGTTTGGCAGCAGTTAATTGCTCGATGTCAAACTGGCACCACGATTTTATTTATGTCTTCAGATTTGGATGAAATCATGCAGTATAGCGATCGCGTTTTAGTCTTCAGTGGTGGAGAAGTTTCAGAGCCGATTGCAGCATCAGAACTCACAGTCGAAAAGCTTGGACAGATGATTGGGGGACGCTTTGAGTAAAACACTTTCTTATCAAGTTGGCGCGATCGCGCTTGCTTTGATCTTTGTTGCAATCATTATCGTGTTAGCAGGGGCTTCCCCGATCGCGGTCATTTCTGAAATTGCATCCGGGGCATTTGGTACGCCTGGACAGTTCGCCCGTGTAATTTCTACACTTTGTCCATTGCTCATCGCTTCTTGTGGATTACTATTCACTTTCACAACTGGCTTATACAACTTAGGCATTGAAGGACAGATTGCTTTCGGTGGGATTGCTGCAACCTTGATACTGCGATTAGGGCAAGATTCTTTGCCTCCTGCTCTGACACTTTTTCTTGCGATTGTGGCTGGCGGAATGGGTGGAATGTTGTGGGGATTACTCGCAGGCGTTCTCAATATCTATGGACGCATCAATGAAATTTTTGCAGGCTTAGGCTTGAACTTTCTTGCCGATGGGATTGCTTTGTATTTGGTGTTTGGACCTTGGAAACGTCCGGGTGTTGCATCGATGAGCGGCACAGAACAATTTCCAGAATCGCTGTGGTTGCCGACGTTTGGTAATACAGATGCAAGCCCAATTTCGGTTTTGATTGCGCTGATTGCGATCGCATTAACGATCGTTGTTCTTAGCGGTACACATTTCGGTTTAAAGCTTCGAGCCGTTGGGCAAAATCTCAGAGCAGCTTATGTTCTCGGCATTCCATCGATTCGACAATTACTCAGTTCATTTGCAATCTGTGGTGCGTTTGCAGGCGTTGCGGGAGCGTTGCAAGTTGTGGCTGTCTTTCATCGCTTGATTCCCAACATTTCAAGCGGATTGGGATATTTAGCGTTATTAGTCGCAATGTTGGCGGGAATGAATGCTTGGTTACTTTTGCCGATCGCGTTCTTTTTCAGTGCGCTGAACATTGGCAGCTTGCAGTTGCCGCTCGATTTGAATTTAGAATCGTCTCTTGCGGGAGTGATTCAAGGAACTCTAGTACTGTTTGTGATTTTAGGAAAAGGCTTTAGTGAGTGGAAGCGGGGGAATGTTTAGCGATCAAAATAAACATTGATTTGAGATCGGATGTGTGTCAATCGTTGTGTTGCATGTTGCCTAGGCAAATCGTTGCATTGCGTCCCGAATCATTACGGCATACTCAGGTGAATCATTGTTTTGCCCGGGCGAATGGAATTATCGGCTTGTATGTTGAGAGAGAAGTGGAATACAGTTCAAACATCCCAGAGAATCTGTTCGCGGCGAAGACGAATCAGTCTGGTGTGTAGATTAAGATCCTGGGATGTCTCCCCGCAAGTTCCGCTGAGGTTGGACAGTATAGCCCGACCTAAGTACGTTAGGACTATCTCTAAAAGCGGCATCGACACAGTCGCGAAAGGTCTCAAATTCATCCCAGCGTTGCCGCATCCAATTCTTCAGCACAAACCACCATCGCTCGATTTTGTTCAAGTCTGGTGAATAGGGCGGTAGATACCAGAGTTCACACTCAGCTTGCGCCACAATTTCATCCATGGCTTGGGAGCGATGGAAACTGGCATTGTCAATGATAATCACACTGCCCGGTTGCAGTTTTGGTAGTAGACAGGTCTCTAGCCACACCTCAAACAAGTCTCGGTTGCATGAGCCAGAAAACGTCATTGGCGCAAATAACTTGCCTTGCTTGAGCGCGGCAATCCAACTGACGCGCTCAGTGCGCTTACCGGACTTGAGGGCATCACAGCGTTGCCCAAGCTTGCTGTAGCCATAGGGATACTCGTCCCGATTGTCGATGCCTGCTTCATCAACGTAAACAAGTTCAGCATCCATTTTGGTCTTTAATCGTTCCTCGAACTCAACCCGCTTGAGTTCATCCCGTTCGCGATAGACGTACGTCTTTTTTTTCGACTCATGCCCAGCTTTTTGATCGCTGCACTCATATTTTGCTGCGTCACCCCGTCGCCCCATAACTTTGCCATTTCTGCTTGTGTCTTGCCGTTATGCTGGACAACAAAGGCTTCAAAGCGTTCCCAATCCGTGATTTTATGCCGACAGCCTTGCTGGAAGTTCGTAATAGCTTGGCAGTCTCCGGTCTCCTGTTCGCGTTTGATCCAGAGGTCGAGCGTATTGCGACTGATATGGAACATCTTACTGACATCGGTTTTCTGTTCTCCGCGCTTGACCGCAGCAACGGCTTTGCGGCGCAAGTCTTCACTGTAAGGAGCAGGCATCGGCAGGTCTCAATCACGCTTTCTACCCCTAACTACAAGTCCTAATGTAGCTTGGTAGGGCTATAGTAACTCAGCTCCCTCTGGGTTAACTCCCTGCACAATTGCAGCTAAGCGATCACTCGGATGAATTCCAACCTCTTTGCCGCAACTCTTAGTCCACAACCACTTGAGCTTTTAGCGTGTGCCATTTCTGCTTGCCACTGTAGTAAGGTCGTTGTTTTTTTTTGGGCGTTCAATTGGACTCTCACTCACATCGACGACGAGGATGTTCCATTCGGTCTGGGCTGAGTGCAGCGCTTTTTTACCTGGCAAGCAGAACTCACCCGACTGAATCAAGATGTTTTCAATCTTGCGGACAATGCGTCCAACCGTCGTTTCATGAATTCCCCAACTTTGCCCGATGTGGAACTGGCGCTCAATCCTGTAGGAGGGTTTCCCTCCGTAGGGAATTGAGTAAGATGGTGCGATATTCTCGCCAATATGCCATCGCAATGAGCAGTTGATCTTCGACACCAAACTTGCCTTGTCCGCCACGTTTCCCCTTGCGCATGAGCTTTGGTTTGAGGACTTCGACCATTTTCTCGAAGGTTTCGCGCTTGACTCCTCACTTGCGTTTGAATAAGTTCGGCGGCAGATGTTGAATGCGATCATACATGGCATCGGTCTCCTAAGCAGCTTCTAACCCTCTTTTCAAACGTTCAAATCACTGCTCAGGATTCGTGCAGGAGGTCTAATCAAGTTCAAATTCTTTTGGAAGTTGCGAAGAATGATATTAATGAGTTGCTTCCAAGCTTATTGAATGTTGCTAGGACTATTCGTAATGTTGAGAGAAAGGCAGAGTTTTTTTTAGAATTAGTAAAAAATAATAGTGCGTACTTTTTAGAGGCATTAAATGCTGCACGCTTAATTCAGGATGATTACAGACGTGCTGCGATGCTTTGTGATTTGGCACAAATCGACTCTACGTATTCTTCAGAAGCATTGTCAGCCGCAGAGTTGATTCACGATGAATCTGATCGAGCAAGAGTACTAATAAAGTTAGCGACAAATGACGCTGTGAATTTTGCTCAGTTGCTGGCAGTCACAGGGTCGTTTCAGGACGAGATTAGTCGGGCAAGGGTGTTAATTGCGTCAGCAGAAAATGAGGCTGTAGATTCTCCTAAATTATTGGCAGCCGTAGAATCAATAGAGTTAATCCAGTATGAGTACAGTCGTCCGGGGATGTGGTTTCATTTAGCTAAAATTAATTCAGCGTTCCGTGCTCACCTGTTGTCATTCTTGCAGTCGATTCAAAATGAATCCAGTCAAGTAGAGAAATTACTCGTTACAAATACGCCTGAATGGGCAGCAGTATTGGTTACATTAGCCAAAATTGACTCTTCTTACTTTTCAGAAGCTTTGTCAGTTGCACGGTCAATTCAGGATAAATCTAGTCGAACAAAGCTATTGATCGAGTTAGCGAAAATTGACTCTTCTTACTTTTCAGAAGCTTTGTCAGCGTTGCGGATGATTCAGGAAACCTCTGAACCAGATCTACTAGCGCAAAATCCGCTGATGGCATCGTTTTGCTCAGATGTTTGGAGTTTGTATAAGCAGATACTCGCATTGATGAATCTCGCCCAGATCGACTCTACATACTTTTTAGAGATACTTTTGCTCATACAGTTGATGGAAGATGAATCCGATCAAGTGAAGATATTGACTGAGTTAGCTCAACAACTACCTGAATCATTCCTGCCCCAAACTTACACTATTATCTATAGCATTGCTCACAAGCCTTCCTGTGCTGAACTTCTTAGTATCTATCTTCCCCGTCTTCCCCTTGCCATCCTCTCACTCAGCAACTGGCAATCTCATCTCTATCTCCTCGCCCATCGAACCCGCGCTGACCTCATGCAAGACCTCGCCACACTATACCCAGCGATCGTACATCTCGGCGGAAAAGAAGCCGTCCGAGGCATGGTCGATGCAATGCGTGATGTATGCAATCAATGGAAATGAACCAGTTCCGAAATGAGTCGAATCAATTAAACTTCTGATTTCTGCGCGATCGCATACAAAACATCAACTTCTAATGCGTGAACCTGATAAGTTCGCAGAAATTGTAGATTGGCTTGTCGCACTCGTTCCTTAGCGGCTGAATCGAGTTGATCGATCGTCCCTCGGTAGCCCCCACCCAAACACATCGTCCACCAATCTTCGGGTGTTGTTAAATCGTGGGTTCCCATTTCAGTGAACACCTCAATCTGAGTTACACCACTTTCTTCTAGTAGACCTCTGAGCAAATCAGGGCAACGAATTCGATCCCACGGCGTGAAGGACTTGACTAATTCCGGGCGTTCCACTGCAATCGCATCCCAAAACACTCGATTCGCAGGCTCAAACACTCGCTCTCCCCAAGAAGTAATCGCAAGTTTCCCACCTGGACGCAGCATCCGCCAAAGCTCTCGAACAGCCGCTTGCATGTCTGGAACAAAGAAAATTCCGAATACACACACGATCGCATCAAAACTTTCATCCGGGAATCCCAACGTCTCAAAATCTCCAGCCTGAAATTTGATATTTTCCAATCCTTGCTGTTGGGCTTTGTCACGCGCTAATTGCAAGAGCGATTCTGCTAGATCAATGCCCAAAACTTGCCCTGTCGAACCCACACGAACTGCCGCAGGAATCGCAGAAGCACCAGACCCGCAACACACATCCAAAACACGATCACCTGGACACAATGCAAGATGATCGATCGTCTGTTGTCCAAAACGATTCCAAAACGACAACGCTGGCGCATCAAAGTAATCTGATGCAGCATTAAATACAGCTTCTACCCTGGCACGTGCCTCTTCTTTACTCACTGAGTTCCTCCAAAAAAGTGAGCGGTTGATTCATCTGAGCCGCAAAACCCAGAATTGCGCGATCGCGGTGCTCATACAACAACTCACCTTGAGCATTAAACAAGAACGTTGCCCCGCGTTGAGTCAGATAAGCAGAATTTGGCACATAGGTCTTCCAATGACTCAGCACTTCCGTCATATTACGAAGTCGCAAGGTTGCTAGTTCAAACGGACGTTGAAAACCGCTACCCCCTGCCCACCGGAAAGTAGAACCTTTGAGTGGCGGAAGTGGTGCAGCTTTTACAGTCTCATCATCGCCAATCAACTGTGGTGCAGTACGATCTCCGCGATATCCCCGAAATACTTCTGTTAAAGTTCCAGGACTCCCAATGCCTGCACACATAAGCAGGAGATTGAACCAGGCATTCTGTTCTGTCGAAAGCAATGGCAACTTGAGCGAGAGTCCCGAATACAATTCAAGCTGTTGGTGGAGTTCAGCAGTAGGGTCTACAAACAGACAATCGGGAGGAAAACCTGTGTATTCGCAGAATTTCTCGCCGGAAGCACGATCTCCAATGCCCACTGCTCGAACTGCAACTTCTGTCGATCGCAGCACTTCCGCCTCTCGCTTCAACCACCAAGCATATTCGAGGTTATCGAAATCGCCCAACTGCGACCAAATCAAAACCAGTTGCCGAGGCGCGTTACAGCCGTCTAAAATGGGCACGATCTCACCATCACTAATGCGTTGACGCTGGGTTTGAATCAAGCGATCGTACAGCTTCATGATGCGAACCCGAAAGACTAAACAACTGACCTTAAGAAGTAAAAGTTTACCAAATTCAGTTGCAGTAGATTGCCAATCTGACACCAATCGTGCCGATTCGCTGATATTCGTAAAACAACGAATTGCCCCTATGGCACTGTTCTTGGCTCACTTGTCCATACAGAGGTCATGCGATTGTAAGCACATTAGCACATCTTAGTAATGTCTCTACCCACTGACAGTCTGATTCAGACAGTTTGGGCTGAAGTTGACGAGTATAGTCGATAGCTAGCTGATATCGTCCCTTGTCATACACCCGATGCAGTAAAGCTTGTAGGTCGAGCATTGGCTCCGCTTCACCTGGCACGATCGGAATCGGAATGATTGGAATCGGTTGACGCAATCCGAAAGCGTACAAATCACCTCTTGGACGCTCATGACCTCGACAGATCAGAATTCGATAGTCTCCAAGATGTTGACTCGCGATCGGAAACGCTTTGCCTCCTCGGAGTAAATCAATCTCAACGAGATTCGTCGCACTCGCCAACACCTGATTTCGTTTGCGTTCATAGGCAATTCTTCCTTCTCCAGTCCGCTTGTTTTTTGGAGATAGAATCTCCAAAACTGTGACGACGGTTCCCGTTGCTACCTCACGAATCTCTAGATACCGCTCATTCACTTCTTCAAGAATGGGAACGGTCACTTTTTCGGGCAAGACAGATCGCGAAGACTGAACCGTTGAGGAAATAGGCTCCACTTTGCTTGTCACGACTGCCACATCAGGAATGCCGACCAGCAAACTTTCATCGTCATCACTGAAATAAGTCCGTTTCTCGATTTCGACACGATACTTTTCGCTGAGGTGATCCACTAAGTCATCCGCGATCGCAACAATCAAGCGATTATGCACCGCTGACCAGAACTCCGGATCTTCAAGAAAGGGATTCATCCCTGGAAAAGGTGATGCCATCGTGCGAACTCAAGCTTTAGGACAGGTCTTTCCTCTCATCATACGAGATGTCTCTGAAGTTAATTCTCGTTGTGATAACTGAGAAGAATAAGTACGATCGTGTCAATTCAAGAGAATATGTGGATTAATTCCTCGACTGATGGTTCTCCCAATCAGGATTTTTAGTCAATTTCCTCTGAGTTCACCCCAATCTTTTGGGAAACTCCTCATATTTTTTTACTCCGGCTGGACTTGTGTTGAGCGGCAAATTAATTGACTACTTCGACACATTATTTGTCACAACTATCGATTCGCTAAAGCTCTTATAAGATGAGATTTTTAGGCTTTATCACTCCCGTGCTCTCACCAAAACTTAACCCAAGTTTTTAGTACGTCCGAACCTAGACAAGTTAATATGTAAACTAACAGCGCCGCAGTTCAAGCTCTTTGAGTCGCTGAACTGTGAACAATGTGGGTCAGTTTGATCGTTGTCAAACGATCGTGCTTTCCGACCCTGGTAGCTGTCTGCCTTCGAGTCGCCATCTCACAGTTAAAGTTGTATGTAGGTGGGAAGTCATATCTGACGAATATCTGTTCTTCAGGTATAGCATAGGTGCGCTCCCGATTACGATAGGCAACGCTCTACCACTGGCAACAGTGTGGTACAGATATGCACTTGTGGTGGCTACCGAATCGCCTCCGAGCAAGGAGGAACCCTCTCCAATTTTTGGGCAAACCAAAGCGAGGACAAAATCCCTAGGAGGTTCGCCAAATTGCTGAATCCTCTTCCCGATTGAGTTGTACGAATCTGTGCTATTTAGACAACGCTTCAAGGAACTACTTTATCGAACTTGGATAAGAGGTTTGCCAAAGTAGAGTTTAGAAGCTGTTAAACAAAAGGATTCTAGGCACGAGGAGTCGCAATCGCCCTCCTAGACATGGGTGGGTTGAAAGTTCCGCTCCAGCAATCGGTCGCATCCATGCTCGTGGTCGCAATCGCCCTCCAGACATGGGTGGGTTGAAGAACCGCATCCAACTGAATATCACTAGCTCGTCTGCGTCGCAATCGCCCTCTTAAATTTTAGATGTGGGTAGGTTGCAGAGTTTCCGCCAAGACTTCCAGAAATTATTGAACTTATTCAATAACTAACTTTCAGAGAGGGTTGAAAGGTGCATTCGATTCGTAATACATCGCGAAATGCTGAATAACTGAATAAAGTGCTGGACTGAGACGACACATTAAATGTCCAATCTTCATTTTGACAAATAATTGTCGCCACGGTCAAATAATGTGTCGCTCAACAATCTACTTAGGAAGCCGATGATGGGATCTGAACCCATGACCATTCGATTCGTAATCGAATGGTCGGAGGGTATCGAAACTTGATGATGGGAAGGATCGTAGCTTATCTTCGATTACGTTGCAAGCCATTTGATCTCCACCTTGATCTCCACTCGTCTTGCTCTCCTTAATCGGATTTTTGCAACTTCTCAAGCAAGTCAGCCAGTTGGGTCACTCAATTTCCAGTTCTTGATTTCGGCGATCGCGGCTGCCACCTGTTCGGGAGTCACACGCGGTAGTCGGTTTGTAAAATAGTCATCGAGTCCAAGCGTTTGGCTCAATTCTTCCTCCATGCCATCCATCACCTCTGGATGACTTGAGGTTAATGCCCAGTCGTGATCCCAAAAAATGCGGTCGACAAGTTCATCTACGACCGTGTTCCAAATTCTCAAATTATCTGAGTGTGGGTGGAAAGTGTCTAATTCTTCATCAAACCCAAACTCTTCCTGTCCCGCTTGCCAATTTGGCAAAAGGTATTTCTCAAATGCCTTCCAGACCAAGTTGCGGTATAAATACTTTAGACTGTCATCTGGATTGAGTCCTTCTCGATATAAATCTCATCTTCGAGCCGCATTCTGAGAAACGCAAATGGAAAATAGGCGGCAGCTTCAATCACATTGCTCAACATCGGTGACTCGATTTCTGGGCTAAGCAGTGCGGCGAGACATCGGTGGAGCAAGACAATTTTTTGTTCAAAATCGGCAATATCGAAGAGACGATCGCCAGTCAACACTTCAGGTTCTTCCAAGTCGCGGGTATCTTCAAGATTCTCGATCGCGTACTGCATGGAAGTGAGATACAATTTCGCCTCAACACCTTTAAGTATGCGATCGCCTAACTGAGTTCGCCATGTCATCAGACCAGTTCCTCAACCTCTTCTTAACTTAACGATCGTGCAACATCAGATGAAGCAGCGGGAATGATGATAGATTTTCTTCCGATTTTTTATAGAGGCGGGTTGAAATCAGATGTGCTGTAATTTCCACATCTTCGATTTGATAGCTAGAGATTTTGTGAATCCTGGATATGTTCTGAATGTTCAGAATGCTTGGGCGAATCAGGATGATGCTACTCGCGATGGAGCTTATGCTTGCGCTTTGGCAGCAGTTGAATTGAGTCGAGACTTGGTGGCACTTCGACGAGCGGAAACTCGAACAGGCGCAGATTATTATATTGCGCCGATTGGCACAGCACTCGATGACTTAGAGAACTGCTTTCGGTTAGAAGTTTCTGGAACAGATTTGAGTAGCGCAGAAGTTCGACGACGATTGCAAGAAGAAGTGGCTCAAGCGCGTCGTGGAAGCAGCAATTTGCCAGCCATTGCCGCTGTCGTCGGATTTCGAGCAAACTTGATTATGATTAGTTCAGTGAGGTAAAAACATATAAGTTGGCTAGAACATCATACTCAAAGTGAACAGTATGCCAGTCTCGCTGAGGTCGCCAATCGCGAGGGAGAAACTCAGCGAACAGCTTCGCTGCACCAAGGGTGTGCGCTGGAACTTTATTATCTTGCAGCGGAATGTGAAGCCCGTGCGCTTGAGGCATTAGATGTGACTAAAACACGAACACTCGGCATTACGGTCGTCAGCGCAGTTTCTTTGTGGTCGAAAGCGAGAGAGTATGGCATCGCAGAGCGACTGGCATACTGTTGGTTAGCAACAGATCTCCTGCCACCGTTTGCCGTTCAAGAACTGCGTGAGCTTTTACAGGCAATCTGGCGAGAACTCCAGGTTTTAGTTGCACCGTAGAGCGGTTTCTTCACACTGGGATTGCCGATGATGAACGGCACTATACCGGATTGAAATTTGTCATTGATCGGTTACTATGGCTTCAAACTCCACCTCGTCGTGAATGACCGAGGTGAATTGTTGAATATGATCTGACTCCGGGCAATACCGATGACCGTACGCCCGTTTTCCAGTTATTTGGCAAGGTGTTCGCCGACAAAGGTTATGTCTCACAAAAGCTCGCCAAACAATTGCTCAAAACGGCTGGCATTCAACTCGTGACCAAGCTCAAACGCAACATGAAACAACGATTGATGTCTCTCAATGACCGTTTGATGCTGAGAAAACGCTCGATTGTCGAAAGCATCATCGACCAGTTGAAGAACATTTCCCAGATTGAGCATTCGCGCCATCGCTCTGCGGTCAACTGCTTTGTCAACGTTCTTGCTGGATTGATTGCATATTGCCATCAACCGAAGAAACTGTCGATCGCGCTTGACCACAATTTACTGCTTCCGGCTTAACCCGAACTCCTAAGAAACAACCTCACTTAGAGCATCAATGGGAGAGCGTTCTGTGAGGTCAAATCCCAATGCTGCTGCTTGTTTTCGCAGATGCTTCAGCTTGCGTTGCTGAAACTGTTGCTCATACTGTGCGGCTCCCACATCCTCATAACTCTGGTGAGTTTTCCGCATGAAGTAGAAGACACGAGCCAGTTTGTGAGCGGTCGCAGTAATCGCCTTGGGAGCGCCAAGCCTTGCCTTCAAGCGACGGAAGAATGCTCCGATTGCCGAGTCAGACTTCCCCGCTGCCATTGCTGCGATGCGAAAAGCGTTTGCGGCTCGACTGGAGCCAGGGCGAGTCTTAGCACTTTTACGCCTGCCGCCAGAAATATTCGTTCCCGGTGACAATCCCAGCCACGTGGCAAACTGTTTGGCACTAGGAAAACGGCTGGCATCCAGCCCAATCTCTGAGAGAATCGTCTGGACGGTCAGAACTCCCATGCCATCAATAGCTGTAAAGTCTACGCCACTAATCCGGTGCAGATGATGCTTCAAATCAAAACTTGGTTGATTCTGAGGACGCTTTCGTGCGGGTGTAGGCGGATCAAGGGGCGCTTGAGCAACCTGCGTCGGCAACTGATTCAGATAGCCTTCAATCTCAAGATCGCAGGCAGCAATTTGCTGCTGATAGCTTTCATACAAGGTTAACTCCTGAGCTAAGACAAACAGATGCTCGGTGCGATAATCGCCACTCAGCGCGGCGGCAATTTCCGCTTCGCTTTTGCGGACTCGTTCATGCTTGAGGGCTGCAAGTTTGTGGGGGTCACGTTCGCCTGCCACAATCGCTTTGAGGATTCTTAACCCACTCAACCCAGTCAAGTCACTCAACACCTGATGCAACTGCACATTCATCTGAGTCAAGGCTTTCTGCATTCGTTGCAGATGACGAGCGGCATCGGCGATGAGCGTATCGCGTTGGCGAATGTAGCTCCGCAACACACAGATTTGGTCATCCGGGCGAAACGATCCGGATAACAAGCCATAGCTGTGTAACTGCCTCAGCCATTGACAGTCGAGCACATCGCTTTTGCGCCCCGGAACACTCTTGACGGAATGAGCATCGACTAAAATCACCTCAAACCCGTGAGACTCCAGCGTCTGAAACACCGTAATCCAATATACTCCTGTCGATTCCATCGCCACCGTCTCAATCTGGCACTGCTTCAGCCACGCTGCCATCGCGACCAGATCCGGGGTGTAGCAACCAAACTCTCGCACCGATTGAGCTTCGCACTCTGGCGGCACACTCACCCAATGGCTTGCCGACCCGATATCAATTTCACACGCATGACGATGCAACACCTCGAAGGCTTCTGACGCATCGGACGTACCTGAAGCACGAGGCTGAGAACGCTGTATCATGAGAGCACCTTATAAAAACATCGGGGGCAATCCTCCACCCGGAATCAGCGACCGTTTGATTCTCCTAATCGGGATAAAGGGTTGCTCCTTTTCACCAGTGTCTTTCACGCGACGATTCCAGAACCAGACTCACAACGGGCGAAATTGCACCAGTGTTCTAGCGGTTTTGGCTGTGAAGCAATTGCCTTAATCCCTAGACTACTTCAACTCTTGGGTCGGTTTCGTTTCTTTCGCCCTTCCCAGAGGTGCGCCTCTTTTGGAGACTCACGTTAACATAATGGTATTCTCCATTGAACAAAGATACTACTCTTGGCTACCTGTCCGAATTTTGGATAGCATTTCAATCACCTATCTATCTGAAACTCAAAAGGAATATTGGCGAATGCGATTTGGCTCCCATGATGAATGATATGCTTCTCTCGAACAGGTAGCCACTGCGGCGGGTGAGTAGAGATAAATGTGCCATTTTTTGAACCTAAATCCTTGATCCACCACTTTCCCACAGTATCACGCCAAATCTCCGCGTGATGATAGTCTAACCAATTGTTGATCGCTTCTGGCAACCTACTCAGATCAATGTCAACAGCAGAAGTAGACTGAGGACTCGATCGACCAATGACCGCTCGACCTTTGATCGTAAAAGCTTCGGTCGTGAGTCCGCCCCCTCGCTTTAGAACAATGCGGGCAACCGGAATCTGAAGCATCACAGCATCGACAGTTGGCGTAGAGGGGACAATCAAATTTTTGGTGCCACAATAGGCACAGACTGGACGATCCTGGCTAATTGGCGAACCACAGCTTGAACAGTTAGACACGGAATTTGCACCGATCAGATGAATCCCCTCAATTAACAGTTGATATTTCCCTGTTTCTTGCTGACTTGAGAAAACTTGTTCTGCCTCCTGGAGTCCTGGTAGCGATCCTGAGTGAACCTGTGCGGTTTGACCCGATAAAAGTCGCACGTCTTCTAAAATCCTGACGAGATTATCTGGCGTAAAATAGTGTTCCTGCTGAATCCGATAGTCTACCGCCATCGGATCTAACTGTTCCATAATCTCTAAAGCTTGCTGTAAATGTTGCGTTGCGACCTGAAATTCTCCCTGTTCCTTGCGGGCTTCTTGTTTTGCTAAAAGATAGCCCAAAGAAGAGAGAACATCCGCTCTCAGCGGCACATTGCCCAGATCCTCAGAAATATCGGCTGCCTGCTGATACAGCGCGATCGCTTCAGCTTCTGAAACTTTCGTCTCGTGCATCAGCACCAGTGCCGCGAGTTGATCGATCACAATGATCTTCATCTGTTTACTTTCAATGCGATCGCATAGGGCTTGCGCCTCTGCAAAATGGTTCATCACCTCTTGATAACCGTACTCAACGAATGACTTGAGAAATTCTCGCTTCAGTCGCCCCAGCAGCAGTAAAGTCTGAATCTGCGTGCCAATATTTCCGGTGCGCTCTGCTTCTTGTACGGTTTGTTCGAGGACACTAATTGCCTGACCAAGGTCTTCTCGCATCGCATGGATGCAGCCAATTCTGTACATAATTGTGGGCTTTGATAGATTGTTGCCAATCTGTTCGCACAGTTCTTGTGCTTGCTCCAACGCATCTAGCGCATTGTCCAACTCGCCGTGCGTCATCCCGATCGTGCCCAGAGAAGCCAGCGCCTCGATTTGACTCTGAACTTCACCAATGTTTTTAGAAATGTCGATCGCTTCTTCTAAAAATTGACTGGCTTCCTGCCATTGATTTAACTGTAAATGCAGTCCTCCAATCCTCTGTAAAGTCGCAGATAGCTCTTGCAGCTTCCCTAGACTTTTCCAAATCTCAGCTGCCTGATTATAAAGCCGAAATGATTCATTGTATTGTCCCTCTTCTGTTTTGATCATTGCCCAAATTTGCAGCGTTTGTGCAATTCCAACGCTATTGTTAAATTGTCCATCGATCTCTAGCGCTTTCTGAACCAGTTGATAAGCGAGGTCAAATTCGCCCTGAGTCGCCTTGAGCAGCGCGACTTCTCCTAAAGCTTTTGCCTTGCCCTGGACATCCGCAACCGTTTGGAGTTGCTCATAGAGCGGAGCGGCTTGTCCCTTGAGTCCTTTGAAACTGAGGAGTGCAGCCAGCAGTGCAATGATCAGAGCTTTGCGATCTCCGTCGTGAGATGGGCAGCCTTTGAGGGCTTGTTGTGAATGTTCTAAGGCTGCATTGGGATCTCCAGTGTACTGCTCTGCTTGTGCTAAGTTGTGCAAAATGCGGTAGTCATTTGATAGCTTCAAGGTCTGCTGGCAAAGGGTTTTGGTTTCAGCATAGCGACCTAGCGGTAACCATTGCTCGGTCAAAACAATCGCGATTTTAACTGCGATCGCGCTTTCTTCGCCTAAACAGGCAAGTCGATGAATTTCTCTTTGCTGCTCCTCGGAAGGCTGGGATTGGAGCCACCAGGTTTGGTACAGCAATTGAGCAGCAATGCGATAAAGCGGTGTAGGTTGGGTCGGAAAGTTGAGAAAGGGAGCAAGCAGTCGTGGAACTCGGAGCAAGTCTGAGGCAGAGAATACTTCTATCAGCCCTAAATCGCTGGCACGACGAAGATATTGATCTAAGTTCTCGATCGCGCGACAGAGAGAAGTAAAGACCGATCGAGGCACGGGGAGATCGAAGAGTAGCCCCAGAGATAACATCTGCCGGAGCTCTTCAGGCTGTTGTTTGAGCAGTTCCTCTGCCAAAATGTTGACTCGGAATGCGGCAACTTTATCTTCGATCTGACTTTGAATGTGTTGCCGGAGTTGTTGGGAGGATTGGGATCGTTCAGCTTCTGTGGAAATCTCTTGCTTGTATTCTTCTGCTCTAGTTCTGAGTGTGTTGAGAATGCCTTCTGGATTGGCATAATCTGTAGTCAGGACTTTTGCTAACCACTCTAACAATCGAGGATTGCCATCTGCTAGTGCGATCGCTTGCTCTTGGAGTAGAGCATCGATACTTTGAGAAGTGCGATCGAAGGCTTCAAGGCGATCGAGCTTTTTGCGTAAATCTGCTCCTCGAAATGCGGTCAGGGGTTCTCGCTTTAGGCGATCGTTGAGCGATCTTTTTTCGAGCTTAAAGTTGTAGCGAGAAGTAATAATAACGCGATGAATACCGCTGTCTTTGACGACTTCGAGAAGTGGCTCTAGCGCGTCAACGGCTTCTCTTTTTAGGACATATTCGCCAATTGCATTGAGTTCTAAGTTTTTCTCAAAATCGTCGAGGACAAACAGAAATGGTTTCTGAGATTCAAATTTGAAGAAGTTTATAAGTTGAATTCTGAGCGGAGCAGTATTTTTTAATGCTTCTAACCCTTGGGAGGTGGTGCATTCATCGAGCAATGATTTACGCAGTTTATCGGGCGTGAGGTCTTGACGATTAAAGATCAAGTCATAATCTGGCAATCGTTCTAGTAACCGTTTTGCTAAGGTGGTTTTACCCACTCCACCAATGCCGTGAATCAGGATTCCAGGTGCAAGGCGGAGATGCTGAAGACATCGCTGGATCGATCGTCGTCGTCCGACAAAGTCTTTACTCGGAACAACTTCTGGACTATCAGGGTCGTCTGGATTGAGAAAGCAATCTTCTAGCTCGATCTCTCTTGGATCATAGTGGAACTGCATTCTGCCACTGGGGACAACCATTGCACCTGGGCATTCTCCCAGCACATACAAGCGCAGAAAATACCAGTCTGCTACATTCGCCTCACGAAGTTTGCGATAGGCACTGGACAGGGCTTGCGCGAGTTCGTTGCCTGCTGCTAGGTCTGCATAAAGTTGTGCAGCAGCAGTCGTGGCACTGAGATCCGCGATCGGGTATCCCCAACCCAGAACGGCTCGAATTCCGTGATCGATTAATTGCTGTGCCATTGAAGGTACTGCACCTTCGTTGCCTGCTTGTCCGGTTCGGCAACCTGAGAGAAAGACTAACTGAGGAAATCGAGGACTCAGGGCTTCAGCAATTTCGCGGGCTGAAGCATCGTAGTGTCTGCCTTCTAAGGTTTCTGTGACGAAGTAGGGAACAGTTTGCTGAGAGTCGATCTTTTTAATTGAGGCATGTCCTGTGAGGTGAAATACATCAAAGTGATGTTCTGGGAATAGCAGCCAGAGTCTTTTGAGTTCTCCAATGCAGCCGCTTTCTTCTACTCTGAGATCGAGCGGAATTCCTTTCGTGTTTTCAAGAATTAGGGCTTCTTCGCGTTCAAATTGTAGGATGGGTTCCAGGGGAGGTTCTGGCGAAGTTGCCATAAACATCACTTGCAAAGGTCGTGTTTGAGGCGATCGAGCTTTAATTTTCTGCCGTGTCCAGCGTACGGGTACGATTTTGGGACGGACGCGATCGATGAGATATTGCTGACCATTGTGCAGGACTTCCCAGGGTAAATGAGACAGTCGCGCACCGCTATCAATGGCGAGGATGAGTCCATCTTCCTGACAGTTGTCAATGCTGCCAGTGAGATGTCTACTTGCGCCGTCTAACCATGCAAAGAGCTTTTTACCAATCTGAACCGGATCGGGCAAGACTGAAACATAGAAATCTTGTTCGCTCTGGTCGATCAGCGTTTGGATGTCGGAGAGTCTGAGCCGTTGAGTCTCGTAAATCTGATGCGAATCGGCGTTGTAGTAGCGGAGTTCGATAGTTTGCTCACCGGAGGGGCGAAGCTCAATGTATAGGGTGTGCATGTTATTGGTTCAAGCAACTTTCCAGAACTTTTTGAATCTGCTCAGCGGATGCGTTTTCTAACAGAAGTCGCTGACTTCCACAGACAATCACAACTTTGTCGATCGTGGTTCCTGATTTTCCTTGCTTGTATTCTTTGTACCATTTACGAATTTGCTCAGCGATCGCGACTGTGCCTCCGACGATCGCGATGACGCTGGCAATCACTGCGATCGTGCCTTCTTTTCTGGCAGTGTCGTCTGTTGTCCAGCTTCCCTGAATTCCATCAAGTGAGACTAGCTCTTGTGCGGCGAGAACTGCATCTTGTCCTTCGATCGCAAACTGAATCGTCGCCATATGAGTTACCTGAATTTGTTTATGTTCTTTGTAGCAAATAAAACAGCAATGCAGCGTTCTGTAATATTGTTTTAGTGTTTTTCTCGCTTCGTTTCAGTGGGGTTCACCCCTAGCGCGATCGCCGATCAATTCATTCGTGTGTATACGGTAGTCTGTTAAGTAGACTGTTCTTTCAGTTGAGTTGAGTTCGTCAGATCTTTTGTCTTGTTTGAAGTAGGTGAAGCTGGATTAGCCTCTTGCCGAGCCTGGACGATCGCTTTGATTTCCCCCTTGATTTCCAGTTCGCGATCGCGAAGTTCACCTGCTCGATCGAAGTTTTTATCTCGAACGGCTGCATCTTTAGCTTCGAGGACTTGACCCAGTTCACGAGAAACAGACGGCAGTTGAAACAGTTCCTCTAGTCGATCTTGAATTCGGAGTTCTCTTCGATGTGATAGTTTTGCTGCATCAAAATTTTGAGTGCTAATGGCTGCTAGTTTATCTTTGAGGACTTGATCTAATTTCAGCTTCAATTCAGCTGGATCACGAGCCATCTCAATCTCAGCATCGATCGAACTCGCTTCTTCAGCTACCTCCCCTATCATGCCTAGAGCCAGAAATCTAATCTTATTAAGATTGACCCCTAAATTCTCCAACACTCTAGCAGCAACCCCTTCACCTTCTCGAACCAAGCCTAACAGTAAATGTTCTGTCCCAATGTAGTTGTGCTCCAGGTTACGAGCTTCTTCTAGTGAGAGTTCCAAAACTTTCTTAGCACGTGGCGTGAAGGGAATCTCTGTCGCGACATGTCCAGAGCCTCGACCAATGATCTTTTCAACTTCAATTCGTGCATCTTTGAGATTTACGCCGTGTGATTTCAAACTCTTAGCAGCAACCCCTGTGCCTTCTCCAATCAATCCTAAAAGAATCTGCTCAGTCCCGACAAAGTTGTGCCCTAGACGACGAGATTCTTCTTGAGCCAGCATGATGCATTTAATTGATTTTTCTGTAAATCGCTCAAACATACTCAACTCACCTCCTGATTGTTACTCTGATACACTTGACATCCACTTTCAATCTGCAGAGCGCCTGCTGCGTTTCCTGCCAAATTGCAATTCTCGATTCTTCCTCTCCCGCGATCGCTGACCCAAACTGCATAGTCTCCATTCGAGTTGATGCTGCATCTTTGAATCGTTGAGTTACTGCCTGCGGTTTTGATTCCAGTCTGAGCATTGTTAAAAATAGTGCAGGATTCTACTTTGCCAAGTCCACGATTCCAAATCAACACCCCAGAAGCTTTCCCATCATAGATTTGACAATTTTGCAGCGTCGGATCGCCTTCTGAATGGATTTCTACACCCGCATAGGAATTCGCAAAAATATCACAAGCGATCAAAGTTCCACTGCCGCGATTCCAGACAAACACACCGCCTTTTTGTCCCTGGTAGATCTTGCAGCGTTGCAAAATCGGATCACTCGCTTCCACAATCTCAACTCCAGCACTCGCATTCGCATAAATGCTGCAATCTTCGATCGTTCCCTGCCCTTCTTCATAGACAAAAATGCCGCCTTGCTGCCCATCGTGAATTTTGCAGTTTCGCACTTGCGGTTCGCTCTGAGCACGAATCGAAATGCCCGCTAAAACATTACCGAAAATATCACACTTCTCAATCTCGCCCTTGCCCCCCTGAGTCACGTAGATTCCACTCGCTAAATTTTCAGAAATCGTACAGCGTCGAATCACGGGCTGACTCTTGTCCTGAATCTGAATTCCCGCCTGTCGGTTCCGAGAAATTGTGCAGCGATCGAACAGTCCAGTTCCCTGTTCATAGACCCAGATTCCACTCTGAAAATTATTGCGGAGTTCGCACTGCTGCGCAGTCGGATTTCCACCTTGATAGACTGCAATTCCTTGATAAAAATTGTTCGAGATGTCGCAGTTCTTTAAAGTTCCATGACCTCCGCATACTAAGACTCCACTTGCTTTCCCCTGTTGAATCCGGCAGTTCTGAATTGTCGGATCTCCACCCGTGCGAATTTCTACTCCTGCGAGACGATTGCCAGAAATTGTGCAGTTTTCTAATGTTCCTTTGCCGCGATCGCACACTAAAACGCCACCTGCTTGACCCTCCTGAATTTTGCAGTTACGAATGATCGGATCAGCCGCTTGTTGAATCTCAATTCCAACGCCCAAATGATTGACAATCTCACAGTCTTCTAAAAGCCCTTGGGCACTCTCCCAAAACAGCACGCCTCCTGATTGCCCATCATAGATGCGACAGTTCCGCAGCACGGCTTTTGTGGTTGCACCTTGTACAGACACACATGCAAGCGACTCTGACGTAATCTGGCAATCCTCCATCACCAGTTTGCCTTGAGGAATCTGCACTGTAAATTGTTTCTTCTCGGTTGCTTTCCCTTTCAAAATCAATCTACGAACGCTTGCATAAGTCGTTTGCATCAAAATACAGTTTGCTTGTGCTGTTTCAATCACAACGTTTTCCCCATCGCCAATGATTTCCAGAGGCTTAGTAATCACAATTGTGCTCAGATAGCACCCAGGTCGGATCAAAATACGATCGCCCGCTCTTGCATTCGCGATCGCAGCATCGATAGTCTGATAATCGCCCTGACCGGAGTTGCAGACAACGATCGTAGACTTTGCTCGATTCAATCCCTGCAATGCATTGAGGAACTCTTGAATCGACTGGGGACGCTGCTCCACTCGAATCGCTAGCGCTGCCATGACCGCATCACTTACAACAGGTGTGATCGCTGCATTGAGCTCTTGAGGAGACTGCAACACACTGCCCAATACACGATCGGTAGCTTGAGTTGGAACTTTTCCAGTCAGCAGGTGATAGAGCGTCGCACCCAGGGCATAGATATCAGTAAATTGACCAAACTTTGCTTCTTGACTGTACTGCTCTAGTGGAGCATATCCCGGCGTTAACATTGCAGTCATGCGTTTTGTTTTGTCTGCAAGAAACGCTCGTGCTGACCCAAAATCGATCAGCACCGCCCGATTATCTTCTGTAATCATGATATTTTCGGGCTTGATGTCTCGATGCAGTAGATTTGCTTGATGCACGATCGCTAATGCTTGACCAATTTGCTCGACATAAGCTAGTGCTTGCTGCTCCAGGATTACAGCATTCTCGTCTAGCCGCTGTTGGAGCGTTTTACCTCGGAGAAACTGCATCACAGTGTAAACGGTATTGTTCTCCTCGAAGACTGTGTATACCTGAACAATTTCGGGTGATTGAAATCGAGCTAGAATTTGGGCTTCTTCTAAAGACTTGACCTTGTAGCTGTGATAGTCCATTGGTGTGATTGATCCTGAAGGCTGAACGGTTTTGCCCTGACGCGCACAGCCTTGTGGAAAAAACTCTTTGATGGCGACAGGTTTTCGCAGTTGCTGATGACTCCCCAGGTAAGTAATGCCAAATCCACCCTGTCCGAGTACCTTGCCGATCGAAAAGTTGCCGCCTTGCAGTTGTGTGCCAACTAAGAGTGACGGAACCACTGCCGTACTCTGACTCAGCGCCATCCCGCAAGCCACACAGACCACTGCGGCTTCAAGATTCGCTGTCCTGCAAATTGGGCAAGAAAAGACCATAGAAGCTATCACTCCTGATTTCTTTGAATTTGGGCTTTGGAGCCAGATTCGACGGTTCTTGCTCCATAGACGTTGTGAGTGAGCGTGCAGTCTTCGATCGTGCCTGCTCCCTGAGCTAGGATCTGTACCCCGATAAAGCCATTCCAACTGATCTGGGCACGCTGGATTAAGGGATTACCGCCCGTATCAATTAAGACACCTGAGTTCAAATTACTCGAAATCTCACAATCGGTAAAGTGCCCTTGCCCATTGTCCATCACATGCACCCCAACGAACTTTCCATGCGAAATCTGGCAGTGTTTTAGCGTCGGATTGCTTTGCTGACAAATCTCGACTCCAGCACCTTGGTTACTAAAAATTTGACAGTGCTCTAAAAGTCCTGCACCCTGTTCTCTTACCCAAACCCCATTCGATCCGCCATCGTGAATCTTGCAGCGACGTAGGATCGGGTTTCCTTGAGTGGCAATAATCAGGTTGGGATACTGATCTGGACTGCCAAAAAGATCGCAATCCTCTAGGAGTCCCTGCCCCTGATCAAACACGCAGACTGCATTCATCTGCCCGTCATGAATTTGACAGTTGCGAATCTGAGGCGTGCTCGATCGCTGAATATAGATCCCTGCCTGAGCATTGCCAAAAATATCACATGCCTCGATTTCCCCTTGCCCCTGCTCATCGACCCAAATCCCAATCCCTCGCCCTTGATAGATCTTACAGCGTTGAATTTTTGGATTGCTGGCTTGTTCGATGCAAATTTCAGACTTCGCATGGTTATAAATTTCACAGTCTTCGATCGTGCCCTGTCCCTGGTCTTTCAGCCAAATGCCATGAGATTCTCCATCGTGAATTTTGCAGCGTTGCAGCGTCGGATCTCCTTGCTCATAAATCGCGATGCTTGGATACTGTGCTGGGCTACCAAAAATATCACAGTCTTGAAGCAAGCCTTTACCGCTCTGCGAAACCGTCACATTGTTCCTTTGCCCGTCATGAATTCGACAGTTGCGAATGGTCGGATGACTGTCTTGCTCAATGTGAATTCCTGAACCAGCATTGTTGAAGATGTCACAGCCTTCTAGCTTGCCCTGCGCGTGATTTTTCAACCAAACTCCATCAGACTGCCCATCATAGATCCGACAGCGACGAAGCACGGGATTACCCGACACGCTAATCACCACATTCGGATACTTCTCCCCTGCTGCAAAAATTGCGCAGTCCTCTAGTACCCCTTCCCCTTTCTCAGCCACGACGACATTGTTCGACTGCCCATGATGAATCTGACATTGCTTGACCAAAGGATGACCGCCTGATTCAATCTGAACCCCTGCCCAGGCATTGTTAAAGATATCGCAATCCTCGATCGTGCCTCGCCCTTGCTCTCGTGAAAAAATTCCATGAGACTGATTATTGTAAATTTTGCAGCGACGTAGCGTGATGTTCCCAGATTGTTCGATCAGGACTCCTGCATAGGTATGACCGAAAATTTCGCAGTCTTCGATCGTGCCTCGTCCCGCATCGCTCACCCAGATTCCTAACTGATTGCCCTCATAGATACGACAGCGTTTTAGAATCGGATTTGCTTGTGCTCCTCGAATCACAATGCAATCGCCTGAGCGAGAAGTGATGTGGCAATCTGTCAGGGTGAGTTGTCCTTGTGTGAGATAGACCGCAGAGCGCGAAGTTTCAGAATCAACCGAAGTGGAGCGTAGCGTTAAGTTGCGAACCGTTGCTTGTTGGGCTTGCAGTTGTAGGCAGTGGGATTGATCGCTTTCGACAATAATCTCATTCGGGTTAGAGCTATCGCCTACAATTTCTAGGGGTTTATTGATCGTCAGGCTTTCACGATACCGTCCGGGTCGTACTAGAATCGTGGCATTCGGAGGAGCATGACGGATTGCTTCTTGAATCGTCTGATACTTGGCTCCAGTCGGTGCAACGACCATGAGATTTGGTTTCGGCAGTGCGATCTGCAATGCCTGTAAGAATTGCTCAACGGATTGAGGACGCTGATCGACTTGAATCGCTAACGCCCATTCGATCGCTTTACTCATTGCACGACTGAGATGAGGTTGGAGCGTCTGGGGAGAAGGAAGTACAGCCCCAAGAATGCGTTCGGGTGCTTGTAGGGGCAGTTCTCCCGTTAAGAGATGATAGATTGTAGCTCCCAAAGCATAGATGTCTGTGTATTTGTCAAACTTAGCATTTCGACCGTACTGTTCTAGGGGGGCATAGCCTGGAGTCAGAAGTGCCGTCATGCGACTCGTTTTTCCAGCGACAAAGGCACGAGCTGAACCGAAATCAATCAACACCGCCCGATCGTCTTCTGTGATGATGATGTTTTCAGGTTTGATATCGCGATGGAGTAACCCCGCATCATGCACCGTCTTGAGTGCATCCCCAACTTTAGCAATATAGTCGATCGCTTGTCGCTCAGAAAGTGCGCCTTGTTCTTCTAAGAGCTTCTGTAACGTTTTCCCCTTGAGAAATTCCATCACGATATAGACCGTGTTGTTCTCCTCAAATGCAGCATAAATCCGAACAATGCCAGGATGGCGAAATTTTCTAAGCAGGCGAGCTTCTTCTAGCGCTTTCGCCTTGGAGAGTTGATAGTCTGATTCGGTCAATCCACCTGAAGGCTGTACTGTCTTACCCTGACGCAAGCATCCCGGAGGAAAAAATTCCTTCACTGCGATCGGTTTGCGCTGCTTTATGTCACTCCCGAGATAGGTAATCCCAAAGCCTCCGCGCCCCAAGACTCGACCGACTGAAAAACTGCTCCGATTAAGCTGAGTGCCGACTGAGAGGGTATGAGGAATCGCTGATCTCAGCACAAAAGCACAGACAGGACATTGGACTGCATCTTCTGAATTTTGGGTATTGCAAACTGGACACTGCATCCCGATCAGCCCCCTATTTCTGTGTGCACTGCCAAAGCTTGATCGTCTTGTCGTAGCTCCCACTGATCAAAGTCTGACCATCAGGACTGAACACCACACTGGTTACACCCTTGAGATGCCCGATCAGGGTTTGAATACATTCTCCAGTCACCAAGTTCCAGAGTTTAATATTTTTTTCGTCATCACTTGCACTAGCAATCAGGCGTTCGTCTGGACTAATCGCAACCGATTCGATGCCACCGCCTAAAAAAGAGCCAGGCTGCGCGGTCAACGTCTGACGCGACTCACCTGTAGGAAAATTACGCAGCTTGATCTTGCCGTCTCGCCCAGCCGTGACTAGCGTTTGTCCACTGGGACTGATCGCGATCGTTCTGATTCCGTAGAAAGTATCGTCCAGATGGAAAATCTCGCAGCGTTGACTGAGCGACCAGATTTTGATTTTGCCATCAAAGTCAGCGCTCACAAGCAGGTGTCCATCGGGGCTGAAAGCAACAGACTGAACAAAATTTGGGTGTCCTGAGAAGGTGATCAAGCTTTCTTGCCCTGCTTCAATCTCCCAGAGCTTAACAGTCTTATCATCGCTTCCACTGGCAAGAACTGTGCTATTTCCATTCATCATGACGGCAAGCGTTGCTATCGATCCCTGATGTTCAGTGAAGGTTTGGAGTATTTGTCCAGTTCGCCAATTCCAGACTCTAATGGTTCTGTCATCACTCCCGCTGATCAAGACCGAGCCATCAGGACTAAACACGACTGCTCGAACCCAATTTTGATGTCCACTCAGAGTGCAGATTTCCGTCTGAGTCATTAAATTCCACAGTTTGATCGTTTTGTCTTCACTGGCACTCGCGATCGTCGTTCCATCTGGACTGAGCGCCACATTGCGGATTCCAGCGAGCCAAGTTGAGCCAGCAGCATGTCCCGTTAGGGTCGCAGTACACATCCAAGTTTCTCGCACTTGAGCAGGCTGAGCAACCGCGAATTGACGAAGAAAGGCTTCTACAGACTGCGGTCTTTGAGTCACTTGAATTGCCATTGCTTGTTCGATCGCGGCAGATACCGTCGATCGAACGGCTGGGTTTAACTGCTGCACGGTTCGCAACTCTACTCCAACGGCGCGATCAGTCGCAGCGACTGGCGTTTCTCCCGTTAAAAGGAAGTACAGCGTTGCGGCTAGGGCATAGATATCTGTGGAGGGTGTTTTTTGCGATCGCTGTGCATATTGTTCTAATGGAGCATATCCTGGTGTAAAGGTGACCGAATGGGTTTGAGTTCTATCCGAAACATACTCTCTAGCTGTCCCGAAATCGATTAGAACCGTTCGCTGATCCTGAGTCAGCATGATATTTTCAGGTTTGATATCGCGATGCAGAAAGTTAGCGCGGTGAATGACCTGTAATGCTTCGCCCACTTCCCGCACATAGGTTAACGCCTCTGTCTCATCCAACCTGCCACCTGCTTCGGTTACCCGCTCTGCTAGGGTTTTGCCGCGCAGGTACTCCATCACAATATAGACCGTATTGTTTTCTTCAAAAGCATAGAAGACTCGTACAATGCTGGGATGATTAAATTTAGCGAGGGTCTGCCCTTCTAGTAAAAATTTTTGCTTAGCATCAGCATAGGTTTCAGAAGTCCAGCTTCCTACCGAAACAACCGTTGTTCCTTGCCTGCGACAGTTTTCTGGAAAGAATTCCTTGATGGCAACAGGGCGAACCAAGCGCGTATCACTGCCCAGATAGGTAATCCCAAAGCCGCCCTGACCCAGAACTTTTCCAACCGTGTAAGCACCTCTCGCCAGACGCGAACCCGGCGACAAAACATCAGTGATCAAGGGTTCCAGTGCCGCCCTACATTGACCACACTGCATTACGCCCGTTTGATTGTTAAATCCGCAGGCAGAACACAGCATCATCGGAGCCTCAAGCTAGAGTCAATCAAATGGGATTGCATCAAGGGCAGTTCTCCTAAGCACCCGTTAAACGACGAATTTCTTCTTCTGAAGGCACACCATCTAGGGAGGAATCTGATCCTGGCTTGATCGTTTTGGTGCGTCCCCCCGCTCGGACAGTCTTGGCTGTGCCGACGGAAATCTGTCCAGTTTGATTCAATTCTTCTAGTGCATTTTCTAACATTTTGGTCACTGCGGCATTGCCGACTCGCTTAGTCATTCCCACTGCAACTTGTAGCGTCTGCTGTGCTCTAGCAACATCTACTGTGGAAAGCCTTACTGCTTCTTGCACCATGCGATCGAGATTTTTCTGCTGCACAAAGCCCAAAACTTCTGAATCAACGGTTGCGATCGCGGCTTCATCTAGTGTGAAATCGACGAACAAGTTTTGGACTGGAAACTCTTCTCGCTTGCTCAGACCCGGTGCAGATCCGGTTAAGCCGACCTGTGCAATTCGCACTCGACTCGGAGGACGCTCAATTCCAGAAACCGTAAATTCTAAAATAAACACCGTAAAATCGCCTGCTGTCACATTCCCCAGTCGATAGCGCGAGTCAGTGTAAGTTGCCTCGGATAAGCTGGGATAGATGCGAGTCACACTGTCTAGCTGTACGCCTTTTACGGTTGCGATCGTCGCTTGCAAATCGGTCACGACCTCACGCACTGAGGATCCCACTTCTTCGTCTAAAATCCCTTGCAGTTCGGTCATTTGCTGTAAGTGATAGTGTCGTCCCTGGCTCACCTGAGACAAGTCCATCAGCAAGTCTTGGTTATACTCATTGCCAATTCCAATCGTGATCAGGGGCGTATTTGTTTTGCCGAATCGCGGCGCGATCGCTTCACAATCTGGTTCGTCAAAGGTCTGTCCATCGGTGAGTAAGAGCACTCGCTTGGCAATGTCGGCAGGGAGGTCTGCGAGTTGCTGATGTACTTTTTCGAGTCCTTGACCCATCAGTGTGCCGCCAGAATACTTTTTCAGGGAGGTTACGGCTTGATGTACAGGTTTTTTATCCGTCAGCGGGGTCAAAGGCAGGAGCGTTTCTGCGCGATCGTCAAAATGCACGATCGTAACGCGATCCTCTGGAGCGAGCCTTGAATCATCGATCAGCAGGGTTGCGGCTTCGATCGCTCGATCTAATTTGGTCGGCAATGCTAAGTCATATCCCTGTAGTCCCCCATCAGCAGTGGGGCGGGGGGTTCCTCTGAGTCCACGCTGCTGAATTTCGACTTGGGCTTGCTGCTGATCGGCAAACTCCAACATTGAGCTACTCGTATCGATGACCAAGGCTAATGCTAGCGGTGGTCGAGATTGTGCGACTTCAGCTTGAGGAATCAGCTTGAGCATCACGAATACTTTTTGTGGCTCGATCGCGTTTGCTTTGAGACTGGCACGGTGAGGCTTGAACAAGAGATTGAGCATGGCTATTCTTCCTTGAGGATGGCAGTTTCGTTTAGGCGAACCAGCAGCACGGTCGCATTGTCTGGCGCACCTCGCTGGAGGGTGAGATTGATCAGTTCGTTAGCAGCATGTTGTAAGTCAAATCCGGCTGCTGCGATCACTTCAGCCATGTCTTGTTCCAAGAGAGGTTCCCACAAGCCATCGCTACACAGGAGCAGCACATCCTCGGTCTGTAGCTCGATTGTGGTTTGGGTCGTCATGGGTTGTAGCGTATCGATGTAGTACTCGGGCAAAGGACTGCGTTCTCCCAGTGATCGCGTGACTTTACTGCGATCGGGATGCTGCCGGAGTTCTTCTAAAGAAATCTGCTGTTGGAGCACATGCACCATTGCCAGAGAATGATCTTGAGTCAGGCGGATTACGTCCTTACCCCGGATACGATACAGCCGACAATCGCCGACATGCGCGATCGTAAATCGCCGATTGATCAAACAGACACAGAGCATTGTGCAACCGCCGCGCTCGTGCCGTTGCTTTAGAGTCTGGCACACTTGCTGATTTGCTTTTTGAACCCAGGTTTTAACGGTGCTCGTTGGGTCAGGTCCGCTTTGGAGCGTGGCAAAGTGCAGTGCTGCTTCTGCAAGCACTGCTTTGACAGCAACTTCGCTTGCAACTTCTCCAGCAGCCATACCGCCCATGCCATCTGCAATACAAGCGATCGACCAAACTTGCTCCTCTGCTTCGCATAAAAACTGTCCGTTTAGATAACCATAAGCATCCTGATTGGTTGTTCGCGTTGCTTCTAAACCAATGGTTGTGGCAGCAGCGATCGAATAGCTAATCGTTGGTGCGATTCGTCGCTTGAGTCTTAAGAGATGTTGATGCAGTTCTTCCATCGTCTTGAGACGGGAGTCGCGGCTGCCTAGGCAACGCCTGAGAAGTTGTAGCCCTCCAGGAATTTCAGGGAGTCGGCTGTGTTCTAGTCCCATTTCTGAAAGATTCTGTCCCGTGAGTGCGGCATAGAGGATTGCACCGACTGAGTAGACATCTTCACGGGCATCGACAGGCAGCTCAGGACGCAAATCTGGGGATGAATAGCCCACATGCAAGAAGGGATGAGCAGTTGTTTGTCCGAGGCGCACGGCGTAGGAGAATTCAAAGATTTTGATGGGTTTGCCGATCGCAATTTGGGTCGGGCGCAACCCCAGGTGAACCCATCCTTTTGTGTGCAGATGCGTCAGACCAAAGGCAAGCTGAGCAAGGGTAGACAGCAGTTGTGGCAGAGGAACGCGATCGCGCTCAAGCCAGTCAGCGAGTGTGGTTTCTGTATTGATTGCTTCGCTGATCAGAATGGTTTTTCCATCTTGATCAAAGAGGCTAAAGACTTGAGGAAACATCTGATGATTCAAGTCTTGTAGAACGGTTGCTTCATGCTGCAATCGCTCAGCCGCTTCTGTTCCACTCAGAGCTTCTCTCAGCCAAACTTCCTTTTGCGGGGCGATCCAGATTGCTTGATAAAGATTGATTTGAGAATCGCTTCTGAGTTGGGTTCTGATGCGGAATGTCGCGCCTTCGGGGGAGATAATCTCAGTGCCTCGATCGAGCAGAGGCGGGGCAGGAATTTCTGACAGGGGTTCGCTCAGTTCTTCTAATAGTAAAGGCTCTGCTGAACTTTCTGCTGAACTTTCTTCACGGGGTTCCTCAGCGCGATCGGCTTCTTGCTCAACAGTCGGAGACTGGACTTCCTCATCTATCTCAGATGGCTCTGGCAGTTGGGGATCAAGGTCATCTTGAGCAGGTTCTGCTTCAGAGGTGTGTTCTGCACTGACTTGATCGGGTGGTTCAGGCGGATCGCAAAGCAGTGGCTCCTCGATTGGCTCAGTTCGATCGAGTTCAGACGGAGACGCGCTAGAACTTTCGGGATCAGCGTGAGTTGGAGGAGTTTCTGCCAGTGCTGCATCAGGAGTCTGATCCGACTGCTGATGGTCTTCGGAGGATTTCAGGATGGTGTTATGTTGTCCGACGATCGATTCATCCGAGAAGGTTGGTTCAGACATTGTTCACCTCGCTGCGGATTAATCCACATGAAATTCAAATTGGACATTGCCAAATGCAATCTCGTCTCCGTTCTGAATCGGGCTTGCTTGTTCACTTGCGACGCGCTCCCACTTGGCTTGCCCGACTGAGCGCAAGAAAGTACCGTTTTTGGTTGCCAGGTCTTTGAGTAACCATCGTCCCATTGGATCTTTTGTAATCTCTGCATGGTTGCGCGAAATGTGATCAATGGCTGAGGCAGGAAGTCGTCCCAGGTCGATGTCTACTGGTCCGCTTTCTGGATCAAAGCGTCCAATCACAACTTGATTGCCATGGATAGGAAAGGCTTCTGATGTCGCGACTCCATTGCTTCTAAACACAATTCGAGCAGACCCATTTGTAACAGGAGCAGGTTGCGGAGCAGGATCAATATCTGTAGAACTGGGAACGGTTGGAGTCGGCTCTTCTGCTGGAGTCGCGTCGGTTGCTTCGACTTCCGCATCGGGCGGATCAGTAATGGGTGTTTCTAGCACAGGAGAATCAGCCTGTGGGGGATCAAGCGGTTTGGCTGGCGTTAGGGTAGTCCCACACTCGGAACACACGTCATCCTGTTCGGATACTGATGCATCGCACACAGGGCAGTTAATCATACTCAATCTCCTCATCTTATTTGCAGAATACTTCGCTCGTGCTGCCTCTTGTCATCTTTGAATTTTGGTAGGAGCGATTCGAGCAGGAGAGCCATTCGCAATCTATGAAAAAAAGCAATCACTGAGTCTCAAAGCTTACTGTTAAACTCACTACAATAGTGACCGACGATCGTGAGTTCTGACTCGGACTTTATTTTTTCTTAAGCAAAGCTAAGCGCTTGATTTGCCAATTCGCTCAGATCTTCAGATTTGCTGCTACAGATCCATCCCGATCGCTCGAAAAGCATCTTGGATCTGATTTGCCATTGCCAGATTGCCTTGCTCTAAGTAGAGTTGAACCGCAAGAGAATAGCACGATCGCACTTCTCGTTCGTCTTTTAAACTACCTTGCTGACTGAGGTTCGACAGCACCCAGGCGAGATTGTGATGTGCAGAGGCAAGACTGGGTTGAAGTTGGATCGCTTGTTCTAGATAAGATTGCGCGATCGACCATTGTGACTGCTGAGCGAACAAGATGCCTAATCGCAAACAGGCATCAGCACTCTGAGGTAAGGTCTGGTATGTTCCAATCGCAGCCTGTGTTTGATCGAGCTTTTCTTGTACAACTCCAAGATTCCAACTCATCCAATCTGACTTCTGCGACTTTTGTACGGCTTGGCTAAAATCGTTGAGAGCCAGTTTCCATTGTGCTTTCTGAGCTTGCTTCCAGGCTCTAAAACCCCAGGCAAAGCCACTATCTATCGCGATCGCTTCTTGCAGCGCAAGCTCTAGATCTGGGGATTGAGGATTCGTGACAGCATCAAGTGCCATCAGCAAGCAAGGATAGATCCAGATTTGGTGGTGCTGAGCACCTTGAGATTGCTTTGACTGCGTGATTGCCAGACGGGCTGAGGGAATCACGATTCTCCAATTTTTCTGATGGGCAGCAATCCAAGCCTTGACTCCTAAAGCAAACACGGACTGTTGCTCCAGTGCGAGAGAATGGTCGATCGCGCTTTGAGCAGACTGCCACTGACCCGATTTGCCTAAAGCCCAGGCGAGATTAGCAGCAATCCAGGCTTGTTGAGGAGCAAGATCAACTCCTTGCTGTAAAAGTTCTACTGCCTCACGCCATCGAGCAGATCGACAGTGCAGTAGACCGAGAATGCCATAAAGCCGTCCATCGGTTTGAGTCAGTTGTAGGGCTTGTTCGGCGATCGTTTGACAGGTCGCATCCTGTCCAAGATGGAGCAACACGATCGCGAGCTCAGTTAAAGCTATAGCATCGTTGGGCGTATCTGCTAGATATTTTTGATAAGATTGCGCTGCTTCTTGCAGGTGAGCTTGCTCGACTAGGCGACGCGATCGCACGAGGCTTGGGGACGTGAATTTACCTGTTTGAAGTGCCTGAATCAGTTCAGTCGTGCTTTGAAATCGATCATTCGCATCAATCCGCATTCCGGTCAAAATCACCCGCTCCATCAGGTCGCTAATTCCAGACACAATCTGACGAGGAGGCTTTAAGCGATCAGATAGCAATCGTTCAGGCGCTTCTAGCGGCAGTTCTCCGGTCAGCAACTCATACATCGAAGCACACAACGCATAGATATCTGTGCTGGGATTGCGTTTTGCACGGACGGTATACTGCTCTGGTGGCGCATATGCTCCGCTGAGATAGCGCGTCATGTGGGAAGTTTTGCCCTGTGTAAACTCGCGTGCTGTACCAAAATCGATCAAGATTGCTTGGTCTTGATCGTTGATGAGAATGTTGGCTGGCTTGATGTCACGATGTAGTAAGTCATGCTGATGCACCACTCCTAATGCTTCTGAAACTTGAATAAAGTAGCGTTTTACTCGTGCTTCTGACAAGATCCCTTCTGCTTCCCAAATCTCCTGAAGCGACCTGCCCGATACCAGTGCCATCACAATGTAAGCCGTATTGTTTTCCTCAAACCAGTCATAGACCTCTACAATATTCGGGTGCTGACATCTTGAGAGCCGCTGTGCTTCTCGAAGAAATCCATCAATCATTTCACGCTGCTGCTTGCGGCTCACTGCCCATAGCACCGTCCTTCCTTGGCGACTGACTTCGCGATCGGGAAAGTTTTCTTTAATTGCGATCGGGCGTTGCTGTCTGAGGTCAAATCCCCGATAGGTAATGCCGAATCCCCCCGTTCCCAGAGTGCTGTCAATGCGATAGGTTCCCTGCTTTAATGTCATTCCGGGTGGCAGATGAATTAGTGCAGTCGTTCGTTGAGTGGTGGAATCGACTAGCGGATTGCCACAGAGCGCACATGCGATCGCGCTGTCTAGGTTCTCATGAAAGCAAACTGAGCATTGGATCGACATAATGATTGGATCGACATAATTTATGACTGTTCAGAAAAATGGCATCGGAGTGCTAGAAGGGTCGCGTTATCATGAGCGCCTGCTTTTAGGACTGCTTCGATCGTTTGGTGAACGGCTTCTCGTAAGCTGCGGTCTGGCTGAAAGAATTCAATCATCTGACAGGCGAGTGAATTTTCAGCCGGATTTTCAGCATTTAATTCGTCCCAGACTCCATCTGAACACAACAGCAGAATGTCTCCCTCTTGTATCGATAAGGTGAGATCACCATAGCGCGACAATGTGTGAATATAACCCTCACTGAGCATCCGACGATCTCCAAGCGATCGAGTCAGTTGATTGCGATCTGGATCGTCCAGGCTGTCTTCGTAGCTGATTTGCCCATTTGCTAGACGACTTGCTGTCACAGAATGATCTTCGCTCAGTTGACAAAGGATCTGATTGCGGATCAAAAAAATCCGACTGTCCCCAATATGAGCAATGTAGAGATTTCGATCGACGGCGAGTGCTACGCTCAATGTTGTTCCGCCTCCTTGCACTTGACTCGATACCTGCTCGTTTGCTTGCTGGACAGCAGATTCTAACCATTTCGCCCATTCTGACATCTGTTTCGACTGGGGCATAGCAGACTCTAGCAGGGTCGTAATGGCAATCTGGCTTGCGACTTTGCCTTGATTCATCCCGCCCATGCCATCTGCGATCGCAGCGAGTGCAATGACGCTACTATCAAAGCGATCGAGATGTTTAATCCCATAGTGGTCTTCGTTCTGTAATCGATGCACAGAAAGACCGACCGTCGTCTGACTCGCAATTTCCCATTCGGTTCGTTTAACATTGCCGTAGCGTTTGCGAGTTTCGACGAGCGCATCTCGCAATCGACATAGGGGCAGACGATCCTCCGCATCAGAGAGACACAGCCGCAAAATTTGATAGATCGACGGGATAGGCTTAATTGCTAAGGGCGCATTGTGAGTCGAGGTTGGAGACTGTTTGTGAATGGCTTGGTACAGAAGACTTGCTACCCCATAGCTACTCATCGTCTCATCGACAGGAGATGTGCTAAATGCAGCTTCTGGTGGACAATACTTGCCGGATAAGCCTGACTGTAACTGCTCACCTGTAGGATAAGCGCCTGTCAAGTCGTGAAACTGAATCGGAGCACGCAGGTAGATAAACTTTGGCAGAATTTGAATAAAGCTCCACTGCACTTGCTGTGTATTGAGAAACAGTTGGCAGACCTGAGTTGCAACCAGGAGCGCCTCTTCCAAAGAAACGTCGCGATCGAGCCATTCTTCCAGCGTTTCGGCATCTTCTGGCAGATAGCTGAGCAGAAGTAGCTTGGGTTCAGGGTGTTCTGATGCTGCTTCGACGATCGCGTCATCGAGTAGATATCCCGATTCATCGACGGGATCAAACGGGTGTGAGTGACTTGCAGTAGAGTCTTCTCGGTCAGTCGATTCAGAGTGATCTGCAATGTGAATGGCGGTTGAATCGGGTTCAGGCGGATGATCGATCGATTCAACACTCGACTGAAATTCAAAGCCACAAGCACTGCACTGTAAGCTTTCTTTGGGATTCTCAAAGCCGCAGATCGAGCAGGATATCGTTTCGGAAGGTGCTGGCTCGATTTCTGGAGGGGCTTCAACGGTGGGAATCGGTTCTGCTGTTGAGATCAAAACAGCAGGTTTCATCTCAGATGCAGCTAGCTCCGAGATCAGCTTATTGGTTTCAATCACTTGACGAAGTTGAAGTTCTCGCGCCAAGTTGCCATTAATTGACCCGACTCGCAATAAGCCCTGCTTAACATCACTCTCAACGGTTTCTTGAATCCCAACTCTAAAGTAGTAAACATCCGCCGCGTGTGCTAAGTAAGCTTCTACCTGCACCTGAAATGCTTCGATTTCAAACCGGGCAGTGGGCTGAATGCACAGCGCATCAGTAAGTGTGTTCATAGCGCTGCAACTCTTTAGGGACTTTGAAACAGAAAGCGGAGTTTCGCGATCGCAATCTCATCACCCGGACTGAGAACTTGAGGATAGTCAATCCTGGCGCTAAATCGACTCTCGCCCACTCGTCGCAAAAAGATGCCATTCTCAGAACCGAGGTCTTTGATTTTCCACTGATCGCCTTCACGGTAAATTTCGGCATGATTGCGCGAAATGAATTCGTCTTCTTTGAATCCTTCCAGATCAATGTCTACGGGACCCGTCACTGGATCAAACTTACCGATCACAGTGTTTACCGAGTCGATCACAAACTCTGCGACAGGTGCATTGACTGTTTTTGGAATCAGTCGCGCTGTTGCCGCAGTGGGCAGAGCGGGAGTTGTAGGCGTTGGCAGGGGAATTGGAAGCGGCTGTGGGATTGGGGGCGGACTGGGAGACGAATCAGGACTGATCTGAGTGAGGTCATACCCACAGGCAACGCAGAATTCGGTTCTGTCAGGGTTTTCGTCGTAACCACAGGCTGGACAAGGACTCATCATAGTTTGTGCTCCTCAGCTAAAGGCTTGAATATTGAAATAAGTTGCGATCGTTATGTCCCAGATGCTTGGCGAATCTCTGCTTCAGAGAGTTCATCGTTGATGTCTTGACCCATTTTGACGGTCTTACTTTTTGATCCCATTTTGATGGTTTTGCGAGTGGCGGATGAGATCCGGCGTGTTTTTCGTAGCTCGTCCTGAGCAGAGGTGAGGGAGTCGGTCATCTCTGTGTTGCCGAGCCGCTTTGTCATGCGTCGCGCTGATTCTAGTAATTCTTCTGCACGATGGGGGTCTTGTTCCGCAATGCGCGTTGCTTCTGTGATTACCTGTGCGATGTTACATTGCTGCACATAGCCCATGACTTCTTGATCTACCTGGACGGCGAGTTCTTGTCCTGCGACAAATTGCACGACTACGTTTTGGAGATCAAGTTCGCCGCGTCGGTTCTCTCCGGGCACATCATAGGTTAGTCCTAATTGTGCGATGCGAATTCGGGATGCGGTGCGGCTTGCGATCGTAAATTCTAAGATAAAAACGGTTTCATCGTGAGCCAGGACGTTCCCGATGCTATGTGGGTCTTGATCAAGCGAGAACTCTGCTTGTGAAGGATAGGCACGCAGCACTCGCGTCAGTGCGACCCCTTTTACTGTTTTTACAGTCAAGGCTAGGTTCGTGATCACTTCCTGCTGGACTAAGCCGATTTCACTCACGATCGTGTTAGGAAAATCGAGGATCGAGACCGCAGTTCCCGTTGCCGTACCGGGCACAACATGAAAGGGCTTGCCTCCCGTCACATCGCTCAATCGATTCAGCAGATCTTCGTTAAATTCACCCACTCCCAGTGCTATCATCGGAATATTGGCGATCGAGAACTGTTTTGCTAATTCATCGCACAGGTCTTCATCAACGGTTTGACCATCTGTGAAGACTAATGCCCGCCGACTTGCCATGCTGTGATCATCCAGGGCGTGGAGGGCTTGTTTTAAGCCTAGCCCCATGCGAGTGCCGCCAGAGAAGCTTTTCAGACGCAAAATTGCAGCGTCAATTGCAGCGACTTCGGTTGCGGGTGTAGCACTGATCAGCGTTGTGGCTTGATCATCAAACTGAATGATGGAAATGCGATCGTTGGCATCTAACTTGCCAGAATGCAGCAGCGATCGTAGCGATTCGATCACAATGTCAATCTTGGTTTTGCCGCCTGTTGCGACGCGCCACTGCTGTCCGTCCATCTGGACAACCTGGTCAGTAGGTTGAGGCTCACCTGCGACAACGCTATACATCGAACCGCTTGTATCAATCACAAATGCGATGTTGGTTGGTGGACGAGTATTTGCAACTTGTTTGGTGGGGCGGAGTTTGAGCATTAAGAATAGTTTTTGCTCGTCCGAGTCGGCGGGGAGAAATTCGCGGTGGGGAGTGATCGCAATGTTTAGCATTTTGTTAAGTTGCTAGAGGAAGCTGAGAGGGGGAAATGCACCGCTCTGGGGTTCGATCGCGCTGAGGTCAGGAGGAACGATCGCGGGAGGAGCTTGATTGCCGGAGTCTTGTAGCTGGTCTAGGTCGATGATGTCGGTCGGGGCGAGGTTGATTTTAATGGTGCTGTCTCGGTAGCCTTGTCGGATATCTTCGATCCAGGTCTTGATGATTTGGTTGAGGTTGGAAGCGTTGATGCGGCAGAGGCTACGTCGTTGAAGTTCTCGCCGAATCGTCTCTCGGACTTCTGGAGTGAAGTAGCGTTCTGGATGGTCTTCGTCATGCGGCTGCAAATCAAGGGTGTATTGGCACTCCTGATCGGTTTGAGCTTCGGATTTGAGCGTGAGGATGTACTTAACCATTCCATAGTGCGTGACGAAGTTCAAGGCGGTTACTTGCTATCATCTCTGCGAATCGGATGAGATGAGAAAGAGCTTAATACTTTTTTTGCGATTGCAGCGATCGCGCCCAGAGACTAAAGGGCACGATCGCTAGCAGAAATAAAGCTCCTGCTAGAATAACAGTTGGCAATCGAGTTTGCCACTTTACTTCGCGTCCGAACAGTGTCATGGTATAGGACTCAGGCTGAGAGGACACTTGGTTGGCGCTAACTTTCACGCTGTGTCGAGTTCCTCGCTCAGGATTAGGATTTTCATATTTCAGTTCGTATTGACCGCGTAATGCATTGAGAAATCGAGTTTCTAGTTCTCGTACAATTTCATCTCCTGCGGCTGAGAAAGTATGAATTCCGCCTGTTGCATCTGCAATTTGCTCCAATCGCTCTTGATCCATAAATCTTCCCTCACATGCGATTTTGCCTCTTACGTTCTCGCGTGTGGCAGCTTGATTCAGTCCGCACCCTCTACCCACGTCTTGCGGAGATTCACCATATCCCAGAGCATGTAGCCAAACTTTTGGCTTGTCTTGAAGTAACGTACTGAGTGCTTCAAAGGCTTGTCTCTCGTTGGGGCTTTGATTGTCGTAGCCATCGGAGAGCAGGATGATTGCGAGTTGGGGGAGTTCTTGGTTGAATCCGCTCGGTTGAGTTTGCCGTAATGCCTTGACTGCTGCTGTGATCGAACTGTAAAGATTAGTGGCTGCACAGGGAGAACTCTTTGCATACATCTCAAGGGCTTCTTTTAGACGGGGGTCACTGGGTGAATAAAATCGATCGTTGCTCAGTAGTTTCGCTGCGTTCGGATTGTCATCATAAAAAAGCTTTGGCTTGATGTCTGGACTGCACTTGTCTTGATCTCCTGTACTAGGTTTTCCGAATAGAACCAGATTGACTTTGGTTTGGTTTGTATCGCGATCGGCAAGTTTCTGGATCAGTCCTCGAATTCCTGTGATCGCGCGTTCAAATTTTTTGGTTCCATTTCCATCAGGCTCCTTCATACTCCCGCTAAAGTCTAGGAGCACAATCATTCGGAGTGGGGGTGGACTCGCCTCATCAGGACGGCTGAACGACCAGTTCTCGGGCGAGAGTGGTTGATCATTGACTTCTAGCTGGAAGTTGTCTCGCTTGAGTGAGGTAATGGGGTCTTGTCTAGCATCTCTTGCTTGGACGCGCAAAATGACTCGATCATCGACAATTTGTTTGCCCATGATTTCGACCTGTTTGACTTGAGCGATCGCAGGCGTGCTAAAACAAGTGAGCAAAAAGAGCGATCGACTAAGCCAATGGATCAAGGAAACGGTTGTAGTAGACGAAGCGAAAGCATTTTTTATCATCTTGAGAATAAAAAGCTAGGATCGTATTGTGTCTGAGTGTGATAGTTCTGCGCGAGTCTAAACGTTCTCCATCAATTGAAATCGTGTCGTAGCAGGTGTTGTTGGGGATAAGCTTGACCGATCGAGGCTCTACATTCAGATTGGCAACATGGGGAGGCAGATGAGGAATTTGAATATTTGCGCCCGATCCGGATCCAATCAGAAATTTGCCGCGAGGGGGGAGCTGAATCGATAAGCCTTCTTCGATTTGCTTTTCTTCGGGTTCCTCGCTCACAAACTTTAAGAGATCGTGATTAATTCGAGGATAGCTGGCGTAGGGTTGGGGATCGGGATCATAGTTTGGTCCAGTAAACTCGAAGCCAGTTCCCGCCCGAAGTGCTGCCATGTAGCTTGGAGAGGTGGCAATGCTTAGGGCTAAGCCGAGCAAAGCTCCGAGCAGCGTAAATCCGATCGGATCTTCGATCCTGCGAAATTTCATCATTTCAGATCGAGAGAATTGCCAGAGTAGCTCAAAAATGACTGCCGCAACTAAGCTAGCCAGGGTTCCGAGTGCAATACTACTCATGAGCCGCTGTTGAAATCGTCTAGAGTCTCCTGCTTCTTGACTCCGCCAGCGCCATGTTAGTCCTTCGGCGAATCCGACCACTGCGCCGATGACGAGCCAACTTGAAACTCTCAAGAGCCAGGTCGGAATGGCAGGAGAAAACCACACAATCAGGGTGAGAATTGCCCCGATCGTGAATCCACTGCCGAGTCCTAGCCCGGCTGCAATCAGAAGCGGTTTACGGGCGATCTTAAAGTTAACAGTTAAGCGGGTAGGATTGCTCAGAAAAATTTCGTTGATCACCAGTCCCACAGCGAGAGAAGCCGCGACACAGGGAAATAGGACGAGCATCGGAAAGGGCTGGAGCCAATTGAGATCGTAGAGAATCAACTGTCCCAGATTCCATCCGATTAAGGCTGAAATCATGCCTGCTAAAAAGTAAAGAATCGTTCTCATTGCCAGTAAATTTGAGTGCTGAATTTAGTTCTGCTTATCAGTGGATGCTTTTTTTCTTAAGCTCATCTTCTAACGCCTTCTCTAGCGCTTGACCCGTCTGTCCATTAAGCTGTAGTACTCCATCTTTAATTGCTATCCCATTTCTACTTTGATAGTTGTGGAGCGCAGCAATCCATTTGTCAATTTTTGGATTTGCTTGATTGGGTGCGTTACGAGCAGATTCAGCAACCTGAGGATCGGCAATGACACCTGCATATTCGACATCACTTTGAAGCACACATTTTAATGACTCCATAATCTGATTTTGAGGTTTTGCATTGGGTTCAAACTGAATCGGTGGATTGCTTTTAAATTTTTCTACAATTCTTGAAATCTCTTGCCGAGTGATCGAAAAACTTTGTCGAGCTTGAACGAGTAGTTCTGGTGGAGGCTGTGTCTCAATTTTGGCGCAGCCAGAAGGTTGAGGTGTACTAGAAGTTGAGTTACTGGTTTGGGAGCCGTTTGTTGAACCCGCTTTCCGAGCAAAATTATTGAGAGTCCGATCGTTGGAGAGAGTTCCAATTCCCCAGCCTGCTGCTGACGCAATGATGAAACCGAAGGCTGAAAGCACCCACATCGCGATTTGCTGACGTTTTGGCATCTCTTGTTCAGGATCATCTTGGGGTGGCACAGACTTAACAAACTTCCGTCCCAGAATCTGCATCAGAAGGAGCACGACAGTTAAAGCACCCAAAAATACAATAAAAATCAGTTTCAACTCATTCGGAATGGCAAGGATGAAGCCACCCAAGAATCCAACGATCGTTGCGATCTTGTAGAAATGTTTGAACACAAAACGATCGTAAATTTTGATCAACGCGTACCCAGCTTGTTCCCAGACTGTAATTTTGCGAGATATCCAGCGCCCCCACAATTTTTCCTTACGACGCTTAGAGTCGAGGGCGTTTTTAAAGATTTTTTTGGGAACCTCTCCTTCGGTTACCTGACAGAAATAAGCAGCAAGCTGGTAGTAGCTCTTTGTCCGCCTGATCGATCCAATCTTGGCAAACTTATCGGCTAGGTCTTTAAATAACTTAGCAAAGGGGACATATGTGCCTGATCGCTTCTCTGCATGTAGGCTTTTCCAGAAGTCAGGATCTCTGCTTTTCAGTTGAGGAAGAGGGTCAGGAGGAGTGTCCCCCCCTAGAGTTCTCAAATCGTGGACACTATTATTGATTAGCTCTGTATTGCACTGCGTTTTGTACCAGAGACTATCTTGCTCAGAAAGCACCCAAACTAATCGATCGACTAAGGTTCTATCTGACTGCAGCCGCTTGAAGCAAATTTCGATGCCTGAGTAACATCGATCTCTAACCGTTTGGATGTCTACAAATCTTGGAGGGATAGATTGCAGTTCAAGCTGTCCTTGAAAAGTTAAAGCGGTACGTGTACGTTTTTCACTCTCTTCCTTCCTTCCTTCGTTTAACCACTTTAAATAATTCGGAAGTTCTTTAGGCAGCGCGATCGCTCTCAAGGTCAACAGCCGAATCATCTCATCCGTGTCAATCTTCTTCTTGATCGCCACCGATGCATCAAAAGAATTAAAGATCTGTTCCCAAGCTTGGATCGATACATTGGGATCATCCAAGGCTTCGACAAAGGTTTTCAGATCTTTTGAATTCATTCTATTGTCGCGCAAAGCTTTGAGAGCACCCTTAAGACCCTGCTCATCCGCAACCTCAGCCGTCGCTTCTAGAACAGGCGTGCGATTTTGCAAGCGTTGGTAGGTGTCTTGACTCGCAGGTTGAATGACCAAAAAACGCTCTGGTTTTTCGATCGCTTCTACGTTGTACGCCCATGCTGGAATAATTTTTCCCTTTTCACTTTTCTGATAGGCGATCGCACTAATCGCAGCTACCTGCATCTGATGCTTGGGAGGGACAATAATCGGAGATTTGTGTTGATCGACCCACTTCGGGATTTCTGGCGACTCAAGCTGGGGATTCGAGATGATGGATTCGCTTGGACGATCAAACGGATCAAATACTGGATAGGAATCGTGGCTCTTCACCCAGGCTAGAAGCTTCGATAAATTATAGCGCCCCTGACTCAAGAAATAGCGATAGACCGGGAACGACCTCGATTCATCTTGCGCCAAAGTCACGATCGCTAAAACTGACCAATCCTCCTCGGCATCTGATTTTCCCCAACACTCCCGTCCTACCAGTGCAGGCTCCGATTTTGACGGACGCACATCAAACAGAAGATTCCGAATGTCTCGATCGACTGCTGGCGGAACTTTAGTCAGCGTCGAGTTCATGTACCCTCCTCTATAGCCCGTCGATCTCCAGTTTTCGCGCGTCCCTTGCGGATTAAGCGCAGTACAGAATTGGTGAATCTCAATCGAAGACATGGGTCTACTCCTTATCTAATCCAGGATGACGCTTATTTGTACAGAGCCAATACAGGGGTGCAACGAGTCCAAACGGTTGCCACAACCTGGGATTTTTCAGCACTGCCCGTGTTCCCCCCTGATCGCGGTAAGTCTTTCGCATATTTGGCTCCGGCGTGTAGGTTCCCAGTGACCCATATGCCGACAGCGTGAAACATTCAGTCTGAATCGCGCCGTCCTGCTGCCAGGTCGCCAATTTTGCACACAGTTTGGGAAAGCGATCGTGGACTGCCTTCTGGGGCTGAAACCGATGCACCCAGAGTTCGGGTTGCTCACACTTCGACAGCGCGATCGCAATCCGTTGTCTAGAAGCCCCTCGGTTCTCTTGATCGAGCGCGAGGAGCAACTGTTCGACACTGGTCGCATAGTCTTTATCCTTGCGATAAGCAGTGCCATCGAGCAGCAACAACAGTCCATTTGCACGAACACAGTCTTCTAGATAATCCTGAAATCTCAGCGACTCTGGCTTAAAAATCAGATCTCTCAAAAACTCACCGGGATAGTCCTTACAGGCAATATTCAGCGTAGTGGTTCTCGCGCCCTGAAAGCTCCAGCCAAACTGATCCCGAAGCGTAATCGTCAGACCATAATCTTTGAGATCTAATGTCGAATCGAGTGGAGATGGCTCTGGCTCTAGTCCCTGCTCCAGAACATTTTGCGCCATTGCCACCAAACTTTTACTATCCTCCCCAAATGGGGTGACCGACTGCACTGGACTATTGGGTGGAATGATCGAACGAGCGAGAGCCGCCATATAGGTTGTTTTACCCGCCGCACGATCGCCAATCACCCGCAGCGTGGCATTTTGAATTTGGCTCTCTTTTTTCCCAAATTTAGTGACCACTGCTCATCCTCGCTTCCTTCGCTAACCAGTAGATTGGAGCCATCAAACCATAGGGTTGCCAGACTTTGCGCTCACGCAAATAGCAGAATCTCTGTTCTCCAAACTCTTCATGAAACACAATCTCGTCTCGTCGATTGGGTCGTGGATTAGTAATCGGATCGAGTACCCCAAATGTAGAAATGGCAAAGAACTGGAGTTTTGTTTTCGCAATTCCCTTTTTCAAAATCTCGGTTGTGCGCGGCAAATGAGTCTCAAACAGATCGCGTTTTGGATCAAGCCGACAAGGCCAAATCTCTCCTCGTTCACATTTACTAATCGCGATCGCGACTCGCAAATCGGCTCGACCATAGTCGTGAAGTAGCTGCACAAATTTTTGAATGCGAGGGACATAGTAAGCATCATCATCCCAACGATCGAGGAGAATCAAGCATCCTCCCACTCGTTGCTGAAAGCATTCGTCAATGTAGTCAGAATGAAGCGAATCCGCCCCATTGATCGAGTCAAAGACCTCACCAGGATAATCCCTAGCAACCAGGACAATCCGTTCCTTCTTAAAAGGCTGCTTAATCCAAATATCGAATGAATACTCAGGCAATTCATCGATATTGTCAGTTGGCAGCGTTGGATCTAATGAGAGTCCCTGACAGATCATGTTCTCTGCTTTATCGGCGAGCTTGTGAGTGTCCTCCCCAACCGGATCGATCGTAAATCTCTGGCTTTTGAACTGTCGATGCCAGTAAGCAAGACCTGCCATAAACGTCGTTTTTCCAGTCCGCCTCGATCCGATGATGGTGATAATTTGGTTGTGCTGTCCGGGCTTACTCATGGTGTCGAAAAATAGTGTCGAAAATCAGGCGGATAAAAAACTAGCAAGGTAGATCCAAGGCAATTCGAGCAGTGTGCGGCTATGAATGCTGGTGATAAAACAACGGGCTGCACAGTCGCGCTGTGTATTAATTCGATCAATCTGTGCTTGAATCGGGTGAAAATATCGCTGGGAGACATAGCGGTGTCGATCGAGCCATGCCATTTGCCTTCCATTCGGATTGTAAATGAGTTTTTGAGCCTCTGCTTCATAATCACAAAATAAATCGGCTTTATTGAGACAAATCGCAATGTGTCGCGCTTTAGCACAGTGACTTATAAAAAACTCGACCCAACTATCAAAGCGATTACACCACTGTCGCTGAGTCATGTAAGGCTGGGGATCAATGGTAGGCTTTAAGATTTCGCGATAGGGAGGCAAGATTAAGAGCACCCCTTCACTCTGTGTGACTGTGCCGAGAAAGCTCAGCCAATCCTCCTGATTGTCGGTCTGCCAGGAAGAGCGCCAAATTTCACCCGGTGTATCCATCCACTTGACCAATAGAGGCTTGGGGATCGGAAGCTGGACATTCACCTCCAATGGGTGCTCTCGAATGCTATCGGTGGCTCGAATGGTATCTTCTGTGCCAAACAGATTCGCTTTGAGAGAGTCATAGTCAATGCCTGAAACCTTGACATAATGCCCGCGAGGATTGATTAACTCTAAGGCAAGATGAGTTTTTCCAGCTTTTCGATCGCCGATGTAAACAATTGCCATCGCTACTCCCTGACCTGGGCTTGCATATTACTTAGGCTGCTAATTTACTTCAGTTAGATAGACGGATAATAAACACTATTTCTCAGTTTTTCAATTTGATCTGGCAAATTTTAATAGAAAGCGTTACTCTCTAGATGGATCTGGCACTGTTTTAGTCATTGTCCTAGCAAGTCTGTACAAAGTCCCAAGCGATCGCCGCTCCAACTTCAAGCGCTGAAAGTATTCCAGATATCCCGCAGAGTCGTGGTGCGAAGGGAGCTTCGTACTCTAGTTTTTATTGTGTGCAGTTTCAGAAGTTGCTAATTTACCCTCTATGTCGAGAGCAGAAAAGATTGAGCAGATCATTGCTAAACGGCAACCTCTCGTTGCCATCGTTGAATCTAATAAAGCAAATCTCATCACGCTGAGTACTTCATTGGAGTCACTACAGGAGCGTTGTAGCCAACTGTTGACACATCGCACAGAGGTTGAGATTAGTAAGGGGTTGAGGAAAAAGTTAGATGAGCTACGGAGCGAGATTGCAACTGCGATCGCAGATCTCGATCGATTAATGGTAAGGTTCAAGCGACCGACTTTAAATATTGGAGTAATTGGGCGGGCACGCCAGGGGAAGAGTCGTCTACTGCGGAGTTTAACAGGACTGAGTGAAGTTGAGATTCCGGATAGTCGCGGCGAGTTTTGTACAGGAGCACGCAGCAAAATTCTTCACTCAGACTCGACTGAATCAGCCACCGGACAAGCTTACTTCTACTCAGAACAAGATTTTTTACAGGAAGTCATCCACCCTTACTATACCAATCTATCGCTTGGCGAACTGCCCGCCACGCTTGACGCTCTCAAAGAGATTCCCGCTTTACCCGAGAACAAGCAGACTCTATCCGGTCGTGCGCTCTATGGTCACCTGCGTAAAACTTATGTCAAGCAGCTAGATGACTATCGCCCCCTCTTCTTGAAAGGCGACATCCCAATCACAGCAGCCGAAATTCGCGACTATGTGACCCAGGATCAAACGAATGATCAGGGGAAACCGATTCTCAACTATCTCGCCGTTCGCGAAGTCGTGATTACTTGTCGATTTCCTCAAGCCGATATCGGCAAGATTGCCCTCGTCGATCTGCCTGGAATCGGGGATATCAACTATGTTGACGAAGAGCGCCTGACGAATACTCTCAGACAAGATGTCGATTTTGTGCTGTTTGTCCGAATGCCAGGGAGCAAAGGAGATAGTTTGCAGGATTTTGATGTGCAACTCTATGAGAAAGCCCGCGAATCTCTCAAAGAATTGCCCATCCAACTGTGGTCGATGATGGTGCTGAACTGGGTCAAGGGCGATGAGAAAACAGATAATTTTCACCTCTGTGAAAAGTACATTTCGAGAATGGATGAGTTCAACATCGAGGTCAGCGATCGTGTGATTGCCGATTGCGATGATAGTAGAGAAGCTCAGACCAAAGTTCTCGATCCAGTTTTAGATTACTTAGCTCACGAAATAGAAGCATTAGACAAGCAGTACGCTCAATCCTGTCAAGCTCAACTTGATCAGTTGCAGCGAAAAGTGTTGGTTGAACTAGAAAAAGCAAGCACAATCCTCGTTCAGGCTGATCTTTACCAGATTTTTCAAGAAAACTTTGAAACATTCTGGAAGAGAGACTTACCCGGAGCGCTAGAAGATTTCATTATTGACAAGTCGCGTAAGCGTAAAGACTCTGAAGCTCAGTTCAAAGCAAAAGTAGCGAACGTCATCAAAAAATGTCAGACAGAAACCCGACTGCCTTCTAGTGTAGATGTCAAGATTACTCGTGATTACCACGAATCATTCAATACTGCCTACAATAGCTATCTTCCTAGACTCAGAGCGGATCTAGCTCGTCAATTTCTATCCTTGGATGGTCAGTTTCAAGATTATCTGGAAACCGTCAAGTCTGAACTGACAGATGTCTTAGTCAAGAAAGCAAAGCTCAAAGGGCTTTCTTCAGCGAAAGGCAGTCAGTTTTTTCAAGATGTCTTGGAGCGAATTCGGGCTGTTCCGGGTGCAGAGGCTCAATTTCGTGAGATTCAGCTTGGTTTCGAGACGCTTTCTGTGTTTAATGTTTCCTATGCAGGTATCATTCAGCGGCAAGTTCGAGCGTATCTAGATAAGCTTACTCCTGATGAAAGTGAAGTAGCTGATCTCAAACCGATTACTAGCTCACAAATTCACGAGCAAGTGCTGGAGATTGTTAAATCAGCAAGCCCGGAGGCAGTGAAAGGTCTGACATTCGATCACTGTCTTGAGGTGATCAAGCAAGCTTTTCCTGAACCTTCGCCAGTTCCTTCAAATCCAAGTGGCGAGACGATCGCCTTTACCCTCTCTCATTTTCTCAAGAGCAGTGACGTTCTTGTGCTCTGGCAACTTCCAGTTGTGAAGATGATGATCGAATTTGGCTTGGAGCGACTCAAATCCGCGATCGCTCAGTCTCCTGAAGTTCTCCCCAGTCCTCGTGTGATCCATAGCGAACTACTAGAAAAAGACCCAGATGTCGATAGAAAGCTCCCGATTGAGCAGATTGAAGCAACCTTGAAGCTTCTGCGAGATAGAACGATCGACGGATGCGATGCAGTATTGCAACAAATGCTGCATGAGCCGAATGAAGTGGCTTATGTGATGGTGCGAGAATTTGTCGATCGAGTTCTGCGGGCTGAATCTGCGGAACGGGAGTGGAATCGATTCCTTCATCGTGAGCAGATTCATGTTTGGGAAGAACTGCGTCAAATTGAGACACGAGCGAATCAGCAACAGGAGTGGCAAAAATTAGTCGATGCAGCAAAGCATCATGCTAGTAACCTAAAAGTTATTGCTTAGCGACCAAACAGCGTTAACAGCCAGCCAAGACCGCCAACCAGCAACAAACCGATGATGACAACAGAACCAGGATTTTTGGCAATCACGATCGAGAGATCGAGTAAGTCTACAATGATTTGAACATCTCTACTGCCCAATCCTCGTAATCTTCCAATTACAAAAGCCATCGTAAATCGAGAAGATAAATCTTGCTTGAGTGCCTCTGGTAAGATGTTAGAAACAGTATTTTGATAGTAAGACCATCGTCCCGTTAAAGCATTGCAGTAAATTCTTTTGAATAGCCCGTACTGTAACCACTTCAGAAACACTGCCAGCCAGGGAACAAAATGTTTAACAAGCGGATTGTAAGTTGATCGAGTGGGCATCTGCTTCGGCTGAGGAACGATCGCAGTCTGTTCGCGATCGAGATTGTTTAAAATTCTTTGTTGCTCTTGCTCTTCATCACGATCGACTCGATCAGCAAAAGCATTTGCAGCACGCAGCGCAATTTGTTGTGCTGCTGGATTACTTTCGCTGGTCAACCAAGAATGATACATTGCTTCCTCAATCTGGGTCTGAGGACGAGCTTGCTTTGTCCAGATCTGATACCTGTACGAATAGTTGCCGATCTGAATAGGCTTAGCACTCCAATAGTCTCCTCCAGACAGTTGAACACGCTGCTCAACATAGATGTCAGACAGTAAGTCTGCAATCTCTTGCCACTCACTCTCTTGCAAATTCGCCACCAAAGATTGCAGTTGAAACTCAATTTCATCAAAATGCGATCGTGCCTGCCGACAAAGCGCAAACAGAATTGCTTCGCGCACGAAAGGGTGCTTTTCTCCTTGAAGCATCTGCTGTAATCGATCGACGATGCTGCTTGCTGTGAGTTGTCCCAATTCTGGTTGAGGTTCAATTTCTCCATAGGTTCGCGCAACCGTTGCAAGCAAACTCTCACGCGATGTTACTTTCGCTGGATCAATTACTTCAGAAAGTCGTTTCCGTCCTTCATCTTCCCAATGTTCAAGAATTTTTATCGTAGCTTCTGAGTCCCTGCGATAAGTCCCAGCCAAACTTGCTGCGATCGCTTGATTGAAGTTGATGATCGCAGAATGCGAATGAGTCGGACTCACCTGCTGCTGAATCTTATCTTGTAACCATTGTCTCAACTGCCTGAGATGAATCTGCAAAGCTCTAGGAAGTGTGTAGCTCAGGAAGACATCTCGGACAACAGGACTCGGATCAGTTGCTAATTTTTCCAGGAGGTCACAACACTCCTGAGACAGCCCCGTTGACCCCTCCATTCCGCGAGGCGCGTCATAGAGCGCGGCATAGCTGATAGTTAGCGCAACCGTTATTTTGATATAGTCCTCCGCTTTTGAACTTTTACTAGATTCACTGTTACGTCCTCTCAAGATCGCCTCAACTTGAGCAATAATGTGCCGCGCTTGCATCAGGTCCAACCAGGAATGGAGCGTTTTGAACAGTTGCTGATCAAGTGAGTATTCTGGGTCGCGCCATCGTGCCATTGCATATGCCGCAGTCGCTTGCACATCAGTGTTTGGATCTGCTGATAGTTGTAGGAGTGTTGTCTGAATTGCATTTTCCGAAATCGAGCCAATATCACTAATCGTTTCAGCGATTACAGTTCGGATCTCTTTGCATTTTGTATCACTTCCATATAATTCCAAATTTGCTAATCGCCCAACGACTGACTGCCGAATCAGATCTACTAGCACAGGCAACGCAGATAAAATTTGTCTACGATCGCTATGCCAAGCAATTTTAAACAAAGTCCGCCGTTGCTTTGGAAAGCGAATTGCGATTTTAGTACCCTGATTCTTAGTTTCTGTGAAGTTGAAGAAGGTATGAAGGTTTTCTAAATCACGATAATCTAACGCCCGCAGGGAAGCATCTCGTCGCTGCCAAACTCTCTCTACAATCTCTTCTAAAGCCGCAAAGAACTGATCATCAAATAGCCCATCAAAAAAGCTCAAGCCTAGTGCAAGCAGTCGATCTCGTGGCTGCTTCAAATGGTGATGATACCAATTACTTAGCGCTTCCTCCTGAGAAAGCGTATTGATCAGTTGAGGCGCATCAGCGACACTGCCACGAGATAACTCATACCAGAATAATTTTGTGCTGCTCGGTTGTCGCCAAGCAGCAAATGTCACATCAGTACTCATTACAATATAGTGTTTACAGAGATTTGCAGCTTTCTGAATGCGTGCTAGGTCATAGCCGAAACTCTGAGGATTCACCTGTGTCAGAATAAAGACCGTTGTCTTTTCAGTGTTCTGTAGCTCGATATCGATACTTTGAGGATCAGAACTGCGATACCATTCCTTGGAGATTGCCTCCATTCTTTGAGCGCTTAGAGACTCAATCAAACAAGCTGCTGTGTGCTTTGCTAGAGAATCTTTATCAACATCAGAACTCCCAGCAAGGACTAAAAATCTCTGGTTCGTCAGTCGAGTGAGCAACTGTGAGATCAGATTAGGACTTTTGAAGGTTGAGGGTTTATAGCGATCGAGAGCAGGTTCAAAAAAGTCAGGTTTCTGTTGAATAACAGTTTGGGAACCAATCTGAGTAATATCTCCCACTGTGAAATCGCCACCAACATCAACATCCTCAAAAATACTCTGCTCTAAGTTGGGTTGGCTCATAAATACTAACTTCCCTCAGTTGAATCTCCGTTAATCTGTAAATTTATGCACCCTATCCAATGAATTGCTAACCTGCGAATCTTGACTCAATTCTCTACAGTTTTCTGTGAACGCTTTGACGAATATCTCCTATCTTTAAGTCGCCACCTACGCCCAAATTACGACCTACCACCTGCTCAGCAGCACTTCCCTCACTGATCTGTTCAATATTGCCAATCTCTACACTGTTCTTGATTCGCACCGAGTCAAGAACAACCTGCAACATAGGGGATTGAGATTGGATACGGTTAACAAAATCACGCAGAAGGGTAGCAAAATCTGGATCGCTCTTCATCTGACTGAGCAGGATTGTCTCTAACATCTCTAAGTTAGCTTCTGTTGGATCTGCTTCCGCAATTGCTAAGACTCCATCTGTATTTGTTGACTTTAGCTTATTTTGTACAGCGTCACGAGTTGCTTGAACCATTTCGCTACCCTTTGTCAAAGCTACTTCACCGACTTTCTCGCCTACTTTTTCTAAAGCTTTGGGAATAATATATGTTGTGACTGCTCCAGCTAACAATGAAAGTGGTTCCATTTGAGCAACTCCTAAAGTATTTTACTGTCAATGTCAAAGGGTGTGATGTATGAATGAAAGGCATTGAATAGGGAGCAACGTGATATGTTTGCTCCCTCCTAAAAACTTTGATAAATATAATCTACCGCATTCGCAACTTGTCTAAGTATAACGCTGGATCGAAGCAAAAAGAAAGACTCACCTTCTGGATGAAAGAATCAGTTCTAGAGTCTTGAATTATGCTGCACAATTGCACAAACTTCGGGATCATGATCCTGAAGTTGTGAAAATACGCAAGGTCACCGCATGTACCGACGTGAAATTCGCTATACTTGCCGCGGCGATATGCAAATGCTGTTTAGTATGAATCCGCGCATTTGTGCAAGTTGTCCCGTGAAGCAGCATTGTCTGTCCGATGATTCTAAAAACACCAAAGGGAGACGAATTTCAGTCATCCGAATGAAGCTGCCTCCGATTCCAGCAGTCGTATTAGAGCCTGAGATTACGGTCATTGCTCAAACTCCGATTCAAACTGTACAAGGGACTCAAGCTTTGATCTGGACAGATATTCCAGCCACTCAACTGCGGCGAGAGATTCGGCAACATTTGAGGCGACACCAAACTCGAATTGAACAGAGCCATTCAGCAACTCAACCCGTCGAATCCGCGATCGTTTACTTAACTCGCAGCCAACGTGCTTACTGACGACTCGCTTGGGCAGAACGGCTGAAACGCAATGCCATCCAATTCAATACACTCCAGATTTCTGCCGAGATTTTTGGAGTGTCACCAAAGTTGATTGTCTTCCTCAACAGCCTATTTAGTCGTCCTTGAAAAACACTATGCGAAATCGTAGAACCTAAGCAGGTTCTACCTCTAGAACCATCACAGCGCGAAACAATTTGCGAAGATTGAACCCGCACCCTGCGAGTAAAGCATTGAGACTATCGCCAAGCTGCCCTTTGAGATAGTTGCGCCCTAAACAGTGGTCGCTTTTGCTATGTCCAATCACAGGCTCAATGGCACTCCGCCGTTTGAACAATCGTCGCGCCTTCCCGGTGCGTTTGCGGGTGTCACAGACGAGAACTTCGACATCCTGCGGGTGATGGTCTTTGCCCCGAAATCCCTGATCCACGGTGGCATGGTTGGGACGAATGTCTGTGAGTCGCTCGACTTGCTCAATGGCGGGAGTGAGAGTGGAGCCATCATACGGGTTGCCATGCTGGGCAGCAATGCCCACAATCCAATTGCTGGCGTTCGTGGTCGTCAGCACGACTTTGCAGCCAAACTCGTAGGGTTTGTGCGCTTTGCCTTTGGCGATGCACTCGACTTCTGGAGCGTGAATGCTGTAGCACTTGCCTTTGTCCTGCTTCTGCTGTTGATAGATTCGCTTGGCAGATTTGAGCAAGACCGCAACGGCTTCGGGCATCGGCTTCAGTTTGCGTTCTAAATCTCGAATCACTCGTCCCAAGTAGGTGCGTAAGATGCGGGTTTGCTTCTGAGCGCGTCGTCCTTGTCGAGCAGCGGCATAGCGACTTTGTTTGAGCAGTACTTGTTTGCCCACCCGCACGTAAGTTTGTCGCAACTTCACCTGATGTTTTCGGGCCATCCGCACCAGCGTTCGTCTGGCTTTGTCGTACAACCGCGCATCGGTAGGAAACGCGATGGCTTTCTCTTGCACGGTCGTATCGACAATCACTTGCTTCACATCCTGGGGTGACAATGCCTCGCATTGCATGGCGGTCTTGATCACTTGTGACAGCAGTTTTTCCAGTCCATCGACTCCGACTCGTCGTCGCCAGTTCCCTAAACTCGATGGATGACAAGGCAACTGATGCTGAAAGGTCTCTTCTCCGCAAAAGTACTGCCAGTATGGGTTTTCCACCCATTTTGCCACGACTGATTCATCGCTCTCGTTGTACAACGCCTTCAGGTAATGCAGTCCCACCATCAACCGTACAGGCAATGGCGGTCGCCCTCCGTCGGTGGTCATCGTTGTGCCAAAGTCTTGCTCCAAACTCTCCCAGTCCAGCAGATTTGCCAGTTTGAACAACGCATGCTGCGCGTTCAGTTGGGCTTTCAGTTTTGGAGCTTCTGAGCTTGATTTTCCGGATGGTGTTTTCGAGAATCCGGTCATGGGTTTTGCAAGATTTTGAACAGTTTGAGTGATTTTCTTGCAATATTATCATTGTTGCTCATTGCTTAGAAGCCTCATCCCGATTACGCTTCTAGGTTTTTCAAGGACGACTAATGTAACCTTGCTCATAACTTGTCATTAGATAGCTATAAGCTTTAGCAGCTTCAGCGTAGCGATGAGCATACATAAACCATAAAAGCTGGTTACGCTGCTTATCAAGGTAAGAGAAAAGAATACTCTGATCTAAACGCTGTAGCTGCTCAGGCGATAGCTCTGCACGAATAAAGTCTCGAAAGCTGTTGTGAAACACTCGACAACCTGCATCGGAAACCTCCATGAGGTGTTTTATTTAGTTGAACAAGAGTTCGCCTTCAAAAACATCTGTTACCTCAGCTATGCGAAGAAGCTCTGAAACTTGGACTCGGAAATTAAGTCGTGCTGCTATACCACATAATTTCTTTAACTGAGGTTCCCTATCAAACTCGCTCCAAAGAACACTATAGTAAGAATCGGTAGTGTTCTAGATGTGTGGGCATAACGTTATACTGCTCGCCGGTAGTGTTCTAGATGTGTGGGCATAACGTTATACTGCTCGCCCGAACTCATGACGATTGATGAATAATCCAATCACAGTATCATGCATCTTCTCAGTCTTGGAAAAACAGATCGTCTTTCTGGCAAGCCGCTTGATCCGAGTTCTCAAAGTTAGATGTTTCCGCTCAATGCGCTGTGTGTTGGCTTTGCCAACCGTATGGTGCTGCTCATCTAGCAATCGCAAGTAAGCTCCCCAACTATCGGTGTAAAACCGTTGAATCGAAAAAGGAGCTAACAGTTGCTGAAGTTGCTTAAGAGCTGAGTCTTCATGGGTGGCTAGCACATAGGCAAGGACTTTTCCAGTTTGATGGTCAATCGCGTGCCACAACCATCGTTGATGCTGCTTTGACTCGACAAAACTCCACATCTCGTCCATCTCCGCCGCCTCGACTCTGACGACCATGACTGCAGTGTTATCCGGTTGGTGCTGTTCGAGCAGACTTATGTTTACTTGTTCAAGTTGACTTGACTTTTTTTCAGCGTTTCAATCACAGTCGTTGGGCTAATCTTCAACACTCTGGCGGTATCACGAATACCACTGCCGTTGATTGCCATGTCGCTGATTTGCGCTTTGACTTCAGGCAGTCGTCCTCGATAGCTAAAGTTCAAGATAAATGATCGTCTCGAACACTCTAAGTTACGGCAACAATACCGTTGTTTTCCAGCAGCACTGCGACCATGCTTAACGACATCCACACTCTGGCAATCGGGACATTGAACAGGTTCTAGGACCATCTCGACTCAGCCCTCTAACACATCGTTTTCATTCTGCCATATATCCACATATCTAGAACACTACCCTTGCGATCAAAGGCAACTGCCTTTCTTCCAAAGCTTCTTAGAAGATTGGCAAGCTTATCAAGCAAATAAAGGCACTTATCCGGCAGGCTTACTTACTCTCAGTTCAGCCCTCCTAGTCTGGAGAGAAGGCGAAGGTCAGGGTGCCCCATGGAATGTGAACCATCTTGCTCTCTATTGCACCTTCGATACTCGTTTAATGAGCGCAGAAGGCACACTAGAAGCCCAACAGGAAAAGGTTGCGAAAACCCTCAAAAAGCTGACCCATCCAAACCCAGATCCTCGCAATCATTCAACACTCGATCGCTTGCAGAACTTACCCGAACGTCCTAGCCGGACTCCTTACGTGGGCAATCCCGAAATTCTAGTTGGCATCAGTATTGGGTTGGCTGACCCGATCACAGTAGCAGTTGTCAATGGCAGAACTGGAGAGATTCTCGCCTATCGTACACCTCGTGCATTGCTCGGTGAGCAATACCACTTGCTCAACCGTCACCGTAAAGAGCAGCAGCACCGCTTGCAGCGTCACAAAAATCAACAGCGTGGAGTCGCATACCAACCCTCAGAATCAGAACTGGGTCAGTATGTTGACCAGCTGTTGGCAAATTCCACCATTGACCTCGCTCGAACTTACCAAGCCGGCAGCATTGTAGTGCCTAACCTGAAGAACGTTCGAGATTTACTCGCCAGTGAGATTCAAGCAAGGGCTGAACAGAAGTGCCCAGGATCCGTTGCAGCTCAAAAGCAATACGCTAAAGCGTATCGTCAGGCAATCCATCAATGGAGTTACAACAGACTGATTCAAGCCATCTGTAGTCAAGCGACTCAACGGGGTATCACCGTTGAAGTCGGATCCCAGCCTCTCAAAGGCAATCCTCAAGAATTGGCAAAAGATATCGCGATCGCAGCTTATTACGCTCGTGCGATCACGGCAAAATAGTCTGACTTTACAGTACGTCCGAACCAAGACAAGTTAAGATATGAGCAACAGCGCCGCAGTTCAAGCTCTCTAAGCCGCTGAACTGTGAAAAATGAGGGTCAGTTTGGTCGTTGTGAGACGACTGTGCTTTCCGACCCTGGTAGCTGCCCGCTCGCTGACTGCCATCCTGGTACAGGTTTCGATTTGAGATTTGTGTGGGGATGGGAAGCTGTAGTTGTGGAGCCCGTTCTTCAACTATAGCGCAGGTGCGCGCCCAGCAGAAGTGAGTCAAGCCTCCACCTCGTGAAGGCACAGGGGCATTATCTCATCAATTACTTGGTGCTGATAGTGTGACTGAAGTTGCAGCTACTGAATCGCCTCCGAGCAAGGAGGAGTCCTCCAATTCTTTTTGGCAAACCGCAGCGAGGGCAAAATCCCCGGGAGGTTCGCCAAACCGCTAGGAGCCACTACTAGTGAACCTTTCATCCAGTTGAGGTATGTCGAAGTAAGTTTTCCAGAAAGTTGAAAGAGTACTTTTTAGCGAGGTTTGCCAAAAGGCAGCTTGGAAAGCTTACAGGAGAAGAATTCTAGCGCTGGGAGTTGCGATCAGCCTCCCACGAATAGGTGGGCTGAAAGTCGAGAATGAGTTGGGGAAACCCCACCAATGCTCGTGTTGCGATCAGCCTCCCACGAATAGGTGGGCTGAAAGTTGGGATGATCAGCAGCTCAATCAGTACGCCGATGTTGCGATCAGCCTCCCACGAATAGGTGGGCTGAAAGAAAAGATGATGCTTGTTGTGCCAGCTGATCGGATTATTGCAATCAGCCTCCCACGAATGGGTGGGCTGAAAGCTCAGAGCAGAAAGTATAAATACTATGAGCTCAATGTGATTGTTGAAACATCAAATTCAATTAGCCTCAGCAAGAGGTAGCAAGTTGAATTTATAAACTACTTAACTACTAGCAACTTAATAAATCCAAACCAAAAGAGCTAACACACTAATATTTTCTATTGGAGGACTGAAAGGTGCATTCGATTCGTAATTGGTCAGCATTCTTTCTTGATTTCAAGTGACATAAATCTGCAAGTCGCATTATTGAAACAAATAGCGACATTAATCTGCGAAGAGCAGGGATTTACTAATTTGCGACACTAATTTGCGAAATGATATCCATATTGCCAAAAATCATCAAAAACGACATTAATTTGCGAATTGCGACATTTAATGTGCGAACGTACATAAAAAGCCGATGATGGGATTTGAACCCATGACCTTTCGATTACGAATCGAATGCACTACCACTGTGCTACATCGGCAAAAGGCCTCATGCAGTATAACAGATAATCGTTCGTTTCTGAAACAGAAATTGCAGAAAATTCCATCTCATGTCACGATCGACAAAAATCCTCCCTTATTATATGAGCCAGCAATCCGAACGTCTGAGACAATCCGATCCCGAAAAATATGCGCGGCTCAAAGCCGAAGCCGCTGCACCTTATCGAGGATTGCGGAAATTTATCTACATTGCATTTGGTGGCTCAGGCGCGATTGGAGCTTTCGTCTTTCTCGCCCAAACGCTGGCAGGACGAGATCTGGAAACGGCACTTCCAAATCTTGCCCTGCAACTGGGCGTAATTGCATTGATGGTCTGGCTCTTTCGATTCGAGAATCGTTCATCAAAATAGCTAGAACTCGAATCTAACGGGCAACACCCACCACGTAGGGAGAAGAAATCGCTTCAGCCTTGCCTGCGCTCACTAACGCCTGATAGATAAATGCAGCAACTTCTGCGCGAGTTGCATCCCGATTGGGATTAAATTGTCCGACCGTCGGATAGTTCACCACGATTTGACGTTGAGTTGCCGCCGCGATCGGACTTCTTGCCCAAGTTGGAATCGAAGCTGCATCTTGGAAGCGAGACAGGAGCGACGGATCACCCGCTCCAAACTCTAATCCATTCGACAAAGCCACTAAGGACTGAACCTTCGGAATCCGTTGTTCAGGTCGGAACGTCCCACCCGGAAATCCTGCCATAAACCCACCGCGCGCAGCCGACTGAATCGCAGCAAAGCCCCAATATCTGCTAGAAACATCTGAGAAGTTGACTGCGGCATTCTTGGGAGCAGGGGCAAACGCTTTCAGCACGATCGCGGCAAACTGAGCACGCGTGACCGGATCATTCGGTTTGAATGTGCCATCTGGAAAGCCCGTAATAATCCCCCTTGATGCTAAAGCTTGGACATACTGCTGCGCCCAATGTCCTTGTACATCAGAAAAAGCGATTGCGCCACCAGGAGCAAAATTAATCAGACCTGCAATCTTTTTCTGATCCAGCTGATTCCCGATCGCAGTGAGAACATTCTGAGTCGTATTGTTAATATCGCGCCCTTTACTATTGCGGATCGTATTATTGCCAAGGCTTTCCGGTGTACCTAAATCAGGCTGAGCACTACTAAGAACTACAATGCCATCTTCGCTACTATCCGCAATCATATTGCCTCGGAGCACGGGTTTTGCAGAATCACCAATCACAAATCCACCCCGGTTTTTGACGATCTGATTGCCTTCAATCAGCGCCGTTGCTGTTCCATTAATCGCAAGCCCAAATCCCGTTTCAGTAAAGGAATTGTTCTTCACTTGACCGCTCGCAGCTCTCGTAATCGAGATTCCATTGCCTTGGTTTTTAACAAAAACATTGTCCGTTACAGTTGGGCTGGCATTCCCTGTAATAAAGACCCCTTCACGAACGCTATTGGCAAACGTGTTGTTTGAGATCGTGGGACTACCTTCCTCCACCCAAATTCCGGTTCCACGCGAGTTTTCATTTGTTACTGTCACCCCGCGAACCTGGCTCCCTTGTGCCAACCACATCGATACATTTTGTTTTGCGAAAGAGCGACTGATAATATCGCCCCCTCCTTGAATGATCGTGGATTGACCTTTGGTTGCTTCATCTCCTCGAACCGTTACCCCTGCTTTAACAATCAAGGGAAAGACTTCGCCAGATTGAAGATTGTAAGTTCCAGGAGCCAATTGAACGATCGTGCCTGCGGTCGCTTGATCGAGGGCAAATTTCAGCGTTTTGAAGGGAACTGCCTCTGTCCGCCCGGCAGTGGTTTGATCCGTTCCTCTGGCAGGGTTAACGTATAAGATTGTCGTCCCCACAGTGTTGAGCGGAACGGTTAGCGTTTCTGGAGGTGGGGTGACTTGGGCTTTCAGCGCCGTTTGTCCACCGAGCCAGAGTAAGGAAATCAAGCCCAAGGGCGCGATCGCAAGAATTTTAGAAGTGCCTAGACGTGTCATATGTTCTCTATACAGGGAAGGGGGTGAATGCCAGGATTGACCTTGTATCTAATCGAAAATGACCAGCCTGGATAGATGCAAGTTCCCCAGGATTGGCTACTGAAATATACCGCAAGATTTCGGAAAGCGATGCACCAGAAATATGAAGGATTGATCGATTTTTGTAAGAAGAGTGCGATCGCATTTCTTCAGACGGTGGCAGATGATCGGTTTTCTCGGATACTAGAAGAGACGACAGCCAGTTGGGAGTCAGTGATGTTATCAAAAGGGTTTGAAATTGAGGTCTATACCGGCACACCTCAAGGAGATGTCGTCGGGATGTCTGATGAGATTGTTGCGGCGTTAGATGGGTTTGTCCGAGAACCCGATAGCCGCAATGTTGAATACACGACCCCGCCTTGTTTTCGATATGAGCGATCGCTGTGTGATTTGGTCACGCCTCGGCTGCGGTTACGTCAATTTTTAAAGTCAAAAGGTGATTACACCTTAATTCCAGGAAGTACATTGCCCTTAGCAGGACAGGGCGATCGGTTTTGGCGATCTGATCCAGCCAATCCTTATCATGATTATATTGAGAAGACTTACGGTACAAAAGTTGTTACTGCAAGTGTACATATTAATATTGGCATCAGTGATCCTGAAGTATTGATGCGAGCGTGTCGCTTAGTGAGAATGGAAGCGCCGTTGTATTTAGCCTTGAGTGCTGCATCGCCTTGGTTTAATGGCGAAATGACGGGGTATCATTCCACGCGCTGGGGACTGTTTCCGAAAACGCCTGCTCATGTGCCAATCTTTGAAAGCCATGCTCACTTTATTCGGTGGACAGAGGAGCAAATTGCGATCGGCACGATGCAAAATGTGCGTCATCTCTGGTCTGCGGTGCGTCCGAACGGTGATCGCCGTCCTTACAATTTGAATCGCTTAGAATTGAGAATTTGTGATTTGGTCTCTGATCCGATCGCGTTGCTGGCAGTGACTGCATTGTTAGAAGCTCGGCTGCAGCAATTGATTGCAGATCCCAGTCTTGATCCGTTGCAGCAGAGCAAGTTGAATGCAGAAGATTTAGTTGAAATTGCCAATGAGAATGAGGCAGCAGCAGCTAAATCCAGTTTGGATGCAGAGTTGAGACATTGGCAAGACGGACAGCCGATTTTGGCGCGTGAATGGATTGAGCAACTGTATGCTGAGACGTTTGCGATCGCGAAAAAAGCAGGCTTTAGTTGTTTCTTGCTGCCTGTGAAGAAGATTCTCCGCGAAGGCAATGAGGCACAACGCTGGATCAAACTGAGCGAACAAGGCTTGAACAATCGAGAAATCCTGGTGCAATCGATTCAAGCGATGCAACTGCGAGAAAAAGAACTCGAAGGGCAAATTTGCCAATCATTGGTTGCTTAGTAATCGCGATCTGGTTTCGACGACAAACGATGTCGATCTTGTTGAGTTGTAACTGCTCAAGAGAGTGGGGAGTAGGGGGTAGGGAGTAGGGAACTACCAAAAGAACTACTCCCCACTCCCCACCTGATTTAGGACTACCACATTAGCTCCAAATGTTGATCGAAGCTGATAATTTGTCCTTTTTTAGCGAATTTTCACGATCGAGATCGCACGGTACACTTACAGGCAAAACCTGTAAGTTGTTTACGCAGCAAGCTTATGATGCATCATCGTTTTGATCGGCGGATGCTGATCCGGCTATTCGCGCTCCTCTCAATCACGGGAACCATTGCCGCTCTTTTGCCTCTACCAAATTTTGACTCGCAAGCGAGATCGGTCGATTCGATGACTCCATTGCGTCAATCTTTGTCCGGTCTGTACGGCAATTAATATTAATTTCTGTGGGCTGCTGCTGCCAAAACCGTAGCATAGGGAGTCTCGTGGAGATGAGCTTTACCGACAGAGCCAAATAATTCTAGTTTCTCAAGAATCACATCTTGCATAGCTGCGATCGCTTCCCCGGTCACTTCTAGTAAGTCCTTCTCCTGCTGCCCACAAATCTCATCTTTGAGTGCCTGCATATACGCCTGCCGGACTTCGGTATTGACATTAAACTTACACACCCCAAGCTGAATCGAGCGCGCGATCATCTCGGCAGGCAACCCAGATGCACCATGCAAAACGAGAGGAATGTCGAGTAACATCCGAATCTGTTCTAAGCGCGGAAAATCTAAACGGGGAGGACTTTTATATTCCCCGTGAACATTCCCGATCGTCACTGCCAAAGCATCGACATTCGTCGCTTTGACAAATTCGACGGCTTGCTGAGGATCCGTCATTTTTGCTTCTTTTTCAGCGATTGTTAATCCGTCTTCTGTGCCGCTGATTCGTCCAATCTCCGCTTCGACGATCGCATGATAAGAATGCGCCAATCGCGTCATATTGCGCGTAAATTCTAGATTTTGCTCATAGGGAAGCGGCGAGCCATCCGCCATAATTGAGCGCACACCATCTTGCAAAACCCGATCGATATCTTTCACGGAAGTACTGTGATCGAGATGTACTGAAATGGGCACAGTTGCAGCTTCTGCGGCTTCTAAGCACAGAGCAACCAGAGGAGAACTGCCATATTTCAAAGCGCTTGGATGCAATTGCAGCATGGCAGGACTACGACTGATCTCGGCGGCATTGATCACTGCTTTTACGCCTTCGAGATTGTAAACATTGAACGCTCCGATCGCAAAAATATTTCGGCGAGCCGTTTCCAAGAGTTCCCGTGTCGAAGTCAGCATCCGTTGCGGCTCCCGATAGAATTAAGACTAGACCGAATTGTACGATAAGACTTTGCAGTTTAAAAAAATCGTTATGCCTGAATTGCCAGATACCTTAGAAGATGCGATCGCGCAAGCCCAAATCGCGACCCAAGCGGCTCTAGAAGCGGGTTATACCCGGTTACAAGTCGAACTCGTGTTTCCAGAGTTGAAACCAATGCCGATCGCAGAGCAATTCATTACGATGTTTCGCGATCGCGGTGCAGGGCTGAAACTCTTTTTCACAGACTCCGGGATTGCTGCACTCGCAAAACGAGATTGGGGCGACTTACCCCACCAAATCCGCAGCTTAGATGTTGCAGGCTCCCGGCAGACGACCCCCGTTACAGAACAAGTTGATCCCGAAGACGAACTTTACGTCTTTGTTTCTCCGAGTGCCGTGGAAGTTCCCCCAGTCGAGCAAATTTGCAATGCCGCCGGAGAACGCCCAGTGATTCTGCTCAATCCAAGATTAGAAGACGTCGCAACAATCGGCATTGGCTATGCAGGACGGCAACTGAGACAGCGATTTTTAGACACGATCGAGCCTTGTTATTATTTGCGTCCGCTGGATGATCAATCCGCAATTTTTCGCTGCTATCCGTCCCCTTGGCAAGTCTGGTATGCGCCTGATGGAACTTATGAACTGATTGCCGAGGAGCGCGATCGCCCTGACTCTGAGAAACTCGATGAAATTTTTGCCAAAGCATTAGGTCAATCGGCAAAACCAAGTTTATTCGCCGGATTGCAACAATTCATCAAGGCGTTAGGAAGATAAAGTTCCCATAGAAAATCCGCGTTTCAGTCAAATTTCAGTCAACTTTAGAAGTGGACAGGGCATAATTGTGGCATACGCTCAGATCCGTATGCTCAGTTTCTGCTGTGTAATTTCTAGTCTTACTGTTTCCTAAGGACGATCGCATGAGTCAGCAACCCACCCGTCGAATCGTGATCGGTGATGTTCATGGTCACTACGATGGCTTGATGAATTTGCTGGATACCATCGCGCCGGAAGCGTCGGATCAGGTCTATTTTCTAGGGGATTTAATCGATCGAGGTCCGCAAAGTTATCAAGTCATTGAGTTTGTTAAAAACAGTCCTTACCAATCTTTACTTGGAAATCACGAGCATTTACTCCTCGAAGCGTTTCCCAATGGGCAAGTGTATGCACCTGCTTTGCAGGCTTGGCTTCAAAGTGGCGGACGAGCAACAGTTGCAAGTTATACCGATATGGACGTGCTTGTCGAGCATGTGCAGTGGATTCGCACATTACCGACTTATTTAGATTTGGGGGATGTCTGGCTAGTTCATGCTGGAGTCCATCCTGAAATGCCGCTCGAACAGCAAGGATATGCTGAATTCTGTTGGATTCGCGATGAGTTTCATCGCTCGACTCAACCTTATTTCTCAGACAAGGTGATTATTACTGGACATACGATCACTTTTACTTTTCAAGGCGTTGTACCGGGAGCGATCGCTCGGGGGCAAGGATGGCTTGGCATTGACACAGGCGCATATCATCCTAAAAGCGGCTGGCTGACTGCCTTAGATATCGATAATGCGATCGTGCATCAGGCAAATATGTATACCAATCAGGTGCGGACACTGGGGCTTGATGAGGTCACAACCGCGATCGAACCTAAGCCTAGAGGGCGGCAGGTCTTAAAACGGTAATCGTTAAGCGGATTTGTTTTGCAAAGTTGGGAATGGGAGCGTGGGGATAGAGAAATAGGAGGAGTAGCAACCCTATTTCAGATCTTCCTCCTCTCTCTATCCCCTTATCAGATTGACTGTATAACGGCTACTCTCGCGTTTTCAGACTTTCAAACTTCTATCGAAGCCGCGCCCGATAACTTGCGGGATCAAGTCCTGCCGTTCCCGAACCGGGATTTTGGCGAATCAGTTGTTGCATTCGAGTGATGCGATCAGACGTGGCTGGATGATTTGCCAAGAACGTTGGAGGCGAAGCAGAATTCAACAGCTTGCGCATAAAGGTGACTGCTTCAGATTGAGCATATCCTGCCCGTCCCATCATGCGAACTCCTCGCGCATCCGCATCGTACTCATCGCGGCGACTATTCGGCAAGCGCAGCGCGACTTGTACCCCTAGATTTGCGATCGTACTACGATCGAGTCCCCCTGCTGCCAATAACCCTCGCTGCACTGCTGTTTGGCGCATTTGGTTGAGCGCATGTTTTCCAGCAATATGTCCGATTTCGTGTCCAATGACGCTGGCGACTTGAGCTTCATTATCCGCTGCATCCAACAAACCGCGATGCACATAGACAAAACCGCCCATCGTTGCAAATGCGTTAATACTCTTTTGATCGACGACTTGGAACGTATAGGGAATATTCGGTCGATCGCTATTGGCTGCGAGTCTTTGACCAATTTCATTGACATAAGCGGTGAGTTTCGGATCATTAACCAGTCGGACTTCTTGAGTCGTTAACTGATTATTAATTTGCCGACCATAATCGACTTCTTGACTATCCGACAATCGAGACAGTTGATTCGCTTGGATGATTTGAATCCCACCTCGAAGCAGATCAGTCCAAGAAATAGCTTGTGCGAGCATGGGCTGACCGAAACAGATGCCAGCCGCGATCGCGATCGATAAAACGGGATATAGCCAACGGCGACGCAGTATTTTTGTAATCATAGGAGAGCGTGAAAAATGCGTGAGGCGCTAAACAGTAGGACGCAACGCGACTCGATTTAGTTGCATCGTTTAGGCAAATTTTCGACAAATTTGCTGATACGGCTGAGTCGAGTCATGCTAATCTTGACAGGCGTTGCATGGCAAACACACAACGTACACGACATCTAGACATCTTAACTATGGCTATTGTGGATTCTCAAGGTCGATTATTCGGGAAAATCAGCATCCTAGATGTGGGTGCAGCACTAGTAATTTTACTGGTGGTGGTTGGAATCTTTGTCTATCCCGGACCAACAGGGGCAGGAGCACAAGGCGCAAGACAGCCTGTAGAAGTCGATGTTGTGGTACGTGGACTGAGCGCGTCAAATCCTAAAAGCTTTATTAAAGTTGGCGATACGACGAACATTCTGGTGCGAAAGCAGCCGTCTGGCAGTGTCAAGCTCAAAGAACTGAGATTTTTGCCTCGGACAGTGGCAACGCCTCAGCCTGATGGAACGTTGAAGGTATTTCCCGATCCGCGTCCAGAATTGGCATTAACGAATGACATGCTGATGACGTTGACGAATGAAGTCCCAATCGTAGACGGCACTCCTGTATTAGGAGGTGAAAAGGTCAAGGTTGGAACGACGATCGAGCTAGATGGTCCGACCTATACCTTTGGTACGACTGTTGTTGCCATCCGCATCAATAAATCCTAGACCCGATATTCAAAGACTGGGTGCTAGGCTGAAGTCAGTAATCATTCTAATTTTCTTCGCGTAGCTCCTAGCCTGTGACTTCTCCTTTCTCATCCGAACGCCTTTTATTCACGCCTGCAACTCCTCAAGCAGACGCAATTCCGCTTATTTTTGCTTTTCCTAACGAATACAGTGTTGACATTACCTCACTCGGATATCAAGTTGTTTGGGCAACCCTTGCAGCGCGATCGGATCTCGATGTTGCGCGTCTGTTTACGGATATTCATGAGCCTTTGCCTGCAAATCCGGAATTGCTTGGATTCTCAATGTCCTGGGAATTAGATTATGTAAATATTCTGGGCGTTTTGGAATCATTGGAGATTCCGATCTGGAGCCGAGAGCGGAGTCATTCTCATCCGATCGTATTCGGAGGCGGCCCCGTGCTGACGGCGAACCCCGAACCTTATGCAGAATTTTTTGATGTCTTTTTGCTAGGCGATGGAGAAATTCTTCTCGATGCATTTGTCCATGCTTATCAAGAAGTCAGACATGCCGATCGAGACACGCAGTTAAAGCACTTGGCAAGGGTTCCAGGCATCTATGTGCCGAGTATGTACCAAGTGACCTATCAGAGTCCTGATGGTGCGATCGCATCAATTACCCCGATCGATGCCACAATTCCGGCGCAAGTTCAGAAGCAGACTTATCGAGGCAATACTCTTTCTGCGTCGAGTGTTGTGACTGAGAAAGCCGCTTGGGAAAATATTTTCATGGTGGAAGTAGTGCGCAGTTGTCCAGAAATGTGCCGCTTCTGTTTAGCCAGTTATTTAACCTTGCCGTTTCGAGTTGCAGATGTTGAGGATTCATTGATTCCCGCGATCGAGCAAGGGCTAACAGTTACAAATCGCCTAGGGTTACTCGGCGCATCTGTGACTCAGCATCCCGAATTTGAAAGCTTATTAGATCATCTGAATCAACATCGATTTGATGATGTGAGAATCAGTCTGTCTTCTGTTCGCACCAATACGGTGACAGAAAAGCTAACACGAACGTTAGTAAAACATGATGCGAAATCGATCACGATCGCAGTCGAAAGTGGGAGCGATCGCGTTCGGAAAATTGTCAATAAAAAACTCGAAACCGATGAGATTGTCCAAGCGGCTGTGAATGCGAAAGCAGGCGGGCTAAATTCGCTGAAACTCTACGGAATGGTAGGAATTCCAGGAGAAGAATCTGCGGATGTGGAACAGACAGTCGCAATGATGCGATCGCTGAAAAAAGCTGCGCCTGGATTGCGATTAACCTTGGGATGCAGTACGTTCGTGCCCAAGTCTCATACTCCATTTCAGTGGTTTGGCGTGAATCCGCAAGCTGAGAAACGCTTGCAAAGTTTGCAGAAACAATTGCGATCGAATGGCATTGATTTTCGACCTGAAAGCTATAACTGGTCTGTGATTCAGGCGCTATTGTCGCGCGGCGATCGTCGATTGTCGAAGCTTTTAGAATTGACGCGCCATTACGGGGATAGCTTGGGCAGCTATCGGCGAGCGTTTAAGGAATTGAAAGGGCAATTGCCGGATTTGAATGATTATGTCTTCGATCGTTGGACAGTCGATCGGGTTCTGCCTTGGAGCCATTTACAAGGAGCATTACCGCAAAGCACCTTAGAAAAGCATATGGCATCAAGCTTTCCTGAGCCTTTAGCGGTTGGGCATTGAGCCATTTCGCAATTAGGCAAAGAGACTGAAAAGAAAGTTGATGAAAGAGACTATCGAATCCAAGCTTTGCGAGTGTGTCAAAATTTTAGGTAACTGAGTTCATCGTCTCTCTGATAAAGAACCTTATGATAGTTCTCCCCCACTTGAAATGGACGATCGAGGAATACCACAGGTTAATCGAGCAAGGATTCCTAGCCGATAAAAAGGTTGAGCTTTTACGTGGAGAGATTATCGAGATGGCTCCAGAAAGCCCTGATCATGCGGATTCTAACAGCGAGGCACATGCATATCTCCTCCTACTTTTGGGCGATCGGGCGAAAGTCAGAAATGCCAAGCCGATCACCTTACCCAATGGAAGTGAGCCTGAGCCAGATATTTCAGTCTGTGAGCGTCGAGAATATAGATCTCACCATCCTTATCCTGAAAACATCTTCTGGCTAATCGAATACTCAGACTCCACGTTAAAGAAAGATTTAGAGATCAAGTCAAAGATTTATGCTGAAGCAGGAATTCAGGAGTACTGGATTGTCAGTATTCAAACCCACGAGTTGATCGTCATGAGAGATCCTGAAGGTGGAGAATATGAAACTGAATTCCGAGTAAAAAGCGGCACTCTCAATCCTTTGGCATTTCCAGAGTTCGAGATCGATGTGCTGAGAATCATCAATCCTTGAGTTTAGAGTTCGCGATCGTTCTTCTTAATCGATTCAAATCTTAAGAATTTTTGAAAACAAGGAATTGAGTCTGATATCAGTCCTTAATTGCAATCGATTCAATTTTTCCAATTCTTGTAAGATTGAGATAGTGCTGATTTTGCTATGATTTAGAAATTCAGCGCGGGTATAGTTTAGTGGCAAAACGAGACCTTCCCAAGGTTTAGTTGCGAGTTCGATTCTCGCTACCCGCTTCCAAAAAAAAAGCCTCCAGCGCGACAAACCGGAGGTTAGCAGAATTTTTAATCTTTTCTAATCTTCATGAGATACTACGCAGCATGAGCGACCACGGCATGTTTGACCAATGTGCCAATCTCACGCTGAATCGGCAGAACATTGAGCGTATCCAACGAAGCGCAATATTTCAGATCTTCGAGGCAATCCAATCGGAGCAACCGCTTGCCGTGGCTGGCATGGTACATCAAACCGAGCAGATTACTTTTCCACTGTTGATACAGCGAAATTGCACCAACCATTTCGTCATTGCCAATCAATTCTTCTAGAGAACAACCCAGTCGCTCAGCCACACTTTGGACGATCGCACCAGCACACACCGTATCTTCTAGCGCAAAAGACCCTTCCCATCCTGCACCGACAATCCAAACAGTTTCCGGCTGATGTTCAACCAAATAATCAACAACGGCTTTGCGGTTAATTAATGCTGCCGCCAGTACTGTTGGCGAAGCTTGAATCTTTTGCAGAGCACGAGTGCCATTCGTCGTACTGATGAACAGATGACGACCCGTCATTAATTCAGGAGTACAGTCAAGTGGAGAATTTCCTAAATCACAGCCCTCGACTTTACTGCCGCCCCGTTCTCCTGCCCGAAGCCGTTTTTCGGGCGGAAGGGCTTCACTTTGGTGCATGAGTTTGTCCATATCGCTGAAGACATGCACAGCATCCGCACCTGAGGATAGCGCCGTTGCGATCGTACTTGTGGCTCGAAGAACATCAATCGCGATCGCACAATCCGCAGCGTTTTGGGTTGGGGTCAGTTCGGGCGTGTGGAATACAGAGAATTTCATGATTGTAGAGAAATTAGGACTGCGATGAAAAAATCAAAAATTGAAGAGGGTCGCAGACTTCAGAATACTAAATGCTTGGAGAAAATGTGAAACATATCTTAGCGGTTCACTATAGAGTCAAGTCAATAGTAGTCCGAAGTCGTCATTGGCTGCACAGTATGAAGCAGCGCTGCGAGTTCGCATTCGGGTTGTAAAATCTCACATTCGGTTGATGTGGAGAGCACCGGATCTCTGCGAAATCCAAAACAACCTCAGTAGTCTTACTAAAACTCTGGATAGCTTGAGACAAAATAATACTGAGTGGGAACTTTAAGACTGTGCAAAGCTGGTGCGAAGATTCCGCAAAGTTACGGAAACCTTTAACCGCTATCCCTTCCTGTTGATGTCTAAAGTTCTGGTGTTTTTTTGACGGCTATGAAATGGCTCGTTTCAGAAATGGAATCGGACTCTCGTGTAGTGAGTTCTGACCCCTAAAATGCAGAAAATCTATGCTCTGCTGTTTGAGAACATCCAATCTCTGACCGTAGACGTATTCATTTGTGGCACTAGGGCAGAAAGAATTCAGTTAGCGAGTCGGTAACTTTAGTTCATAGACATGTGAGGATGGCATGAACGCTCGTACATCTCTAAATGGTAGTTCCCTAAATACTCAAAAGAACCGTGCAGTCATTTCTGGGCGTGCTGCGGCTCCGAGCCGTCGATCGTCCAATCCTACCCGGTTCAACGCTCAGCGTTCTTCGCGTCCAACGACTTGGCTTGACGCTTCTGCTCAAGATCGCCTACTTCGGCGGCGATCACTCTCAGAAGCTCGACAAGGCAATTATGTAGAAGCGATCGCGGGATTGACCATTTTGATCGATCGCAATCCTAAGAATGCGCTGGATTATAACAATCGAGGTTTAGTCCATTTTCAATGCGGTGATCAAGATGCCGCGCTCGAAGACTACAACAAAGCGATCCAACTCAATCCTCGACTCGCAGGGGCTTATAATAATCGCGCCAATTATTATGCGGCTCAAGGAGAATTAGAAGCCGCGATCGCAGATTATGACATGGCAGTCGATCTTGACCCTACCAATATTCGAGCTTGGTTAAATCAAGGCATTACCTTTCGGGATTTGGGATTATACGTAGACGCGATCGAAAATTTTGAACACGCTCTGCAAATCAAAGAATTAATGTCGATTAATCTCGACGACAATTCGATATTGGAAGCCCACATTTATGCAGCCCGAGGAAGAGCGCACCATTTAGTAGGCGATTGGAATTTCGCGATGGCTGATTATCGCCGGGCGCTGAATTTGATCCCAGAATCTGAGATTTCGGGTAATCGAGTGCGATCTCAGGTGAATAATTGGATCAAAGCACTCACAGATTCCTAAAAATATGGAAGACAACACAACAATTTCAGTCTGTATTGGCACATTCGACCCATCGGGAATCCCAATTACGATCACCCGGCATCTGAGCGACTGTGCCACAGTTGCATTTCAAGCCATCACACTGAATTTATTGCTCGCACAGACATTTAATCTTGACCCAGCTGAAACTGTTGAGATTCACCACGAAGGTGGATCTGGAATCCGCATCAATCGTACGCTAAAAGGATTTATCGGCTACGCCGGAACTTACTCAAACAACTCTTAAGCAAGTTACGATCGCGACTTTCTGAAGAAAATGTAGTTAGAGAAGCACTCTGTCTCAGAGCGATTTAAAGTGGATGAGCGCTACAGGCAAGTCAGATTCTTCACTTTGAAAGAGACTAGGAGCAATCTACATATGAGAAACCGTCGTCAATCTCGCTGCCGCCGTAGAGATCAGCATATTTGTCCAATCTGTTGCATCGTGCCGCCTCATATCACCGATCGCATCATTATCAATGGAACTGAGACTCAGCGCGATTGGGCATTACAAAATCTTCGGGTTTCAGAACAGTTTCGAGGACGGCGGGAAGTCATAGGTGCAGCCATCCAGCCTTTCCTTGTCGCTGCAAATGAAAAACGTCGAACAATTTATAACGCAGCAAATAGAACAAGGTTGCCTGGGAGAATCGTACGGGGAGAAACATCTCCAGCCGTATCCGATGTTGCAGTTAACGAGGCATTTGATGGGTCAGGAGCCGTCTATGACTTTTTCAAAGAGGTCTATGAGCGTGACTCGATCGATGACTATGGAATGCGCCTCAATTCGACAGTTCATTACGGGCAGCGCTACAATAACGCCTTCTGGAACGGTAGCCAGATGGTCTATGGCGATGGCGATGGGGAATTGTTTAATCGCTTTACGATTTCGCTGGATGTGATTGCTCATGAATTGACACACGGCATTACCCAAACTGAAGCAGGACTGGTTTATCAAGGACAGTCAGGGGCCTTGAATGAGTCTTTTTCGGATGTATTTGGCGTTTTAGTCAAGCAGAAAGTTTTGAATCAGACGGCAGATCAGGCTGATTGGCTGATTGGAGCCGGATTGCTGACTGCTAAAGTCAATGGCGAGGCATTGCGATCGATGAAAGCTCCCGGAACAGCTTATGACGATCGAGTGCTCGGCAAAGATCCCCAGCCTGCAGAGATGAAAAATCTCTACAAAGGAACAGCAGACAATGGCGGAGTGCATATCAATTCTGGAATTCCCAATCGCGCCTTCTACCTAGTAGCATCTGCCTTAGGCGGATATGCCTGGGAAAAAGCGGGCAAGATTTGGTACATTGCCTTGACCGAGCGGTTACGGACTTCATCGAATTTCCAAGACGCAGCGCGGGCAACCGCAACGATCGCATCTGAGTTATACGGCATAGATAGCCCAGAGCAACAAGCCGTTCAAAATGCTTGGAGAACCGTTGGAGTGATTTAAATTTCAGGGGGAAAGATGAAAGTCACGCTAGAGCAGAGTGGCGGGTTCGCGGGGTTAATGATCATGAAAACCATCGATACTCAGGATCTTTCCCCGTCTGAAGCGCAAGAACTAGAACAACTAGTCAAGGACGCAGATTTTTTTCAATTGAATTCCATGACGGATCGCGCTCCTCAGCCCGATCGGTTTGGATATCAGTTATCGATCGAAACTGATGAACGATCGCACACGATCCAAGTTAGTGAGACGAATATGCCTGCCCAATTGCGTCCATTAATGGCATGGGTACAAGAAAAAGCGCACTGATCCTTGGGATTAGATAAAGGCAGTACAGAAATCGAATCGAAAGCCTCTAGAATGGTTTGGATTTAGAAAGAAGAGCGTAAATTTACTATGCCCCGTCGCCAAGATCTGCACAAAATTTTGCTCATTGGTTCCGGTCCGATCGTCATCGGGCAAGCCTCCGAGTTTGATTACTCTGGGACTCAAGCCTGTAAAGCACTGCGAGACGAAGGATTTGAGGTGGTTCTAGTGAACTCAAATCCGGCGACAATTATGACCGATCCCGAAACCGCCGATCGCACTTATATTGAACCCCTGACTCCTGAGTTAGTCGAGCAAATCATTATTAAAGAACGCCCGGATGCACTATTGCCGACGATGGGCGGTCAGACTGCGCTCAATCTTGCCGTCTCGCTGGCAAAAAGCGGCGTGTTGGAGAAATATAACGTCGAATTGATCGGAGCAAAGTTACCTGCGATCGAGATGGCGGAAGATCGCAAATTGTTCAAAGAAGCAATGGAGCGGATCGGAGTCGGGGTCTGCCCATCCGGACTCGCAGAAACGCTCGAAGAAGCAAAAGTGATCGGGCATCAGATTGGATCATATCCCCTGATTATTCGTCCTGCGTTCACACTCGGCGGATCAGGCGGCGGCATCGCCTATAACCAGCAAGAATTCGAGGAAATTGCTCAGTCGGGGCTGGATGCAAGTCCGGTTTCGCAGATTCTCATCGAAAAATCGCTGCTCGGTTGGAAAGAGTATGAACTCGAAGTCATGCGCGATCTCGCCGACAACGTGGTGATTATTTGCTCGATCGAAAACTTAGATCCGATGGGGATTCATACCGGAGATTCGATCACCGTTGCCCCGGCTCAGACCTTGACTGATAAAGAATATCAACGGCTCCGAGATGCCTCGATCAAAATTATTCGCGAGATTGGAGTCGAAACAGGCGGATCAAACATTCAATTCGCAGTCAATCCGGTGACGGGTGAAGTCGTTGTGATTGAAATGAATCCGCGCGTTTCTCGTAGTTCGGCATTGGCTTCTAAAGCGACAGGATTTCCGATCGCAAAAATGGCAGCCAAACTCGCTGTCGGATATTCCCTGGATGAAATTCCGAATGACATTACCAAGAAAACCCCTGCGAGTTTTGAGCCGACGATCGATTATGTCGTCACCAAAATCCCCCGCTTTGCCTTTGAGAAATTCCCAGGATCTCAACCGTATTTGACGACGCAAATGAAGTCGGTGGGTGAGGCAATGGCAATGGGTCGAACCTTCCAAGAATCGTTCCAAAAAGCGTTGCGATCGCTCGAAACGGGTCGCGCAGGTTGGGGCTGTGATAAGCCGGAAAAACTGCCGAGCTTAGAACAAATTCGCGCCGGATTGAGAACGCCGAATCCCGATCGAATTTTCACCGTGCGTCATGCCATGCTGATGGGAATGCAGAACGATGAAATCTATGAATTGACGAACATTGATCCCTGGTTTCTCGATAAGTTGTCTGACTTGCTTGAAACTGAGAAAACCCTGAAGCGGTTGACGCTCAAAGAGTTGACGCAAGAGAAAATGCTTGCGATTAAGCAACAAGGGTTTAGCGATCGTCAAATTGCGTATGCGACAAAATCGACTGAAGACGAAGTTCGGGCTTACCGCAAATCCTTGAATGTGACTCCGGTTTACAAAACCGTCGATACTTGTGCAGCTGAATTTGAAGCCTTCACTCCCTACTACTACTCCACCTACGATGCAGAGAATGAGGTTGCCCCCTCAACTCGACGGAAAGTGATGATTTTAGGAGGCGGGCCGAACCGCATCGGACAAGGGATCGAGTTCGATTACTGCTGTTGTCATGCGTCTTTTGCGTTGCGAGAAGACGGGTTTGAAACCATTATGGTCAATTCCAACCCTGAAACCGTTTCGACCGACTACGACACCAGCGATCGCTTATATTTCGAGCCGCTGACCAAAGAAGATGTGTTGAACATCATCGAAATGGAACAGCCGGAAGGGGTGATTATTCAATTCGGAGGACAAACGCCTTTGAAATTAGCGGTTCCCCTCGCTGCATTCCTCAAACAAGGCACAGTTTCGACCAAAATTTGGGGAACGTCGCCGGACTCGATCGACACGGCTGAAGACCGCGAACGCTTTGAACAAATCCTGCGCGAGTTGAACATTCAACAACCTGCAAACGGGCTTGCACGGGATTATTCCGGTGCGAAGAAAGTCGCGCGTGAGATTGGTTATCCGGTCGTCGTGCGCCCAAGCTACGTCTTAGGTGGGCGAGCGATGGAGATCGTTTACTCGGACACTGAGTTAGAACGGTACATGACGTATGCAGTTCAAGTGGAGCCGGATCATCCGATTTTGGTTGATCGGTTTCTCGAAAATGCGATCGAAGTCGATGTGGATGCAATCACCGATCAGACCGGTCATGTCGTGATTGGGGGCATTATGGAACACATCGAACAAGCTGGAATTCACTCTGGGGACTCAGCCTGTTCGATCCCACCTGTCACTTTAAAACCAGCCGTTCTCGATCAGATTCGGACTTGGACAGTTCAACTTGCGAAAGCCTTGAAAGTGGTTGGCTTGATGAACATTCAGTTTGCGGTGCAAGGGGATCAAGTCTATATCATTGAAGCGAATCCGCGTGCCTCTCGAACGGTGCCGTTTGTGTCGAAAGCGATCGGGGTGCCACTGGCAAAAATGGCAGCGCGAATCATGTCCGGCAAAACCCTGGCTGATTTGAACTTTACGCAGGAAATCATTCCACAGCACATCTCAGTCAAAGAAGCCGTTCTCCCCTTCGAGAAATTCCCTGGAACCGATACAATTTTGGGTCCAGAAATGCGATCGACGGGCGAAGTTATGGGGATCGATTCTGATTTTGGGAAAGCCTATGCCAAAGCAGAACTCGCTGCCAGTCAGCGTTTGCCGCGTCAAGGCACCGTGTTTGTGTCGATGAACGATCGTGAAAAAACAGCAGTTGTTCCGGCAGTCAAAGAGTTAATGGAGCTTGGCTTTAAAGTCGTTGCAACTGCTGGAACTTGCAAAACGCTAAAAGAACATGGGCTAGATGTCGAACTCGTACTCAAACTGCATGAAGGCAGACCGCATGTGCTGGACTCTATCAAAAATGAGCAGATTCAGTTGATTATCAATACTCCGGCAGGACAAGAGGCGCATGAAGACGATCGCTTAATCCGACGAACAGCATTGACGTACAAGATTCCAATGATTACCACGATCGCAGGGGCAAAAGCGACGGCAGCGGCGATTCGATCAATGCAGGCTGAGGCTTTGACTGTAACGGCTTTGCAGGATTATTTACGTCGATGAGCGAGAACAGAGCGGGGAAGGGGGGAATAGAAAGCCATTAGGCTTGATACGATTTCCCAACCTCCCACTCTAATCTTCTGCCAAAAGATAGATGCCTATTCTAAGAGCGATCGCGTATGCCTATATAACGATTTGCGGCAAACCCGGATATAAATCTAACCGCGATCGCCCTTCATTTCTCAACTGTGCTCTTAATAATATTTAAAGGTTTCCTCAGTCAGATTGTCATATTCGATCGGGGGCAGAAACTTGGCTAAACTCCTCAATTCTGTTACAGATAAGACATTCGTAAAGTTCGTTTCTGATACCGTATTGGCTAAGGCGTGCTTCGCTGAGCCGATTGGCATCTAATCCTCCTTTAGCAAGATTTTTTTCTCAGTAACTTTACAAGACTTAACACAATAAGAGATAATCTTAATATAACCATTCACCTAGACAAATCTAATAAAGGTCAAAAGCGGCACACAGAGTTTACGAGTTTTCGCCATGTCTTTGACACATGGCTATGTAACCATTTCCTAGCGAGGCTGTTTTCAGCCTAAGCTTAGCGCACTTCATAGCAACCATTTTCTAGCCGTGTCCGCCTTCATTTAGATAGATTTCTGAATTTACGCGCGTTCGAGCGTCTGACATTTCACCCAATTGCCCACACCCATCGCTTTCTGATCTTGATATGAAAACCGCTCAGACTCCCACTGATTCCGTCCGTGCTTATCTCCGCGAAGTTGGTCGCGTCCCACTGCTGACCCATGAACAAGAAGTGCTCTATGGAAAACAGGTACAGCGATTGGCGATCGTCAATTCGGTCAAAAATGCCTTAATCGAGAAGTTAGGGACAAGCCCTGATGACTCGACTTGGGCACAGGCGGCTGAGGTTTCAGAAACCGAATTGCGACAGATTTTAGCGGAGGGAGAACTCGCAAAACGTCGCATGGTTGAGGCAAATTTGCGGTTAGTCGTCTCTGTGGCGAAGAAGTATACCAAGCGCAATGTCGAACTGATGGATTTAATCCAAGAAGGAACGATTGGGATGCAGCGAGGGGTCGAAAAATTCGATCCCACCAAAGGCTATCGATTCTCAACCTATGCGTACTGGTGGATTCGGCAGGCAATTACCCGAGCGATCGCAGAAAAGGGGCGAACGATTCGCTTACCGATTCATATTACCGAGAAGCTCAATAAGATTAAAAAAGCACAGCGTAGCCTGTCTCAACGCTTAGGTCGAGCAGCAACGCTAGGGGAACTCGCCACCGAATTAGAATTGCCGATCGCACAAATTCGCGATTATCTAGAACGCGCACGAGTACCCTTATCGCTCGATCTGCGAGTTGGGGATAATCAGGATACAGAATTAGGGGAACTGCTAGAAGATCCAGGCATGTCGCCCGAAGAATTTACAGCACAGACTTCGCTAAAGCTAGATTTAGATGCGTTGATGTCAGATTTGACTCCGCAGCAACGTGAAGTCTTAGCGTTACGTTTTGGCTTAGAAGATGGCAAGGCGTTGACCCTGGCGAAAATTGGCGATCGCTTAAATATTAGCCGAGAGCGAGTGCGTCAGATTGAGCGCGAAGCGTTGACGAAATTGAGGAAGCGGAAAGGGGATATGGGGGAGTATTTGGCGAGCTAGAAAAAGTGGGGAGTGGGGAGTGGGGAGTAGGAAAAGCCTTTCGAGTTTTCATTGAAGGTAAGAGCGTTTCTCCTCTACTCCCTACCCCTCTACTCCTTCTACTCATTCATCTCCCGATACGTCGCCACCGCAGACGGCGAGACACGATTCAAATACCGGAAAATCCAATACTTGAAAATCGTATCTAGAATCACTGGGAACGTTGCGATAAATAAGAAAATGAAATCGCGATTAGCAGGTAAGCCGAAATGTTTTGAAACGCTTTCAAGAATGATTTCCCACCCGTGGGGAGAGTGAAAGCCGACAAAGACATCGGTAAACAAAATGATGATAAATGCCTTAGCACTGTCACTGAGTCCGTAAACCGTCTCATCCATAAACGATTTGAGAATGTCGATCTCGCGTTTACCATTCAGCAAAATTAAGACAAATGCGATCGTGCCTGCGATATCAGCAATCCAATTTTTAATTGCATTCGCACTTTGAGTCGAAAAACTTGCTGCAATTTCAGTCGCTTTTTCTCGAACTCGCACCTCAACTTGTTCTGATCGCTCTTTGACTCTGGCTTCGCGTTCTTCAGCAGGCAAGGTTTCTCGTTCAAACGTCTCTCTGAGCAGATTTTCAAATTTCAGACGTTCCTCGAAGCCCTGCAATTCTCTCAGAGCTTCCTCTGCCATTTCGCCATTGAGAAAAATACGATCGGGGTTTTCAACTTTGAAATTCTGCGTAATCCACGCACCCGGAATCAGATAGTTCGATAATGCAATATTGCGAACCCCTTGCTGCACGAGCAACGGCACCAAAATCAAAATGAGAACGAATCGAACTGCTAATAAAGTTTTGACCTTTGAAACTCTGTAATTTTGTAGCACTTCGGCTTCGGATTTGGGATCGAGATCTCGCCTCAGCCGATTGAGCGTCGTGAGAATCGATCGAGGCAGTAACCCAGTTTTATCAGAAAGGCTTTCAAAATCTTCGGACTTTTCGGCTGCATTCGCTGGAACGTTTTGAGTATCCGCAACGGTAAGATTGGGGTCAGAATTCTTTTTGTCAGGTTTGGTTGTTTTATCGGGACTTCCATTCATTTCAACTGCAAGCATCGAAGCTGAAACTGCTTCTAACGTCAGTTGCTCCTCTGCATATCGCATCAACACTTCATCAATAAATCGCAGCTTTTCGAGCGTGATGGAGGGTTTATCCTGGACAGTCGGCACAAATCGATCAGTTCCTACCTCAGTAGTTTCGATCGTCCGTAATGTATCCGCCGTTTGATTGGGATTGGTAATCGCCAAGGCTGAACGACTGCGATGAAACTCGGTCAATCTCATCCGAATGTTTCGCAGATACTTCTGCAAATCTTTTTCAAAATAAGCGAGTGCATTCCCTCGAAGCTGAGTCGCACGAGGCGAAATTTTCTGTCCGCCGAAATGCTCATTCTCGATCGCTCTAATTTTAAGAGCCGCATCATAAGCCTGATCTAGCGCTCGATCTGGGGTTTCAAGATACCATTGTTCAGCACGCCGAACGTAGTTTCTCAATTGTGACAACAGCGAATTATTGTTCATAGCTCAAGACGTAGCAAGTGCAAGATCAAACATCAGTGGAGAAGCAGAGGCAAACTGCAATGATCGCTCTATTCTAAAACTGCTTTTTCAGAAGATCTAGAATACAAGAACATCTTTATCATTAAAGGTGAGCAACATCCTAGCAAATTGTGTTGAGGCGATTCCGTGCAAAAGCAAACAGTTCAATCTGTCTGGATTACAGGAGCCACTCGCAGCGGCAAAACAGATCGATTGGTGGCACAAGCTTGCGAATGGATGAAAATGAAGCGCTCTGGAATTTTAGTGCTGGCAGCGATCGGAGATAATCGTCTGGCATTGAGCGATCGCATTAGCGAAGCAACGCAAGGAAAATTTCCGTTTCGCGCGACAACGCCGCTCGGATTCTTTGAGGATGAAGTGACGCTTTTTTGGGCTTTGCTGGTGCAACACTTAGATCTGAAAGCTCAGTTTCCGCTGAGGTTGCGCCCTGAGAATGAACAGGAACTCGCGACCAAACTTTGGCGAGTGGAATTAGATCACGCAATCGCTGAAGCTGGCATTCCTGAAGCTAGATTAGTGCGGCGAGTTCTAGATTTGATGCAGCTTGCAGCCTTAAGTGGTTTGTCGATCGAGGAAATTCCAGCATTGCTCCATCAAGGCTTACTAAAAGTTGAAGGAAAAATTTCAGAATTAGCTTTGTCGCCAGAAACAATTGGAGAAATGATGCAGCGTTGGCGAGCCTGGTGCTTGCGGCGAGGATTGTTGACTTATAGCTTGATCACAGATTTGTACGGACGTTATTTAATCCATGATCCGGTATATCAGCAGCATTTGTTAGAGCGGTTTCAGGCGGTCGTCGCAGATGATCTCGATGAGTATCCGGCAATTGTGCGATCGCTGTTTGATTTTTTGCTCGATCGAAACATCCCTTGCGCGTTTAGCTTTAACCCGAATGGAGCGGTGCGATTAGGCTTGGGAGCCGATCCGGCTTACTTAGCACAGTTAAGCGATCGCTGTACAGTCGTGGAATTGAGCGATCGTACTCATCCTTGTTTGATCGATCAATTAGGAGAATCGATTTTAGATCTCGTTAGTGATCCGATCTTTTTTGCGAGCTTACCAGATTCGATTCAAACCCTTCAGACCACAACTCAGGCACAATTGATTCGCCACACCGCAGAAGTGATCATTAAAGGCGTGCAATCCGGGCAAGTCGAACCGCGCGAGATTGCTTTAATTGGGCCTGGGATTGATCCGATTTCTCGCTATGCGTTACGAGAAATTCTGACCCGCCAAAATATTCCAGTCGAGTTACTCAACGATCAGCGCCCTTTAGCCAGTAGCCCGATTGTGCGATCGCTGCTCACTTTACTGACGCTGATCTATCCAGGCCTAGGCAGAGCGACAAATCGAGATACGATCGCTGAAATGTTAGTCATTCTCAGTCAAAAAACTGAATTGACAACAACCTATGTGATTGATCCGGTTCGGGCTGGATTACTTGCTGATCATTGTTTCGAGCCACATCCAGACCAACCGCGTTTACTTGCTGCAAATACGTTTCCTCGCTGGGATCGTTTAGGGTATCAAGCCTCTGAAGCCTATGAGGGAATTGTGCGCTGGATTGAGTCACAGCGATCGCAGTTAGACCATCGTTTGATTGCTAGCCCGGTCGTCATGCTCGATCGAGCAATTCAGCGCTTCTTTTTTGGGGGAAGTCATCTGCCTTTTGATCAACTGGCTGGACTGCGAGAATTGATCGAGACGGCTCAGCATTATTGGGAAGTAGACGATCGATTGCGCCGGAGCGATCTCAGTGATGCACCTCAATCGCTGACGGTGCGAAATTTTATTCAACTACTCAGAAGTGGAGCAGTGACGGCAAATCCGTTTCCAGTCCGGTTGATTGAGCCGAATGCGGTGACATTGGCAACAGTGTTTCAATATCGTTCCACTCGGCGATCGCATCGGTGGCAGTTTTGGCTAGATGCAGGCTCGTCACGTTGGTTAAGTGGAGTCGATTCACTATTTGCGGCTCCGTTATTTTTGCAAGATTGGTCAGGGCGAGTCTGGGATGTAGAAGATACTCAGATGATGAATGAACAACGATTACGACGCATTTTACTCGATCTACTAGCCCGTGCTGAGGAGCGCTTATTCTTGTGCTACAGCGACCTTTCGACGAGCGGACAAGAACAAACCGGAGTGTTGACGACGCTTGTGAATGCAGCGATTCCTTTAAGTTAAGTTGTCTTCGACTAGGGCGTAGGTGCTTCAACGGGACGAACGATCGGTTCAGGCGTGGGTTCGGCACGGAAAATAGCCTGCAAAGCTTGCTCTAAGGTTTCAGCCATCACAATGCGATTTTCATAAGCAACAATCACTCGAACTAAGGTCGGTAAACTGTTTTGATCAGCTTCTAGATAAAGTGGTTCAACATACAGCAGCGATTGTTCGATCGGAATAACTAGTAAGTTCCCTTGAATTGCTTTTGAGCCTTGGCGGTTCCATAGAGAGATTTGCTGAGAGATGACTGGATCTTGATTAATTCGGGCTTCAATCTGTTCAGTTCCAAAAATTAGCCGCTCTTTCGGAAAGGTATAGAGTAGCAAGCGACCATAATTTTCACCATCAGCACGGGCTGCTAGCCAAGCGACTAAATTTGTTCGCTGGCGAGGAGTATAGGGAAGCAGTAAAATAAACTCTTCAAATGGAACATTTGGTAAACTCGTAATCAAATAGTACGGTTCAACAGGTCGCGTTTCGCTGCCGTACACTTCATTCGGAATTTGCCATTGATCCTCTCGATTGTAGAACACTTGAGGATCAGTCATGTGATAGGTCATCAAGCGATCGGATTGCAAATTGAAGAAGTCAACAGGATAGCGAATATGTTGCCGGAGTGCTGCTGGCATCGCGCTCAATGGCTTAAATAAACTGGGAAAAATCCTAGACCAAGTTTGAATCATCGGATCAGTGGGATCGGCGACATAGAAGGTAACAAATCCGTGATAAGCATCAATCACAACCTTCACAGAATTCCGAATGTAATTGATTCCTTCTACTAGGTCGGAATAAGGATAGTGATTGCTCGTAGTGTAAGCATCAACAATCCAGTAAAGATTGTTCTGAGCCGGAGCAGTGCTACTATCAGCAGCAACTAAGTAAGGATCGCGATCGTACATCAAAAAAGGTGCGATCTCTCGAATTCGCTGATTGATATTTCGGCGAAACAGGAGTTTGGTCTGTGGAGTAAATTCTCGCGTGACAAGGACTCGCCAATCTTTGAGATATATGGCAAACAATGCCCGTTGCCAGAGCGAATTTAATGCAATTCCGCCGCGTCCATCATAGGAATTATAGGTATTGTCGCTTCCGCTCGGAAAATCTAGCTCTCGTTGGCGAGTTCCCGTCATGACATAAGGATCTGTAATTTCGCCATAGTAGATACGAGGTCGTTCGATCGGAATACTTTCTCGAATCGATGGACTTGACGTGACTAGCGCCCCTTCTCCCTCATTGCCAATATCTCTAACAAAGTATTCGGGAAGTCCTCCAGCAGCTACGGTATTTACTGGACTGACCGTAAAGCCATAGCCATGAGTATAGATTAAATGGCGATTTACCCAAGTTTGAGCTTCTTGCGGCACCGCGTTGTAATCTAATTCTCTCGCAGCAATCAGGACTTGCCGCTGTTCTCGCGGCGCAGTGGGTTCTGTCCGTAGGGTATAGCGATCGATGTCTGCATCTGGAAATCGGTAGTACAGCCGGATCTGCTGAAGCTGACGGTTTGTGTCTAAAAGTGGGCGTTGATCCCAAAGGCGAATATTGCGAATCGTGAGAGGATTGTTCCGCAGATCCGCTTCACTCAACTGTCCCTGTGGGTTAAACGTTTGAATATCAATATCATTCAAGCCAAACGCTTGCCGAGTTAGCGCGATCGTTCGCTCGATATAGGGACGCTCTCGAACCAGTTCATTCGGCTGAACTGCCACCGATTGCACAAGTTCAGGAATGAAAATTCCCGCGATCGCTAATACTCCATACACCACTAAGCCAATTCCAACCCAACGCCGCCGTTTGGATTGGGGCTGCCAAAAGATACAGCGTCCCAAAAGGTAAAGTGCAATTACACTCGCAGTTGTTCCTAGGGCAATATAAGCCGGGAGTTGGGCGACGACATCGGTATAGCTAGCTCCGAAAGATGCGCCTCTTCTGGAATATAGCAATTCATAGCAACTGAGCCAATAGCCAATTGTGATTGTTCCAATCACTCCAGCACTCACACCGAACAGATGACGTTGCTGTGGAGGCGAAAATCCAAGAAATCTACCTTCACTTAAGCTATGTCCAGATGTGAGATAAGTCAAAGCAACAGCAATAAATCCATAGAGTGTAAGTCCAATCCACCAAAGAACTAAAAGCTCGATAAAGGGCAGTGTGAAAATATAAAATCCGATGTCGCGATTGAATAGCGGTTCAGTTGCATTAAATGCCGTGGGTTGAAGATACTGTAAGACCGTTGCCCAGTGTTGTGCAGCAATAAATCCGAGCAGAGCCGCAAAAACAACTGCGATCGCACTCAACGTAAACTGCGGATAGACGAGTACAGCGATCGCTGCCAAAATTGCTCCAGATGTATACCCTACCTGTGTACTAATCTGCTGTCCAACTTGCCAAATTGCGAAGAGATTAAACATCGAAATGGGCATTGGTAGGTTGACCTCTCCAATCTGCCAGTACTGCACTGCGATTTGCCCGTAGTGAATGAGGATTAACGCAAGCAGCAAACTGAGTCCGAATGTGAGCGGCAACAGGGTTCTTAAGCGCAGGGGCAGAATCGAGAGCGGAGGTTTGCGAAGTTCGAGGGTATCCGTTTGAGGAGATGGATGTTTGAGTTGATTGGCTCGTTTCAGATTCCAGCGAAAATATGCGATCGTAATAGCTGTCACCCCAAGCCACAGTAATCCTTGAGTCGTAAGTCGGAGCAGAAAGACTGGGAGATAGCTGACTTCCTGAAACCAGAGAAGTTCTGCTCCGAAGCGCGCTATGACATCCAGAAGAATCCATCCTCCGAAGCACAGAATCAGAAATCGCAAGAAAATCTGTTTGAACACGGTGACTGAGGGTTAATCAAAAGAAAGCATGACTAAGCCTAGCACTGATGGCAGGGTTACAGAGAAATGTAGGGTCAAGATATGTAGCGATCTGATTTAGGACTGGAGAACCCATTTCAACTCTGAATCTATAGCTATCCCCAAACTGCGCGATGGCAATTTGGGGATAGGAGCTAATTAGAGAGAGTTCATCTCAATACTTAGATGCCAACGGCGATCGCACCTGCTAAGGCTGATGCACCTGCTGAAACAAGAGCTGTGCCGAACAACCACCAAGCTGCTGTTTCTGCGGCTTTGCGGGTTTCTTCGGTCTGCTTTTTCGCTTGGCGTTTCACTTCTTCTAACCGCATTTGAGCTTCGGTCTGGAACCGCTCAGCTCGGCGTAAAACCGTATTCCGAGTATTTTCAACGCGATCGATAATCCGATTCGCCTCGGCTTCGGAAATGTCATCGCGGGAAGACAGCAAGGCGACGAGCGTATCGCGATTAAAGCTGCCTAAGCGATCGCGCAATGCCTCAAAACCTGCCTTCGGATCGTGGAACAAGGTGCGGAGATCATCGCTGATGCCGTCATAGTTCAATTCGGGGCGATCCATCGAATTCAGGTAATCCCGAATGCGATTGAGAATGCCATCAATCACACTTTGAATCCGCGTTTGAATCGCTTGAATTTGAGCGGTGAATTGATCACGAACCGAGAGGACTTGATCGACCACGCGGCTTGCTTCTTCCTCGGTCATGTCCTGACGCTGCGCGAGCAACGCAATCATCGTTGCACGATCGATGTGAGATAAGCGATCTCCGAGCAGACCGAATCCAGTTCTCGGATCTCTCAGCAAAATCGTTAAATCGCGCTTAATTCCATCAGGATTGAGTTCTTCTTTGTCCGTGTTCCGCAGATAGTTCTCAAAGGTCGATTGGAAGTCTTGCACGCGATGCTGAGTTCGAGAAGCCAAGCGACGAGGAGCACGCACGATGCTACGAATCGAAGTTTGAACTTGATCGACCATGCGGTTTGCTTGTTCTTCTGTTAAATCAGGGCGCTGAGCAAGCAGTTTGACGATCGTGTCTCGATCCACTTGCGATAATCGCCGACCTAAGCGATATGCGCCTGTTTTCGGATCATTGAGTAATATCGTCAAATCGCGCTTAATCCCTTCTGGATCAAGCTCAGAGAGATTCGTATTACGAAGATAAGTTTCAATCGTCGTCGTGACACTATCAACTTGATCTTTCGCTTTACTGACAGCAATTTGAGGCGCATGAAGAATGTTATGGCGAACATCTTCAAGCTGGCGAACGATGCGATCTGCTTCTTCAGGAGTCAAGTCTTGACGCTGACCGAGCAGTTGCACCAAGGTATCGCGATCAAACTGGCTTAACCGTCCTCGCAGTGCCGAAGCTCCAGCCTGTGGATCATCGAGCAACAATCGGAAATCGCGCTTGATGCCTTCAGGATTCAATTCGTTCTTATCTGTATTGCGCAGGTAAGATTCCACTCTCAATCGTAGGGCTTCTGCTTCAGAACGCACTCTGTTCTGAACGTCTTGAGCAGAATTCAGCACGCGATCGCGTGTCGATTCAAATCGACCCACAATGTTATCCGCTTCTTCAGGCGTGAGATCTTGCCGTTGGCTGAGCAATTGCACCAAAGTATCGCGATCGAAATGGCTCAACCGAGTTCTCAGCGCGTCATAACCCGCCTCTGGATCATCGAGCAGAAGCGCAACTTCACGCTCGATCGCATCAGGATTCAACTCATCTTTGTTGGTATTGCGCAGATAGTGCTCAACCCGACTTCTGAGATCCGTCGATTCGGACTGTTCTTCTGCCTGCTGAACTGTACTCAGCACAGTTGAGCGAATGACTTCAAGCTGATCGGCAATTTCCGCAACTCGTGCCACAGGTAAGTCGCCGCGTTGCGTTAGCAGATTGACAAAATCACCACGATTGAGGCGTTCTAATTCGCGTCTCACCACAGCCGGATCAGCTTCTGGATCATAGAGAACTTCACGAAATTCAGTCTCTAAAGTCTCACGATTAAAGTGCCAAGCATAGCTATTTAACAGATAGTTCTCAACGTCAGCTTTAATCGGACTGAAGCCAGAAGTTGCTTTCTCAGCGACATTCTGTGCGCCTTGAGTAATCTTGTCTCTTGCACTTTGAAGCTGTCCCATGATCTTTTCAACATCGAGATCAGAGAGATCCGTCCGTCCCATGACCGTTCCCATCAACGTTGAGAACCCGAACTGCATCGCACGATCAACTAAGCTCGGTTGCTCTGCTTTATTCGATTGTGCTAGCGAAGATAAAGTATCGCGCATTCCCGAAACTTGATCTTGCTGAGTGTTCTGCAAGATTTGACCTTGACGGCGCACTTCTTCAGTCAGTTGATCCAAGCGGCGACTGAGTTCATTCGTATCGACTTGCCCCGATTGAACCGTTTTCAGATACTCAACGAGTTCTTGAGTTGGGTCTTGGCGAGGTTGATAGCGTCCGATCGTGTCTTTCCAAACTGAATCTAATTGATCAACCAATCGAGCCGCGTCTCTTTTCGAGAGATCTGTCCGGTTGCTGATCAAATTCACAAACGTATTGCGATCGACACTGCGCAATCGATCGATTACATCAGCAGGCGATCCTGTACCCACAATATTCTGGAGTTCAGGGTCATGCACCAGCTTTTCCAACTCGCCTCGAATATTGCGAAAATCCAACTGTTGCGGACGAATCCGCTCTAGATAGTCTTCTAATGAATCGCGCACACTTGCTGGATCAAGCCCAGATCCCAATTCTCGTCGCACGGCGGCGGCGGCGGCTTCAGCGGTCGAAACAACCTGCTGATTCACCGCTCTTGCTCCCAGTGCTGCGGTTGCAGTTCCAACGATCGCTTGGAAGCCTGAAGTTGCCGTATTAACGACAGAACCGATCAATGATCCAACTGTCGTCGAACTGACCCAAACCAATAAGGTAAAGTAGGCAGCCCAGATGACAACACCAATGATCGCACCCAGACTAGCAGTGGTCAACAAGCTCAATTTCACAGCTAATAAGCAAGCAATGAACAATGAAATGGACACTGTAATCAGCGTCCACATGCCCACTGCGAATCCGATTTTGCGAATCGTTCCGCCACCATTGCCAGAAGCATGATGATCATCATCATCTGAAGATCGTCCGAGATACGAAATCCCAGCCGCGACAGAAAGATTTGTAAACAGTAATTGAAATGCAAACGCTAATACAATGCCTGAAATTAGAGCGACAAAGAATCGAGGACCTGAAAACACCAATGCAGCTTGCTCTGGTGTTGACACCCGTCCGTCGATCGGAACCTGCGCCAGAAAACTCTGACCGAGTTCCAATGTTAAATTTGTTACTTGACTCATAGAAATTCCCTCATCAGACTTCGCCTAACACAACATCTGTGTCAGTGAGGCTGCAATTTTGAAACACTACCTTTGACGCTAGAATCGCTGAGTGTACGGGTTCTAAGCATCTTTCTCAGGTGAGAGGGGGGGTCTTCTGAAAGGAGGAGAAGGTCGATCCTATGGGAGGAGTTGAGCGACGACGCGATCGAGACCTACCGCTCTAGAAGCCTTAAACAATAAGCGATCGCCTGATTGCATCAATTGATTCAGTCGAGCAACAACTGCCTCGTGATTTTCAAACTTTTCGGCTAGAACAGGAGCCGCTGCCGTTGCCATTGCCTCAGCTTCCCCGGGATCAGCCAAAATCAACAGTCGATCGAGTTTCAAATTCTTGACTTGTTCTCCAACTTGCCGATGATATTGAATTGACCAGTCGCCCAGTTCTTTCATGGTTCCAAGCACAGCAATTCTCCGTTCTCCTTCGGTCTGTGCTAGCAACTTCAAAGACGCTAGCATTGACTCCAATCCAGCGTTGTAGCTCTCATCTAAAATGACGACATCGTTTGAGAGTTCATAGCGTTTTGCTCGACCGCTCGGTAAATCAACTTCAATTCCCTCGGTCAGCTTCGATGCATCCAGATTCAAAGCTTTCACCACTGCCAAAGCTGCTAAAAAATTCAGTGCATTGTGTTCTCCTAGCAAAGGTAGAGGAAACGCTAGATCCTCTACTTTCAGAGTTTCAGGATTGATCAAGTGCCCCTGCACATCACCACCGCTCAGCCCGTAAGTGATGGACTTGCCTTGCCAAACTGTTTTTGCTGTTTCTAGTAAAAGCGGATTTTCATAGTTCAAAATTGCCACTGAATCTTTCGGCATCTCAGCCAGTAACTCACATTTGGCTTGAGCGATCGCTTCTCGCGATCCCAAAATTCCAATATGCGCTGTTCCTACATTGGTAATCACACTAATATCAGGACTTGCAATCTGAGACAGCAGCGCAATTTCTCCGAGCGCTCTCATTCCCATTTCAATCACTGCAAAATCATGATCTTGATTTAATTCTAAAAGTGTTTTTGGAACTCCGATCTCATTGTTGTAATTTGCTTGCGTCTTATGAACTTTGCCGTATTTCGATAAAACTGCTGCAATCAATTCTTTTGTCGTCGTCTTTCCAACTGACCCAGTAATCGCAATAATTGGAATCTTAAATTGAGTCCGCCACCAATGCCCGATCGCTTGATACGCAACCAAGGTATCTGGAACGATCAGGACAGGAAGATCACCTGCATCAAATTGAGCATCCACGATCGCGGCAATTGCCCCTTGCGCGATCGCGGATTCTACAAAATCATGTCCGTCGAATTTCTCACCACGTAATGCCAGAAAGATTTCACCTGGTTTGACAGCACGGCTATCTGTTGTGATGGAAGTTGCCGTGCATGACCGATCAGGTAAATTCTGAAAAGATGCCTCAAGGACTGAAATAATCTGCTCTAGAGTTGCGTGGAAAGACATGAGAATCAATTGGCGTTTAACGGATTGAGTTTACATCTTGGCGCTACGCTTGCCTAGAGGGGATCGAAAGCTCCTGCTACCCCCCACTCCCCACTCCCAAAAACCATGGGACGAAAAAAAATGGGGCGAGACTCACCCCATTTCTCTCGAATTTTCTACCCTCTACGGCAGATTTGCATTTGCCATAGCCGGAGTTGGTGGAAACACTTTCTCTTCCACCTCTCCCGGTGAGCCTAAAGGCTGCCCCGCGCTCTCGTTATAAGAAACAATCACGCTCCCTGCATCTCCTGCCGTGACCACGACCTGCTTGTTTGCTGTCCAAGTCCGCTGCGTCCCCTTCGGCAACGCTCCTTCGTAGGCAACTTGGTCATCTGCGGTCACTCGCACCCAAGACTCCGCAGTCAAGGTCATGCCAACCCGCACAGGCTTATTCGAGGATGGAGCAACTTTCTTAGCCCCTGTCTCTTGCTTCGCCGGGAACATCGGTCCCATCGGAACCGTGGGAGGCTTCTGCATCTCAATCGTTGCCACTGCCGACTGAACCGATCGATTGAGAAAATACGATAAGCCATTCACTGCCCCAACAATCAGCAGCAGATAGAGCAGATACAGATGCACCGGGCGCAACTGTGCTCCGGGCAGACTTCTCCAAGGCGCACGGATCTGAGGGAGTGCCATCACACCAGTCGTTGGAAACTCGCTGGCAAATTGCACACCATTTAGCCCGATCGCATCGGCATATTGGCGGATAAAACTATGGATATAAACAGGCTCAGGCAACTCGTCAATCTTGCCCTGTTCGATCGCACGTAACAATCGGGGCTGAATACAAGTCGTGCCTGCCACCCGTTCGAGGGGAATCTCTTGTGCTTGACGGCGATCGCGGAGTCGAGCACCCAATTCAGCGAGCCGTTCGGCTTGTTCTCGATTCGTTTGGAGGGTTTGCTGTCTCATCTGCGCTGCTCCTTCATCTGTGCTGGCAACCTCTCTGGGAGGGTCATTCCCTGCTTCAACAAGCGAATTTCAAACTTTTCGAGTGAGCGATATTGTCCTGGGCGCAAGGTAGATTTGCTCGGTGGCTGGAGTAAAACATCCCCAATCGCGATTCGGTGAAGCCGAACAACAGGATAACCTAACTGCTCAGCAATGCGCCGAATTTGCCGATTTCGACCTTCTCGTAAGACAACTCGCAATAGTGTACCAGAGGAATTCCGGTTTAGAATGTTCACAGTTGCAGGCAAAGTCTTTCGATCGTCTAACATTACGCCTTCTCGCCATTGCCGCAGAGCGGAACTAGACAATTGTCCCACCACTTCGACATCATAGGTTTTCGCAATGTGATGGCGCGGATGAGTCAGATAATGAGTCAATGCGCCATCGTTGGTCAATAAAAGCGCTCCGGTCGATTCTACATCTAACCGCCCTATCGGGTGAAGACCTTGCCCCTGTCTTAAGTCTTCAGGGAGAAGCTCAAGAACAGTACGGCGGTCTTGCGGATCGTGGCAGGTCGTGACCACTCCTACAGGTTTATTGAGGAGTAAATAGAGAAATTCGGGGCGATCTTGGGGGTAAATCACTTGCCCATCGACTTCGACTTGGTCTAGGTCAGGGTCAGCTTTTTGTCCCAATTCGGCGATCGCGCCATTCAGCCGAACTCGTCCTTCGAGAATCATCTGTTCCGCCTGCCGTCGGGAGGCGATTCCCCATTGTGAAAGAATTTTTTGTACTCTTTCGGTCATGACAAGATTGGGCAAGAGGAGTAATACCGAAACATCACCGTAACTATGTGCATCAAAACTAATATGTACAAATATTACATCAGCCTGTATTCAGTAAAATGGCGGAAGAATTGAATCGTTCGGAATTCGTAATCCGCTGCGACTTAGCGATAAGTATTTATGAAGTTCGCTCATAGGGCAGAATGACTTGTACCCATGCCCCTCCCGTTTCAGGATGGTTTTGTGCACGCACAGTGCCTTGATGGGCTTCAATGATTTGTCGGACAATCGCAAGTCCCAAACCACTGCCGCTGGTTGGCTGCATTGCTTCTCGCCCTTGAGTCGAACGAACTCGGGAAGGATCAGCTCGATAAAAGCGTTCAAAGATATGAGGGATAGCGTCTTCAGGAAATCCTGCGCCAGCATCAACGAGATCGACTTGAATCTGGGGGGAAACTGATTGGTCGTTTACACTGGTTTCGATCCGAATGATCCCTTTGTTTGGGCTGTACTTGAGGCTGTTATCCAGTAAGTTGAGAAAAACGCGGTGCATTCGAGCCTCATCTGCGCGAACGATCACAGATGCTAGACCACTGTAATAAAATTGTACTTGTTTTTCACTTGCGATCGGTTCTAAGCTTTGCCAAGCAGCATTGATCAGTGTGACGAGATCCGTTTGCTTTAACTTCAATCGCTGCGCCGGATTGAGATCCAGTTGGCTCAGATCCAGCAAGTCTTGAACTAAACGACTTAAGCGCAAGGTTTCATTGAGCAGGCGATCCACCCACTGACGATTTGGGGGATCGATGCGAGATTGCAGGGTTTCGGCAACCAGTCGAATCGAAGTCAGGGGAGTTTTAAGCTCATGGGCGACATCAGAAGTCCAGCGATCGCGTTGTTGCGATAGAGTAACCGCTTCTTGGCGGTCTTCTAAGAAAACACCCACTTCTCCACCTTGAAGTGGAAAAGCCAGCCCTCGCAGCGGAGTTGAGCGCGCTTGAGAGAGGTTTTCAGCATCGGCAGAAGCCGGATAAAATCGCCATTCGCGCTGATGGGGTTGACCTTTTTCCCGCGCTTTTTCGATCAGAGCATCCAGTTCATACGATCGCACTAACTCCAACAATAGCCGTGGAGCATAGTCATCGCCCTGATTGATCCCCAACAGTTGCACAGCCGCAGAATTGCACCAAATCAACTGATTCTCTTCATCGACTTGCAAGTAGCCGATGGGAGCCAGGTAAAGAATCTGCTTCCAAACTTCCAGTTTGCGTTCGAGTTTTTCCGTCTGAGCTTGATCATGTGCAAGCCGCATGGACAATCGAGACATGATCGATAAGTCCACGCTTGCCTCATCCGGCGGCAGCGTCTTTGCCAACTGGTCAATGCGAGAACTAAGATGACTCCGGTAAATCGTCAGTGGCAGAATTCCGATCGCAAGTCCAGCCAGAAACCAGAAAACAGACACAGGCAAAACAGGGGGCGAGAGTTCACTATGAGCGTTGTGCTCATGACTCCTAGCTTAACCGAATCGATACCCAAAGCCTCTGACTGTGATTAAATACTGCGGATTACTCGGATCAATTTCTAGCTTTTCTCTAATCCAACGAATATGAACATCAACTGTTTTACTTTCCCCAATAAAATCGTGTCCCCAGATTTTTTCGAGCAGTTGATCTCGTGACCAAACTCGTTTGGGGTGACGCAGAAACAGTTCGAGCAGTTTGAATTCTTTGGGAGAGAAGTTCACGACTTCACCACGCACGGTCACCCGGCATTCCTGCGGATAGATTGTGACTTCCTGATATTGCAGAGTCGGCTCAGTCTGAGCGGGCTGAAATTGCTGGTGACGACGCAGGAGCGCACGGCAGCGCGCGACTAATTCCCGCATGCCAAAAGGCTTGGTCAGATAGTCATCCGCGCCGACTTCGAGTCCGACAACGCGATCCATCTCGCTGCCTTTGGCACTGAGGATGAGAATGGGAACGCTGCTGCCTTCGCGTCGCATCCAACGACAAATATCTAATCCGTTGATATAAGGCAGCATTAAATCCAAAATAATCAAGTCAGGCAGAGCCGTCTCGCTGCTACGGTCTGCATTCATCGCCGCTTGTAATCGCGCTAATGCTTGTTGCCCATCTACAGCAGTCGTTACTTCGTAGCCTTCATCAGAAAGGGTGAGCGCGATCGTATCTCGAATTAAATCTTCGTCTTCGACAACCAAAATGCGTCCGAGCGTAAGCTTGGGTGAGATGGGTGCGGATTCGGTCAGAATCGGGGTCGGCATATAAAGTGCATCTCGACTTGTCGGCAAAATTCTACCATTGATCCAGAATCTAGTATGGATTTATACAGTTTTTTATGATTCTAATAACTGATTACCAGCCAGATCGGAATTGTCACCAGAATGGCGATCGTACTGAGGGCGATGCTACTCGCTGCCAGGTTGTGATCTAAGTTGTACTCTTCCGCCAAAATCAAGCTGGCAAAGGCACTGGGAACGCCTGCCATGATGATTAACGATAGCCGGGCATCGTGATTCAGTCCTAATAAGGTAACGGCGATCGCAACTAAACTTGGCAAAATGACTGCTTTCAAGGCAACCGGGACAGCCGCTGCTTTCAGACTATCAATTCCATTCAGTTGAATCAAGCGCATCCCCATCAGCAGGAAAGAAGCAGGAATCACAAACAATAACGACGATTGGCAGAGCGTTTCTGCCCAGTTGGGAAATGCGATCGACTGAGTAAAATAAGCAGCCGCAAATGCCCATAACGTCGGAACCGTCAAAATGTCACGCAGCAAGGTTAAAGGCGTACTTTGAGTTTCCGATCGCCCATAGTGACTCGCGACTAAAACGCCAACGCCAAAGGTTCCTACAAGATTTTGCGTCACGCTAAAAAATACAGCCCAACTGAGATCTCCATCGCCAATCAAAGCCGGAATAAGTCCTAACCCAACAAACCCAGTATTGCCGATCGTCGCTGCGATCACAAATGTCCCTTGAGAAGCGCGGTCAAGCGGCGGAAACCAAGGTTCAATTTTATCGAGCCAAGCGGGTTTGACTTGAGTTTTGAGCCAAATCAAAATTCGCAAAGCAAGCCACGCGATCGTTAACCCTGTGCCGAGGGTGGCGATCGTCACTGCGGGAACAATCCCAATATTGGATGAAAAATCTGTTTCTCGTACCAGGGCAAAGATCTGCCAAGGAACACCGACCCAGTAAAGACTTCGACCTAAGAATCTTGGAAACGATTCTGGTAAAAAACGAAACAACAATGCTCCCACCCCTGTCCAAAGGATTAAGGGGGTGTAAGCGTGAACCAAACTTCCGATCATGCCCTTTCCGCCACTGGGCGCTACTCCCATCGCTATCGTAACGGATCATGAAAGGAATTAGTACAGTCAGAAGAGAGACATTTTTGGCAAAAAATTACTGCCAGGTTTTAATTCTCCACTGATTGTCTTGACGAACAAGGGTGTAGCTGACTGTCATATCGCGATCGGTCTGAGTCTCGGCAGGCTGACCCGGCGAAAAATATTTACGAACTTCCGTCACCGTTGCTTTAGCGATCGCTTGAGTCGGATCAGTCGGGCTGACCTCTACCGTGTCTACTTTCACAGCATGATCGTATTCAATGTGCTGGTTTTCGCGTTTTGCTTCGTCAGATGCACGTTGCCATTCTGCCAACTTCGGCTCGGCTAAAACTTGCGTCAGTTTGCTAGGGTCATGATTGCTTCCCATTGCCGCTTTTTTCGCATTGAGCCAAGTTTCGATCGCGGTTTGTGCCAGAGCGACATTCATCTCTCCCGTGAGTGAAACGGGCTGTTCTGCGGGTTTTAAGTTCACAATGGGCTGATCAAGCTGTACGAGCAGCGGATCAACTGCTGGAGTGCCAGGACTTAGAATGGCTCTGAGTGCGCGAATCATCAGGAACCCTAACCCCATCGCCATCGCCACTCCCAGTAAAAGGAGCAACCAGCGCGATCGACGGCTTTCTCTAGGAGGTGCAGTGGATTCATCGTGATCCGGTGCTTGATAGCGCGATTGAGTCGGACGAGGACGACCATTTCGAGGACGTTCCGATCGCGGCTTTGTTCTTGCGCCATTTGAACCAAGTTTTGCAGACCTTTCCGCCGCAGGCAGCGGAGCGGTTTCAGCGGTCAGCGTTGCCGTTGCAGAACGATAGCCCCCCAAGTTCTCTTCAGTCACGAAGGTTTGACTGCGCGATCGACCATTGCGGCTAACGCTTGAGATCAATTCGCGATGGAGTCCGCGCTCTCCTAAAGACCAATCCGCCACAACTTCACCGTCTGCGGGCAGTTCTTCGAGATAAGCCTGCACTTGCTCATCTGCAAAATACTCTTTCAGCAAGGCTTCGCGCTTCGCTAGATCGCGGAAATGGGGAAAGACTTCATCTTGAAGCCACCGTTCAGAATAAAGGCACAGTCCGGGCAATAGATCCGGAGCACCCTGGGAATTTTCACGAATAAAGGCGAGCGGCTCATATTCTTGAGACAGTTCGAGGACTCGACTCGCTTCTTCAGTTTGACCGAGCAGTAAGGCACAGACCGATTGCTCTAAATGGACATCTTGCCGACTGCCTAGCCGCGATAACATCCCTTTGGCACGGCGAATCAAGGCAGGCTGATGCTCAGCAAATCCTCTGGCTAACAGCGAGTATACGGCTAGATAAGTTGCGACAGCTGAAGGACGACGCGATTCTTCTTCAAACAGGGCTTGTTGTTCTTCCGCGCTCAAATAACCGCGCAATTGTTGAATAAACCGCAAAAAGTCATCAATGCTTAACCCAGACTGATCGTTTCCGGTTCCATCAATGCCGCCCCGTTCTCGCAGCATGTCTTTCAATAAGCGCAACCCGTGCTGACGATCGTTCGCCTCACTTTCCGGCAGCGCTAAGAGTTCCAAAATCCGGTAGGGTCGCAGTTTATACAAATCAGACTGAATCTCACCCCGCACTCCCGCAAATAAGCCTTCTCGTAACAGCAATTCTTGCCCAGTTTCCAGCGCTTCGGCGGCACTTTCATACTGTCCTTGTTGCCATTGCTCCCGACCCAGTTCGAGACACGCAAGCGCGATCGTCAATACAATATCCGACAATACAATCCGGGGATCACCAAAGCGCCCATCTTTAATCGTTGCGGTTCCGCTACTGAGGTAAGGACGACCGATCTTCAGAACTAATTCATATTCACCCAGCTCTTGGAGAATCAGCAATCCACCAATGAGTTGCTGATCGTCAATCTCGATCGTGATCGCATCGCTGTCTGATTCGTACTGAGTACTGAGTAGCGTTTCGTCTACTTGTTTACGCTGCTCTGGATCAGACAACACCGCATAAGCTTGATCTAAAAGGCTGCGGCGCGTGGCAATGGCAGCTTCCGAGTACTCGCGGCGCGGGAGTTGTAAAGTGCGATCGCGATGAGCTTGCTTCAGTTGGTCTGCCGTCGCTTGCATCGGCAGACCTAAAATTCGGTAGTAGTCGAGCGGTATACGCACGGTTCACGTCCCCAGCAGTGGTATCGAGTAAAGATTGAGAAGATGACGTTCAAGTTGACAGCCATCATACCCTGTAGATGCAAAGTCGGTAGCTTCCGGGTGCGTAACTTTAAAAGGTGATCCTAACAATAATCTCATCTATAGAGAGATGGAACCACTTCAAGTTAAATAATTCTTGAAATTTGTTAAAATCTGCCTCTGTGTCTGATACGTTTCCGGTTTGAGCATTTGATCTTTGATACACCAGGAAGGTATTTTAGATTAGATTATTCAGAATGGCGCGCAATCTTAGGCGCAGTTTTCAATTACTTTCGGGTCGAGTATTGCAGCGAGGTTAATGGATTCTCATGGTTCAAGAAAGAGCATTTCCCGCATTCCAGACCGTTCCCGCGCAAGTGACTCGCGAGGAAGGCTTGATGCTATATGAAGATATGGTTCTCGGTCGCTTCTTTGAAGATAAGTGCGCCGAAATGTACTATCGCGGCAAGATGTTTGGGTTCGTTCACTTATATAACGGACAAGAGGCGGTTTCGACGGGTGTAATCCGAGCGATGCGCCAGAGTGAGGACTATGTCTGTAGTACGTACCGGGATCACGTTCATGCACTCAGCTGCGGAGTTCCGGCTCGCGAGGTGATGGCGGAGCTGTTTGGCAAGGCGACGGGCTGTAGTAAGGGTCGGGGCGGTTCGATGCACTTGTTTTCAGCAGAGCATCGATTACTCGGCGGATTTGCATTTATCGGAGAAGGGATTCCCGTCGCGACTGGGGCAGCATTCCAGTCGAAATATCGGCGCGAAGTGATGGGCGATGAGAGTGCCGATCAGGTTACGGCTTGCTTCTTCGGTGATGGCACAACGAATAATGGTCAGTTCTTTGAATGTCTGAATATGGCAGCGTTGTGGAAGTTGCCGATTATTTTCGTAGTCGAGAATAATAAGTGGGCGATCGGCATGGCACACGATCGAGCCAGTTCTCAGACTGAGATTTACAAAAAGGCGAGTGTCTTTGGGATGCCGGGTTACGAAGTCGATGGCATGGATGTGCTAGCGGTTCGGGGCGTGGCTCAAGAAGCGGTGAGACGGGCACGGGCTGGAGAAGGGCCGACTTTGATTGAGTGTTTGACATATCGATTTAGAGGACACTCGCTGGCTGATCCGGATGAACTGCGATCGAAAGAAGAGAAAGAAGCTTGGTTAGCGCGTGATCCGTTGAAGAAGCTTTCGGCTTATCTGATTGAGCAGAGTTTGGTGACGCAGTCGGAATTGAAGGACATCGAGAAGAAGGTACAAGCTGTTGTCGAGGATGCGGTGAAGTTTGGGTTAGAGAGTCCTGAACCTGATCCGAGTGAACTTTATAAGTACATCTTTGCTGAGGATTAATCGAGTTGAGGTCGGTCTTAGGATCGACCTTTTTTATTAATTTATTGCAATCGCAAGGGCTTTTAGGAATCGGAAGTTGAGAAGTGCGGAAAGCAACATCTTTGTGGCTGTAGCTGATGAAAACGAGAGAGTCTCTTAAGCCACAGCCTCACCTGTTCCAAAATCCGTATATTGACGAATTTCAGGTTCATGAAACGCCAGGATGATATCTTGCTTTGGAACACCTAGCTCGACCAGTCGATTTGCAATTCCTTCCTCTGTTCCATCATGCTGAATCCAAATCTTTCCATCTTTAATATCTAGATGTAGAATGCAGCCAAAATCTCGACGTGTACCCCGCCAACCCACATAGAGCAGTTGATAGTGATCCTGTTCTGTATCAAATAAAGTTTGGACTTCGTACTCCTGAGCATTTCGAGGTCGAGAAGCACGCGATCGACGTTCAGAAAGTAACTGACGAATGTATTGGCGATATTGCTCTACAGCCATTGTGTAAAGACCTCCTGTTGTACGTCATAAATTACCAAGCGAAGTTGATACCGCTCAACTGCTGAAACGATAAATTTTCTCTGAAAGAAAGTGGTGTAAACTGGCTCGCGTACTGCAAGGTAAAGCCGTCGATCGGGTTCAATTTGTGTCAGTGCGTCCCGATAATTCAGAAACTGCCCCAAAGCAGTATGAAACTCTCCAACATTGGATGGACTGATGAAACTTTTGACTTCTACTGCAATCTTTCGTCCTTCTCGTTCTGCGGCAAGGAGTTGTTCGGCAGCTAAATCAATTTCAAAATCGACATCATCCACATTGATCTCGTAAGGATCATCTGTAATGTTCCACCCTTCCTTTTCTAGGGCAGTTCTTACAACTTGATGAAATCGATCTTTTGCCATTAGACTTCTAAGCTCATTCTCTTCTCATTGTAGATAAGCTCTGATTCAAAAAACGAGCATGATCTCTACATGGGCTAGAAACTGCGATCTCGAGCCAGCACGAGGTAAACAGTAGGGATATGAAATTAAATCTCTCGGTTAGAATCATCAGATATGAGTCTGGTCGCAGACTATAAAACACAGTAAATTTCTATGAATCGATCAGAACGATTTCGAGGGTGTCTGTTAGGACTAGCTGCAGGCGATGCTGTAGGCACAACGGTTGAATTTCAGCGTCGTGGCTCTTTCTCTCCTGTAACAGATATGGTCGGCGGAGGCCCATTTAACCTCAAGCCTGGTCAATGGACTGACGATACATCAATGGCGTTATGCCTGGCGACTAGTCTCGTCGAGGTTGGTGCATTTGATGCGATCGATCAAATGCATCGTTACTGCAATTGGTATGAGAACGGTTATCTGAGCAGTACTGGTGACTGCTTTGACATTGGTAACACAGTCTGTCAAGCCTTGCATCAATACAAAACCTCTGGCAATCCATTTAGCGGTTCCACGAGTCCACGGTCTGCCGGAAATGGCTGTTTGATGCGACTCGCACCTATCCCTATGTTTTATTTCTCAGACCGCGATCGCATTCTACATTTTTCCGGTGAGAGTTCTCGAACAACACATGGTGCACCAGAGTGTATTGAGGCAAGTCGTTTGTTTGGAGACATCCTGTTCCGCGCACTCTCAGGAGCTAGCAAAACAGAGATTCTTTTTGGGAATAATCGAGAAACAATTACATCTCCATCCATTCAATCGATTGCTCGTGGGGAGTATCAAAGTAAACAAGTCAATGATATACGTGGCACAGGATATGTTGTCGAGAGTTTAGAAGCTGCACTTTGGTGTTTCTGGACAACAGAAACTTATGAACAAGCAATCCTTACAGCGACTAACTTGGGCGATGATGCAGATACAACCGCTGCTATTTGTGGGCAAGTTGCTGGAGCGTATTACGGAGAATCGGGTATCCCGATCGATTGGCTTAGAAAACTTACGATGCGCGATGAAATTACTAAGCTTGCTGATCAGTTACAAACTGCTGCGGCATAAGCCTCAACACACACCGCTCGCAAAGAGATGATTGGTTAGAATTCAAAACTGTCTGCGGTGGATAATTGGGAACGATAGCTAGCTTCAGTTTCTGGTCGAGGAGACGACATCAACATTTCTACAGCAGGCACGGATACTACTGTAAACCTTGAGTACCAATGCCTGAAATCACGGTGAGAATTGCTTAAGGTAGCCAGGGATATTTGCGAAAGTCAGGTTTGCGTTTTTCTAGAAAAGCTTGTTTGCCTTCGGAGCCTTCTTCGGTCATGTAGTAGAGCATCGTTGCGTTTCCAGCGAGTTCTTGAAGTCCAGCTTGTCCGTCACAGTCAGCATTTAAGGCAGCTTTCAGGCAGCGAATCGCGATCGGGCTTTTCTCCAAAATTTCCTGTGCCCACTGAATCCCTTCTGCTTCAAGTTGTTCAACGGGGACAACAGTATTGACGAGTCCCATGTCTAGAGCTTCTTGAGCATTGTATTGACGGCAGAGGTACCAGATTTCGCGAGCTTTTTTCTGTCCTACAATTCGAGCCATGTAGCTTGCGCCAAATCCACCATCGAAGCTGCCCACTTTTGGCCCTGTTTGACCAAAAACTGCATTATCAGCCGCGATCGTCAAATCACAGAGCAAATGCAAGACATGACCACCGCCGATTGCATATCCCGCAACCAAAGCAATGATCGCTTTTGGCATCGATCGAATCAAGCGCTGTAAGTCGAGAACATTTAATCTCGGTACGCCTGCTTCGTCAACATAGCCTGCATGACCGCGAACGCTTTGATCTCCACCAGAACAGAAGGCATATTTGCCATCAGTGTGAGGTCCTGCGCCTGTGAAGAGGATCACTCCAATGCGGGAATCTTCGCGGGCATTGGCAAATGCGTCGTAGAGTTCGACGATCGTTTTAGGGCGGAAAGCGTTGCGTTTGTGAGGGCGATTGATGGTGATTTTGGCGATGCCGTCGGCTTTGTGATAGAGGATATCTTCGTAGTCTTTAACAGGTGTCCAGTCCAGAGTCATAGTAAATTCGCAAAGTGTTTTAGTTTGGTTTTGCGCCAGTTGGCATCGTGATGGCGATCGGTTCTGAGTTCTAGAACTCGAATACCATCAGGTGGGAGAGGATTTAAGCGATCGCGCAATTGATCCCAAGTTTCGATGATTTCATGTTTTACGTCGTATGTTTGACAGAGTTTAGAGAAATCTATGTTTTGGGGCGTTGCAAAAAATTCTTCAAAGGGCGGATCAAACGGTGCGATGGGAAGCATTCCGAAGATTCCGCCACCGTTGTTATTGATTAGCACGATCGTTAAATGTCCTTTGAACTGCGATCGCATTAAAAATCCATTTGTATCATGTAGGAGCGCTAAATCTCCAGTGAGCATCACGGCAGTCTGATGATGAGCAATTCCCAATGCAGTAGACAGTGTGCCATCAATACCGTTCGCGCCTCGGTTGAAAAAGGGTTGAATCCTTAAATCTCCAGGCTTCCAGAAGAATTCAGCATCGCGCACAGGCATACTGCTTGCAATAAAAAGAGGAATATCAGGCGGAAGTGTTTGAGACAGAAGCCAAGCAGATTTGCCCTCAAATAAGGCAGTTTCTTCAGCAAGGCTTTGGTCAATGATTTGACGCATTTTAGATTCTGCTGCGAGCCAATCTTTGAGAAAGTCTGTGATGGGTAGAGTGGGAACGGTTTGGAGATCTTCGATCGACAAGCGAATGTGAATGGTTCTGCTATGCAGCGGGTCAAGACTACGATCGCTCGGATCAAGGACGTATTGCAAGGGTTGAATTTGCTCAAGCCAGAGTCGCACCTCTTTACTAGTTGGCATTTCACCAATTCGGATCACTACTTCAGGAGCAAGGTTTTTCGCTAACTCTTTGTTTCTTAAAATTGTGTCGTAAGTAGAGATTAAGTAAGGATTGAGGCTGGCAAAGTTCCGAAGGGGAGAGAGAGCTTCAGCGAAAACGGGCATTGAGAGCGATTTAGAGAGGAGTGCGATCGATTCACAGTATTTTTGTAGATCTTTAGGTTGGGAGACTCCTGCAATGATGATTCCTCGTTGGGTTGCTAGATCGTCGGGAAGCCCCCTAAATCCCCCAAGCTTGGGGGACTTTGAATTGGAAAGATGCTCGAAGAAATTAGCAGGTAATTGAGCAGGCATTCCTGATTGTTCGATGGGTGCTAGCGGTTCTCGAAAAGGTAAGTTTAGATGCACCACTCCTGGAATTGGATATTGAGTTTGCTCGATCGCATTCAGAACGGTCTGTCTTAAATATGACAGGAGTGATAGTTCTGGAATTGTAATTTCAGTGTAGAAATTTGTGAATGAGCCGAAGAGTTTTTGTTGATCGATCGCTTGTCCTGCATTGCAATTTCTCAACTCTGGCGGGCGATCTGCGGTTAAGACTAGCAAAGGAACTCGACTTTCTCTGGCTTCGACTACAGCAGGAAAAAAGTTAGCTCCGGCTGATCCGGAAGTACAGACTAAAACAACAGGCTGATGCGTTCTTCGAGCAATTCCTAAAGCGAAAAAAGAAGCCGATCTCTCATCTAAAATCGGAATCGCTTCAATGTCTGGATGTCTAGCAAAAGCAACAGTTAGAGGAGTCGATCGAGAACCGGGACAGATAATTGCTGTTTTTAATCCTGATCGAGCTAATGTCTCAACGAGCACCGATGCCCACAAGGTATTGATATTCCGAAAATCTAAGTTCATCTCGATCGCAGTGCTTCTACAAAGGCTTGATGTTCTGGAGATTGCACACCAGCTTGAACGGTTTGAACAACTGCAAGCCTATCTCCGCTTAAAAGGGCATCAGCTTTGAGCCATAGTCCAGGAAAAACTCGCGATCGCATGATTCCTTGTTCATCTGGCAAAATTGGCTGATATTCCGCATCTATCAATTCAACCCAGTCCAATTTATTTTCAAACGATTGCCAGACGATATACTCTTGCACACCATTTCGACGATAAACTTGCTTTTTCGTTCCAGTGTCGATCGACGCACTACTGGCTGCAATTTCAACTACTAGCTCAGGAGCACCTGATAAATAGCGATCTTTGTCGATCGTAATTCTGCCTCCGCAGGATGGATCAATGAATAAAACTAAGTCAGGTTGAGGCTCATTATCTAAATCCAGGCGAACTGTAGGAGTATCACCCAGACGAACGCCAGGAGTAGAAACAATGTAGGTATACAGCCAACCGTTCATATCGCTATGAGGTTCGGCATGGGGTTCAAATCGTAAGGGAGAAGCCACGTATACAATTCCTTCGATGAGTTCAGCTTTTTTGATTCGGGGATCAGCGCTGTATCGTCGCTCGAATTCTGGGCGGGATAAGCGATCGCCGTTTTCCAAAGGTGGAATTTTGCTCAAAGGAGTGTTCATGTTAGGGCATTCAACAAGGCTTGCAGTTTGAGTTGAACTTCAGCGAATTCCTTCTCTGGATCTGATCCTGCCACAATTCCCGCGCCTGCGAAGAGTCGAGCTTGATTTCCTTGCAAAATACAAGACCGGATTCCAACCGCAAATTCGCCATTGCCATGATGATCCATCCAGCCAATCGGAGCGGCATACCACGATCGCTCAAATGGCTCGAATGATTTCAAATGCTCACACGCAATTAGCTTCGGTGCGCCTGCGACGGCTGGAGTGGGGTGCAATTCTGCAACGGCATCTAAGAGATGTAAATCGGATGGAATCGTGGCACGAATTGGAGTTTGTAAATGCTGAATGTTTGGGAGTTGTAAGAGGCTTGGAGGTGAAAATTGTGGTGTGAGTCCTAAATTTCTCAGATGTTGGGCGATCGAGTCAATTACTACCTGATGTTCGTGTTTTTCCTTTTGGCGGCTGAGTAAAGTCGCTGAGAGACGAGCATCTTCGGCGCGAGTTTTGCCACGGGGAACTGAGCCAGCGAGAGCAACTGTAAATAAGCGATCGTTCTCGATTTTGACAAGCCGCTCTGGAGTTGCACCGATAAACGTTGCCCCTTTGCCATTACTTGCTGAGAACACATAACAATTTGGATAGCGCGATCGTAAATTGCTTAAGGATGAAACTAAATTAAAGGGCAATGGTGAAGTGATATCTAGCGCATCAGCTAAAACGATTTTTTGAAAATGCTTCGATTGAATGAGTTTCAATGCAGCCGTGACGGATTTTTGAAAGCGGTCTGAAACAGGATTTTGATTGAAAAACGGTTTAGGAATATCAAGGGCGAGGCGAATCACTTTAACATTACGAATTCGCTGAATCGTGCTTAAAACTTCGTCTGTCGCGGTTGCTGGATCGAAGGATTCTGAGATTTCTAGATTGGCAACGATCGTCGATCGCCCTTTGTTGCGAGAAATTTGCCAAGCCGGAACGAACACACTTGCAGCAGGAAATAAGCGATCGCTCGTCTGATCAAAAAATGAAAAATTACAGAAAAAATGAATACCAGAAAATTCAGAATCTAGATCACCGATTTGATAGGATTTTTTTCTTGTTGTTTCGATAAATGATTTGATTTGAGAAAAGCGATCGCTGCCTTCGGCTTCAAACTGTAATGCAGTATCAAATGCTAAAACTGCACCGTGGTTTTCAAAATAGAAATGCTTTTGATCCGGCTTTACAAAACTATTGAGAACGGCAAGTAGGTCGATTTCTTCAACATTAATCGAAATACTCGCAACACCTTGATGAGTAGATTGTTTACACCTGAGAAGAAATTGATAAAGATCTTTAGAATCAGGTTTTGGATGAAGCTGATACTGGATCGCAGGCATAACAAACTATCCCAAACATGGCTTTTATAATGCTCAAGCCGATCTTACGGGATTTAGGTTTTCCGATTTCCAATTGATGATTTATGTAACGTAAAATTCGCTTTTTTTGTTAAGGATTGTGAATCAATTCGGGGATGATGGCGCGATCGCGAACCACTTTTAACTGGAACGAATCCGGTGGCACGAAGGTAATGCCACGTCTTGCAGGTCGAATCTCTCGGTTCAACGTCGATTCAAACTCATACCAGGATAGAACCGTTGCCAAAACCAGTTTCATCTCGAACATCGACAACGCCATTCCGACACAGCTGCGACTTCCACCGCCAAACGGCAAATACTCATACGCTGAAAATTTCCGCTCTAAAAACCGCTCCGGCTTAAATTGATCCGCCTGCTCGTAAGTTGCTTCTCTACGATGTGCCAAATAGATGCTAGGAATCAAAACCGTTCCTGGCTCGTAAGTGTAACCTTCGATTTCAATCGTTCGTTTGACTTTTCGAGGTTGGGAAATCAGCGCGATCGGATAAATTCGCAATGCTTCCTTACACACTGCCGTCAGATAGGGAGCCTGAGACAGGACGATCGGATCAGGATTTTCGCCAAATTCGTCTAATTCTTGCCGTAAGCGATCGAGACAATTTGGATTTCGATGCAGCCAATAAAACGCCCAAGTCAAAGCCGATGCAGTCGTTTCATGTCCAAGCAATAACAAAGTCATTAACTGATCTCGCAATTCTTGATCGTCCATTGATTCACCTTGTTCATCTCGCGCTGTCATCAGCACAGAAAGAATATCCGTGCGATTTTGCAGAGAGTGAGAACGTCGATCGCGAATTTCGGCATAAATCAACTCATCAATCTGAGCCATTTGGTCGAGAAATTTGCCCCAAGGACTCCAATCTCCCAAGTTTTGCTGCAAGATGGGGAAAAAGAACTGAGTCGAATACAGCGGCGAAGTAATCGCTTCGAGTAATTGAGCTAGTAACTGCTTTAACCGCTCATATCTCGCGCCTGGAACCAATCCAAACACGACTTGTAGAATCACTTGCAGCGAAATTTCCGACATTTCAGATCGCAGAGCGATCGTTTCTCCCACATTCCAGTCGATCATGCGCTTCTGCGCCAACTGACAAATCAAATGCCCCTGACTATGCAACTGTTCGCGATGCAAAGCAGGCATCAATAATTGTCTTTGGCGTTGATGCCTTGCACCTTCTTGCATGATCAACGATTCATTCCCAACCAGGGGACGAAATACATCAGTCACTTTGCCAAACTCAAAGGCATCTGCCAAAGTCGTAAATACAGCTTGAATCGCATCAGGATGGCTAAGAAACACGACAGGCGGGGAATTTAAGCCGAGAACTCTTGTGGTGAACGTATCGCCGTACTGAACGGATTGTCGATCGAAGAATGCGATCGGGTCGGCGACCAGTGACAGCGTTTGAAAGAGAGCAGGAGTGGAAGAACCGATCGGCAACGTCATAGCAAATTGCAATGCACACACGTTTCTAGTGTACGGAATTCTTCAATTCAAATCTCATCCTCTACTCAATGAGACACAAACCGAAAAACATCAATTGCGCTGAGGGCGATCGCTCTGTACAGCAGTCGCGTACTTTAAATTTCTAAGCGAGTGCGAGTTGCACCACGAGATAAGGGTTTGTAGATGTTGCCTCGAAAGTCGATGTCGTAGACTTGCAATTCGTCTGCTTCGGTATCGATCGTGAAAATGACTCTGACTTTTCCCGCCCGCATCCTGAAGAATCCTTTCCAGTCTCCTTTCAGACTCTTGATGTCCAACTCATTGAAGGGAATGATTCCTTCAGCTTCAATCGATTGCAAGAGGTGTGCCAGTCTGTCTTGGAGTTTTTCGGTTTCTTTGGCAGAGAGTTTTTCCAAGAATTTGATTGAGGCTTTACTGAGGACGAGTTCCATTCTTTACCCAGTCGGTCATGTTGATAAATTCTGTGGTTTTGTGTTCAGCAGGTGAACCGAGTTTGGTTTGGATTTCTTGCATCTCTTTGTCACTGACGTAGGGGATGAGAACTTGGCAGAGTTTGAGGCGTTCTTCTCGAAGCACTTCTCTTAAGCTCTCTTTCACTAGTTGTTTTAGCTCATTGCTTTCCATACGATGATGCGCGATCGCTCTTGGGTGTCCGTTCGCTCAATTTTAGTCTATTTCTAGTTTTGTCACGATCGCAGGTTGTTATGAGGATGCGCGATCGCGGTTACTTTTGCTTGGATGTGCGATCGTTGCTCTAAGATTGCTGGCTGAAAATACCAGGCTGTTGAGTGGATCGACTGGATTAAGACTTGCAGTTTGGTTTGCATTTGCTGAAAATCTGAAGCCGTTAGGGTTCCGAGTGATTGCTGGACTAATTTTTTCTCTAGGGTTGCAAGTTTGTGAAGCCGAACGATCGAGGGAATTCTCAATCCTGCTTGCTGCCATTCTTGAAGTTCAAGATCGAATGGGGTTTGGTTGAGTTGTCCAGTGATGCGGGCAACTAAAAGATCGTTGTCTCCGGTGTCGAGTAGGACAAGGGCGGGTCGTCGTTTTACTTCTGTGGTGTTGGTGAAGGGAAATGATAGTAGGAGAACTTCACCGGATGAATAAGTGGGCGCTGCTTAGATCTCATCGTAGATGGCATCAACGGAGTCATACCCAGCTAAGAATTGGGTTGCGGTGAGGTTTTGCCATTGGGGCTGTTCTGAGGTGGAATCTGTGTCGTTCGTTAAGACGATGATTCTAACGGCTTGATTGTTGAGTTCGCTTGGTAATACGGCTTCGGGGAGTTCTAGTTTTCCATCGGCGGTGATGTGGGCTGGAAATTCGTATGCTTTCATGAGTGTCTCCGATCGCGTCTGATTTGATTGTACTGGCAAGATTTGTCTGATCGCTTTGCTGCCTAGAAAGTTCGATCGACTTTGCACTACGAACTGTCCAGCAAGCAACCCCAACGCTCTTTTCCCAATCCAAAATCAACCCTCGTCTGATGCACTTTGTAGCTTTTGAAGGATTGATCGTGTTGTCGGATATCGGAGAGTTCGGATGTTCGATTCTCTACGAAGAATTTGTTAGAGAATTGATGTAGATGAATTGAAAGCCGACACCATTGACTTGAGGCAGGTTGAATAATTTTGGCGGATAGTCATGGTTGTTGGATGAGAAACTCCTAAAGCACGTTCACTAATTGCTAACGATCGCATATAGAGCGGTTCGGCTTCCTCATACCGTCCTTGCGAACCGTAGAGTTCTGCCAAATTGTTCAGACTCCTTGCCACATCGGGATGCGATTCTCCCAGCAGTGTTCGGCTTAATTCCAAAGCTTGGACATAGAGCGGTTCGGCTTCCTCATACCGTCCTTGCGAATAGTAGAGTGCTGCCAAATTGTTCAGACTTGTTGCCACATCGGGATGCGATTCTCCGAGTCGTTGAGTTGAGATCGATCGACAATGCAGATACCATTCCTCCGCTTCCGCAAACGCTGCTTGTCCCTCATAAAACTGCCCCAGTCGAGTTGCAGGGCTAAGGATGTCATCGTCTACTAGCCAAGGTTCCAGAGTCGTCGTTGCTTCCTTCAGGTGTGGCATTGCATCTGAAAATTGCTCGATCGATGAAAGTGTCCAATCGCTCGGCATTTGCAGTGCAATCTCGCTCATCACCGCACAAAACGATCGCTTCATCGCCTCCTCTTCTGGCATCGTCGATCGCTTCACCGCAAAAAACTCTCGCAACAACTGATGGATCTGATACATCCCATCCCGCTCAAAATTCAGCAAACTCAGATTTACTAACTGTTGATCTCGTAAATCTTCCAATTCTTCTTCATCCGCATCCGGCAAACAAGCCTGCACCAGCGACCAAGGAATCTCAGCCAACGCAAACAAACTCAAGAGCATCGCCAATCGCTGCGCGTCCTCGTTCAACTCTTGCCAACTCAACTCAAACGCTGCCACCACACCCCAAGGTGCGGTCATCCCTGATTCAGCTTCTAGTAACGCTTTCGCCGCCAACCGTTGCGCTTGCAATCGCTCCCACAGTTTCGCGATCGAGGTTCCCTGCTTCCGCGCCAAATACCGCCCCACTAGCTCCAATCCCAACGGCAAATAGCCCAACCACTCACATACCCGCTTCGCTGTATCCAAATCCTGATCAATTCGCCCATCCCCCACCAGCGACCTCAACAACTCCAACGATGCCGCCTCACTCAGTACCTTGATTTCGTAATTTTGCACCGGAGATCCAAAGCGCGATCGCGTCGTCAGCAAAACCTTAAAATACGATCGCTGTGGCGGCAGAAACCGTCGAATCGCCCCATAATCCTGCACATCATCCAGCACAATCAGAGTCTCTTTCTGCTGCCATTGCTTCCAGATGTCCTGCACCTTCCTCTCAGGCTCAACATCCTCTGGAATATTTAGCTGCAACTGACCCCGCGCAAACTCAATAATTTGCTTACTCAGATCCGTTCTTGCGCTCAACCACAAAACACCCCCCGGATAACCCCCCAAATCTCGCTGCTGACTCGCATAGTGCGCCGCCAATTCCGTCTTACCAATTCCCCCCATTCCCGCGATCGCCGAAATTGCAGTCGGCTTGCCAGTCTTCACCTGCTCATGCAGCTTCTCGAGATCTTCCGCTCTCCCAACAAACACATCACTCAAACGCGGCAAATTCTCTGGAATACTCGGCGGATAAACAGGCTTCGATTCAATCTGCGATCGAGGATACTCCGGCTTCTCGGAAGGCTTCCCCCGCTCCTCCGTCACCGCTCGTTTTGCCGCCTGCACCACCCGTTCTTCCGCCTCTGCCTCCTCCACCCCCACCAAATCCACATAGACAATCTGCGCCCACAATCCCTGTGGCGTACATTCCCCCACCCGAATCGGAATCAGCGATCGTTCCATCCCCATTGGATCTTTTGCAAACGCCGCCGCCCATTCTGCCTGCACATACCCCGACTCCAGAGAATGCTTCGACAACACCGCGATCGTCCGTTTCGCTTCCGATGCCGCCTTTTGCATATCAAGCACAAAATTCCCACCTGCGCCAAAGTCCCATGCCTGAATGACGACACGATAGTTTTCCGCTTCAAGAATCCAAGCAATCCATTCTGCAAATCCTCGATCGTGGTGATTGTAGCTGATGAAGAAATCAACAGGCGTTTCAGGACTCATCTAAAAAATTCTGAACGGGGGATATCTCTTTTATACTTACAGAACCCAATGGTTTCCGCAAAGCATCCGCGTTTCATCTCACAATGGCAGCAGTACGATAAAAGAAACGCTTGCTCAACCTGCGATCGTCCCTCTTGATGTCCAATTCTGCAACGGAGACACCCAACATGGAACTCACTCTTCCTCTAAAGCTAGATCTCCAGCACGTTCATCTCACCGATGAGCAGTTTTATCAACTCTGCATCAACAATCCCGAATGGAACATTGAGCAGAACGCAAAAGGAGCCTTGATTGTTATGCCCCCCGTGGGTGGAGAAAGTGGAGAGAGAGAAGCAGATTACATCATTGATTTAGGAAACTGGAATCGCCAAACTCAACTCGGAAAAGTCTTTAGTTCTTCAACGATTTTCAGGCTTCCTAACGGTGGGAGCCGCTCTCCTGATGCAGCCTGGGTCGAATTGTCTCGATGGCAAGCCCTCACCCCAGAACAACGCAAGAAATTTCCGCCCATTGCTCCAGATTTTGTCATCGAATTGCGATCGGCGACTGATAATCTCACAACTTTGCAAGAAAAAATGCAGGAATATCTCGAAAGCGGAGTCCGACTCAGTTGGTTGCTCAATCCCCAAAATCAACAAGTCGAGATCTATCGGCAAGGACAGGAAAAAGAAGTACGATCGCTGCCCACTCTACTTTCAGGCGAGACAGTTTTACCTGGATTTGAGCTACAGGTCGATCGATTCATCGAAGAGTAAACCGGATCATTCTCCTTCAAAGTGCGATCGCTCCATCTCAAAACCAAAGCAATCTCATTTTCAGATAGAACGACGTGCTGGAGATTGGTATACGATCTCGTCTTCTACAATGAGATTTGAAGATTGGAAGTGCAAAATGGTAGATGCGATCGTCATTGGAAGCGGAATCGGGGGCTTAAGCTGTGCGGGGATTTTGGCAAAATATGGCTATGACGTTTTAGTTTGCGAAAGTCATGCGATCGCAGGGGGAACCGCTCACAGCTTTGAGCGCAATGGATTTAAATTTGATTCAGGCCCATCGCTCTACTCGGGCATGTCCTACAGTCCATCTCCGAATCCGTTGCGGCAAGTCTTAGATGCGATCGACGAAGATATCGAATGGCTGAATTACGACACTTGGGGATGTTGTCTGCCTGAAGGCGCGTTTGATACGCAAGTCGGGGCAGAACAGTTTTGTGAGGTTTTACAGCAACTCCGAGGCGAAAATGCAGTCGCTGAGTGGAAAAAACTACAACAGGTCATGGCTCCTTTGGCAAAAGCCGCGATCGCGCTTCCACCTGCCGCTGTTCGATATGATTTCGGAGCCTTACTGAGTGTTGGACAATATCTTCCTAAGATGCTGCAAAATGCGATCGGACTTTCTCAAATTACAGGAGCGTTTTCGCCTGTCATGGATAAAGTTGTGAGTGATCCATTTATTCGCAACTGGATGGATTTACTTTGCTTTTTACTATCAGGATTACCCGCCGAGAGTACCAATGCGGCTGAAGTCGCTTTTATGTTTGCAGATTGGTATCGCCCGAATGTGCAGCTTGACTATCCAAAAGGTGGAAGTGGCGCGATCGTCGATGCTTTAGTTCGAGGATTGAAAAAGTTCGGCGGCAAGATTCGCCTCAATGCTCACGTTGAGAAAGTCTTAGTCGAAAATCAAAAAGCAGTGGGAGTAAAGTTGCGCAATGGAGAAGAACTGCGATCGCGCTATGTGATCTCAAACGCCTCAATTTGGGATACTTTGAAGCTCGTCAACAGTTCTGAATTTACTCAGCAACGCCAAGATACTCCGCAATGTGATAGCTTCATGCACTTGCACTTAGGAATTGATGGACAAAGTTTAGACCATCTAGCTTGCCATCATATCGTTGTCAATGATTGGAGCTTAGGCATTACAGCACCACAGAATGTTGTTCTAATTTCAATTCCATCCTTGCTTGATCGTGCACTTGCTCCGCCTGGAAAACATGCAATTCATGTCTATACTCCCGGAAATGAACCCTATGAGATTTGGGAGAAGTGCGACTCTTATCCAGAACTCAAGCAACAGCGATCCGAAGTGATGTGGAAAGCTTTGGAACGAGTAATACCCGATATTCGATCGAGAACCGAATTGACCCTAATTGGAACACCCTTAACCCACGAAAGATTTCTCCGCCGACATCGTGGAACTTATGGGGCAGCAATTCGAGCAACAGATGGATTATTTCCTAGTGCTTTAACTCCCATTTCAGGCTTGCTCTGCTGTGGTGATTCAACTTTTCCGGGAATTGGATTACCTGCGGTAGCAGCAAGTGGAATGATTGCAGCAAATACGATCGCACCTGTTCGGAACCATTTAGAACTCTTGAAACAAATCCAATAAAATACCCAGCACTCTCGCACTGGGTATTTGACTAGGAAGTTCACTCAAATTTGCGAACTACTTTGCAACACCTGCTGGGAATTTGACTTCGTTCGGCGTTTCATTATCAGACTCAACGCGCTTACCTTGAACGAACGATCTCAACATCCAAGCCATTTCCTCATGTCCTTCCATCAATCCGGTGAGAAAATCAGCCGTTCCTTCATCATGGAAATCTTCGGAACACTGATCAATGTGCTGACGCAAATTGCGAATAATTTGCTCGTGATCGTCTACTAGGTTGATCACCATTTGAGAAGAAGAAGGAACGTCACCAGTATGTTCCTTAATCGACGAATATTGGATAAAACCAGCAGCGGTTCCGACAGGGTACTCACCCAAAGCGCGAATCCGTTCAGCCGCTTGGTCGATCGATTCATTCAGAATAGTATATTGCTCTTCCCAGATTTGGTGTAGCGATCGAAACTCAGGACCAGTCACATCCCAATGATATTTCTTTGTTTTGATCAATAGCAGATTCATGTCTGCCAAATCACGATTCAACAGTTCACAAACGCCTTGACGCTGTTCATCCGACAAACCAATATTAATCTTACGCATGGCAATTACTCTTTATCTTCGGTTTCCTTGACTAGTTCACCAAATTCCACCGAGAACAGCATCAGTCGCAGGAAAGAAGGCAGCGATCGAGAATCCCATCCTTGAGAGCGGTTTATTCTTGGTCAGCGCTAAAATCAACTTTGTCGTATAAGTCTGCAATCACGAACTGACAAGGCACAGAGTTCAACGAAACCGCTAAATTCTCATCTTCATAAGTTGTGGTCGTCCAAATGCCGTTATCGTCTTTAATTCGATGCTCAATCTGAACCTTGTACTGATCGATTAGCAAGTACTCTTGGAATTGCGCGATCGTTTGATAAGCTTCAAACTTTTCCTCCCGGTCATAGCTCCGAGTGGATTTTGATAGAACTTCTGCAACAAAAATAGGATTAATCAAAGTATCGCGCCGACCTTCCTGATATTGAATGGGTTGCGGCATGACCATGACATCGGGATAGGTATAGATACGTTTCTTCGGAATCCAAAGTCGCTGATCCGTAATGTAGATCTCATACGGTTTTCGCTTGAGGTCAATGCTTAATGCGATGTAAAGATTTCCAGCAATTTTATTGTGATTCGGAAGTCCACCTGTCATTAGAACAATCTCACCGTCAATGTACTCATGCCGTTCCTCTGAGTGAATTTCAAATTCCAGGTATTCTTCGGGGGTGTAATCACGTTTTGAAGTTTGCAGAATCATACGATCGACAGTCCCAACGAGAGTAGTTTTATTATACGGGACTGACTTTGGCACGATAGAGCAATCGTTCTCCTTGCCGATATCCTGCATATCTCACTCGAACTAAATCACCAGCTTCAGCCATGCCGCCCATCAATTGATGCTGCTGCGGGTCGTATGGAATTTCAGAACCGACGATCGCGCTTTGCTCAATTCCCCAATTTTGTAAAAGCTGCTCAATCGGACGAACTAAGGGTAAAAGCTTCACCGCAGGTGCTTGCGGATTTTGCTGAGCCGCATAAGCAGCAGCAGACCATTGCAGTAACCAAGGTTCTAAAGTTTGTAGACTCGATTGTTGGAACTCTTGTAGTAAAGTTTCTCGTTGTTCAGATAGCTGTGCTTTGAGCCGATCATATTCTTTTTGCAGCGATGGAATCAGCTCGAACAGTGCTAGTAAATCTGCTAGGCTCAATTCTAACTTTATCGCAAACTGCGTGAGGGTTTCGAGCTTTAATTGTTGAAATTCGCCTTTGCGGATTTTGAGTAACTGTTTCTCAGAGATGCCCGTACGATCGCGTAATTCGCGAAAGGTTTTGATTTGACGCAATCGCATCAGTTCTCGAATTTGCGGTGTGTAGTCCATGACAGCAAAAATACCAGATTGTCTCAACTTTACCAGCAGCGCGATCTCATGAGAATTTTGTTAGAATAGAGAATATGCGTATGAGTAGATATCATGTCGCCAATCAAGGAATCTTTGCAGAATGCGATCGCCAATCTGAGCGAAGAAGATTGTGTGCAGGTGATGGGATTTATTCAGGATTTGCAGCATAAGTCAGAGAGTCACTATGTTGCAGACGAGGATTTATTTGAGTATGTGAATGGAGTTTTAGTCGTAAAAGCGACACTTGATGAGGGGGTAACACCTGAAGACATTGAGTTTGCAGTTGAGCAAGATCGAGCAATACGAGATAGGAAGTTAGAAGCTTGGTAAGAGTTTTATTTGATACGTCTGTTGTCATTGCAGCGATCGTGCCTGTGCATCCGCGCCATTCGGAATGTCTTCCTTGGTTAGAGCAGGTTAAGTCAGGTGAAATTCAAGGTGTGATTGCGATTCGGTCTTACGCTGAGTGCTTTTCGACTTTGACAAATTTGCCGCTTCGTCCTCGGATTAGTCCAGCACAAGCACAACGCTTGATCACAGAAACTTTGAGTTCATTTGAAGCGATCGTATTGACGATAGAGGATTATCAAGCTGCGATAGCTCAAATGGTCAATATGGGACGTGCAGGTGGAGGCGTTTATGATGCGCTGATTGCTCAAGCTGCCTTGAAAGCCGAAGTTGATACGCTTCTAACCCTGAACGCTAAGGATTTTACGCGATTGGGAGAATCAGTTTCTCGATTGGTACAAGTTCCAAGCTAAGCTTTTCTTCCTGCTTCAATAAAGCTAGCAAGTCGTAACAGAAAAAACAGCGATCGTACTCTTAGCACGATCGCTGCTCAATTTGTAAGCTCAGAATAACGACTAAAGTGGCTTGCTCACAATTCGTTCCAAAATCCAACGTCGATGTTTGATCACAAAGAAAATGTACAAGCCCAACAGGACTAACCAACAGAGATTTCCCAACCCCGTATAAGTATTGATAATTTGGGCATTGCTCCAGTTATGAATCTCACTGAGTTGATTCATATCGCCAACTGAATCACCAGCAATCAGCGACCCCCACGGAATCGATTCAGTTCCCTGTTTTACCGATCGCCAAAACGAGAAAATTGTCCAAAACGTATTTGCTCCCAAAAACATTGCAGGATATCGCCAGAAATCCCATCGAAAGTAATCGGGAAGCCGAAAGTAAAAACCAGCAATCAGCAAAGCACTCAAATAAAACTCTCCGCCCACTCCTCCAAAAGACAGCCACATATCAAAGGTGTCTTCTGGCAACAGCCAAGTCATGCCAAACTGAATCACCGCACACACAATCGCCACAATCATCGTCGATCGCTTTTTCTCCCGCCATCCTGCTCGAAACAGCAAACCTAGGAGGATCAATCCCCCAAAATACACAAACAGCGATCGCTCAGGAATCACAGTTGTCCAGCCAAAGGGCAAAGGCAGTGCCCGTCGTCCTGAAAACCAAGCGATCGTGGCATGTCCAAATTCATGGATCCAAATTTGCAAAAAGATGAATACCCGGTGAAAGCCGATCGTATGCAGCAAAACAGCTAAACTCATTGCGATCGGAAAGGCTAAGAACAACACATAGCGATTTTTAAACGAATACAGATCTAAATCATTTTTCTCGATCACATGTAGATCAAATTGCTTTTTCCAAAGAACAGCTTTCGACGATCGCATTCCATAAATCACGATCTTGCTTATCTCTTCTGGTAATTCCAATTGAGTGAGGTGCTGATATAACCGATCAGCGACCTCGGCTTTCCCATTTGTTTTGATATAAATTTGCAGTATTTCTTGCTGAATCCGAACCTGAAAGTGTTCTAAATTCAAGCGATGGAATAACTCAGTAATGGGATCTCGTGTCTGGGCAGTCTCGACGCTCTGATAAATATGTTCCTGAATTCGTTCATAGGCAGCTTTCAGCAACGCTTTTTCTTCTTTTGCCTCTTGCCGAATTGCTTGCATTAATCGCGCTGAATAAACCGCGTCAACATCTTCCATCGATGCGCCCAACTCTAATCCCAACACCTCGTAACATTTTGAAATTTCCATAGCGGGACTTCTAGATCTTTACCGCTAGCGTTCCCGATCATTTCACCTGTGTACCCAATTATCTTGCCGTAGGGAAGTGGGGAGTTTGGAGTGGGGAGAAACCAGGCTCAGATGGCTCGCTATCTCCTTATCACAATCTCACAATCTATTGTGATGAACTACTAGCAAATCTATGAACGGTGCTCGTCGATCAACCCATTTTTAGAAAATCAACGGGCAATCAACGAGGAAAGAGATGACGATCGCGTTGAAAATTCTTTATTTTTTCGAATATTTCTTAGTTCTGAATTGCTCTTGTTGCCGAGGTTTTAGCGAATCGGGGCAGTAGATGCCAACAAATTTATTTAAAATAAATCATCAAATTGCATCGGATAGTAGTAAGATTTGAAACCACATCAACCAGAATGTACTGATTAGCAAACGAGCTTGATTCGAGTGACCGAGTACTGACATATTAAGGGGTGCGATCGAACAAACTTGACTGAAGCCCATCGCATCAGCGAGGCTTTTTTAGGCGCTCGATCAAATTTCATCTCCCTGGGTAATATACGGACTCTCGTAACCCCCAACGCGATCGTAAAGAGGAATTGTGAATGTTTTTTAGGTCTAGCCGAAAGTCCTCCTGGTCTAGCCGTTCTTTATACCAAAAGAAGAAGGCGGTGCCGAAGCGGTGGATCTTACTCTCCATTCCGCTAGTTCTACTGGGGCTGGAATTATTAACGCGGTTGGTCGTCAGTGCTACAGGCAAAACCGCAGAGTTGAACGCCTTTGAAGGCGAACCGCTGAATTTAACAGCCTACCGCTTGAAGTTTTTAGATGCGAAAGGGCAACCTTTTGACGGGTTGCCAGATCATGGGCAATTAGCAGCAAAACGCAGTCCTGTCATGGGCTACCGCTTAGTCGGCAATCAGCAAAATTCGGCTTGGAAAATTAATGATCAAGGGTTCCGCTCCGATCAGCCGATTAGCTTAGATAAACCCAAAGATGAAGTCCGAGTCTTCATTTTGGGCGGGTCAGCAGCGTTTGGGCAACTGAGCACCAACAATCAAAGTACGATCGCGGGTCAACTCGAAACTCGACTCAATCAACAAGTCGCGGCTCAGAAAGCGAGTCCGAATAAATTTCGACCGGATACGCTGCCTTACTTCGCAGATGAGCTAGAAAAAGCGCTAAAACTCCCGCCCCGAATTCGAGAAGCCCGCTACCGCGTGGTAAATGCCGCAGTTCCCGGCTATGCTTCTGGGAACGAACTCGCCCAACTGGCGTTTGAAATTTTGCCTTATCAGCCCGATGCGATCGTTCTGATGAATGGCTATGCTGACCTTTTGGTTCCGAGTGCCCAAGAAGGAGCAGACATGCCTGGAACAGACGCCATGTTAGAAAGTGCGCCTCGGCATTTGATGGCAGGCTTAGGCAATGGAATCCGTAACTTTTTTGATCAGTTCTATCTCGTTAAGGGGTTCCAATATTGGGTCTTACGCCCACAAGCTAGCTTCCATCAAATGATTCCGCCCGCATTTGATACATCTGTTCAAGATCACCTCACGGCAGATTCCAAAGAGCTAGAAAGACGTACCGATCGCTATCGTCAAAATCTCCAACAAGTGGCACGTCTCACTTCTGCTGCTAAAATTCCTTTATTTGTGGGACTTCAACCTGAAGTATCGATTCGCAGCGCAAAGCCTGCCGGACGAGAAAAAGAGATTCTAGAGCAGTTGGGGTCGCAGTACCCAGAGCAGATCAAATCAGGTTATACCAAGCTTCAAGGCTCGATCGAGCAGGTGAAAAAAGGCTCACCTCAGCTCTCGACGCTGAATTTAGCTGAGATCGCGAACGGAACGCAGGGTGAAGTCTTCCAAGATGCCATTCATCTTACAGACACTGCAAATCGCGCGATCGCGAATCGTCTCTTTGACACGATCACGCCCAAACTGCACGTGCAGCCGAAACCCTATGCAGGCGGTGATGTGCCGCCTTCCTAATCCTCATCCGCTAAGGAGTTCGATAGGGCATCGGTGCGCCCCCGATTGGGGGCTGAATTTGATAACTCGGAATCAGCGTTGCAGCATGTGCACCAGTTGGGGGCTGAATGGGCGCGCTTGGAATCAGGGTTGAAGGTTCTGAGCCAATCGGCGGCGCAAACGAACAACATTCAATCGGTTCAGCCCCAATTGGCGGCTGAACGGACGCGCTTGGAACCAAAGTTGAAGGTTCTGAGCCAATCGGCGGCAAATAAGATGGCTGAATCGCGACTCCTCCGATCGGCGGCTTAATCTCATAGCTCAAATAGCCAGGAGGAGGAGTCGTTACAATCGGAGGAGGCACCATCAAATCATGAGAAGGGATGACCCCGCCAATCGGCGGACGAATTGCCTGTTGATGCGGATCGGTGGGTGGCGTATAACCGGCAGGTGGACGGAGATACTTGTTTTCACGACGATGCGGCATAGGAATCGACTCAGAGAAAATATTGAGTAGCATTACTATACCGGGGAAGCGAAAACTTTTTTAATTTTTAATTAATCTTTTCGATAGTGACGAGGCGTATAGACCCAAACGTTGCTTTCTGATTGATTGAAAATTCGGGTCTGACTTGATCCAATCAAAATGACCGTTCTCATATCTGCATCGGTTGGCTCTAACTCTTTTAAGCTCTTCACTTGCGTTTGCTGTCCAGGTCTTCCTAAATTGCGCGCTAGCACGACCGGAGTATTGGGCGATCGATAATTCAACAAGAGTTCTTTTGCTTTTTCAAGCTGCCAGGTGCGAGTGTTAGAAATCGGATTGTAGAATGCGATCGCAAAATCTGCTTTCGCAGCCGCACAAATTCGATCCGCGATCGTGTCCCAAGGCTTGAGAATATCCGAAAGTGAAATCGCGCAGAAATCATGCCCTAACGGCGCACCCACTTGAGCCGCAGCCGCTTGCATCGCAGAAATCCCTGGACACACTTGAATCTCGATCGTCTGCCAGTCTGGCTTCGCATCGCGTTCTAGCACTTCAAACACTGCCGCTGCCATCGCATAGATTCCCGGATCACCCGAAGAAACCATTACAACAGATCTGCCCTGTGCTGCAAGATCGAGTGCTAATGCTGCCCGGTCTAGCTCTTCACGATTATCAAATATATGCAAATTCTGATAGGTGCGCAGTGGCTCAACTAAGTTCAAGTAAGTTTGGTAGCCAATCCAATCGGTTGAATTGCGAAGTACCGCTTTGACCTGAGGGGACATCCATTCAGCCGATCCGGGACCTGTTCCAATGATGGCAAGCCGCTTAGAAGATTGATAAACCAAACATTCTGAACTGCCTTGAACTACTTCTGCTGTAATCTTGATCGTGAGCTTTGCATCATCCGCGATCGGTAACTGGCTCTTTTCTAACCAAGGCGCAGAGCCTTCAATTTTAACTGTCGCTCCTGCCAGTAGCTCAGCGAGGAATGTTTTTGCATCATCGGGATTCACTAACCGATAGCCATTAGGCGGAGACAGCAATGCGGTGCGAAATCGAATATCTCCAGTGGTTGTAATCGCAGGTACGACTTCTACGACAGTTGCAATTTGGCGAGCGAGATCATTTACGCCCTGCAATCCACCGAGTAATGGAACGACTGCGCTCCCATCTTCAGCCATTGCAATTACGGGCGGCTCTTGCCACTTATTTGACAGCAAGGGAGCGATCGTGCGAATTAAGATCCCTGCTGCACAAATTCCGACGATCGCAGTTCCTTGGGTAAATAGCTCTCGAACGGTTTCGCCAAATTGAGTAAAAGAAACATCGACGCCTGTCGTGCGATGCTCTAGCCCATACAAAGTCGCATTGGGTAGAGCATCGACAATTTGACGCGCGATCGGCACACTCGCCTGACCTAAAACGATGACTGCAATTAAGGTTGCCATTTGCTCGGAATCACAATCATAGAGAAATAAGGAACTTCTGCCGGATCAAGCTCACTAATCGGAACAATCCGCTGTTGAGAAGTTGTTGCTCGCTCGATGTATTTTGCTCGATCGTACAATCCCAACTCTTTCAGGACAGTCACAACTTTTGTAAAATGCCGTCCCAGTTTGATGATCGCGGCTGCATCTGCAACTGCTAGGCTTTTTTTCAAGTCTTCAGCCGACATAATGGCAGAAACAACCATAAACACATCATTTCGATAGGTCAAAGGTGTCCCTAACATCGCTGGACTTGCCATGACACAAGATACACCCGGAATCACTTCGGTAGGAAACCGATCAGACAACCGACTGTACAAATACATGAATGAGCCATAGAAGAATGGATCACCTTCACACAAAACGACAACATCGCGTCCTTGCTGAAGATGTTCTGCAAGGGTTTCTGCTGCTTTATCGTAGTAGGGCTGTGCAGATTCTTCGAGCTTAAATGGGAAATACATGGGAACTTCGATTTGTTCCGGGTGTAAGTACTCTGCCACAATCGATCGCGCTAATTTCAAAGCACTATCTGACAGCGGATATGCCACAACTTGCGCCGATCGCAACACGCGAAACGCTTTCATTGTAAGCAGTTCTGGATCTCCAGGACCAATTCCAATTCCATAAAGCCGACCCGTCATAAGTTATATCTCCTCTTGTTTTGCTAAAGCATTGACTGCCGCTGCTGCGATCGCGCTTCCACCTCGTCGCCCATGCAAGGTAATAAACGGCACACCTCGACTGTTGGCTGCAAGTTCGGCTTTCGATTCTGCCGCTCCAACAAAACCAACGGGAAAGCCTAAAATCAACGCAGGTTTTGGTGCACCTTCATCGAGCAATTCCAGCAATCTAAATAATGCAGTCGGCGCATTCCCGATCGCAATCACGGCTCCTCTCATGTCCCAAAGATCTAAAGCAGCAGCCGATCGCGTATTGTTCAGCTTTTGCGCCAGTTCTGGAACAATTGGATCATTGAGGGTACAAATCACAGGATTATCGACTGGCAAACGTTTTCGAGTCACCCCATTTGCCACCATTTGAGCATCGCAGTAAATTGCGGCTCCATTGGCTAACGCCTGACGACCTGCTTGAACCGCATCTGCAGAAGCCTCAATATCATTCGCGAGATCAGTCATTCCACAAGCATGAATTAATCGCACTGTGACGTGAGCCAGATCCGCAGGCAACCGTTCGAGATTCGCTTCAGACCGAATAATGGCAAATGATTTACGGTAAATATCCTCACCGTTGCGAATGTAATCAATCATATCGAGCATTGATAAGTTGAGCGATCGTAGAGAGGTCTGACACAGGCTGTTCTGTCAGCAGTTCCTCTCCAGCAAAAAGATAGTAAGCTTCGGACTGTTCCATCCTAGTTCCAAGCAAGGTGATATCAGCAGGACTCGGTTGAGCACAACCTTTTGGACAGCCTGTAATATGAACATTAATGGGATGCTTTAAGGACTGAGTCAAAGCATGAGCATCAGCTTGCGTATGTGTCTCAGCAGAAGCACATCCAGGCTTGCCAGCACAGGCAACGATCGAGGATTGAATCGGGTCAATTGAGAAACCAGATAGCTCTTGCAATACGGTAGATGGATCGGCAATATTTGGCAGAATGATCGATTGCCACGGTGTTAGTCGAATTTCGCCTGAACCGTAGGTTTTAGCAAGTTCGATGAGGTGTTGAAATTGCGCGATCGAGAGTTGCCCCAAAGGTAATGCAATCCCGATATAAAACAATCCAGCTTGTTTTTGAGCATGAACTCCGATAAGGGAAGCAATCTCAGATTTTAAAGAAATTGCAGTGCTGAAGGTTGCAAACCCTGCACGATCGAGAATTCCTTGAACCCCCCAATCTTTCAACATATCTCTCATCCTTGGCTTTTTCGGACGCTGAGATTGTTGGACATAGCTCAAATAAACTTTGGCTAGAGTTGCGATCGCAGAAACACACTCCGTCGCATCAATCACGACTCCAGTTTCATACAGTTGTTTATCTGCTGCAAAAGCTAACTGAAGCTGATTCGATGATATCGCTGAAAGTTGAATCTCATTGTATCGATGTTGCCAAGCTTGTTCGGATCGCGTTCCGATACTCACCTGCCCACCGCCATCAATCCCAATACTAAATTTTGGGGGCAGACCTGCTAATTCTGGCGTGGATTGAATGTAAGTATCAATGTCTTGAACGAGCGATCGCGTATCGATTAATTCGCTTGGATCAATTCCTGCGGTTGGGCTTGCCATCACATTGCGCAGATGATCCACCTGAGCATTTTTTGCCGCAAGCCCAATATTTTTCAAGATTTCAAAGATTTCTGGAGCCGATGAAACCGCTCGAAATTGAAGATTCGCACGATTCGTCACTTGAATCGTCGAAGTCTTCCAGCGATCGGTAATTTCAGCGATCGCACTTGCCTGCGCTACAGTCAAAATCCCGCCTGGAACTCGAATTCGCATCAAGATTCCATCTTGGGCAGGCGTTTCATAAAATAGCCCTGGACAGGGGTTTGCACTCACTAACTCACTCATATGCTCCTTCTCCGTGGTTCGCAGAGAATTGAATGAAGACTGACTTGGAATTGGCATTCTGACTCGATTTGATGATCATCACAGCTGCGCCACAGTACCGGATTTGCACCGGATTTTCCCAATCCAAGCCAATGAAGCATATCACACTCGATTGCGCAAGATTTCGATTCTCAAACTTCTCTAAATCTTTCTCAACGCGAAATCATCCATTGAGTTTCAATTTTTGGCATGGATGACTGAGAACATGAATGAGCGTGACAGGGGCGGTAATGTTTTAGATCTATAGACGAACGATGGTGCTGCGATCGCGTTATGTCCAAATGCATCTCAGCAGCGTTCGGTTTCGGCTTCAGTTGCCCTAAATATTTTTTTAATGCTCAAATTCATCTACGCCCATGTTCGCCGCATCATCGAAATGCTGACACTGACAGAGCATTCTGTTTCTAATCATACACACAACGCCCACAACAACACCCAACTTGCTGTTGTGGGCACAATCAAGGCTTGCGCGATTTTTTCCTCTGCACCACTGCCATACGGTTTCGACTACACCGTCTTCCATTCTCGACAGTGGCGCATCAGTCGCGCAAAAACGATAACGATAAGGTAATTCCAGACAGCTTGTTGAAAAAATAACTCAGATTTAGGAAGCCCAAACTGATATTCAAAGAAGCTAAAGGATTAGACTCCTCTAAAGCCCAGATCCATTTCGATGCCCATTTGCTCGGCTTGCTGCATTGTGCGATCGCACTTTGTCCGTCGGCAGATCTGACGAATACCAATTTGACTGAAGAATAGTCCGAGCAGAATGATAGCACCAATTTCGGCGAGCTTGCGCGTGACCGCACTTGAAGCACCGAAAATCAAAATAGCCATCCAGAGGTACAGTTGCCCTGGGACTTTTTGATGCGATCTCGTTCCCTTTCTGAAGTTCATCACAATTTGATTCAAGAAGTAAGATGGTGCTTTGGTGATCATGTCTCTTCACTGATGAAGCCTTTCCAAGTACGAGAAGAAACAGCCCCGTTACTTCACTTCACTAGATGCAAATTGTGTAACACGACCCGACTTAACTGCCACAACCACATCATAGGTTGCACAGTAAGCAAATGTAGTATTGTTGGCTTTGTTGTAGAGATTGACCACCATACCTGCACCACCAGGTTGCACGGAGACTGGCTCTAAATCGCCAAAGAAGTAGCGTCGTAACTCATCACCACCCCCAAACTGTCCCTTATGCTGGACAATTTTAGCGATCTTTTGCGACGGGGTTAAGCCTGTACTATCTTTCATTTCTTGAGCTGCTGATGCCTGCATGAGGTGAGGATTGATGGCTTTGAGTGGAGCATCCCAAATTGTGACCATGCCAACTAAAGCAACCGTGGTGAAAGTTGTGGTGAGTAAAGAAGTAAGTTTCATGAAGTTCATTCCTGAGGAGTTCAGTTAATTCCAGAATGCAGGTCTTCGTTGAGAGGAACCTAAACTGAAACTAAACCTTCTGTGAAGTTAACCGTGTAGAAAACTCATGCCAAACTCAGCATTTTCTCAGAAAACTATGCTGATGCGCCTAAGATCAGTTTCTCAGTCAATTCTCAGCGGTTGATCAGAACGCATTCAGGCTAGTTTGTCATGCTTGTTGTTATCAAACACTTACTAGCTTCAGGAGAGTGATGATAAAACGCTTCTTATTGACAGCATTCTCGCTCATGCTGGTCTCCACGGCTTCAACTGTTCCCGCAAGTGCTCAGCCTCGCATCAACCAAGAGATCGCGAGCAACAATCTAGGCACGACTCAAACCACCGTCAGATTATCTCCAGCTGATCTTGCACATTTTGCTTATCGCGGCTATTTCAAGTCTCAGAGCATCAAGGGCTATGGCAGCTTAATTCAAGATCATAATACTGGCAAAGTTAGCGCTAAAGACATTGTGCAAGCCGCAGTGAATACTCATCATCTGCCAGCTTCTACTTTGGACGATCGCGGTTATCTCAATGCCGTAGACAATCAGTTGCGCGACCTTAACCTGCATTGAGTGCCCCTGAAGAAGCCGAAACGATTTGGCTTCTTCGTTGAGTTCCAGCTAGTCTACAATGAGTTGATAATTCTAGACGTTGATAATTCTAGACGTTGATAATTCTAGACTGAGTTTGAACGCTATCCGCGTCAAAGTAGGTGATCTCCATGCGTCGCTTGAGTAGATTTTCAAGAACAAGGTTCAGACTGAGATGGAATCACCTCGATACCAACTCACTCCATTTTCGGCTGTTTTTCTGTATCGTGATCTTTTCTGCGATCGCTGCTGTGAGTTTCGTTTTTCTCAGTCGTCGAGATGTGCAAAACTTTCTGTCGATGAGTTCGTTTGATGCAGCAACCACTGCAAAATTTCTCACGCTCGCTGCTCAGTTAACGACCTTAAGCTTAATTTTTATTGGCGTGCTGATGTTGATCATGCTCGGATTAGTTTGGCGATTGCTTTCAGCATTACGACATTTCCATCAATGGACAACTTCTTCAACTCATCGACTAGATCCCTATCCGCTCAATTTATACCCTGCACCGACCGAAATCAAAGGATTAGCGCAACGTTGGAATGAGATCGTTACTCAACTAGCAACGGTTAAAGATCAACAGCGACAATTTACGAATGCGGTCGCTCATGAACTGCGATCGCCATTGAGTTTAATTTACGGCTATCTCCAGCGGAGTCAAAAACAAAATCAAACATTGACAGATACGCAAAAAGAAACACTTGCGATGGCAATCACAGAAGCAGAGCGAATGACGCTCATCTTAAAAGACTTGATTGATCTTGCGCGCATAGAAAGTATTAATATCGCGATTGATGAAGAAGTCGTTATTTTAAACGATTTTGTTCACGATGTCGTCAATATGACCGAACAGTTTGAGTCTTGTAATATTGAAACCAAATTATCCACAACGCCAATCCGAGTCCAAACAAATCGCGACTATTTAATGCAAATTCTAGATCACCTCATTAGCAATGCAATTAAACATTCCAATTTAGATATTCCAATCATCATTACACTCCACCAAGAAAGCAACACAGCGATTATTCAAGTGCGCGATCGCGGAAGCGGTATTTCCCCATCTCAACAAGCCTTTGTATTTGAGCCATTTTACCGAACTGATCCGTCGCGGGCACGAACAACTGGTGGGACTGGCTTAGGATTGACGATCGCAAAAACATTAGCAGAACGGATGGGCGGCAATATTACTGTCGAATCTCAACCCGGTGAAGGCAGTACGTTCACATTAACACTTCCAGCAGTAGGAACCCGATCATGAGTGCTCATATTCTATTAGTTGAGGATGAAGTTAAACTTGCTCGTTTTATCGAACTAGAACTGGTTAGTGAGGGCTATACGGTTAGTGTCGCGCATGATGGCATGTCAGGCTTGATGCTTGCTCGCGAGGCAACGCTCGATCTGGCGATTCTCGATTGGATGCTTCCAGGATTGTCTGGTTTAGAACTCTGTCGGCGATTGCGATCGACCGGAAGTAAAGTTCCAGTCATTCTGTTAACGGCACGCGATGAGGTAAGCGATCGCGTTGCGGGTCTGGATGCAGGAGCCGATGATTACATGGTGAAACCGTTTAGCATTGAGGAACTGCTCGCAAGAGTCCGCGCTCATTTGCGTCGAGTGCAAGACGGTGATGAAGAGATTTTACAGTTCAATACCTTACGCCTGAATCGGAAGACTCGCGAGGTATATCGCGGCACTCGATCGATTTCTCTTACTGCAAAGGAATTCGATTTACTAGAGTATCTTTTGCGGCATCCGCGTCAAGTGTTTACTCGTGATCAGATTCTTGAGCATGTTTGGGGCTATAACTTCATCGGCGATTCTAATATTATTGAAGTTTACATTCGCTATTTACGTCTGAAATTAGAAGAAGAACAGGAGCCGAGACTCCTTCATACTGTTCGGGGAGTTGGCTATACGCTACGCGATTGATTCAAGCAGCATTTCCATCAAGATAGGTTAAAGCGGAGCATTGCGATGCTGTCTCGCCCAAGCTGAAAGGCTAACCGAACGGAGTTCTTTCAGGGCTAAAACTTCTCTACTGGGATGTTACGAGCAGCCATGCTGCTGCTGCTGAATGATCAAGTTATGGACAATCCTCGATCGTACACTAACGTTGGCAAAGGCTACACAATGCGAGAACTCAGAGTTTTTCAAAAAAACTGAGTTCTAAGAATTTTGGTTGCATCCCTGAATTCAGTCACATTGCATAGATGATGCAGTTCTAATAGAAAGGTTAATTTTTGCTGAAAGAACAGCAATCTCCATCAAAAGAACTTTAGGATACTTTATCAGAAGTTGAAGGACGCCCATTTCTTGCAGACTTGATCAAACTAATTGCATCATAATGTACATCGCTCCTTGAGGAGTATCGGAAGCAATGATGACGATTCCTTCGAGACCGGAGCAGCGAACCTTAGCAATTCTATCCTCCCTGAGTTATCGAACGGGCGAACTCAGCTCCTATTTGTATGAAGTGGCGCAAGGAGTTAGCGAACTGATTGGGTTAGACTGGTCGGTTGTGACCTATTGCCAAGGGGATAGCGAGCGGATTCTGGCAAGTACGATCGAGCTAGGGGAAGTAGCAAATCAGGTGTATTCGCTGCATGGTAGCTTGACTGGTACAGTTGTAAAAACGGGCGCTCCGTTAGTCGTCGAGAATGCAAGTACCTGTAAGGATTATGGTCAGGCACCAGAAGGCTATCAGGCTTATTTAGGAGTGCCTTTACGAACCTCAAGCGGTGACGTGATTGGGACAATTTGCTCTTTCCAACGGCAGCCCCGTTGCTTTACAGAAAACGAAGTGAAGCTAGCAGAACTGTTTGCTGAACGGGCTGCAACGGCAATCGATAACTATCAGCTTTACCAACAGCAGCAACAATTCAATGAAATGTTAGAAGCGGAGGTCATGAAACGCACAATCGAACTCCGCGCCGCCCAATCAGAGTTATTGACTGCTAACCTTGAATTAGAACAACGGGTTGAGCAGCGCACAGCAGAACTCAAACAAGCAGAAGCAAAGTTTCGAGCAATCGTTGAGAATGCGAATGATATTATCTTTGCAATCACGCCGGACAATGTATTTTCCTATGTTTCTCCTAATGTTGCTGATGTGCTAGGATTCCAGCCTTCGGAAATGGAAGGAAACTTGATCACATCGTTCATCCATCCTGATGATATTCAAGCTTGTATTGGCGAGATCGAACAATTGCTTTCAACCGGACAGAAACAATCGGGAACAGAATATCGTGCTCCTCATAAACAAGGTGGCTGGCGTTGGCTCACTGCAAATATCGGATTAACTCAAGATACAAACGGACAACCGCTGATTGTAGGCGTAACCCGTGATATTAGCGATCGTAAACAAGCCGAGAAAGCATTAGAACGGCTCGCAGAAATTGGTGAGCTAGCCGCGATGATTGTGCATGAAGTCCGAAACCCGCTGACGACAATTTCAATGGGACTAAATACGTTCAAAAAACTCAATTTGACAGAGCGGTTTCAGGAATATCTTTCGCTTGCATTAGATGAAGCCGACCGTTTACAGCGATTATTGAACCAAATTTTGCTGTATTCTAAACCGCAAACTTTACAGCGATCGCAGTTAGCTTTGGATCAATTGATCACCGAAACACTTGATACTCTCAAGACCATTCCTGCTGCGTCGGAGAAAGACCTAAAGGTGGACATCGCATCCTCACCCATTCAAGTTTTAGCGGATCAAGATAAGCTGAAACAGGTGTTCATTAACTTAATCATCAATGCCTATGAAGCCAGCAATACCGGAGAGACAGTAACGGTTAAGCTCTATACGCTTAGAAATCATCAAGCTTGCATTCACATTCAAAATCAGGGTCAACCGATTCCTACAGAGAGTCTGCCCAACTTAACGAAACCCTTCTTCACGACAAAAACAGCGGGCACTGGGTTAGGACTCGCGATCGTCAAACGGATCATCGAAGCTCATGAAGGTGAATTGAGTATCGAATCCTCTGCGACAACAGGAACGATCGTTCAAGTATTGCTGCCTCTAACACCATAAATCCTCAAGATGAGAATTCGCTGAAAATGACCTGAAAACTTTCTCTGTGAAATATCAGCATTTTGTTCTGGACTGTTTAAGCGCTCATCATCTCACTGCTCAACCTAACCATCATAATCAGGGATGTATTCATCCAAGCAAGCTTTAATCATGAAAGTAAAACATTGGATTTCACTCAGTCTAGCTTCTCTCATCTTTGTTGGGTGCGTTGGAACGATGGCTAAGAATCAGACAACGGAACCGGAACTTCCAGCAAAACCAGAATTAGCAACTCAAGCGAAAACTCCAGCATCAACCATTGTAAAATCAGGCAGTTTTCAGTCTGGAGAACATCCAACCCAGGGAAAAGCTCAAATTGTTACTCAGAATGGCAAATCTTTCCTAGAACTAGATCAAGGGTTTAAAACCTCTAGTTTGGGACCTGATTTAGTTGTTGTTTTACATCGCTCCAACAATGTACTGGGATCTGCAAAACCACCTTCTTATCCCTTGAAAGAGGGAGAATATGTCGTTCTCGCACCTTTACAAAAGTTTAATGGTGCTCAAAGCTATGCGATTCCAGCCAATGTTAACCTAAAAAACTTTCAGTCCACTGTAATTTGGTGTCGCAAGTTTAATGCAACTTTTGGGACTGCTCCATTAAGTTAATTCGGAGAATTGTAATGTCACTTGACCTTCAAGTTGCTCTAGTTACAGGGAGTAGCCAGGGCATGAGCCAGGAAATTGTAATGCCAGACTGAGTATGCTCAATCTGGCAAAGTTAGAAGTTCTACAACAGCATTAGTGACAAAGCGCCCGTAATAGAACGGCTCAAGCCTCTGCAGTGACAGCGCGATCGCCGCTTGATTCTGTCTCCATGGCAGTTAATAGGGAGATTAAGGACTGCAAGTGTTTTTCCGTAGCATTTTCCCGCAGCACTTTTTCATGTCCGCGTTGTGCTAAAGCCGCAGCTTCTTGGGGATTGTTGAGCAAAGACATGATCGCTGCTCTTAAACTCGCTGCATCGCCGACTGGCACACCTCTCACCACACCTTCATCTCTCAAAGCTGTGTTACGACCCGGTGTACTGGTGAGAATCACAGGCTTGCAGCATGCCATTGCCTCTAAGACCACCGTTGTTCCAGCAGAATAGGTATGATCCACGACGGGCACCACCACAATGTCAGCATCGCGGTACAACTGGCGCAATTCCGCAAAATCATAATATCGCGCTTCCATGTTTGCCGGAATGACTTTCGGAAATCCTCCCGATCCTGCTGCTTTTGCCGCACAGGAAGCAGCGCAGATTTTCACATCCACATCAAGATCGTGCGTTGCTTCGGCAAGCGTCACATAGTCTCGCTGCTCTAAGCCTGCACTCGCAATGATAGGACGGGATTTACTCGGAGAAGGCGCACCCGGGGAAAAGAAATCCGTATCGGTGTGAAACGTGAGCACACTAATACGATCGCTGCTGAGATTGAGGAACGATTGAAGAAAGTCGCCCTGACTCTGGTTGTAGACATGGAAAACATCAATATGAGTGTCTAGCGCAAACAACTTCAGAAGTAAACGTACCCGTCTGTTTTCGGGAACCATCACATGCGTCACGAGCTTCGGGCGCTTGCCTGCAATCTTACACAACATGGCTAACGGAAAGCCAACATCAGTCCCATTGGAAAAGATGATATCTTCATTGCTGAGTTGGGGCACTATCGATCGAGCCATTGCCCATTGTTCAGGTAACGTGCCGAAGAACTTCGCAAACACTCGATCGAGAAACGTGATCGGGTGATTTCCGGTTTTGTGAATCGTCGCATCAAGTTTCTGGCTTAAGTCTGCTAAGACATGGCGTGGATTTATTCCTTGTCTTGCGCCTTCGCTGAATTGCTCTAAATCAAATGGCTTACTTAAAACTATATGATGTCTCATCGTCTACACAGATAGATAAAGTGTACAGGTAGATTCGCTAAAGGCTTAGACGAATTAGATTTAAGCCTTAAGTTGAAGATGAACAAGCCAATCCTGAGATTTATCTTAAGTTTTGCAATTTCATTGCAACAGCGTCGCTATAGATGCACTGTGGAGATGCCGAGTGCAGTCTGTTCAAATCTTACAGTGACTTATGACTGTCAGTAATACTGAGAAGTAGTGCTTATAGACTCTTTATAATAGGAGAATTTTAGTAAAGCTTAGGTTAAATATTCAGTAGAAGCCCTGAGATATATCAGATAATTCTAGGCAGCATTGATACCGTGAGAGGGCAAGGACTTATGGTTGAGATAGATTTAATCAAAGCGAAGTAGCTTACCTTTGATATGAAGGAAGTTATAGAGCCTCTACAAAGTCTTGAATTCATACTGAGCTTACTTTTGTTCAGTGCGATGGAGCCTGAAATGACCCTTCAATTCGGACAGAAGCACAAACAGTTTAAGCGTGACTACTTTCTACCACATTGCTACTTCTGTTGTTCGTTCCATTTGTCCTTTATTGAACAAGGATACTACTCTTAGTGCTCTGTGCAAATTTGGGGTGACATTTCACAATCTCTTCTTAAATTATTCGGCTTCTTGGTTGACTAAGGTTTGATAAGACTGGTGTTGAAGGGGCAATTGCACTTGCACAATTGTTCCTTCAGGCTCAGAAGAAGTAATACTCAGACTTCCGAGATGAGCTTCGACAATGCGTTTGACGATCGCGAGTCCCAATCCAGTGCCCTCCGCTTTTGTCGAGTAAAACGGCTGTGTTAATTTTGGTAGACTATCAAGCGCGATCGGATCACCCCCATTCTGGATTGAGAGACAAAGCTGCTCTGGCAACAAGCTCATTGTCCATAGAATTGTTGAACCAGGATCAACCGCTTCACAAGCATTGCGGATCAGATTAATGAAAACTTGTTTGAGTTTGGCTGCATCACCCAAGATATAAATTGGTGAATCCCAAGGAACAAAGACAATCCTCCGTTCTTGCGCTTGGGGCATAGATTGCAACAGCATCAGTAAGACTTGAACAAAAGCATTGATCTCGATTTCAGCGAGCTGCAACACTTGAGGTTTGGAGTAAAGTAGAATCTCATCGAGTAAATTTGCTAATCGCTCTGCTTCATTGGTTGTTAGTGACAATCGCGCTTGAGCCGATGCGGGTCAGTCAAGCTTTGAAAAATGATTTAATCCAAGCTGAACGGTTGTGAGTGGATTGCAAATTTCATGCACAATCATCGCAGCAAACTCTCCGATCGCGGCGAGTCGCTCTTGCTCGATCAATTTTGCTTGTGCGGCGCGGAGTTCGATCGTGCGTTTGATCATTTCTGCTTCGAGCAGTTCATTAAACTGCTGTTGTTGTTGATAGAGGCGATAGTTATCGATCGCCGTTGCTGCTCGTTCGGCAAAGAGTTCGACAGAGGCGATGAGATCTTGACTATACTGGTGATGTTGCTGACTAAACGAACAAATTGTCCCCACAATCTCGCCCGGAACCGTCCGAAGGGGAACACCTAGATAACAAAAATAGGTCTCTAGCAGTGCTTCACACCCAGCATCTTCGATCAGAAAAGGCTCGCCACTTTACATAACTCTTTCCGCGAGCGTGCCATATAGCGAAACTTCAGCCTCAGTCTCGATTTCTAGACTGCTCGCAATCACCTGAATCGTATTGCCTTCGCAGAGCGCCACGATTGTCCAATCAGAATCGAGGAGTTGGTTGACTGCACGGGTAATTTCATGCAGATAGCTGCTTAAATCATGAGCACGATAGCTTAAAGTCGTCAAAGAATCCAGAATGCTCTGCTTTTGATCGACGTGTTGCATCCTCTGCTGGTTGATCATGCGCTCTCATCACTTAGGAAATATTCTTTCGTCTGTTTTAACGAGAATAGGCGGTAATTTTCTGCCTGTCTTTGATTCAAATCAATTTTGCAGCATTCTTTATTCTTTAGATTATTTTAAGTTGACTACAGCTTATTCGAGGAGTGTAATTCGACGTTTTTCCCGTAAAATAACCTCTTCGATCTCTAATTGAGTCAGAGTACGCGATAATACTTCCGGACTGATCCCCAAATCATAGGCAATGCTCTTCAAAGGCTGCTTTAAGAGGACAGAGTTTTGATCCGTTGGCATCACAAACCGTAAATAATGCAAGACCCGTTCTCGTGCTGACCGAATTCCACGGACTTCTAGCATTGTTTTTGTCAAGTGCAATCGATACGCCATTTGTGCCATAAACGCGATCGCAAGATCCGAATCTTGTTGCAGTGCTTTCAGAAAGGCTTGTTTCGGAAAAACTAAAACCTGAGTGAGTTCTTCCGCGATCGCAGTGCAAGCATAAGTCTCAATGAATAGTACCAACTCTGCACAAAGTTCACCGGGATTGACTTGGTAGTGATTTACAATCTGCCCACTTTCGGTGTAATGCAGTAACCGAATCCGTCCAAACTGAATCACAAATACTGTGTCAGCAGGTTCACCTTTATGAAAGAGCGCCTGACCTATCGTCAAGGTTTGCTGAGTGACGACGGTCTGTAAGGCGGTAGGAAGTTGGTCAAAATTTGAGAAGTTCATATCTTTAAGAGAAACGGTAATCTTCTAATCCCTAGGTCAACCGGGATATACGACTGCAATTTGCCTAGTATCCACTACTTGCTTTAACGGTTGATGAGAGATGACTTTATACACGCTGAGAAACCCTAAACTGTGAGTCCTCATCTTTTAAGCACAACATAGTTTCCTCATGCTCGTAGTAACCTTCCTACAAGCTCTATCTCTCAGCTAACCTTAATCTCGCTCTCAGGTTTTCTAGAGCTTCATACAGCATTATCTAGTTAGGCAATTCAACACTCGACTGAACTCAATCGTATCCAACCACTTTTTATCCAGGGCAATTCTTATGAAACGCTTTGTCTTAGTTGGTCTATCCTCGATCGCACTTTCAGTAGCCACATTTCTTCCTGCTACTGCTACCGCTCCTCTGGTGAGACCCTAGAACAATCAGATGTTTTTTAGCTTCAATTCCCCTTTTATCAGTAGTTCCGAAATTCGAGGTGAAAATCATCTGATCCGTGTGATGGTTTTAGGAATGTCATTGCAAGATGTGATGGTTCTCGTTCCTCCTCAAATGGCGAAGTTTCGGAGCATCACTGTGGCTGATGAAACAGGTAAAATGATTCCTGCAAAAATTGAGAGAGTTGATAGAAGAGTAGCAGTCGTGTTCAATCAGCCCGTAATTTCAGGAAAAACAATCGAGATTAATTTCTCTGATACCGATATCACCATGGAAGAAGGCGAAATTTTACTCTATAGTGTCACAGCTAAATAAGTTGGACTCAATGCAGAAATCCCAATTGGTACAGCTCGGATTCAAGTTCCTCCTCGAAATTAATCGCTCAGCTTGCTCATTGTCACACCAATGCTGGACAAAGCTCAGATGTCTGAACTTTGTCCATTTCTTTCATTGATAGACTGAACAATAGAGATGACCGTTTTCTTCAAAGTTCTCTTACAGTCTTAAAAATAAGGTGGAGTCGTCATTCCCGAGTCGATGCCGCCTTTCAGAAACTAGACATAGCTCAATTACTAAGGTGATCTTCAGCCCAAACCATAAATTATGCCTGTTGCTCGCGCCAAAGGTCAGGGGAAATCTAGAAAAAACCTAGATTTTTGAGACGCATCCTTCCTATGGCACCGACAACTCACACGCATCCAACGCCTTTTCCAAGCCTTCCTGGCTATGAGATCGTGGAGCAGTTGTATGCTGGGTCACGCACTCGGGTTTATCGAGCGGTGGAAGAGTCTAGCCAGCGTCCTGTCATCCTGAAATTTCTACAGCAGGAGTATCCCACCTTCGACGATCTGTTGCATTTTCGCAATCAATACACGATCGCCAAAGCCCTCAACCTGCCAGGGGTGATTCGTCCCTACAGTCTTGAACCCTATGGCAACAGCTATGTCTTAGTCATGGAAGATATCGGTGGGCTGTCGCTTCACGACTATGCTCGTCAGTCCGCGCTGTCCGTGTCTGAGGTCTTGACGATCGCGCTACAGCTGACGGAGATTCTACACGATTTGCACCAGCAGCGCGTCATTTACAAAGACCTCAAGCCTGCGAATATTCTGATTCAACCCACCTCGAAACAAGTCAAGCTGATCGACTTCAGCATCGCGTCACTCCTTCCTCGGGAAACCCAAGAAATCCAGAATCCGAACAGTTTAGAAGGAACGCTCGCTTACCTGTCTCCAGAGCAAACCGGGCGAATGAATCGGGGCATTGATTACCGCAGTGACTTCTATGCTTTTGGAGCCACCTTGTACGAACTGTTGACCGGACAACTCCCCTTTCAGTCCGATGACCCGATGGAACTCGTCTACAGTCATCTCGCTAAAGTCCCGAGTGCACCCCATGAACTCAATCCAGAGATCCCGATCACCGTGTCGGAAATCGTGCTGAAGCTCATGGCAAAAAATGCGGAAGACCGCTACCAAAGCGCCTTGGGTCTGAAGTATGACTTGGAAACTTGCCTACATCAACTGAAAGAAATCGGCACAGTGATACCTTTCGAGATTGGCACTCGCGATCGCTGAGATCGCTTCACCATTCCCGAAAAGCTCTATGGACGAGAAGCGGAAGTGCAAGACTTGCTCGATGCCTTCGATCGTGTTGCGCAGGGACAGACCGAATTAATGCTAGTCGCGGGATTCTCCGGAATTGGCAAAACTGCGGTCATCAACGAAGTGCATAAGCCGATTGTGCGACAACGCGGCTACTTCATCAAAGGCAAATTTGACCAATTCAATCGCAACATTCCCTTCTCTGCCTTTGTTCAAGCTTTCCGCGACTTGATGGCACAACTGCTCTCAGAATCAGATGAGCAACTGCACACCTGGAAATCCCGGATTCTTAAAGCTTTAGGCGAGAATGCTCAAGTCATTATTGAAGTGATTCCGGAACTCGAACGCATTCTTGGTGTGCAACCTCCTGCGCCAGAACTTTCTGGCACTGCGGCTCAGAATCGTTTTAATCTTCTGTTTCAGAAATTTATTCAGGTGTTTAGCACCTCAGAGCATCCTCTGGTTATGTTTCTGGATGACTTGCAGTGGGCAGATTCTGCTTCACTGAACTTTGTGAAGTTGTTAATGAGCCAAGCGAGTTCTGGCTATTTACTGATTCTGGGAGCTTATCGCGATAACGAAGTCTTCACAGCCCATCCCTTAATGCTGACCTTGGAAGAAATTCAGAAAGCACAAGCCACGATCAATAAAATTACCCTTGCTCCTCTGAGAGAAATGACGGTAAATCTGTTAGTGGCTGACACTTTGAGTTGCACTGATGACCTAGCACGTCCTCTCACGCAACTGATTTATCAAAAAACCCAAGGCAATCCCTTCTTTACGACGCAGTTTCTCAAAGCTCTTTATGAAGAGAGATGGATTACATTCCAGGCTAATTTGGGCTACTGGCAATGTGATTTAGCATCAATGCGGCAGTTAACACTTACCGATGATGTCGTGGAATTCATGGCGCAGCAGTTGCAGAAGCTGCCTGTGGAGACGCAGACTGTGTTAAAGTTTGCCGCTTGCATTGGCAACCAGTTTGATTTGAAAACCTTGGCAATCGTTGCAGAACAATCCTCGATCGAAACAGCAAGTCAGTTATGGAAGGCATTACAAGAAGGATTGATTCTCCCGATCAATGAAACCTACAAGTTCTTTCAATCGCAGGATCGAGATACGCAAGAGAACGAAGTTATTGTGATTTATAAATTCTTGCACGATCGAGTACAGCAAGCTGCTTATTCTCTCATTGCTGCTGGTCAGCAGCAGTCTACGCATCTAAAAATGGGGCAATTATTACTCCAGAATTCTTCTCAGCAGGAACGGGAAGACCGCCTCTTTGAAATTGCTAATCATCTTAATGTGGGCATTCCCTTGATCACACATCTGCCAGAACGGGAAAAACTGGCGGAGTTAAACGTAGCAGCGGGCCGCAAAGCGAAGACTTCGACAGCTTATGGAGCCTCGATCGCTTATCTGAGGATAGGAATTGAACTCTTGCCAGAAGCCGCGTGGGAGAGCCACTATCCACTAATGTTGGCACTGCATGAAGAAATTGCTGAAGCTAGCTATCTGAACACAGATTTTGAGCAGATGGAACAGTGGGCAGGCATCGTGTTGCACCATGCTAGAACTTTACTCGATACCATCAAAGTACAGCAAATCCGAATCATGGGAGCCAAAGTCCAAGGGCAATTCCTCGATTCAATCGCCGTTGGTTTACAGGTCTTAAAAGAATTAGGAATCGAATTTCCAGCCCAACCCACCCAAGCAGACATTGGACAAGCCTTTGGAGTAACGCGATCGCTTTGGGCAGATCAAGCACCTCAGCGTTTACTCGAACTGCCCGCAATGACTGATTCCCATCGATTAGCTACGATGGAAATTCTGACGGTATTGGTGTCTGCGGCTTACATGGCAGCACCGACCTTAATGCCCTTACTAATTTTCAAGCAAGTTGAATTATCCATCCAATTTGGGAACAGCCCGGTTTCTATCTTTACTTACGCAGACTACGGTTTGATTCTGAGTTGTGTGATCGGTGATATTGATAACGGGTATGAGTTTGGAGAGTTAGCGCTAAGTTTACTAGAACAACTACAAGCCAAACCCTTCAAGAGTCGTTCCTGGTATGTAGTTCATACTTACATCAAACATTGGAAAACCCATTTATCTAACATGCTTCCGCCTTTGCAGGAAGCATACCAGAGTGGGCTGGAAACTGGAGACATTGAATCCCTGAGCTTGAATGCAACAGCTTATTGTTATTACGCCTATCATGCAGGGCAGGACTTAGTCGATTTGGCTCCAACCTTGGAGGCTTACCGTCAAACGATTGCGCGATACAAACAGACATTCAGCCTACCCTACCAAGAGATCTATCAACAAACTGTTCTGAATTTACTAGGACAGACCGCAGTTCCTTATCGGCTCACTGGCGATATTTTTCACCACGACCAATGTTTGCCTCAGCTAAAAGCGATGAATCATCGCGCTGCGTTGTTTATCTGGCACATTAACCAAACGATTCTTTACTATCTCTTTGAGAAAAATCGGGAGGCTATCGAAACCTCTGCCCAAACTGCCCGATACCTTGATGGCGGATTAGGAACGGTTATGGTTCCGCTCTACTCCTGGTTTGAGGCACTCATTCAACTGGCTCAAGTTTCAGAAGTTGCAGACGAAGAGCGTCAAACAATACTCCTCAAAGTGCAAGAGCATCAAGACCAATTGCACCATTGGGCAACCTTAGCCCCAATGAACCATCAACATCGTTGGGAACTGGTGGAAGCAGAACGATGTCGAGTTCTCGGCGATAAAACGAATGCGATCGAAGCTTACGATCGCGCGATCGCCATTGCTAAGAAAAATCGTTTTATTCAAGATGAAGCGCTTTCCAACGAACTGGCAGCAAAATTTTACCTCCACTGGGGCAAAGCCAAAATTGCTGCAAGTTACATACAGCAAGCATACTACTGCTACAGCCGTTGGGGAGCCAAAGCCAAAACAGCTGATCTGGAAACCCGATATCCAGATTTACTTCATCCAATTCTCCAGCCCGTGAGTCCAGTTTTCAATGTGCTCGAAACTCTTGCACCAATCGCTTTACCACTTTCGATCCATCCCGCTACTAGTTCAAATCATTCTTCTGAGATGAGCGTTAATCTCACGTTAGACTTTAACGCGATCCTCAAGACCTCCCAAAGCCTGTCAGGAACTATTCAACTCGATGACTTACTTCATCAACTGACGCAAGTGATTCTGCAATACTCAGGCAGCGATCTCTGTGCAGTACTCTTACCCGATCAAGCGGGAGACTGGATTGTAAAAGCGATCGCCACAGCTGACGCGACAGCACTTCGTACAGAACCCTTAGCGGATCATGCTCATCTGCCGATTAAACTGATTCAGTATGTCAAACGCACCCAAGATATGGTGCTGATTGACAATTGCGACACAGAGTTACCCGTAATTGATGAATATTTGAGCAAACATCAGCCAAAAAGTGTCCTCTGCGTGCCCATCCTGAATCGGGGAAATTTGATCAGCATGGTCTACCTAGAAAATCGCTCCACGAGTGGCGTGTTTACGCGCGATCGCTTGCTCCTGCTCAATTTTCTCTGTACTCAGGCAGCAATTTCTTTAGAGAATGCGCGTCTTTACCAAGCCTCTCAAGTCTACGGACAACAGCTAGAACAGTCTTTAGAACAGTTAAAAGTCAGTGAAACCCGCTTCCAGAAGCTTGCAGATAATATTCCAGGGTTAATCTATCAGATTCGGATTCAGCCTGATGGCACATCATCGATACCTTATGTAAGTTCGGGCTGCCAAACTCTGTATGAGGTCGCAGCAGAAGATCTGATGAGTGGGAAGTATAGCCTGCGAGAGTTTGAACACCCCGACGATCAAGAAGGAGTTTTTCAAGCTGTACTAGCGTCTGCTCAGAATCTCACACCATTTCGGCATGAGTGGCGCATCATAACACCGACTGGCGCCATGAAGTGGGTACAAGCGATTTCTCAACCCGAGCGTCGGGAGGATGGCGAAGTCGTTTGGGATGGCATTGTGATTGACATTAGCGATCGCAAAAAGGTTGAAGCAGAGCAAGCAAGGTTACTCGCCATTTTAGAGAGTACCTCAGACTTTATTGGCACCGCTGATCCGGAAGGACGAATTCTTTACGTGAACCGGGCTTGGCGCAATCTGTTGCATCTCGATCGAACAGAAACGAATATTGCTGATCACCACCCTGCTTGGGCAATCGAGATCATTGCGAATCAAGCCTTGCCTGAAGCTGTCCGCTCGGGGATGTGGATCGGTGAAACAGCCGTACTCGATAAAACTGGACAGGAGATTCCGATTTCTCAAGTGGTGCTTGCCCACAAATCGAGTCATGGGGAAGTTGAGTACTTCTCGACAATGGCGCGAGATATTAGCGATCGCAAACGGGCTGAAAATGCGGTTTTGCAAAAATCTCAGGAACTTGAACAAGCCTTAGCCAAATTGCAAAATGCTCAACTCCAAATGGTGCAAAGCGAAAAAATGGCATCCTTAGGCAACCTAGTCGCTGGAGTCGCTCACGAAATCAACAACCCGATCGGCTTTCTCAATGGCAGTATCAGAAATGCCAGCGATTATGTGCAAGATGTCTTCGGACACCTAGCACTGTATCAACAACATTATTCCGACCCAGCTGCACCCATTCAAGACAATGCGGAAGACATTGATTTGAAGTTTATCTACGAGGACTTGCCGAAGGTACTGAACTCAATGAGAGGTGCCGTCGATCGCATTAAGTCAATTAGTAATAGTCTTCGCACGTTCTCGCGCGCCGATACCGAGCATAAAGTCTGTGCTGACCTGCATGAAGGCATCGACAGCACGTTGCTCATCTTGAAATATCGCCTCAAAGCAAATGATGCTCGCCCAGCGATTCAAGTTATTCAAGAGTATGGAACATTACCGGCTGTTGAGTGCTTTCCTGGACAATTGAATCAAGTGTTCATGAATATCTTGGCAAACGCGATCGATATGTTTGATGAAATGGCACAAGGCTTCTCTTATGCTGAATTAGAAGCCAACCCGCAACGTATTGAGATTCAGACCGCCATCGTAGGCAATCACGTCGAAATTCGGATTCGGGATAATGGCAAGGGTATGAGCGAAGCGGTGAAAGAAAGAATCTTTGACCATTTATTCACCACAAAAGGTGTTGGAAAAGGAACCGGCTTGGGGTTAGCGATCGCCCGTCAAATTGTGGAGGAAAAACATGGAGGTCAGATTTTAGTCAACTCCAGTTTGGGGGCGGGAACTGAATTCCTGATCCAACTGCCTGCATAGATAGTTATCGACGATTATCCAAATTCATCCGGGGTCAAACAATTTAAGGTTGACACAGAGATTGTCGATCGCTCAACTCTGGCTGACTCCGCAGATAGTCGCGCACTCGGACGCAACTCGCGTTCAAAATCTGATCGGTCTTGAGCACTCGATCAAGCCGCCATAAAATCACTGCTCGATCGAGTCCAGCAGAAGCGAGGAAGGCACTGCTCGTTTGGGTTGCTGGATAAAACGTCACATCTAAAGCTCTGTCTTCATGTCCTTCGAGTGTGGTGAGTAGTGTTCCATCCAGTTTCCACAGTTTGATGGTTTTGTCCCAACTTGCAGAAGCGATAACTGTTCCCCATTCAGCAGGCAGTCCAGCGTTCGGTGGAATAAAGGTGATTGAATTGACGCGATCGTGATGTCCTTTCAAGGTGCGAATTAAGCTTCCATTCGATGACCAGAGTTTAATCGTACTGTCTTCGCCGGCTGTTGCTAGGATTTGAGCATCGGGACTAAAGGCGACATCCCAAAGATTGCCTTGCTGTCCGTTAAATTTGAGTTGAGGGCGGGGAGTAAATTGCCCGTTAGCGTTGCGCTGCCAGAGCCGGATGAATTCGTCTCGACCGACGGTTGCAAGCCATTGGTTATTTGAGCTAAAAGCGACAGCGTTAATGCGATCGCTGAGTGTATCAGACAACTCTCGACTTTTTTCTAAAGCTTGAATCAAGTTGCCATCGCGGTTCCAGAGTTTGATGGTTCCGTCCCAACCTACAGAAGCAATTTCTTCGCCAGTCGGATTAAACGTCAGACCAAATGTTGCGGCTGTGTGAGCCTTGACTGTGCGGAGAAGTTTGCCCTCTTTGCTCCAAAACGTCAGCGTACCATCATCGCTTCCCGCAATGATCGTTTGTCCATTTGGACTGAAATCAACTGCCCAAACCTCCCCATGTTCTGAAGGGAGACGCTGCAACAGTTGACCGCTTTGGGTCCAACGCTTGATCGTGCCATCCGATCCAGAGGAAATGATAGTTTGTCCATCGGGGCTGAGTTTGACGCTCCAGACTGAGGCGCGATGTCCGCGCAAGATAGTGGCAAAATCAGACGAGAGTTGCCAGACTCGAATCAGATCATCTTCACCGCCAGAGAAAAGCTGTTGTCCATCGGGACTGAATGCGATCGACAAAGTACCGCTAGGATGCCCAGGTAAAGTTCTCAGTAGCGTTCCATTCATATCCCATAACTTGATCGTACTGTCCCAACTGCCAGACGCCAGCATTCGTCCATCGGGACTGAAGACTAGACTATCCACTGCATTACGATGCTCAGAAGTAGTATTGATCAGCTTGCCTTCGTTGTCCCACCAGAGAATATTGCCGTACCAATCGCCTGCAACAAGCAGTTTACTATCAGGGCTAAAAGCTAGACCCACGAGACGGTTTTCGCCTTCATTCGAGGCAATTGGATTTTTTAATGTGCGAATTTTGCTGCCCTCTGAGTTCCAAACAATCACAGTGTTATCTGCACCCGCGCTCGCGATCGATTTCCCGTCGGGGCTAAATTTTACTTCCCACACAGTTGCTTGATGTCCAGTCAAAGTGCGAATCAGCTTGCCATCGAAGCTCCAGATTTTGATGAGATTACCCGTTGCTGCGGCAATCTGTTGTCCATCCGGGCTGATGTCGATCGACATTATGAGCTTGTCGCTTCCCTTAAAAACTGCAATCGGCTTACCGTCTTGACTGCTCCACAATCGCACTGTTCCGTCATCTAGTCCCGTGATCAGAACTTGTCCATCTCGGCTAAACAGGACTTTTTGAGCCTTCTCTGGAATGGTGGCGAGTTGAGTGCCGTCAGCTTTCCACAAAATAATAGATGGTCGATCGTGGGTTGTGGCGAGGCGTTGCCCATCGGGACTGACTGCAACGCCTCGAACTCTGCCTTTATCCGGAGCAAATCGGTTACGCTCAACTGCTTGAAAAGCAGAGCGGCGAAGCTCTCGATCAACTTGAGCAGTAAGCTCAACAGGGGCATTCTGTAACTGATTCAGTTGAGTATGTGCTCTGATAGCAGTGATCAGGGCATCTAAGCGATCGCCAGAGGCAAATTGAGCTTCTGAAACATTTGCGATCGCTTCGATTTCGCGCAGAGTCGCTTCGTGTTTTTGGGCAAAGGCATAGAGTCCGAGTCCACTCGCAATCACAAAGGCGATGCTAATTGTTCCGAGCAGCCATTTTTGCAGACGACCCGCGCGTTGCTCTTGATGAAGTCGTTTTTCCACTTCTTGCAAGCGTCGAACTTCTTCTTCTCGTTTGAGCGTATCCAAGTCTGTGCTGGTTCCGAACCATTTTACAACCTGCCCATTGCTATCTCGAATCGGAATCGCTCGATTCAGAAACCAACGATAGTTTCCAGTCGCATCTTGTATTCTCAGTTGGATTTCGTAAGGTTCCCCGGTTGCGAGAGAATGCGTCCAAGCCGTAAGACTCTGCTCTCGATCGTCGGGATGAATAACATCCAATCGCTTCCAATCTGCGACTTCAGAAAACAAGCGCCCAGAGAAAGTACTTCCTTGCTGATTCGTGTAAGACAAGGTGCCATCAGGTTCCACAATCCACACAATTTGAGGAACCGCTTCTGCAAGTTGCCGAAAAAATCGTTCGCTTTCTCGCTGAGTTTCTAGCTCTTGCTGAATGCGCTGCCGTTCTGCATCTTGGCTTGCAGCGATAAACTGATAGTCCAAATCACTGAGACTTTTGTTTTGTGCCCACTGCTGCACATCGAGCAACGTTTGTCCTTGTAAAAGATAGGTTGCATCAGTTCGATCAGAAGCCATCCAGCCATTGATCGCATTGGCATAGGGGCGTAGCATACTAAGTTGTTGATTAACCCATTTCAGGTCAAAAACTTGCTGATAGATTGGATTTTTGATCGCCAGTAAATTCCCTTGCCGAACAACCAAGCCTGAGAGTAATAGTTCAATCTGTTCTCGACTATCATCCAGGAGAATTGCCTCGCCTTGTAAAAGTTGTTGATAGATGCCTAATAGTCGTCCAGTGCGATTCTCATTCCAGAATAGTCGATCGCGAATGGTTCTTAAATGCACAGGTTCGTCATGGGCTTCCCAATTGTCTAGAAGATGGGCTTTGACTAATTCATCGACCCAAAAGGATTCCATACCGGGGGGAATCTGAAGCGGAGTTGCTTGCTCGATCGTATCAATGACTCGTTGACAGAGCTTTTGCGTGAGAAAGGGTTGTCCTTTTGTCCAGTGCAGAATCGCTTGCAGAACCGAGATCGGATGGTCGATCGCAGATTGCAGTCCCGTTGCCAGTGGGATTGCTTCTTCTGAAGTAAATCCATCCAGTTGAATTGCGCGACCGATATTGAAAGGCGTGCGCTGCTTGTCGGCGATCAGATCCGCAGGAGTCGCTACCCCAAACAGAGCAATATTAAAGCGCTGATATCGAACATCATGCGATCGCTGATTGTAGCAAGAGCGAATCCAGGCAAAGAAATCATCGACTGGAAACTCTAAGCTAAGTAAGCTATCAATCTCGTCAATAAAGATATAAATTGGTGCAGTTGCAAACTCTGCAAATAGAATCTCTTCAATAAAAGCAGTTAAGCATTGAATGAGCGGTAAATCGGCATGAGCCGCAAACCATTCTCGATAGTTGACTTGATTCAATCGCTGAAAGCTCTGGAGCAGACTCACAATGATGCCGTAATACCATTGCTTCGGAGTCAGTCGATCGCTGCCTAAGCGACTCATATCTAGATAAGCGCACTCTGCTCCAGCTTGTTGAAGTTGTTGTTTAACGCGCACGAGCAGCGATGATTTTCCCATCTGCCGCGCATTGAATACATAGCAAAATTCCCCTGCTTGCAGTGCCCGATAGAGTTCAAGATCAGCTTGTCGAACAACATAGGTCGGAGCATCTGCCTGAAGGCTACCACCCACTTTATAGTGAAATGAGTTTGTCATGCAGGGATCAATTCAGTAAATAAGTTTGAAACGCAGTTCGATAGAGTTCACAACTCAGTTTCCATCCACCCGATGTAGGCTGAATCAGTCCAATTCCCTCTAGTTTGTAGGCAAAGATTGGATCAAGATGGATTGCATCTGCTCCTTGTACCAGGGGAGCAAGGCGTTCTGTCCACTGTGCATTTCCATTCACTTGAGCAAGCAGGCGCTGAAGATGATTTCGATAAATTCCCTTTAAAGTACAAGCAGATTGTAGTAAGTCGTCGAATCTCATGCCCTGATTCAGATGATAGAGAGCAAGACTGACTAAAGCAGGGTTGCCGCCGCTGAGTGCCAGGATACGATCGCAATCTTGCTCACTCCAACTGACCGAATAAAGCTGGGCCAGAGTTTGCACTTGTTCTTGGTTAAACTCTGGCAGCGTTAAAGGTAGCCCAACATTGAATGGGGATTGATTGATGTCTAACGGTAGGTAAGCATCGGTTGAATAGGCAACGACGAGCCGAAGTTGTTGCCAAACTTCATCGTGCTGGGCTTCTTCGTGCCACGATCGTAGTAAAGGCAGAAAGTTTCTCGCAGTATCAGCGTATTCAAAGACCTGCTCAACTTCATTAATAATCAGAACCAGTGGACGGTGTAACTGCGGTAGAACTGTCTCTCGCAGATACAGGGTTGTGCTGAGCTTACTTCCAAGTAGCTCATCCCAGTATTGATCCTGACTAGAATCCAACTTTAGCTTGAGCGCTAGCACTGCACGAAACCAGCGAAAAAAGGCGTGAGAATCTGCAAGCGCTTCTGTATCTGCCTGCTGAAGATTGATCGAAACCGTTGCGTATCCAAGTTGATTGCAGTGATGTAAGAGCCGCAAGAGCAACGAAGTTTTGCCAAAACCACTAGGAGCTTTGATGCGAAGCACACAACTCGGCTGTATGATTTCATGCAAGGCGCGATCGTCTACCTCCGGACGACTCACATAGCGCGGTGAATCAACTGGAAGCGAACCACTTGGATAGGGGATCTGCACGATCGTCGAAGCAGTACTAGCCCAAGACTGAATCTCTTTTGCTTCAACCTCATCCGAATCGATTTGTAGATCGCCATCGAGGAGATCCAGCTTAAATGCATTAAATAGTAAATGTAGAATTCTGCGATCGATGCCAGATTTAGATGCCCACAAACGGCTCAAAGTACTAGTCGAAATTCCAGTTCGCTTGCTTAACTCTTCGACTGTGAATCGCTTTCCAGCATTCTCTGAGGCTTCTACAATCTGAATCGCCTGATTCAATCGTCGCAAACCACTTGGACTGAGAGAGATTCCACGCTTTCGCTTCGTGCTCGATTTAGGGTTGGGGGTCGAGGTCATGGGCAGCTAGGAAGGGACAGAATCGAGGTGCGATCGTCGATTAATTTTCTATGCTCAAGACTAGCATGGACAGTCGGTTAAAACTAGATTGGTATTTGTAACTTAACTGACTTAACTGATAGATTCAGTCTATTTATACGATAGAAGTTTGTCTCTTATCGTCGCGCTAACTTCAATTAGAAATTCAAGATTTTCTTTAGAATTAATTAACTGATTTATTCTGGCTAATTGTCGGTTAATCTCAGTATTTTCTGACTGATTTGATTTAAATAGTAAAGGGATATTGTTATCTGAAGCAGAAAAACTCGCCTCCTCTGATTTAGGGAAGTTATAAATCCTACATAAGAGGGTTGACACTCTATCTTCTGAACATTTCTTGGCTTATGATGCTTTTAGTTTAATTCGCTTAGTACTTGCAATAACCTCGCGCGTACAGCCAGTTCAGCAATCAATTAAGCTCCGATTTATTCTTCTAAAATCAGGCGCTACTAAGCGCAATTAATGTACGATTTCTTGCTCTCCACATTCCAATAATAACTAGGGGGCTTTCTTGAAATGAGGCTTAAAAATTCTCTTCTAGCAGTAGCAGTCTCGATCGCATCTCTCAGTCCTGCAATGACTGCAAAAGCGGACACTGTGAATGCTCGTTGCGATGTTTATCCAAAAGGAGAAGATCGCGCAAAATCTTCCGGCGCTTGTACCTTTTCACAACGACAAGGCTTTGTCAGCATTCAACTTAAGAACGGCAGACGCTATGAACTACGTCCGCGAGGAAATCAGCCTGGTACCTATCTCGACCAAAACGGTCGCGCTGCTTATCGGCAATCGGGACTCGGCAACAAAGGACAAATCTATCGCCTTGCAAATGAGTCAATTTACGTTTATTGGATTCCCACTGCATCTCCTAAACCCAAGCCTGCAAATCCGAATACGATGCAATCTGCAACTCCAATCACCCAAATGACTTCTCGCAACGCAAACGAGATAGCAGCAACCATTACAGAAGCAGAGTTCAAGTTCTCTGGTATCTTGAAGCGCACCTCTGGCAATATGTTTGTGGGATCGGATGGACGGGTGCGAGTCATGTACGATCGCGGTACTGCAAGAGTCGTCATCATCAATGAAGTAACCGGAACTGAGTTTTATAACTATCAGTTCTCGGATGTCAATGAAGGCGGCTTGTAGATCTTAGTGTCGATCGCGAGTTCTGAATGCCCCGCGAACTCGCGATCGCATTATCGAAAACTAGAAGTTTAAACTATGATGAAACGTTTCTTGAAGGCGCTTTTGTTGAACTACGCCCTAGTTCCGATTGTGGTTCTTGCTCAGGCTGCCTCTGGGCAAACTCAGCAGCTTACTGTGAAGCCAATTCGCAATACTCAGATTCCTTGCCCAACCCCGATCAATCCGGATGAAATCGAAGGAAAAACCACTATTTGTGGTGTAGTTACTGTTCCCGAAAACTACAGTAAACCCAACGGGCGGCAAATCGAGCTAACTTACGCGCTCTTGCGAAGTAAAAGTCTCACGCCCCAACCTGATCCCCTAATCGTCTTGCACGGAGGACCAGGTGGAAGTGATATTTCAGCGCTATCATTCTTTACTCAGGCTCATAACCATCAGCGTCAGACCCGCGATGTGATTCTGTTTGACCAACGCGGATCACAGTATTCTGGCGATTTAGCTTGTTCTCAAACCCTCAACATCATTGCACAGGTGCTCACGGTTCCAGGCAGCCCGTGGAAAAAGAAATTTGAAACGTTTGCTACAAAATTCAAAAACGAGCTTGATCCGACAGGTGAATCTTTGGCACAGTTCGCGCTCTGTTCTAATGTTCTAGAACTGCACGGGAATGATCTCACTCAGTACAACACCTCCAACAACGCGAAAGATGTCGTCAGCCTTGCTTCTGCTCTAGGATATGATCAAGTCAATCTGTATGGGATCTCTTACGGAACTTACTTAGCGATGCGCGTTATGCGGGATCATCCTCAACGGGTTCACAGCGTAATCTTAGACTCTACTATTCCACCCAATATCAAGAAGTACGAAGCTAATCCGCTTGACCTTGAAGTGGTAACCCTTAACTTGATTGAGGATTGCCAGAAAGATGCAGCCTGCGATCGAGCCTATCCAAACCTCAAAGCCCGCACGATCGCACTGCTCAAATCCCTTGATAAAAAGCCGATCCCAATACCTAAACAGAATTTTAAGTCAGACAAACCGATTCCAGAGAGTGTTACCCCTGATGCCTTTGCCGATCTGATCACTTCGCTCAATACAGATGCAGACAATCGAATTCGTAACTATGTGCCCTTGATCATCTCTGAACTCGAGCAGGGAGTCACGACAACATATGTCGGGGTTGTATCAGGCAGCATCTTTAAAACCCCTGCAACCAAGCTCATCCCCATTGGTGAACCTCAGAATTTGATCGCTAAATCAGATAAATTAAGGGCAGAGGCTCGAAAGCTACTGACTCAAAGAATTCAGTTAGCAGAATCACAACGACCTTCTCGAAAGTGGGTGAAGCAAGTCCTAGATGCGATCGAGACTTTGCCAGAAGCAGACCGCACCATTGCTAGAGGCAATTTTTACGGAGTAGGCTTTCTCAAGGGACAGCCGCGCGATCGCAATACCTTGATTGCCTCGATCGCCGAAATCTTTCCCAAACAGATGAGAGAGCCGTTAACTCAGCCTTTGAGAACGCTGCCCGATGCAGAAATTCGTCACACTTATGAGATCATTTCAGGGATTCTGACTTCAACATCTTCTGTAGATCACGGGATAGCTCAGGGATCCTTTCGCTCAATGGACTGTCAGGATATGATTGCAGGCAATGATCCCGCCCGGAGTGCTGCGGTGTCCAAAGCAATGGAAATGCCTGAATTGGGACGAGCGCGAGTCGATGCAGGCAGGGCAGCTTATGCGATCTGTCAGTTCTGGTCAGTCAAACCTGCTGCCTTCGCTGGCGTACTCAAGAGCAACATTCCAACTCTCGTGCTACAGAGTCGCTATGATAGCCAAACCCCAACCCTAATCGGCAAAGAGGCAACCGCGGGATTAGCCAACGGCACTTACCTAGAATTTCCGAATGGTGGGCATGGTGCATTGTTATTTTCGCAATGTGCGCGAGATGCCGGGGCTGCCTTTGTCAATAACCCGGCTCGTCCTCCCAAAGCGGAATGTAGAGCGGAGTTGAAGCCTAAGTTTGTTCTACCGCGTCAGTAAGCTCATGATCTGATCTTAGACGATGCGCTGGGAGCCTCGATCGTTGCATTGCTCCCGATTCCACACATTGATGTTCTCAAAGCGATCGCGCTGATTGTTCTCGATTTTTTCCTGATTCTCATTCTTTACCTGCTCAATGACTAGGATGATTACTCTAATCGATCCGGTGGTCAAAGACTACCTGCTGTACAATTCTCGCTGGCGATCGCCTGTCAGCAAGGCGATCTTATTGGGGATCATGGTCGTCGTATCGGTGCTAGCGTGTTTCGGTCTCTACGCAACCAACAACCCATTTTCCGTTTGGCTTTGGGTTCCCTATGCTGCCGCAGGCTCGATTTTGGGCTATTTCCTACTTGCTTTTCTAGATCGAGAGCGGCGCGTTCGCTTCTTTCATTTCCTCACCATCACCAGTGTTGTGTTCATCACTGCTCCTGCTGCTGCATTCTTTAACGATCGATCTCCTTTTCCAAGGGTAACCGTTGGATTTGTCGAGGAGGGGCTAAAAATTTTACCCGTCCTCTTGTTAGCAATTTACATCCCGAACCTGATCCGGACTCGAAAAGACGGTATCGTTTATGGAGCGCTAGCAGGGATGGGCTTTAACGTTATCGAGATAGGAGCCTATATCGCTGATTTGATCCATAAATCTCCTGTGTTGGATGTTATGGTTCAACAATCGACGCGCTTCGGATTGTGGGGATTAGGCACTCACATTATCTGGTCGGCTTTTATCGGAATGGGAATCGGGTTCGCAGCAGAGTCAACACAGCGTAGATGGCACAAGTGGAAACGATTTGTTCTATTTTATTTGCTCATTGCTGTGATGCACAGCGCCTATGATCTGGGTCTGCTTATTGTTGGCATGATGCTTATTGCTAGTGCTGTGGCTTTCTTGCGAGGCATTCCTGTAGACCTTAGCAGCACAAGTCAGATGTATAGTCCGATATGGGAAGGAATGCGATATGGGGCATACATCTACAACATTGTTTTAATCATTATTCTAGTGGTACAAATCAGACGATCGTTTCGGTTGGAGAACAGACTGCAAGCGGCCGAGCTGTCTACTGAAGAATTGACTGTGGTTCCAGAAGAAGAGTTGAAAAAAGTCATGAGCGAACGACTGTTCTTTAAGCGAAAGTATCAGAACTTTCCAAAAGCGCTCGGATCAAAGATGGTACTTTACCAGAATCTATTAGCAATGCAGAAACACACAGCAACACAGTTCGGGCTTCGCATAGACGAAGTAGAGCCTGTTAGCAGACTACGAAATGCAATTCGATCGCTCAGGACAAATCATTGATTCTTGTTCACAAAGGCAGTTTGAGCGATTTGATCATTCTTCAGATTTTCTCCATGTTCAACAGTCTCAGCATGTCCGTAACATGATTCTTAGCTTCAGCAATGTAAACCAGTTTGAAACATCATTTTTAGGAGTGTCATTCCAATGAAACGAAACCTAATTTTACTGTTAACCACGATCGCTTCCGCTAGTTTTGCTGTACCTGCTAAAGCTGATACTGTAAATGCCCGTTGCGAATACTATCCAAATGGACAAAGTAAAGCAACCGTTTCAATGTCTTGTAAGTTCTCTCAACGGCAGGGCAATATTTCCATCGAATGGGCAGATGGAATTCGCAATGAGTTTACACCGACTGGAAGCAGCCCTGGTAACTTTGTCGATCAAAGAGGTGGTGCTGTTTATCGTCAGTCAGGACTGGGAGACAAAGGGCAGATTTTCAAACTGCCTAGCGGTTTGGTCTATGTGTACTGGAGCACAGCTTCTACAACCACCCGACCTGCACCCGCGGCTCCAAGAGGCATTAGTACACTAAAAGCCAGCAGTGCGAATGCTCAGATTAATGTGCGATCGCAGCCGACCGTCAACTCCAGTTCATCCAGCTACGGAGTTCCAGGCGACAAAGTGAGTGTTCTTCAATGTGTCCAAGACAGAGATACTGCTGGGAGTGACCTGAATTGGTGCAAGGTGCAATTTGTCCAATCGAAAGCGATCGGCTGGGTTCGCAGTGACTTCATCCTCTTTGCAGAATAGTAGATCGCGCAGCAGGTAGATCTCCTGCAAAAAAATCAACAAACTGTCCAAATCAATTTGCTTTAAGACAACCCATGAAATCCTCAAAAATTTTAGCTCCTATCTTCCTCGGTTTGCTCGCTCTTACCGGAACAAGTTCTGCTAACGCTCAAGCTGTGATTGATACCTTAGACAATGGCAATCTAAGCGTAACTGGAATGAGACCCAGAAGTGGCTGCACGGTACTGTTTAATCCTCAAGGAGAACTTCTACAAAATGGGCGCTCCTGTAATTTGAGAGACATCAGTGAAGCTCAATCTGTGATCGATAGCTATCTGCGGGAACAAGACTCAGGTCTCTATTAAATTGAATCCGGAGTGGTTGCGTTACAGCGCAATTCGTAGTTTAGTTCCATAGCGGGGTTAAATCTGTAGGAGCTATCTATGCGTAGATTGTTTTTTCGTTCTTCTCTGATTCACTTTGCCTTAGGCAGCGTGTTTGTCTTCAGCTTAGTTCTTGGCTGGACTCCGTTCGCTCAAAGTCAACTGCCCCCACTGCCAACGAATGCTGCTAATCTCAAGGGGTGACAACGAAGCTAGAGAGCAGACTGGATCAAGGAAATGGCATTGAGACCTCGCTGAAAAAAGGGACGTTTTTGCGGCTTGAGTGCCATCAACTTGGTCGCCAGAGTTGACCACAATTGCAAGGGTTCAATCCACAACCTGCCATACAAGCCAATCCAGAAATTGCTATGTCGGTTTCGGGTTCGCTTCGGCTCCTTGACTCGACCGACGTAGCATTGCACTTGCTTTTGGCGAATGCGTCGTCCCTGAAGCGTTGAGAGCGAATAAGCAATGGCAATCAGAACCAGTAGTGCATTGAATCGGCGTGAATCGGCATGGCAATCTTCGAGATGATAGCCACCGGATTTGTAGTCTTTGAACAGCGGCTCAATGGAGAAGCGATTAGAGTAAGCTTTCAGAGTTTGTTCGGCACCGACGAGATTGGTCAGCAGATACCAAGCATCAGAATTCGATTGACGGTAGGCGCGTTTTTGGCGCAAGACTAAATTATGCTTGCCGAACCCGCGATTTTGCGTGACTTGAATGTGCAGATATTGCTCAGTGATTCCGGGCGTTTGTGGCAAATCGTCGAGGCGAGTAAACGCATCGCTGTCATTCGGTTTGATGGTCGTACTTTTCGGTAAACGGAACACGAATTTGACTTGTTTTTCCACACACCAAGCAGCAAGCTCGATACTGTGAAACTCACGGTCTCCGAGCAAAATGAAGCGATACTTTTTCAACAGATGAAATACCGGACATAACACTTTTCGTTGTTCAGCCAGCGAACTCTGTCCTTGCTTGTTCAGCCACATCCAGTGCAATGGGATTGCCCGCTTCTGGTATACAAGACTCACCATGATCAAGTTATGGTTTTGCCATTGCGTCCGGTCAACCACCAGGTGAAGCGGAGTTCTACCTGAGTAATGTCGTTTGATCCACTGCTTGACAATCGGAAACCAGATCGCTTGTGGAGTCAGTTGCGGCAGACTCAAGAATCGCTGAATATTCCGCCGTCTGCTCTCAAATAGAATCGGTTGCGGAAACAGGGTCGCTATCCGTTCAATCGTAATTCTTCGCTCTTTTTGCAACAGTTCGACCAAGATTTCTAGCGTCACAAATTGCGCTTCCGTTAATTGCGATTGTAAACAGGTTTGATAGAATGAGGGCAACATCTTTTAGATTGATGGGGTGAAACAAGTGGAATCACCTCATTTTTTCTGTCTCTCAATGCTGCTATCCGGCATCCTTTCTACCGTTCAGTCGTGTCGTCACCCCTTAAGGCTGCTAATTCTTCGTTCACTCTACCTGATGGGGTAAATCGCTATGGGGAATATGAAACGGCTGCGATTCGATCGCCTTTAGATAGCAAAGTCTTATTTGAGGTAACTTCACCCACGATTCTGAATCGAGACAAAGTTCCAGACGATAAACTACCGATCGAGATTCGAGCCAGTGAGGTGAATGAGCGGTTGTGGCGAGTACTATCTCGAACAATTGAGGCGAAACAGCCTCCAACAGTAGCGATCTCAACTTTGAATAAACACCTAATCCTTCAGATTAGTGACGGTCAATCTACTCGCCCGATTCGATTAGTAACAGTGACAGAACCGGATGCTGACTTCAATGGAAAACCTCTGGACGAATTAGCAGAAGAGTGGAAAAAAATTCTTCAAGCTGAAATGGTTCGGTTCAAGCAGATGACCGCACCAGAAGTCTTACGGCAACGCATTGGACAAGCATCACAAATCTTACTAGGATTGCTAGTGTCGAGTGGAGTGATCTGGTTACTGAGGCGAAGTCTAACTCATCAGCAAAACTTAATAGAAACTCGGTATCAGCAACAATTAGACGCGCTTGTAGAAGAAGAAAAAGCGCAGCAATCAGAGATCCCCGAAGAAACAGAAGCAAGAGAAATTGCAAATCTACGATCGCGGTTTTTAGCAACTTTGCAACATCAATTTAGCCTAAAGCGGCAATTAGACTTTAACAAGTTTCTCAAATGGGCACTGCTGTGGATATTCATCCTGATGTGGTATGTCGGCATTGCTCATATCCTGTCGATCGTTCCCGTTTTGATGAGGTGGGGCTTTTACTTATGGGCAACGCCCGTCGCACTCTTAATTCTCTGGTTTGGCATCAGTTTAGCGATCCGAATCAGCAAAAGTTTAATTGATCGCTTGATGCACTCTTGGAAACAGAGTTCGCTGCTTCCGTTAGGAGAAGCTCAACGGGTCGTCATGAGAAGTACGACGATCGCGGAAGCCTTGAAAGGACTAATTACTTTTGTTTTAGTCATGGTTGGAATCATCTGGACACTGGATCTATTCAGCGTTCCGACGAGTTCAATTTTGGCGGGAGGCGCAGTCATTGGTTTGGCGATTTCTTTTGGGTCTCAAAGTCTGATTAAAGATCTCGTCAATGGTTGCTTGATTTTAGTGGAAGATCAATTTGCGGTCGGAGATGTGATTCAAATTGATCAGCAGAGCGGTTTGGTAGAAAATCTCAATTTGCGGGTAACTCAACTGCGAAATAGCGAAGGTCACCTGATTACAATTCCGAACAGCACGATCGCAAATGTTTGTAATCTCACCCGTCTCTGGTCACGGATTGATTTTTCGATCGTAGTTGCTTATGAAAACGACCCCAAACGAGTGCTTGATGTCCTAAAGCAAGTTTCACAGCAAATGTATGATGATCCCCAATGGCGCGATCGCATACCCGAACTGCCTGAAGTCTTAGGAATCGATGATCTCTCGCATACCGGAATGCTCGTGCGCGTTTGGATTAAAACAGCCCCAATGGAACAATGGAGCGTTGGGCGAGAATTTCGATTACGAGTTCGGCAAGCTTTTGAAGCGAATCAAATTCAGATTGGCAAACCTCAATTGATCACTTATCACACAGATTTCAACAAAATTTCCTAACCTGGAGCATGATTTCGCTCATCATCGACGGAGCAGAACAGGTCTGTTGAACTCATGATGAGGGCAAACTGCCCCCACAACTTATGAGTCAAAATTCCACATTGCTACCAATGAGATCGATCGCTTGATCTGCTGTAATTAACCGTTTCAAAACCACTTGCCCGATCGAGCTTGACTCGACATTTTCAGTAGGCTTGACTTCGACCATTAAAATTTCATCTTCAACACGATAAAGCCAGAGCTTTTCGCCATTTTCCCAAATACAAATATTCAATCGATCAATTTGAGGTTTGCGTCTCCAGGCGGTCTCATTCCACAAGCCACCTAGCTCCCAGACTCGACCCACACTCCAACCATCGGATAGAAAAAAATACTTCACCAGCGTCACCAAAAGCTTAAAGAGCAAAAATTTGCCTAAACCTTAGCGCTAAACTGGGACGATTCAGCTGAATTTAACCAATTTTTCCAAGAGTTCAGAGAAAGCGGGTGCTGTTTAAACTTGAAATCAATCAGCACCCACACTTAACCCCTGCATTTCATCTACTTCCAAACGCGAGTTTGATAGTTCTGCTTGCACGTATTCAAAATTCGCTGATCGTTTGCACTCACTTGTTGAATGCGGTGGTAGCCTTCTAGGCTCACCGGAGATGCAACCGGATTTAAGCGCGATGCAACGGTTGTCTCAGGTTGCTCGGTTGCAATCACATAAGGATTCTCAGAGCGATCGTATGTGTCGATCACCATGAGCGAAAGCTTTTCAGGCTCAACTGAACCATAGGTACAATCGAACGAGGAATTTGGCATGTAGAGTGCGCCAACTAATTTGCCTTGCCGAGATTCAAACACAAAGTAAGCTTGACCAAGTTGATTCGGCTGTGCAGATTGCCCATACAGGTAAACTCCATCCGGCAGTGTGGTTGCCTGCGCCATTGCAGTGTTAACCAGAGTGCGGGGAGCAGCTTGAGCAGGTGCATTCATCGCCATTAAACCTGCAACCGCAAGCGAGAAGCCAGCAATCACGGGGGTTACCTGTTTAACAGGGGCGAGGAGGTAAGTCAGTAATGCTTTCATGGAATGCCCTCTCAATAAATAAAGTCTTTAACAGGGGGTGCGAGGATGCGGTTGACTGAGTTTGATTTCACCACGGGGGCTAGTGAATAGTTTCAGTCACGGTCTACGTATTACTACTCCCTCTTAGGAAGTCATTTCGGAAAGCGGAAGGCAGATATCTGAAAATTTTTCTGATGGGATCAGTCTGATCAACACGGCGGAAAAATGAGCGATCGAACATGCAAATATCGACTCTGCTATTGCATAGCGTTGCCGACACCTTGCCCTAAATCTGCTACATAACCATCAAATCATGCCTGTCATGTTGGGATTACTTGACAACGTGACAGTCCAAATTCTGACTACTTAATCCCTAGCTTCACAATTCACTAATCCTTACTCTGTCTTGAACAATCCAGTTTTGTAGCGGAGCTAACCTTTATTTAAGCTACCATGCGGAATTAAACAGATTTGTTTTAGTAATAATCGTTTACTTATCCGAGATAACCGGATGGCGATAGAGCGATTTAGCCTAGAGATCCAGCAATCCAGGCGGAGGGGTAATCTCAATTCGGCGTTGCGCTAAGTCAACTACGGGCACGATCGCTTCGACAAATGGGATTAAGATCGTTCTGCCTTCCGGCGTAACTTTTTTGACTTCTAATAAATCATGTCCAGCCGGAATCACATCGCTGACTGTTCCAATTAATTCTTGACTAGCTTGTTCATATACCGATAAGCCCAGCAGGTCCGCAACATGAAATTCGCCTTCTTCGAGATCTGGTCGATCGCTATCAGGTACGAGCAGTTGACAGCCGCGCAGAGCTTCAGCAGCATCGCGATCGCGAATGCCTTTAATTTGAATCACATATAAACCTTTGCCATCGAGATAGCGACCGGAGACGAGTTCGATCACTTCGGGTTCGGTTTGGTTAGGGCGCAATAGCCAGCGCTCTCCTGGTTCTTCAAATCGCTCGGGAAAATCTGTGTTGGGATAGACTCGCAGTTCGCCTTTTAGTCCTTGCGCCGCAACAATTTTACCGATTTCTAAATAACCCATGCTTTATCTTCCATAAACTTGCTCTGCAACTTGCGCGAGTCGTTCCATCGCAGTTTGTAATTCTAAATCAGTTCCAGTCAAACTGATTCTTAAGCATTGTTGTTTGTGTTGCCAGTCCTCTCGTAAGCCTGGGAAGAAAGTGCTACCCGGAACAACAATGACTCCAACTTGTTTCAATGCTTGATAAAATTCCCAATCCGTGATCGGTAATTCGTCCAACCAAAGCCACGCAAAGATTGCGCCTTCTCCACGGTGAAGATACCAAGGCAGCGTTCGCGGCATACTACGATCGAGCGTTGCTTCAACAATCTCAATCTTATGTTGGTAGAACGGTCGAATCACATTGGTTGAAATTTCAGCAAGTCTGCCGGATTGAATCGCGCGCGCTGCGATCGCTTGTCCATATCGCGGGGAATGAATGCAGAGATTCGTTTGAAAACATTCGAGGGTGTGAATAATTTCGGGTTCGCCAATGGCAATTCCAATCCGTTCTCCAGGCAATCCTGCTTTCGATAAACTCATACAGTGAACAACATTCCCTCCAAAACGCGGAGTCATGTCTGTAAAGTTTAAGGCTGGATAAGGCGGAGCGTAAGCAGAATCAATCAACACTGGCACATCATACGTTGCTGCCAGTGTTGCAATTTTATTCACTTCATCGTCACTCAGCACGTTCCCCGTAGGATTACACGGACGGGAAAAAATGACACATCCCGTTTGTTCATCAATTTGTAACTGATTGAAATTTGGACGATACTTAAAGCGATGGTTTTCTTGATCGATTTCTAACTCAGGCCGATAGGCAATCAGCGCTTCTGGAGTCAGTGTGACCCCGCCATATCCGGTATAGTCTGGACTCAGAGGAAGAACAATCTTTCTCAGTTCTCCGCTCGCGGTGTAACCCCCAAATGCATTAGCTGCATAGAAGTAAAGGCTTTGGCTGCCGGGCGTGATCAAGATATGTCGATCGCTCAAATTTAAGCCATATCGTTGATTAAAATCTTGAACGATCGCATCAATTAACGGTTGATACCCTTGACTTGCACCATACCGACAAACAACCTCACTGTATTCGGAACTAGCAAGCAGTTCTGTCGTGCAATCTCGCCAAAGTTGTTCTACTTCGGGCAAAATTACTGGATTGCCAGCACTGAGATTAATGAAAGTTTGTCCGGCTCCGGCTCGTAACGTCTCAATAATGTCCTTCATGATTGCCCGGACTCCGGACAGACGCGACATATCGGTTCCGAGTTGGCTTAGCGCAGGATTCATCAGAGATTACAACTAATAAGGGAATCTTGATGCTACCGACGAAAGGCACACTTCAAACATTAATTTTTGCTGCTACCGTGCTTAAGGATGGCGAAACACTTGCTCAATTTTCTGAACCGCTTCGACTTCGCTCAACAAGCGATCGGCTTGACGAAGGGTTTCACAAGTTTTTGGGGCATTACCGATCGCATGATAAGTGACACCAAGCTGATAAAACGCTTGAGCGACCTCGACTTTGAGTTGATAAACCTGTGCCAGTGCCATAACACAACGCTTGGGGAAGGGTGACTGATGCGGAAATTACGGAAGGGGCAAATCTCTCAGGGGGAGTGAGAGATTGCAGATAGATATCGGAATTGCCCTGATATCAGGATCTTAGGGAAAGTCTCACACTTGAGGGCTGAGGGGTGAGACCCCCTAAACATAGACGACCTTACTTCGGTAGACTTGCCTATCTCTACGTAAAAGCATACCTACGCATTTTCCTCAGCACATCCGTAGATACGCATAGGTTTCTCAGTAATTTCTAGTCAGTGTACGGAATTTTAACTGTCACACAGTTCCGACTTCCATTCCGTCTGGCAGTTCTAGCGTGTCACCAATCCGATCGCCAGTATGATACGCCGCTAAAAGTACCTCGCTGGTTTTCCCCCAGCCGATCTCTCCGGTTGCAGTCAGTCCGATTGCGCCAAAATCGCGGCGGTTTTTCTCGGCTTCTTTGAAAGATTTTTCAAACGAGCTGTATAACGAATGTCCATCTGTCACACGAATGACGATTTTTGCGGCTAAACATTCATCGATAATGTCCTCGCCGATGCCAGTACAGCTAATCGCTGCCTCTGAAGTTGCGTAATTTCCCGCAGGCATTGCAGAATCGCTGACGCGTCCAATCCGCTCAAAGCCTTTTCCGCCTGTCGAGGTGCCAGCAGCAAGTCGTCCATGATGATCCAATGCCACAACGCCAATTGTGCCTCGTCCAGCCGATTCCGAGATCAATTCTTTTTCAGCGACAACGCCTGCCATGGCGCGGTTAAAGTTGCCTTCGCGCTCTTGAATCCACTCTTGTAAGCGCAATTCGGTGAGGGGATCATAGAGAGGAAGTTGCAATTCTCGCAGCAATTCGGCTGAACCCATATCTGATAAAACGCGATCGTCAGACGTTTGCAAAAATAAGGCAAGTTCGATCGGGTTTTTGACCCGTGAGGTGTTAATCACTCCGCTAAATCTTTGCCGTGCGCCATCCATTAAGGCAGCACTCATGCGAATTTGACCATCGGATTGCAAGACCGAGCCAGTTCCAGCGTTAAACCGGGGATCATCCTCTAAAAGTTGGCATCCGGTGACAACCGCTTCGGTTGCGGTCGCACCTGCAAGGAGAAGGGCATAGACTTCTTCAACAACTTTGTGCAGCGATCGCCGAACCGCCTCGGCTCCCCCTTTACCTTTGAGCGAACTTCCGGCTCCACCATGAATGATCAACTTGGGCTGAACGCGATCGACAGACATGCTAGGCATCCTCGTAATTGGGATTAGATAGCACAAAAGCTTATCATGTCAGGGTTCTCCGTTACTCAGAGGCACGCTGATTTTTGCGGTTTCGACAGCGATCGGAACAGTATTTCACCTCGTCCCAGCAATCTGCCCATTTTTTCCGCCAAGTGAAAGACAGACCGCAGACGGGACAGATTTTGGTGGGAAGATCGGATTTGGCGCGATGGCGGGGCATGACAGTAGGCGGGATAAGATGAGGTTTGCTTTTCTCTAGCTTACTTTTTACGATTTGATCATGCCGGAAGTTTCTCAAGTTCGGATTGTCTTAGTCGAGCCTGCGGGTGCGTTAAACGTGGGGTCGATCGCGCGGGTGATGAAAAATATGGGGTTGCATCAGTTGGTTTTGGTAAATCCCAAATGTGATTTGCAATCGGATGATGCTCGGAAAATGGCGATGCGCGCGATCGACGTTTTAGAAGCCGCAAAAATTGTGGAGTCGATTCCGGAGGCATTGGTGGGATGTCATCGGGCAGTAGCGACTGCGGTGCGATCGCGGCTGGACACGACATTGGAACATCCTCGTCAGGCATTGCCTTGGTTGTTGGAGCCGGGATTAAATACAGCGATCCTTTTTGGGTCTGAAGATCGGGGCTTAAGTAATGATGAGCTTAAATATGCTCAGCGATTTGTGTATATTCCGACGAGCGATCAGTATCAATCTTTGAATTTAGCTCAGGCTGTCGCAATTTGTTGTTATGAGCTTTTTCAAATGCCAGTAACTTCGGAGACATTCACTGATTTGTGTTCGTTAGATGCACTCGATCGCTATTATCAACATCTCGAATCGGTTTTATTGAAAATTGGATATTTGCAACCGCACACCGCAGCAAGTCGAATGGAAAAATTTCGCCATCTGTTTAATCGGGCTGAACTTTCAGAAGCGGAAGTTTCCTTGCTGCGCGGGATTTTGCGGCAAGTGGAATGGGCGATACAAACAAAAACTTCTGAAGATTAGACAATTGGATCGGATCAGTTTCACGAAGTCAATGTAAAATCCCTAAGACATGTAAGGTGACACAACGCAAATCTCGGATTCAAAAACGAAGACGGATAGCGTGCATTTTGCGAAAAACTTGACGCTTGATCAACGGAGAGAATTTTCAATGTGGGACGGAACTGACGAGTCAGGATCAAATTCAAACCGCTCTGAGATTGGTGTGCGTTCTCGTATTGCACAAGCGCCACGATCGCGCCGTCGTCCGGTTGAACCCCGCCGCAGTTCTGAACCTGAACCGCCTCGCACTCGTCGAGCACGGCGCACGGACAAAACAATGGAAAAAACAGCGGAGTTTCCTAAGTCTCGCACTCAGCAAGCTCGTCGCCGTTTAGAAGTGGTTCCACCGCCTGAGCCGCGTCGTTCTAAACCTGCACGCAAAACAGTAGCCCCGCCCCGTCCCAAAAGCGCATCTGCACTAGCCTTTCTCTACGGCACTCGATTGCTGATTTTAGGCATTGGAATTGGGGTGATTGCAGGAACGAGTTTATCGATTTTTGATCCAGCCAGTCGCACGACAGCAGAAGCTCCTAAAACTGAACAATCCCCGCCTGCTGCTCCCAGCACGCCGACATTGCAGCTAGAACTTGCTCAAGAGATTGGCGGACTGAAAACTCAGATTCAAAGCGCGATCGCACCGCAAACTCAATTAACCCCTGGCTTAATGGTGGTTGATGCAGATACGGGTGCTTACTTTGATATCAATGGCTCGAATGCGATCCCTGCTGCTAGTACGATTAAGTTTCCGATTTTAGTTGCTTTTTTTCAGGCAGTTGATGAAGGTAAAGTTCGATTAGATCAACCTCTGACTCTCAAAAAAGAACAAATTGCAGCAGAGTCTGGTGACTTGCAAGATTCTCAACCGGGTTCGCAGTTCCCGGCAATTCAAGTTGCAACGAAGATGATTGATATTAGTGACAATACTGCGACGAATATGATCATTGATCTCTTGGGTGGAAAAGAGGCAGTGAACCAACGGTTTCAAGCTTGGGGACTGACCAATACCGTCATCCAGAATGCTCTACCAGACCTGCAAGGCACGAATACGAGTAGTCCGCGCGATATGGTAACACTCCTCAGTGCAGTCAATAGTGGCAAATTAGTCTCAATGAGATCGCATGAAAGAATGCTGACCATCATGCGGAAAGTAGTGAACAATTCATTGATTCCACAGGGGCTAGGACAGGGAGCAGTGATTGCTCATAAAACTGGCGATATTGGCATGATGTTGGGAGATGTGGGCATGATTGATTTGCCAAATGGGAAGCGGTACTTTATGGCTGCAATGGTGAAGCGTCCTCACAATGACGATCGCGCGGGTGATGCAATTCGCAAAATGTCTGAGTTGACGTACCAATATTTCAATCAGCAGCCGGAGGCGAGTTCACCGAGTCCGACGCTGAGTCCACAGACGAACCCAACGATGAGTCCGCCTGTCAATCCACAAGGCGCAGAGCCATCGAATCCATCGACGATCGCGCAGCCTTGATGAAATTTTCGGGGTCTAGACCTCGATTTCAGCAGCGCGATCGGCATTAAACCAAGTGCGATCGACCGTACAGCCGAGATGTTGCTGAATGCGTAAGAGATCGGTTTCCGCATTGCCTAAGCAGGTCGTTGCTCCAGGTGAAGGCGTCACATTAAACCGGATTCCGCCGCCTGGATCAATCTCTGCTTGTCCTAGGATTAATTTACCTTGGGTCTTATCAATCAATTGCGGACGAATTCCACCGACTTCGTTCGCAAACTCAAGATCTGAAAGCCGTAATGATGGCACGATCTTTTGAGCATCCTTGAGAAACAGACGACGATTGACAACAGGAATTTCAAAGGCAAAGTTTTTGAAAATGTAATTGCGAATGTCTCGAACCTTGAATAAATCCCAGAGCACACCACTGACACTCCGATCGAGACGCAGCACTTCTAAATAATCTACAAAAGTCTGCAAATTGTAGCGCTCTAGCAGCGGTAACGGCAGTGCTGTCGGTCCAAAGCGCGTCTTTCCAGGCATGGTGACATCTGGATCGCCATGAATGGCAGCAAAAGGCAGTTTGTCATTCTGCACCGTGTAGACTTTGCCATTGAGCACTTGCGGCGTGTAGTAAAAGTTTCCTGCGATCGGTAAACACGAATATTCCAAACCGATGCCCATCCGGTGTGCAAATAGTAAACTGTGTCCGCCTGCTGAGACGACCACAAATCGAGCCGTAATCGTAGCATCTGCGGTCGTAATACGATAATTTTCGCCGACAGGCTCGATCGATTGCACAGGATTGCCTAATCTTAGATCGACGGTCTTGCCTGAAACTTCCTGTGCTTGCTTCACCATCGCCTGTGCCAGAGCACCATAGTTCACGGCAGTATATTCATTCTGAATCGCGATCGCGGCTAATTCTTCCGGTCGCTCCTGCCCATTGAGTTGCACCACATTCGGTTCAAGCTCAGCAATTTGAGCTTTTTCGAGCAGCTGCATGTTCTGAAAATGCGGCTTAAAGTTCTCGTACCGTTGCCGGACAAGATCACTCTCTTGAGATCCAACACCCACAACCATTTTGGGATAGCGGTAAATCACGCGATCGCGAATTGCAGGCGGTAGTTGGGTGGCATAACGCACAAGCATATCTGCGGAACGACGAACTTTCAGCGCTTTTTCCAAGCTGTAATTCGTTTCGATATCGCCGCAATGAATGGTTTGACTATTGTTCGTTGATTTGGAATTGACCGTCGCAACCTGTGAGTATTTTTCAATCAGTGCCACACGTTTCAAATCCGTGAACGTTGCCAGGGAATAAAGTAAAGCGGCTCCTGCAACGCCACCGCCCACTACAACCACATCATAAACTTGCTCTGTCATTTCCTAAGTGCCGATCGAGATTTACCTAGAGGGTGTTTTTAAAGGATAGAAAGACTCTGCGCTCACATTATGATTCCGCACCGAAATAGAATGCTATCAGCGCTCACCTTTAAAACACCTTACCTAGACTAACGTATGCCCGTGTAGAATATGCGCTGGTTTATCAGGGGATCATCACGGTTAATTGATTAACTGCATCCAAGTCACTTCCCAGACAAGCTGCGGCTGAACGTAAGCCAGTAACATTGTTTTCGCTTGTTCTAAAAGTTGCAGAGGTCGCTCCTGATGCTGCATCTGTGCCCAATAGCCTTGCTGCAAGTAATCAATCAGCCAAAGTTGTGTTTCACTATCGGTGTTTTTCGTGATCGCTCTTGCCGTGGTCAAGGCTTCTCGTAATGTTCTCGGAAGGGTCATTGCAGCCTGTAAGAGTTCTGGGTCAATTGAATCGAGCTTTTGCTGATGTGCGATCGCGGCTCCAGGACTGCCCTGTGCTAGTGCTAGTAACTGCGGCTGTGCCAGAATCGCTTCATGTCCAGTTTTACTCAAGACTTCTGCCATTGAAGTCGCATCGAGTCGGGAGAAAGGAATGCGTTGACAGCGAGAAACAATTGTTGGGAGAACTGACTCAAGACTGGGCGCGAGGAGAATAATGGTTGCTCGTCCGGGTTCTTCTAAGGTTTTGAGTAGAGCATTTGCCGCCGCTTCGGGCATGGTTTCAGCTTGCTCAATTACAACGGTCGATCGAACCGCTTCTAATGGCGGACGACTGAGAAATTGGCTGACCTCTCGAATCTGTTCTAAGCGGATCATTGGGGGAGTTTTGCGCTTGACTCCAGCAGCCTCAGCTTCGGCAGCACTTAGTCTTTTACCTTGATGGAGATAAGTCGGTGCAACCCAAAGCAAATCAGGATGATTACGGTTGAGAATCCGCGATCGAGACGATGCGAGTAAGGTTTCGAGAAAACATTCAGCAGCTAGACTTTTCCCAATGCCCGGAGAACCCACAAATAGATAAGCCGGAGCGAGACGATCTTGCGCGATCGCACTTTCTAGCAATTCGACAGCTTGAGATTGCCCGATTAACTCAGCGAAAACAGACATGGACAGCGCTTGTGAAAGACAGAGATCCAGTGTAATCGAAGCGAGTAGAGAATTGCGCAGATTCGCTTGAGAGAGTGCTAGTTTTCTTGCTCCGTTCTATCTCGCCCCGGAATGGAATTCCAGGGCTAACGGTGCGAAGTCCTTAAAAGGACTGAAGACTTGATTCTAATTGGCTGTTAGTCCCTTGAGTGGACTTCGTTCAACTAGCCCCGAATTCCATTCCGGGGCGGGTGAATGCGATGAACGATTACTTTTCTGGGGCGGGTGAACTGCAATGAACGGTACTGTTCAAACATCATCTAAAACACGATCGCATAGTTCCATCAGTCGCCGCAAAATCGAATACTAGCGGCGACTGATTGATCAACTAAGCACCCACTGCTTCTTTCGCAGCGTAAAGAACTTCGGCAGTGATCTGAGTAATATTGCGATCGCGGGCAAATTTCTCAGTGTTCCGCTTCACCTTACCGCGCACAAAGCCCGGAATACGGTTCAGTTCTGCCAGTCCGTCTTTACTCCAGTTCAAATCAGAGTCGGCTGAAACAGATTTGGTAATCACTTCTTTTGTATCGTGACCGCCAAAGATCTCCAGCAGATGATCTTCCATGCCCAAAGTAAACGAGTTGTAGATCAAATCCACAATCTGATTGCTTCCTTCGTAGCCAACAAATGGCTTGTAGCCCACTGGGAAGTTTTGAATGTGAATGGGAGCCGCAATCACACCACACGGAATATCGAGCCGTTTTCCAACGTGGCGTTCCATCTGAGTTCCGAAGATTGCAGCAGGTTCAAGCCGCGCGATCGCATCTGCAATTTGTCCATTGTCATCGCTGACTAAGACATCATCACAGTATTCGCTGACTTGTTCTCTAAACCATGCTTCATCGTATTTGCAATAAGTTCCTGCCAGCAATACGTGAATTCCCATCTCGCGTGCCAGAATCTTGGTCAAGGCTGCTGCATGAGTGTTATCTCCGAAAACGACTGCTTTTTTGCCTGTGAGATTTTGGCAGTCAATCGATCGAGAAAACCAAGCCGCTTGAGACACAAATCGCGTTTGCTGATCAATGAAGGGTTCATAGTCAACATTTGCACCTTGAGCATTGATCACTTGCTGAATTTTGCGAATACAGCGTGCCGTTTCCACAATGCCGATCGGCGTAATGTCAACATAAGGCATGTTGAATTCTTGCTGTAAAAATTCGGCTGCTAGTAACCCTGTTTCGCGATAAGGCACCAGGTTAAACCAAGCCCGAGGAAGGGATTTTAGTTCATGAACACTTGCGCCTGCAGGCACAATCGCATTGACTTCAATGCCCAAATCCGACATTAACTTTTTCAGTTCAGTCGCATCGTGATTGTTATGGAATCCGAGCGTCGTCATTCCGAAAATATTGACGGAAGGTTTTTCGGTTTTCTCAGTGACGAGATTGCCTTGCTTGCGAGCTTTGGCGATATAGAACTGAACGATTTGCTGTAACGTGCGATCGGCGGCTTGTAGCTCATTGACGCGGTAGTGATTCACATCCGCTAACATCACATCGCCTTTGGCTTCGAGTTGTGCTCGCTCGACGAAATTCTGCAAATCTTCCTGCAAAATACTAGAGGTACAAGTCGGAGTCAGCACAATTAAGTCAGGATGTTCTTCAGCATCTTTCCGGGTGATGTTATCAACGACTTTCTCTTGAGAACCCCGCGCCAGCACATGTCGATCGACGACACTGGTTGTGACTGGAGTATAATCACGCTCTCGTTCCAACATCGATCGCATGACGTTGAAATAGTCATCGCCGAGCGGCGCGTGCATGATGGCATGAACATTTTTAAAAGAGCTGGCAATGCGGAGAGTGCCAATATGCGCGGGACCTGCGTACATCCAATAAGCTAATTTCATGAAGCGTGAAATGATGATGTGGAGATTGCTCTTGCATTCTCTCAAAGTTACTGACCGCGTTTGCGCTTGCTTTGTGATGTGTTACGCGATCGCACTGCCATTAAAAAAGCTGCAAACCGTTCTCAGGAGCGGCTAGAGCGTGATTTCACAGCCAGTGATTCTTAATAGTTCGTTGCTAAACTACAACAAACTCTATGAATGAATTTGGAGCGGGGAGAACCTAGAATTAGAGTAATCCCTATCTTCCTATCAGATTTATCGTGGTGAACTAGTTCTGTCGATCGCAGTTTCACAAGCACACGAGCGTGAATATCTCTTGCTCAGAATTGCACAAATAATAGTTAAGCTCACCTTTTGCATTGCCATCAGAAAATACTTCGTGCAAGTTATTCGTACTTATATACTAAACGATGACTCAGCCTAACGTTCCCAATCACCCGCCGCAGATAAGCTCGACCTCTAACCGATAACTTCTCGGCGGTCGGTGTGCATTGGGATTGTTATGGTGCTACATGCTCTGGAACAGGCAGCATATTTCGCCAATAAAACGTTTCTTTGGGTAAGACTAAAGCATCAACTCGCTCAAAGTCTGACCGAACTGGATGAAAGTCAAAATCGGAGCGTGAGTAGTTAAGGGGCGTTTCATTGCAATCGGGAAGATAAGCTCCATAGTGCTGAAGAGTTGCATGAAGAAAACCAAATTTGCCTGTTCCAGATTTAAGCACTGATTTCATTTCAGATTCAGTAACTTTTCGCATGACGCTGCTGAACAAATGCCGCGTCTGAATTGGGAAAGTAGACTGTTGAGATACGAAGTATTCATAAGTTATTTCAAGATCCCAGTAGCCAGCACCCCAACCGCGATCGCCAATCTTCTCATTAGGGTCATCATAGTCATCAGATCCGAAGTGATAGTATTCAGTCCACCTGTCCTGATAGAAGATTTTTACAGTACTCCATTCACTAGTTCCTTGATGAGTAATGACAATAGCCTTGGTTTCTAGGAAAAGAGCAAGTGCAAATGCTACCTCTTCAGACGAAAATGCCCACCAAACTGTCCAGGTATGTCCAGCATATTGCCAAAGAAAATGTTTCTCCTGTTCATTAAATGATGCAGGAAAGATGTCGGCATCATATTCTGCTCGAAAGTAGTTAGCAAGAGTAGAAGTAAAAAGGTGAATTGGAGCTTCGATGAGAACTACACCAAAGCGATTCCAGAACCCATCAGTAAGACCAAATCCTCGCTTTTCTGCAAGCTTCCAACTAAGCATAGAAATTTAGGTAATCACCTCACCAATAATCTCAATCTACCCACCTATACCTAACGGTAACTTGCTTCTTGACTTTGGCAAATAACTTTAAGGTACTGTCTCAATCAAGGACTTACGGCATAACAATTTATTACACTGAAAATTTCGATATATCAACCCAAAGTGGCATACTATACGGAAAAAATCGGTATATCGCACCATTTTGGGATGCTATGCGGAAATGCTTCTGTATAGTACGCTCATATAGATGAATATACGGAAATTTTCCACTTCACATTGAAAAAACAGCTTATCGTTAATATAAACTTACTGTTTTAACAATGGAACCACAGCCTATTTAGTCGTCCTTGAAAAACACTATGCGAAATCGTAGAACCTAAGCAGGTTCTACCTCTAGAACCATCACAGCGCGAAACAATTTGCGAAGATTGAACCCGCACCCTGCGAGTAAAGCATTGAGACTATCGCCAAGCTGCCCTTTGAGATAGTTGCGCCCTAAACAGTGGTCGCTTTTGCTATGTCCAATCACAGGCTCAATGGCACTCCGCCGTTTGAACAATCGTCGCGCCTTCCCGGTGCGTTTGCGGGTGTCACAGACGAGAACTTCGACATCCTGCGGGTGATGGTCTTTGCCCCGAAATCCCTGATCCACGGTGGCATGGTTGGGACGAATGTCTGTGAGTCGCTCGACTTGCTCAATGGCGGGAGTGAGAGTGGAGCCATCATACGGGTTGCCATGCTGGGCAGCAATGCCCACAATCCAATTGCTGGCGTTCGTGGTCGTCAGCACGACTTTGCAGCCAAACTCGTAGGGTTTGTGCGCTTTGCCTTTGGCGATGCACTCGACTTCTGGAGCGTGAATGCTGTAGCACTTGCCTTTGTCCTGCTTCTGCTGTTGATAGATTCGCTTGGCAGATTTGAGCAAGACCGCAACGGCTTCGGGCATCGGCTTCAGTTTGCGTTCTAAATCTCGAATCACTCGTCCCAAGTAGGTGCGTAAGATGCGGGTTTGCTTCTGAGCGCGTCGTCCTTGTCGAGCAGCGGCATAGCGACTTTGTTTGAGCAGTACTTGTTCGCCCACCCGCACGTAAGTTTGTCGCAACTTCACCTGATGTTTTCGGGCCATCCGCACCAGCGTTCGTCTGGCTTTGTCGTACAACCGCGCATCGGTAGGAAACGCGATGGCTTTCTCTTGCACGGTCGTATCGACAATCACTTGCTTCACATCCTGGGGTGACAATGCCTCGCATTGCATGGCGGTCTTGATCACTTGTGACAGCAGTTTTTCCAGTCCATCGACTCCGACTCGTCGTCGCCAGTTCCCTAAACTCGATGGATGACAAGGCAACTGATGCTGAAAGGTCTCTTCTCCGCAAAAGTACTGCCAGTATGGGTTTTCCACCCATTTTGCCACGACTGATTCATCGCTCTCGTTGTACAACGCCTTCAGGTAATGCAGTCCCACCATCAACCGTACAGGCAATGGCGGTCGCCCTCCGTCGGTGGTCATCGTTGTGCCAAAGTCTTGCTCCAAACTCTCCCAGTCCAGCAGATTTGCCAGTTTGAACAACGCATGCTGCGCGTTCAGTTGGGCTTTCAGTTTTGGAGCTTCTGAGCTTGATTTTCCGGATGGTGTTTTCGAGAATCCGGTCATGGGTTTTGCAAGATTTTGAACAGTTTGAGTGATTTTCTTGCAATATTATCATTGTTGCTCATTGCTTAGAAGCCTCATCCCGATTACGCTTCTAGGTTTTTCAAGGACGACTAGGAAACTGCTTGATCGACTTCGCAACACAATTCGTCTGAAACACTACTCATATAGCACTGAGAAAACCTATGTAAACTGGAATCGGCGCTACATTCTGTTTCACAACAAGAGACATCCTCAAGAAATGGGTGCTGCTGAAATCGAGGCTTTTCTCACTTAGCCTTGCGGTTCAGAAAAATGTCGCTGCTTCCACACAAAATCAAGCACTTAACGCGATCGTCTTCCTCTATCACGAAGTCCTCAAACAAGACAAATGCGAAAGGCTGGGAAAGTCGAGTCACGATGCCCCCTCGATCGTCATTCCGCCGTTGCAAGAGCATCTTTGTCGAGTCAGACGACTGCATCAGCAAGACTTGGAGCGCGGATTTGGCTCCGTTTATCTCCCCTTTGCCTTAGCGAAAGTATCCCAATGCAGATAAACGGTCAGTTACGCTTCAAAAGCGACGGTAAGATCAGCGCTTGATCAGCTTTGACCCAGATCTTAACTGAAGAAATCATGGAGTCACGCAGAATTAGAGTCAAGCAGCAGTTAACCTTTCTTGCGGAGAATGTCGATCGTAATCTTGCCATCAAACCCAGGAATCGGAGCGGCTGGCTTGACCACTTTGACTTGCACTTGATTAACCTGCTGATAGTTCAAAATCTTATCTGCGATCGTTTCTGCTAACTTCTCTAGCAAAAGAAACTTTGAAGTTTTAATCAGCGTTTGAACATCGTCAATCACATTGCAATAGTCGAGCGTATCTGCCAACACATCACTGCGTCCTGGCTTGGATAAATCCAACCACAAAGTAAGATCAACCTCAAACCATTGACCCAAAATTTGTTCTTCTGGTAATGCGCCCATGTAACCGTAGCCACGAATTCGGCTTAAGTGAATGCAATCCGTCATGATTTCAAGCCATAGCCTTTACGAACATAGTAATTTTTGATCCAGACTCCAAAGCGTTTTACAGAAATCGTGATCGGCTCAGAAGTACGATCGAATTTTGAGAGTACCACTAATTCCGCCGGATACCAATCATCCGAAACAATGACTGCATCTTTCCCATCAGGTAAATTCCGATGCCAAAAGTCAAATTGATCAATGCGATCGCTAATTGCAATCACATTGCGATTGTTCATTTGATACGCCAAAGCTGAAGCAGACCGATAATCAGAAGTGACAAGCAGCGGTGCGTTCAGCGTTCGAGCTTCAGATTCAACGATCGCTGCAACCTCTTTCCATCCAAATAACATTCGTGAATCTGGATCACTCTGTTGATCAATCAAGGCAGTCAGCGGGAAGACCGTATAGTGAAAAACAAGTACTGCCGAAATAATCAAGCCATAGATTGCCTGTGCTTTGAAATTTCGGAACACAAAAGGCAGCAGCGGAAATAATAATAGATACGCTGTAATGTTCCAGTAATACAATGCAGCCGAAACAAGCGAAATGATAGTTAATCCAATTGTTGAAGGAACAAACACCCAAAACGCTACAGTTGGATAAATCGATTGAATGGGTAAGCGAGTTTTCAACAGTTGATAAAAGCCAATCCAGCTAAACGGCGGAACAACAAACAGTGAAACTAATGTAAACCCTAGAAATGGACCAATTTTGATTCCAGGATCGACTGGGCGAACACTACGATCGACATAATATCGAAAAGACAGAAAGTCGTTTGAGACATTCCAAATGATGATTGGAATTAAAGCCGTCAGCGCGATCGCAATTGCGATATACAGCCTGCGATCGCGAAATAACGGTCGTAATCGAGCCTCTGTGATTACCGTTGCAAAAAAGCCGATCGCGACAAAAATCGCATTGTATTTAGAAAGAAACGCGAAAGAAAGCGCGATCGCGCTTGCGTACAACCGCCAAGTTTCTCCTCTGCCATCTGTTAAATAAGTATCTAAAAACCGAATCAATAAATACGCAGATATAAGTGAAGCTGTGATCAACAAATGATCATGCCAAGCAAAGCCTAGAAATATAAAATAGAGCGGCGATGATACTACCAAAAGCATCACTTTCCAAAACTCTAGATTTTTATGAAGATAAATAACAATTCGATAATAAGTGTAGAAAAAAGCAACATTACTGAACAAGTTCGGGAGTCGGAGCACGAACGCTGAACGTCCGAACAAAGAAGTGCACAGACCTTGTATCCAAGCCTCTAAAGGCGGATGGTCATAGTAAGACCAATCGAAATGTTGTCCCCATAACCAGTAGTAAGCTTCATCCGAATTCGGGAACGCAAACCACCAAAATATTATTCGCAGTAGCAAAAAAGCACAAAAGAAAAAGATCATTAAAACCTATGACACTCTGACAAAACGTCAATTTAGACACAGTGAAAACATCGTGAATATGAAAGGATGACTTCTCAACTGTAGACTTCGCCCTATTCAGCATAGGGTGTTTTGATATGCTTACCACCGGGACATGGCGGAGAACTTTAGAGGCGATCTGTATTCCGATCGGCGCTCTACTGTTTTCACTTTTTCTATTTGGTCTATTCTGCTTCGCAGTTGGGACAAATCCTTTTGAAGTATATGGAGCGATTTATCAAGCTGCATTCGGCAGTTGGCTGTCCTTCCAAAATTCCCTGATCCGCGCCGCGCCGCTGATGCTCACTTCTCTCTGTACCGCCTTGCCCGCCCGCTTGGGGCTAGTGATCATCGGCAATGAAGGCGCACTGGTCATCGGAGGAATTGCAGCGACGATCGTTGGACTCTCTGCGGTCAATCAAGCTCCAGCCACGATTACGCAACTGATGATGGCGCTTGCAGGAATGGGTGCAGGCGGATTGTGGATTGCAATCGTTGGTGCTCTGCGCCATTACCGAGGTGTAAATGAAACCATTAGCAGCTTATTGATGAACTATATTGCGATCGCGCTGTTAAATCATCTCGTCGGTGGCCCGATGCGCGATCCAAGCTCGTTAAATAAACCTTCTAGCTATGCAATTCCAGACCTTGATCGCTTAGGCACAATCCCCCTGTTTCCCAGAGTGCATTACGGTTTGATCTACGGCATTATTGCCTGTGTGATTGCTTACTTCTTAATCCAGCGCACAACGTTTGGATTCGCGGCTCGAACGGCGGGAGGCAACATTAAAGCTGCCCGCATTGCTGGACTTCCAGTCGGACAACTTGCGATCGCCATTTGTTTTCTCGCAGGCTCTTGTGCAGGACTCGCGGGAATGGTTGAAATCGCCGCAGTGCATGGACGAGCCAATGAATCCCTGAACGCAAACTACGGTTATTCTGGCATTCTCGTTGCATTCGTTGCCCGAAATAACCCGATCGCAGCCGGGCTAATTGCCATCTTATTCGGCGGCATTCTCGCCAGCGGGAGCATTTTGCAGCGACGGTTAGGAATGCCCGATGCCACCGTCTTTGTCCTTCAAGGGTTAGTGTTCCTCGTGGTTCTGTACAGCGAATCTTTGTACGGTCGATTCCGAGTGTTCAAAGAACCCGCACCGAAAGTACCCGCAGCGTCCGCAGTTTTAGGAGGTTAATTCAATATGGCAACAGAAGCGATCGGTTGGTGGGGAGTGCCCTTAGCCATTGTGGCGGGAACCTTGAGAGGTAGCGCGCCCTTTTTGTTTGTCAGCTTAGGAGAATGCTTGACCGAGAAAAGCGGCAAGATCAACCTCGGCTTAGAAGGAACGTTGTTGATGGGAGCGATGAGTGCTTATGGCGTTTCTTATCTTACACAAGGGATGGTTGGCAGTGCTCTTTCTCCCTGGCTCGGTGTCTTTGTCGCTGGACTTTCGGGAGTGTTTTTGGGATTCATTCATGCGTGGCTGTCTCAACAACCCAAAGTCAATGATGTCGCCGTGGGGATTGCCATGATTATTTTTGGCAGTGGCTTGGCATTCTTTTTCGGAAAGCCGTTCATTCAACCTTCTGCGCCGCAACTTCCGGCAATTGGACTCGGAGATTGGAGTTCGATCGCACAAATCCAGCAGACTTTCAAAATTAATCCATTGTTTGTCCTGGGAATTTTAATTGCACCTGCGATGACCTGGTTTTTCAAAACAACGCGCTGGGGTTTATTTATCCGCGCTGTAGGAGACAATCCAGAAGCAGCGTTGGCAATGGGCATTTCGATCAAGAAAGTGCGGATGCTCTGCACAATGGCAGGTGGATTTTTAGCCGGAGTTGGAGGCGCGTATTTGTCGCTGTACTATCCGGGAAGTTGGTCAGAACGGATTTCGAGTGGGCAAGGACTGATGGCAGTGGCACTCGTGATTTTTGCACGATGGAATCCCGTTCAGTGTTTGTGGGCTTCGCTGTTATTTGGGGGAGCACAAGCTGTCGGCCCTGCCCTGCAAGCAGTCGGCATCGACGGGGGATATTATCTGTTTAATGCAGCACCGTATGTGCTGACGTTAGTGATTATGATTTTGACTTGTTCCCCGAAACGAACCATCTCAGGAGCACCGGGAGCATTGGGAACTTTGAATTAGAAGGGTAGAGATCCGGGAAGAACCTCCAAAAATCGCCAGGCTTCCCGTCTCAGGATGACAGTCTCGCAGACTGGAAGATTGAAACAATAAGTCAGCCAACGGAACCGAAGCGCAAAGATAACCGCATTAGTAATCATGACAACCGAAATTGAAACCTCTACGATCGAGACTCGAAACGCTCCGCCACTTCTCGAAATTCAGGAAATGACGAAGCGCTTCGGAACGTTTACCGCTCTAGACCATGTGGCATTGACCCTCAGACCTGGAACGTTCCACGCCCTACTCGGTGAGAACGGAGCCGGGAAAAGCACCCTGGTCAAATGTGTGATGGGATTCTATACGCCAACCAGCGGACAGGTGAAATTAGACGGGCAGGCTTGTACGATTGCATCTCCGCGCGATGCCCAAAAATATGGAATTGGCATGGTCTATCAGCATTTCACCTCTGTTCCCGCGATGACGGTTGCAGAAAATTTAGTGATTGCGCGATCGGGAGGAAATTTAGTCATTAATTGGAAAGAAGAGAGTGAAAAGCTCTCGGCTTTCATGCAAACTTCGCCCTTTCAATTGCCGTTAGATGCGCTAGTTGGACAATTGGCAGCCGGGGAAAAACAAAAGCTAGAAATTCTGAAACTGCTTTATCTAAAGAGCAAAATTCTGATTCTCGATGAACCAACCTCAGTCCTGACTCCCAACGAAGCCGATGAAATTTTAGGACTGCTTCGAGAGCAAGTTACTGCAGGCTTACTCAGTGTCTTACTGATTAGCCACAAGATGCGTGAGGTCACAGGCTTTACAGACGAAATCACCGTACTGCGACGCGGCAAATTAGCTGGAACAGGCAGCATGAAAGTTCTCACCGTACCCGACATCACAGAAATGATGATGGGCGAACGGCGCGAACCCAAGCCCGTTGAGAAAGTGACGCATGATGCTCCGATTCCGGTTCTCGAAGTTCGCGATCTGCACGCCGATAAAGATAACGGACTCGAAGCCGTTTCGGGCATTAATCTGAATGTTCGCAGTGGTGAAATTGTCGGAATTGCTGGAATTTCAGGCAATGGTCAGCGCGAATTTGTGGAAGTGCTAGCTGGACAGCGACAGCCCACAGCGGGAGAAGTGCTCGTCAATGGAGAACGCTATCAAGCCACACGAGCGCAAATGTATGAACATCGCGTCTTTGTCCTCCCTGAAGAACCGCTAAAAAATGCCTGCGTGCCGCATATGAGTGTGGCAGAAAATTTAGCCTTAAGAACCTTCGATCGTCCTCCCCAATCGAAAGGAATTCTGCTCTACTTCAAAGCGATTCGAGACGCAGCCCAATCTCTGATTCAAAGTTTCAAAATTAAAACGCCAACGCCTGAGACACCCATTCGTGACTTATCGGGCGGAAACGTACAGCGGGCTGTTCTGGCGCGCGAACTTTCCTCGGATCACATTAAACTCTTGATCACAGCCAACCCCTGCTTTGGTCTAGACTTCGCAGCCGTCGAAGATATTCATGGGCAAATTCTGCAAGCCCGCAATCGCGGCGTTGCGGTGCTGCTCGTCAGTGAAGACTTAGATGAATTGCTGAAATTGTCCGATCGCATTCTTGTGATTAGCGGCGGTAAGTTTTTATACGAAAGTTCAATTGACAATGCTGACTTTAATGAGATCGGACGCAGTATGACTGGGCACTAATAAGGAAGTCACCGACAAGTTCTGTAAAAAATTACGAATTTGTCGCCTTTCCTTACTGAAATCCCGCTATGAAGACACCCCAAGGTGCTCAGATTTGTCTGTTTACATGTTTAAGCCTGATGATCTCACTCGGCGGTTGGCAGCCGTTATCTTTCGCTCAAGTGTCGCCGACGGCTCCGAAATTAATGGAGCCGAGCGAAAGCGATCGCGCCTTTGAACGCGGATTGCAGCAGTTGCGAAGTCGCAATTATGAAAATGCGATCGCGAGCTTTGACCAAGCGATCCGACTCGATCCAAAATTCAAGGAAGCCTATAGCGGCAGAGGATTTGCCCAACTGCAAAGTGGACAACTTGCACAAGCCATGGAGAGCTATAACCGCATTTTGCAAATTGATCCAACAGCCGCGATCGCGTACTCTGGTTTAGCACTCGTGCGCGCGAAATTAGGCGACGATCGCCAAGCCAAACTCGATACTGAAAAAAGTGCTGCACTTTTGGCTCGTCAGACTTCCAGGCATTTATATCAGAGCGAGTTGAGCCTACTCGAACTGCGTGTTGCCACCGCAGGACAACCTCCCAACTCCCAACTCTGGACATTGATCGAGCAAGGCTATCAGCAGATTGATGCACGCAATTTTCGGGCGGCGATTAATTTGTTCAATCAAGCTGTCAAGTTGCTCCCCTCTGGGTCGGCGCGTCCGTATATCGATCGCGGGGTTGCTTATTTCTGGATGCAGGATTATCGAGCCGCGATCGAGGATTTCTCAACTGCAATTCGGTTCAATCCCTTTTATGTCAAAGCTTACGAGTACCGCGCTCGGGCTTATGAACAAATTGGACAAAACCAAGCAGCAAGAGCAGATACCCAGAAAGCGATCAGGCTAGCCCGCCAATTTGGCAGCCAGCCTTTTATCCAAGAGCTAACTCAAGGGAATTCACCCACTAAACTCACGGCGAATTGATCGCAGTCCTAATGGGTTGAGGGAGGGGGGAGCTATTTTCCTCATTCCCCCAACTTGCAAGCTCTGACATATCAAAAGCTTGCTCCAACGAGACTCTATTACACTGACATTCTCTAAAGATCAGACTTTCTAAAGATTTTGTTCACACTGACTCGGTAAGCGACACGATACCCTAGAGGAGTAGATCATTCGTCTCAAAATCCCACTCCTTAACCCGCCCTGGGATTGAGACTAATTCTTCTCAAACCTCGCAAAGTTAAAGGTATCTTTTGTGACTCATTTTATGGCATCTGAGCAGCAAGTTAGACAGTATCTCGCCTACTGGTTACAGTTAGGAAAGCGGCTCATGACACATAATGGACAGCAAGCCGTCAAGCCGACTTCTGTGATTGCAGGCGATCGTTATAGCGATGAGTTTGAGGCTTGCTGGAAGTTAGTGACTTCTCCTGAAGCCGGAGACTGCTATATCGAAGGCACAACTCAGACGATTACAGATTTACTTTCACCCATTTGGGAAATTAATCCTTGTGCGCGGTGTGCAATGCCCGTTCCCACTCGATCTCTGGGGATGCCACCTACCGAATGTCCTTGTTTTGACTTGCCTAATTGGCCTGACAGTCACCTTCCACAACCGCGATCGCCGATCAATACCTCTAATTCTTTGCAAAAGATTCGCGATCGTCTGTCTCGCCCAAGTAACCCATAATAGAAAAGTTGAGTTTGGGAGTTGTAATGCGATCAATTCTTTTCATAAGCGCTGCATTGCTGATTGCGACTCCCGCTCAAGCCGAAACCTTCGAGCTGCAAAATCCAGCTTGGAAGCCTGTTCCGAACACTGAAGTAAATGGGACTTCCTACATTGAGACAAATAGCATTATTAAGTCTGACGACAAAATCATTTACGATCTGGTGAATGCGGAAGCAGCCTATTCGAGAGTGGAAATGAATTGCGAAGCGCAGCAGTTTAGAACGATTCGGATGGGCTATTTTGCCACGCGATCGAGAATCAATTATACAACGGTCAATGATCCGTGGATGAAGCCTGAGACGAATTACCATAAAGCTCTCGCCGCCTTTATTTGCAGTCTGCAATAAGAGAATGTCGAAGTATCAGAAAATCTACTCTGTCGTTCGCCAAATTCCTTATGGGCAAGTCGCAACGTATGGACAAGTTGCAGAGCTTGCAGGACTGCCGAGACAAGCGCGTTTAGTCGGATATGCCCTATTTCGCGCCACAGATGACACGTTAGCTGTGCCTTGGCATCGAGTCGTGAATGCTAAAGGAGAAATCTCGATGTCGCCGCGTCGAGAAGGGATGGATCATATTCAGCGATCGCGTTTAGAAGCCGAAGGCATTGTCTTCAAAGCGAATCAACTGAGTTTGAATCGCTATCGCTGGCAACCGGATCTCACGCAGTTTGATTGAAGACTTCTAAAACTCGCTGACAAAATTCTTTCAATCGCATCACCGATTCGGGTGCGGGTTGACCTTCTCCTTCAGCAATCCAATCCTGAACGGTGGACATCTGCCACTGTTTACCTTGGTGATCAAATCCAGCGGTCTCAACGCCAATCGCTCGTCTGATGTGAGTTTCATCATCTGAGTGAAAGCGAATCTGAATTAGGACACTGCGGCACTGAAACAAGCGACTGCGCCCTGGAAAATGAAATCCGATATCGATCGAGTCTGGATCAACTTGTTCACGGGTGTCTGGGTCATTTGCCCAAGGTTTGAGATCGACTCGTGCATCTGGGAAGTCAGTTTTAATTAAATTTGTAATCGTTGCAATCTTGCTTGCGGTTTCTAAACTAGTCGCTTGTTCTGCTGCATTCACGATCGTGCGGCTCCCAATCAGCGTGAGATAAAAAACTAGATTTTTATCTCTTCATCATACGCAACATCTCAACTCGGAAGCAGTGCGACTTGATACCAAGATTTGTATGTCTCTAAAAATTCTTGACATATTCTTGGGGTTTAGTGTTAATATACGTAAGGCAGCGCGTTGGGGCGTAGCCAAGCGGTAAGGCACCGGGTTTTGGTCCCGGCATTTCCTAGGTTCGAATCCTAGCGCCCCAGTATCTAAACAGTAAAAGGAGCGAGATTTAATCTCGCTCCTTTTACTGTTTTTGAGCAAAAAGAGGAGAAGGAAAAAAGTTTTTCCCAGATTAGGGATTGACTCCCTATCTCCTCATCTCCCTACCCTTAGCGGCGTTGAAAAATCCGAGGAGTCGATTGAACTGCCGGACGATTTGTCCGAGTCTGCACCCCACCGACTAATTTTTCCCCAGTTCCTCGATCTGAACGAGATAGGAAGGGCTTGAGATTAATTGGACCATTCGTCACCGCAGTCGATCGACGACCTCGAACTCCAAGCAGATTCCCCAACTGGTCAAGCACATCAGAACGACCACTGCCATAAGTTAGAACGCCTTGGGTTTGCTGACCACTATCCGCTACTGAGAGATTTTGGAAAACACGATCGCGGGTCGCTAACGGATCTTGTCCATTGGGAACCGTCAACACAATTCGGCAGCTTGGCACCCGATCCGTCGTGACACAAATCGTGTTGTAGCCATTCTCAACGCCAGTCGTCATTTCTCGCAGACCATCAGGGCGATATGATTCAAGACGACGCGCGATTTCATTACACCGACGTAGAGCATCCCAGCCCCCACCCATATTGCTGGGAACTGCCCACGGATAAGCCTGATTCGGCTGATTTTCCGGGAAATACATCACCGTATTTTGTCCATTGTTCACCCGGCACGCAAACCGAGTGCCCGCAGCCGTGGGAGAAGGAATCGTAGTTGAACCGTCCGGATTGGGAACCGGAATCGTGGTTGAACCGCCCCGATCGGGTTCAGTGGGAATGATGACATCGCCTGGAGCCGTTTGTGCTACAGCTGCACTACTTGCGATCATCATCGCACTCAACGAAAGTAACGTTCCTCGAACTACTTTATTTTTATTTTTTGCCCAGCTTACAGGTCGTAGCGACATGGGAATCAACCTCGATCGTTGTGAATTAATTTAGAAAGATTTGAACTCTGAACGGCGTTCTAACTGGATTGACCTAAATTGATCTTCTGAAGTTCCCAACTGCAAAAGAATCTACCTTTAGAGAGAAGCGAACGGGTCGATTGCAAAATCTTAGAAAGCCGTTACTTAACTTAAAGACATGCCTTGACGTATACTTTTCTGAGTATTCGCAAGGAGAGACGGTGTGATGTCGGAGGCGGCAACGAAGCCCCTGACGATTCCAAGGGAGTTACTGGGAGCGCCTGGTGATTTTAATCCAACGTTGTTGATCTTTTTGCTGTCGGTCGCGATCGCAATTATCTCGACGTTAGGATATTGGTTTTGGGGATGGGTGGATTGGATTAGTTTCTGCCTTAATGTCTTGGCATTACATATGGTTGGAACAGTCATCCACGATGCCTGTCATGGTGTGGCTCATCGCAATAAAGTGATGAATGCAATTTTGGGTCACGGGAGCGCATTCCTCCTCTGTTTCTCTTACCCCGTCTTTACGAGGGTTCATATTCAGCACCATGCTCATGTGAATGATCCAGAAAACGATCCAGATCATGTTGTATCTACATTCGGACCCTTGTGGATCATCAATGCACGGTTTATGTATCACGAGTTCTTCTTCTTCCAGCGCAAATTATGGAAGAAAAATGAACTCTTTGAGTGGTTTTTGGCACGGCTATCTTTGGCGCTCGTAATCTACGCTGCGTGCCAGTTTCATTTTCTGGGATATGTGTTCAATTTTTGGTTTGTGCCTTTAGCGATCGTGGGGTTAGTCTTGGGATTATTCTTTGACTATTTGCCTCATCGTCCATTTAAGGAACGAGATCGTTGGTTGAATGCGAGAGTCTATCCGAGTAGGATTTTGAACTGGCTGATTATGGGTCAGAACTATCACTTGGTGCATCATCTATGGCCTGCTGTCCCTTGGTATAAGTATGAAGCTGCTTATTATGCAGCGAAGCCAATTTTGGATGAGAAGGGATCACCCCAATCGATCGGGCTTTTGAAAGAAGATTTCTTAGGATTTGTCTATGACATCTTTCTAGGCATTCGGATTCATCGCAAGCCAAAACGCGAAGAAACTCCGATTTCTGAAGAACCCAAAGTTTCTCTCTCATCCAAGCTATAAGCCATCGTCGATCCGGATCAACTTGGGGATGACTGGGTACATAGAGTAGGCACAGAGAGCTAACAGAAAAATTCCAGTGCTGTTTGTGCTGGAATTTTTTGCGCCTTTGGGTGTTCGAGATTATCATAAGGATCTTCTACTAGTCGGGCAAGACTTAGATCGAGGTACAAGGCTATGCTCACTCTCGAAAAGATAGACGGAGCTAGTTTTTTTGTTGCTAAGATCTACCTGTGGAGTGAGACAATATGGTTCGTATTCTTAGTAATGTACGAAATGCTCTGGTAGAATTCCTAAAATAATACATCTGTTTCTCAGCTTCTTTAAGACCGCTCGGTAGTTTGAGATCGACGATTTCGCCCCTTCTACCGTTTCATTCAACCCTCCTGACAGCACTTTGAATATGAATGGCGAAAATACCGATCGCGCTGGATTCGCTCAGACAGATGCCCCAGTTTCAGAATTGCCGCCTCGTCGTCCGCGCTGGCGTAAATTTCTGATTCCAGGGTTAATTGGACTTGCAGTTGTTGGCGGATTGGGTTGGATTGTCTTTAATCGGATTATTCTGCCTCTGATGATTGTGAGTCAGATGAAGCCTCAACCGACTCCAGTCCCGTTGGCAAACCCGAAAAGTTCAACGATCGAAGATAGCTCTGACTATGCCGCTACCTTAGATTCTCGGCAATCCATTACGCTTCAACCGCAGGTCAGTGGACAGATTTCGCAAATCTATGTCAGACCTGGTCAGCAAGTGACTGCCGGGCAAGCTATTTTACAAATTGACAATCGCGAACAACGTGCTCAAGTTGCGAGTCGGCAATCGGCATCGCAAACGGCAGCAGCGGACATTGATTCAGCCCAAGCAGATGTTGAAAACGAACAGCAAACTTTACGATCGCTGCAAGCTCAGCGTGCGACAGCACTTTCAAACGTGCAATTGAACCAGAAAGAGTACGATCGCTTTGTCGAATTGCAAAGACAGGGCGCAACCAGTAAACAAATTCTTGATCAGCGTTTAAATGCTCTACAGACTGCTCAAGCAGCCTTGAGACAAGCAGATGCAGATATTGCTGCGCAACGTTCTGCGATTAGCCGTGCGCAATCCGTCGTTGAGCGAAATCGCCGAGCTTTTGAACAATCCCAAGCCAATATTGCAGAGGGACAAGCTCAATTGCAGTACTATACGATCACTGCTCCTTTTACTGGAACCGTTGGGGAAATCCCGATTAAAGTCGGTGATACAGTGAGTCCGACCTCCCAATTGTTGAATATTACTCAGAATCAGCAATTAGAAGTTCAGATTCAAGTCCCGTTAGAGCGATCAAGTGCTTTGCGGTTAGGCTTACCTGTCAAACTGCTCGATGATCAAGGCAAAGAAGTACAGACAGGTCGAATTTCCTTTGTTGCCCCGAATGTTGATTCGACTACGCAATCAGTGCAAGCAAAAGCAGTCTTTGAGAATGTGCGGAACTTGCGACCTTCGCAATTTGTGCGCGCGCGCGTTGTTTGGAGTAATCGACCTGGCGTACTCGTGCCCACAACGGCAATCTCTCGATTAGGGGGAAGAGATTTTATTTTTGTTGCTGCTCCGCTAAGTGCATCGGGGTGTTCAGAGCCAGCCGCACCTCAAGGGGGCGGAAAATTTGAAGCGAATCCGGACATGTTAGTTGCAGCCCAAAAGCCGATTCAACTCGGCAGAATTATTGGCAATGAACAAGAAGTCGTCGAAGGACTGAGTGCCAACGATCGCATTATTACTTCTGGAATTTTGCAACTGCAAAATTGTGCTGCGATCATGGATGCTGCTCAAGTTCCTGCTCAACAGTCTTCTCAGCAATAGCCCTCTCACAATAGTCCTTTCACAGGCGTGAATCTATTATGGTGATTTTGTCTGTTTCCGATTTTTTTATTAAACGTCCTGTGTTTGCGACAGTGTGTTCGATTGTCATCACACTGTTAGGGATTGCTTGTATTCCGACGTTACCGATCGCGCAATATCCAGACATTGCTCCGCCTCAAGTTGGGGTAACGGCAAACTACGTCGGTGCGAATGCTGAAGTCGTTGAATCGACCGTCACGAACATTCTAGAGCGCGAGTTGAACGGGATTACTGGCGTTAAGTTCATCAAATCGACCAGTGCCAATAATGGTGTAAGTAACATTAACCTGACGTTTGACTTAGGACGAGATCAGGATTTAGCTGCTGTTGATGTGCAGAATCGCGTTTCGACTGTGCAATCGCGCTTACCTGGTCCTGTGACTCAAACTGGAGTTCAGGTCACTAAAACAAACAATAATTTTCTACTCGCGATCGGGATTTACTCGGAAAAAGACCCCAAGAAAAATCAAGATTTCTATGATGATCTGTACTTGAGTAACTATGCAGATTTGTATTTGAGAGATGCATTGCGACGGCTGAAAGGCGTAGGCGAAGTCCAGATCTTTGGTGAACGAACTTACGCCATGCGGATTTGGCTCGACCCAGAACGGCTTGCTGCTCGAACGTTAACGCCGCAAGATGTCGTGCAAGCGCTCAGACAGCAAAACGTGCAAGTTGGGGCGGGACAGATTGGGCAAGCGCCAGCAGTCCCCGGACAGGAATATCAATATTCAGTCACGGCACAAGGACGACTCAAAGAAGCTGAGGAATTTAATAACTTAGTCATCCGAACGGCACAGTCTGGCGCTTTAGTTCGGCTGAGAGATATCGGTCGGGCTGAGCTTGGGGCTGAGAATTATGGGTCATTGCTGCGATTTACGACGCAAGATCGCGTGACGCATCGAGGCGTTGGGTTAGGAGTGAACCAACAGTTTGGCAGTAACGCGCTAGATGTGGCAAAAGCTGTCAAAGATGAGATGCAACGCTTATCGAGTAACTTTCCGCCTGGACTAAAGTATGACGTAGCATTTGATACGACTGTCTTTATTGAAGCAGGGGCACGTGAGGTTGTTGATTCGCTGATTCAGGCAATTATCTTAGTTGTCTTGATTTTGTTCTTGTTTCTCCAAGACTGGAGAGCAGCACTGATCACGTCGATCGTGATTCCGATCGCATTTCTTGGCACCTTCATCTTTGTCAAGATCCTGGGATTTTCGATCAATACGCTGACGCTATTTGGCTTAACCCTAGCAACGGGTTTAGTAGTCGATGATGCGATCGTGATTATTGAAGACATCACTCGGCGGATTCAAGATGAAGATATGAATCCAGTGGAAGCTGCGATCGCATCAATGAACACTTTATCTGGAGTGGTGATTGCAACTTCATTGGTCTTGATGACCGTGTTTGTTCCGGTGGCATTTTTCCCAGGAACAACCGGACAACTCTATCGACAATTTGCTTTAACAATCACATTTTCGGTCGCAGTTTCTACCTTTAACGCATTGACGTTTACACCGATGCTGTCTGCGTTACTGCTGCGTCGTGGACAAACGGCTAGCAATAACTGGTTCTTCCGGCGGGTGAATTTGGGCATTGATAAAACTCGTGATGCTTATGCAAGAAACCTCGATCGCGTCGTGCGCAAAAAAGGATTAGTCTTGACTTTTTTTGCAGGAGCATTAGCGCTGACCTACTTTGTCTATAACCTTGTGCCGCAAGCCTTTATCCCTGATGAAGATCAAGGGGTATTTATCACAATTGTGCAAGCGCCTGAAGGGGTTTCGCTTGGCTATACCGAAAAAGTTTTAGAAAAAGCAGAAGCGATTCTCAAAGCTCAACCAGAAGTTGCCAACATTTTTGCAGTCGGCGGATTTAGCTTTAGTGGCGCAACTCCGAATAACGGAATCATCTTTACTACCCTGAAACCTTGGGATCAGCGTCGCGGTGCAGATCAATCTTTAGACTCGATTATTGGTGGGTTTTTCCCAAAACCTTTCGGACTGTTCCCCAAGATGGCATCGATTCAGGAAGCGGTTGTGCTGCCGTTTAATTTGCCTGCTATTTCTGGAATTGGCAACTTTGGTGGATTTGAGTTTCACTTGCAGGATCGCACTAATTTAGGCTTCCAAGCAATGGGTGAGACTTTGGGTAAATTTATCGGTCGTGCAACCGCTTATCCTTCACCGCAAAGTCCTCAGATTGCTCAATTACGTCCGAACTTTAACGGAAATACGCCGCAAATCTCGGTAGAAGTGGATCGCGATCGCGCCAATCAACTGCAAGTTCCGCTCGATGATATTTTCAATACCTTACAAGTCTTTCTCGGGTCTACCTATGTGAATGACTTTAACCAGTTCAACCGAGCGTATCGCGTCTATGTTCAGGCGGATCAACAATATCGATCGAACCCTGAAGATATTAAAAAGCTGTATGTTCGTAGTACAACCGGGCAGATGATTTCGATGGGGAACTTAGTCAAAGTTACCCAAAATACAGGGCCATCGATTATTACCCACTACAACTTATTCCGATCGATTGAATTAAACGGTGCTCCGGCACCGGGGGCAAGCTCTGGGCAAGCCATTCAAGCGATGGAGGCGGTTGCTAGAGAAACCTTACCGAGAGGCTTTGGCTTTGAATGGTCAGGGCTTTCACTGGAAGAAATCGAATCAGGGGGCGCAGCATTCTTTATTTTCGGATTAGCGATCGTCTTTGTGTTTCTTACCCTAGCTGCTCAGTATGAGAACTACATTGATCCAGTGATCATCATGCTGACTGTGCCCCTAGCAATTCTAGGCGCACTCTTAGCTGTTCTCTTGCGGGGGACTGCAAATGATGTCTACACTCAAATCGGCTTCGTGATGCTGATCGGGATGGCGAGTAAAAACTCGATTCTGATTGTTGAATTTGCCAACGAGGAGCGTGCTGCCGGTAAAGGAATTGCGAGTGCAGTCGTTGCAGCAGGACGAGAACGGTTAAGACCAATTCTCATGACTGCGATCTCAACTGCGATCGGCGCACTTCCTTTGGTGATTGCAACTGGACCTGGAGCGGCGGCTCGTCAATCTTTGGGAACTGCGATCGTCGGTGGGATGGTTGTCGCAACTTTCCTAAGTTTGTTCATTGTTCCTGTTCTTTATATTGTGATTAAAGGATTTGAAGATCGCTTGAGAAAACCTGCAAAACGTCTAGCTCCAGTTGATGGAAGTTTGGACGGCAATAGTAAACATCCCCGTGAATCAGCAGCGACTTCCGAAAGAGATTGAAATCTACCTGGATGGAGAGGGGATTTCCTCAGCAGATCAGTCACGATTAGGGTTAGAAAAAATCCGTATTGATAGATTTGAGGGAAAACTCATGGGATATGTTCTAACGATTTTAGTGACTGCACTGAGCTTACTTGTCGTCGATATTGTTTTACCGGGCGTGAATATTGAAAGCTTTGCAGTTGCGATGATTGCAGGGATTGTGATTGGTTTAATCAATACCTTTGTGAAGCCGATTTTGTCGCTTTTGACGTTGCCGATTAACTTAGTAACGTTGGGCTTATTCTCGATCGTGATTAACGGTATTTGTTTTACCCTAGCGGCGGCTTTAGTTCCAGGTTTCCAAGCACACGGACTGATTTCATTCCTCGTGGCTCCGGTGATTCTGTCATTGGCAAGTACCTTCTTGAATAAGTACTTTGCAGAACGCAACGCTGATCTGAAGCCAAACGTCTAGATGACTCGAATCTGATCAACCCCCAGTCGGTAGGCGCGACCTCTGGGGGTTTTCAGGTAACTTTCTAATACAGATCCTGCCCTGAAGGATAAAAAAATGTATTATAAGCTACAGATTTGACTCTTCGCTTCAGAGAAGTTTGCTTATGTCTCTTAATTCAGAAATTTATGGGTTCGATCGATCGGGTGCTGGCTGGCAGATGCTTCAAGCACAATCGATTTCCTGCGCTCCGCGATTTACGCCATCGATGTGGGTGCAGTTGCTCAATCCCCCGACAGCTTACAGTTCTGACCAGGGGCGGCTTCTTTGCCAAGTGGCTGAGGATCAATGGCTCGCTTGGGTTCCAGAGTATGGCGAACTTTTGCTGACGACTGATGAGTTTTGCAGCTTGAGCGAGGACTGATTGGCGATCGTCAGCCAGAATGCTGAATTCTACCTGTGCTTTCTGAACTGCATCATACTCTCAGCTTAATATCTATTTCAGCGCCAGTTCTGCAAGAGGCTGGCGCTATTTTATGGTTTTCAAGGAATCTGTAGATGTTTAAGCCTCGGTCTATTAGCCTGATCATCATTGCCTGTATTACGTTTTTCTGGTCAGTTGCTTGTTCTCCTCAATCGACTCCTCTCGCTGTTTCTGCAACGCCTTGGTCTGGCTATTCAGGGCATCATATTGCCATGAAAAAGGATTTTTATGGACAAGCAGGACTGAAAATTCAAGACCTTTTATATCAGTCAACCACTGAGCAAATTGATGCGTTTCTAGCCGGAAAAACGGACTTAGCTTGGGTGACAGCCGGGGATGTGATTGATATGGCTGGAAAAGATCCCAGTCTGAAAATTATCTTTCTGTGTGATTACTCGAATGGGGCAGATGGCATTGTCGGACGTGGAATTAAGACTGCGGCAGATCTCAAAGGCAAAACAGTAGCTCGTGAAAATGTATTGTTTGAGAAGGTTTTCCTGCGGGCTTATCTGGAAAAAGGGGGGCTGAGCGAAAAGGATCTCAAGATTAAAGATATGTCTGCTGCTGCTGCTGCTGCTGCGTTTAGTGCACAGCGAGTAGATGCTGCTGTTACTTATGAACCGTTTCTGACCAAAGCGTTGAAGGAAAGCGGTGGAGAGCTTCTCTTTAGTACCAAGGGCACAAATTTGATTGCAGATGTACTGGTCACACGATCGCAGTTAATTTCCGATCGCAGAGCCGATTTGCTGACATTTCTGAAAGCAGCCGACAAAGGAATTAAATTGCTAGAAGCCGGAGATGAATCTGCGATCGCGCTTGCTGCTCAACGTTTAGGGACTTCCTCTTCAGAACTGCGCGCACAGCTTACGGGAATTGCATTGTTTGATATTGAGGGCAACAAAACGATCGGGTTCAATCCTCAAAATCCGAACAATGCGATTAAAAATTTTGAGCTAGTTGCGAAAGCTGCTTACGATTTCAAAGTCGTTCAACAACCGCTGGATGTGAAATCTATCTACGATGATTCGCTTGTGAAAGCGCTTTAAGAGCGCATTGTAAAAACATCACTTTGCGTTCAATGCTCAAACTTTTTAAGGGGCGACGATCCGCCCCAAATAGTGCATTCTACCGCTTTGATCCTTGATAGATCCGTTGGGCTTGCTCAGCCGTCAACCAAGGCATAACCTCGGTTTGAGGGACAGGCTCAGCGGATTTGACTTGAGAGCGAATCGTCACAGGTTGGCGCAACTGACCATTGCCATTGTCCTCTTTGTGAGGCAAATTACAAGCCACGGGTGGCGCGCTGGTTTTCTCATAAAATGCGCCCAGTTCACGCGGCGAAAGCTGGCTTTGAGGTGGCACATAAGCATGGGTCTCCGGATCAAATGCCAAAAGCTCACCCGTTTCAATGTGATAAACCCAGCCGTAAATTTCTAGCTTGCCTTGATATAGACGGGAATGAACGACCGGATAAGTTTTGAGATTTTCGATTTGAGTCAGGACGTTTTCTGCGATCGTAATTTCAAGCAATTCTTCGCCGCTGTACTGACTGTAATTTTCTTTGACTAATCTGCGAGTTGCCTCAGCATGTTTGAGCCAGTCATATACTAGGGGCATGTCTTCCTGAAGCTTGTTCAACTTCAACAAGCCTTTCATTGCGCCACAATGCGAATGTCCACAGACAATAATTTGCTGAATGTCTAAAGCCGCGATCGCATATTCAACCGCTGCTCCTTCTCCGCCGTTCGCGGCTCCAAACGGTGGAATAATATTGCCTGCGTTGCGAATCACAAACAGTTCACCAATACCCGCTTGGGTGATCAAATTTGGATCAATCCGCGAATCCGAGCAAGTAATGAACAGCACTCTGGGCTTCTGCCCATGCGACAGTTCCTCAAGCTGATCCAAATGAGACGGCACATAGCTTTCCCAAAACTGCTGATGTCCTTGAATTAACTTTTTCATTCTCCCTTCCTGTTATCATTGCCACTCATCGATCGCTTCATCCTTGGTATTCGTATTGCGGCTGGGGGTTTCGCGATTGAACTTCAAATGAATCGATCGCGTTTGTTCCCCATCTTTCGCGACTGCCAAGATCGGATAATCGATTAAACCATCTTGGAAGGACATCTGGAATCGGAAGGTTCCGTCTGGATTGAGCGGAATGATTTGTCCGCCGATCGAGACAGTCGCATCCGGTTCTGTTGCCCCGTAGATAATCAGTTCCGCATCTGCAACCAGCCAGAATTTGCGCGGACGAGCCGGAATCGCACTACCTGAGAACATGCCGACTCCTGACATGCCAATGCCTGACATGCCCGAAACCGTTGGCAACGCCCACATTCCCATCCCCGACGGGAACACAAACGAACTGACAGCGGCAGCGGGAACCTGCTGCATTGAACCGAAAATCGATCCAGCCATGCGTTGCAGTTCTGCGCCTTGTGACAGGTCGAAGATCTGATCATACATGCCATTCGGACTGCCTATTTCACTTTCAGCGGCGGGTGATCCTAATGTCAAGAAAGTTTTACCTGTGAGTTCTTCTTCCCAATCGATCGTGACGAATTGATCGTTTTCCCAGGCAGACGGATAAGCCGGAGGAATGCGTACAGAGTGTGATCGCGCCAGCATCAACCAGCGTCCATCCCCGCTCATGTACCCAATTTCTGCAATGTAATCGCGATCGCTGACAGGAATCGGCAAATACCAATCGCGCGCCATTTCGTCACAGGCAAACTGCTGCAAACTGTGCGGGCTTTGATGCGCTAAATCGACATCCGTGACATCGTACAATCGCAGCACTAAATTCTGTCCGCCTTGATTACGCAGTTCGGATTTGTGTTCGTTAGGAATGTCCCAATAGGCGTAAGCCCATTGCGGATCGCGCGGCATCAGCACAATCCGACTGTCCCCGTAGCCATCTGGTAAATCTGGTAAGCCTTCATCCACATCCGCTAAAGCTTCACTCGACAAATCGGTCTGTCCGACATCAAACCGCGCCGATTCCACGATCGTTTGACCCTCATCCGATCGTGCCATTGCCATACCGACCATTCCGGTAGCGATTCCGCCGACTGCGGCGATTCCGGGTAATGCAGATTCGTCTGTAGATTCGTCTGAAGATGCTGCGCTTGCATCGGGTTGAGAAGGATCAATCATGGCAGGTGTCTCCTGAGTGTCGGGCACTTCTGGCTGAGGAGATTCAAGATTGGCTTCTTGATCTGCTAAGCGAGAACCTGCGATGCCTGCTAACCCTGCTGCTGTTGCGGCTCCACCTAAAGCAGCAATTTCTGGAATAGAAGAACTTGCTTCTACAGATTCGACTTCAGAAGTTGCCGCAATTATAGGTGGCTCCTCAAGTTCGATCACTTGTGCTTCAGAATTATCCATAATTGAGCGCGCTTCATCGTCGGAGATCGGCTCAGCATCGATAATTTCTAGATCAGAAGATTCAACACTCGCAGGAGTTTCGTCGGTGTCCTCTGGCTCGATCACTTCTTCTAACTGCGGTTCTGGATCAATCCCGGAAAAATTATCTCCCGCTTGCCCCATTCCTGCCACTCCCAAGGCAGCAGCACCACCGAATGCAGCAATTTCTGGAATCATGCCTTGAGCATTGTTTGAGTTTTCGACCAGCGGTTCTGTCGCGTCAGTAGCATCGATCGGTGCAACGCCTTGCTCAAACGCTAACTGCTCGTAAGAAGGTTGTGGAACTGCTTCGACAACGCTGGGTGCATCATCAAGATTCAGCTCGATCGCAGGTTGGTCGAGTATGGCATCTTCTGGCGCGTCTAAATCCTCGATCGCATCTAACGTGACAAGGGGTTCCGGCTCGGGTGGGACTCCCGATCGAGTCCGGTTCATCCAAGCCGCAGTCCCTAATCCAGCTAACCCTAAAGCGGCTGCACCAGAGAGATCAAAATCGGATTCAGGCGGAGCTTCGGGAGGTTCGATCGAGGGTGCTGTCATTTCAATCGGCGGCATCTCTCGAATTTCAACTAAGGGGCGCTCAGGCACAGCAGTCGGCTCGACCTCAATTGCAGATGCAGCAGTCGTTGATTCAGGAACGCCCTCGACATCAGAGTGCTCTAATGCTTGCTCTAATTGTGATGCTGCGGCAGCGGCTCCAGCACCCGCAACCTCAGCAGGTGGCTCGACTTCACTTGTGGATTGTGGGATCGGTTCAGGACTGTCACCCGCATCAGCACGTCCTAATTGTGATGCTGCGGCAGCGGCTCCAGCACCCGCAATGACGGCTGCTCCACCCATTGCAGCCGAGGGAATCGTCGGGGGTTGAACTTCCGCGATCGCTGCGCGATCCGATGAAATCACAGATTCCGCGCGAGAAGCCAGACTGATATCAGGTTCGCTCGGAGTCATGAGTGGTGGAGGTGGGGGCGGTGCTGTTGGAGCAGGGGATAGAGAGGGCGCAGCAGGTGGAACTTCAGCAGTTGAGGGAGTCGATCGCCGACCGCGTAAAAGCCAACCTAAAAGCAGTGCTCCCAATCCGAGTGGCAGTAACCACCAGAGCCATCCTGGAATACCACTATCGTTGTTACTCGTGTCGTTGTTAGACGATGGTTGCGCATTGGCAGATCCAGCCGGAACTTGCCCGACGATCGTTGGTTCATTGGCAGATCCAGCCGGAACTTGTTCTGCAATCTTTTGCGCATTAGCAGTTGAATCTGGGGCTTGTCCATCTGGAGCTGTGCCTGAAGTTGAATTTGGAGTAGCAGCCCCAGCAGGAGAGGGGGCGGGAGCGGGAGAAGAACCCGCACCTGCGCCGATATTTCCTGGATTTCCTGGATTCAATGAGGCAACCGTTGCAGCCGTTCCAGCGGCAAAGAGAGTCGCAGGATCTAAAGCGAGTGAAGCCGGATCGCTTTCTGTGGTTTGAACTAAGTTACGTCCTACATCCGAAGTAATGTAACCCAACAGTGCAGCGGCTCCCGGAGAAGGCGTCGCCTTATGGACGTAGTAGAACGGCTGTGAGAACGGATAGCGGGGATCATTGGGCAACGTGTTGTGCATGGGCACGATCCGGACGCTGGAATTCCCTAAAACTTGATTGGCAGGGGCAAAACTGATGCCGTCTTGACCGAGCTGTTGGGCAACCGCTTGGGTGCTGTCTTCAGGGGTACGAATTGGACTGCTGCTGCTGACTGACTCAGACGGTTGAATGAAGACAGAATAGTTCCGAAATGCTGTCCGGGTGTCACTGAGATCGGGGCGATCGATAAACCGAATCTTTCCAGGTGCGCCGCCTAATTCTGACCAATCGGTGATTTCACCCCGAACGATTTTGACGAGTTGAACAACGGTGATCCCGCCTTTGAAGGGATTGTCTGGACTGGTGATAATGGCAATTTTGCCGCGTTCGAGGGCAACAGGCACTAAACCTTCTTGGCGTTCGGATGCGGTGAGCGGACGACCGATCGCAGCGAGGTCGATTTTGCCATCGCGCAATGCCTGTAATCCAGCTGGCGTGCCCGAGTAGTTGAGATTAATGGTGCTGCCTGAAAATTGCTGCTCAAATCGTTGTTTCAAAGCCTGGTTGATGGTTACCATACTGCTCGAACCATCAATTTGAATCGTTGTCCCTGAGGGCACAGAAGACGGAAACGGGAAACTTGTGGGCGCGGCTTGAGCCAAAGTTTGAGGAACAAAGATCGATTCTAGGGGTTTTACCGTTGCAACAGTCGTTAACAGCAGCGCAAAACCGAGCGCAGACGATTTTTGGTTTGGCAACATTAATTCAAACGCCTCTTACACCAGTGCAGATCTTGGATTTTGCAAAGTATTATATAGCGATCGCTCAAAATCCGCCTCTGCCAATGCGTTGAGGATCTTGCGATGTGATCGAGCGCACCCGTAAGGATGATTCTATCGCATTGGTAAGCGCCTAGTTTAAATCGGGAACTCTACGAAAGATTCCTGTATGAAGATAGGCAATGAGTGTTGAGCAGTGGACAAACCCCAGTTCCAGCGGGCGCGATCGCGATTATCAGATTTTATTAGACGCAATCCCAGATTTAATCTTACGGATTGATCGCAACGGGGTTTGCCTCGACTATCACCTCCCCAAAAACTTCAAAGCATACGGGCGAGAATTCGATTGGTACGGTAGACGCTTAGATGAAATCATTCCAGCAGAAGTCGCTCAACAGCAGATGGAATATGTTGCATCTGCGATCGCGACGAATGAGATGCAAGTGTATGAACAGCAGATCGAATGGAACGATGAAATTCGATACGAAGAAGTTCGAGTCCGCCGTTACAGTGAGACAGAAGCTTTAGTCCTGGTTCGCGATATCAGTGCCCAAAAAAATGCGGAGAAGGCACTGACACAAAGCGAAGCTCGATTTCAACGTCTGGCAACGAATATTCCCGGTATGATTTATCAGTTTCGGCTTGAGACGGATGGAACTGTGAGTTTTCCGTTTGTCAGCCGAGTTTCTGAGCGCATCTATGAAGTCGAACCCGAATTAATTCAAGAAGATCCAGGCTTGCTAATCGGTCAAATTCATCCCGATGATCGCGCATCATTTGAAGAATCGATTCGACACTCAGCAGAAACGCTTGAACCCTGGAAATGGTCAGGGCGGAATGTTCTGTCTTCTGGCAAGATCAAGTGGATTGAAGGACATTCACAGCCGGAACTGCAAATTGATGGAGCGATCGTGTGGGATGGCATTGTCACTGATGTCAGCGATCGCAAGCAGCTTGAAGCCCAGCGCCAGCAGGCAGAATGCGCGATCGCAGAAAGTGAAGCGCGGTTTCGCAGCTTTGTGGAAAATGCCAATGATTTAATTTGTGCCTTTTCGCCCACGGGTCTCTTTACTTATATTTCTCCTAAAGTCTTTGAAATTTCTGGATTCTTAGCCAAAGAGCTGCTCGGCAAACCCTTGTCCGACTTTATTCATCCTGAGGATTTGCACATTGTTCAAGCTTCCATCGAGGAGCTTTTGAAAACTGGAGAGCGGCAATCTGCGATCGAGTTTCGGGCTAGACGTAAAGATGGAGACTGGTACTGGGCGTTGTGTAATACGTCTAGCATTAGAGGCTCGAACGGAGGAGTCGTCAGTATTTTGAGTATTGTGCGCGATATTAGCGATCGCAAAGCCAATGAAGAAAAGCTTAGACAACAAGCGATCGATCTAGAAAATGCCTTGCAAGAACTTCAAAAAACGCAAGCGCAACTGATCCACAGTGAAAAAATGTCTTCTCTGGGGCAACTCGTTGCCGGAATTGCTCATGAAATCAACAATCCCATTGGGTTTATTCACGGCAACATTATTCACGCCATGAATTACTTTCAGGATCTTGTTGCGTTGATTAAGTTGTATCAAACTCATGAGTGTCATTCAATTCCAGACATTGAAGCGTTTATCGAGGAAATCAATCTCGATTTTATTTACAAAGATCTGCAAAGTATCTTTGATTCAATGCAAACCGGAACAGAGCGAATTCGAGAAATTGTGTTGTCTCTGCGTAACTTTTCTCGACTCGATGAAGCGCAACTGAAGCCTGTGAACATTCACGACGGGATTGAAAGTACCTTAACGATTCTGCAAAGCCGACTGCATCAGGCTGAATCGAAAATCATAGTTTCAAAGTTCTATAACCAACTGCCGAAGGTAGAATGTTTTGCGAGTTCTTTAAATCAAGTCTTCCTCCAGATCTTGACGAATGCGATCGATGCAGTCAGCGAAGTTTGTGCGCCAGTGATTGAGATTCACACCGAATTTATCAGTGCAAACTGGGTGCGAATCCGAATTCTAGACAGTGGTGTCGGGATTCCTGAATCGGTACAAGCTCGCATGTTTGACCCATTCTTTACGACGAAACCTGTGGGCAAAGGTACTGGAATGGGTCTGGCAATTAGCTATCAAATTGTCACCGATCAACATCACGGCAGGTTGAAGTGCCAATCTAAACCCGGTCAGGGGACAGAATTTACGATCGAACTTCCCATTCGTCAATCACAGTAGAGGCTGTTGTTTGACACACTGCTCCAAATCAAGCTGGGCTAATTTCTCGTAGGCGTGATCGATCGCCGTTTTGCCTCGCAGTAAGCCAATATTTCCACCCGGACAAATCCAATTCAACGTATCGCGATCGAAGCGATCGAGTAATTTTTGCACATTGCGAATTTGCCGCAGCCAGTGAAACGTTTTCGCAGTCCTGAGCGGTACAGGATTGCCTTGAGAATCTGCGACTAAATGCCGTCCCGAAAAGAGCACACCGCCGCACGCATTCAAATACACACAGGCGGTTCCAGGCGAATGTCCTGAAGTCCAAATGACCTCTAGATGTGGCGAGATCATTAAATTTTCCTGAAATGGAGTGACGGTAAGATTCGGGAGTAAATAGGCTTCTTGCTCTTGAATGATCACGTCGCAGTGAAACGCCGATTGGATGTCGCGAACTTTGCCGATTCCGCCGCGATGCGTGATCACAAGCTGTTTTACACCCCCTTGGGCATCGAGAAACGATCGCGACTGCTCATCCCACGCTGGGCAGTCGATCAGCACATTTCCCTCTTTTTCTACAATGAGATAGGATGTTCCACCGAGTGTGTCACGATTCGGTGGAAATGCGAAAATTGGGACAAGACGATCCTGCGCACAGGTTTCCTCAGTCAAAACCAGACGTGGAGCTTTTGCAGGGCGTGACTGGGGTGTTAAAGGAATTGAAGATTCTAGGGGCACAAACTTCTAAATCGTTCAAACTAAAGAATATGGCAAACCGCCACCGTTGATTGTGCCAGATCCTGCAATTCTCTTCCATGCCCTAGACCCCTTTTTTTCGGCTCATGATTTGGCTTCTGCTGCTCGGACTGATCACCTATCTATTTATTACCCAGTGGGTCGCAAGTCTCACGCGCACGCCCGTGTGGCTACTGTGGCTGGTGGCAATGCTGCCTGTCTTGATTCTGTTGATCTGGACCGTTGTGTCACAAGGACAGACGATGCCCCTGAGATATACCGCAATTTTATTTGCAGGCTGTTTGGTGTTGTACTTATATCTGATTCAGCGAGGGCGCATTTCTCGATCAGAGCCGATCGATGAGCCAGTTCCGCCCGAACCGATTCCCGATCTGCAACCTCCTAGTCTTGCCAGCCTCCGCCCTCTCAATCCAGCCGAAGAATCGAATTTGCAAACCTGCTTTCCTTGGTCAGTTTTTTACCTGCGGCATTTGGAGTATCATCCGCAGGGAGTTGTTTGCCGTGGACAACTGAGAACTGCGCCGGAAAAGGCATATGACATCATTCGGACCAATATTGAGGCGCAGTTTGGCGATCGCTTTGATGTGATTTTTCAGGAATATTTTCCAGGAGAGCCATTTTTTGAATTGGTGCTGAATTCTGTGCCCGCGTTTGAAGCAAAACATCAGCCGGGTGCGCTGCGTCCTGGATTTGCGTTTGTGCTAGGATTTCTCACGCTATTTACGACGACTTGGGCAGGATTGCAGGTGGTTGGACGAGTGCCAACGATTCCGGCACTATTGGAGGATGGGTTTCCTTATTCGATCGCAATTTTGATGTTTTTTGGTGCGCGCAGTTTTGGGTATTTCATCACGGCACGGAAATTTCAGGTTGCAACGACGTTGCCGTATTTTATTCCGATTATTCCACTGCCCTTTTTCCCCGTTGGGACGATTGGGGGCTTTACGCGGTTGGCATCGCGGATTCCGAATCGCAAGGCGTTGTTTGATATTGGGCTAGTTGGGGCGTTTTTGGGGTTGAGTGTGAGCATTCCGCTGTTAGCGTGGGGCTTGGTGCAGTCGGAATTGGTCGGGGTTCAGGGACAGGCCGGAATTTTTCAGTTTCGGGCGCTTGATCCAAGATTGTCGATCGTGCTTGCCTTGTTTAGTAAGTTAGTCTTTGGGGAAGAGTTGACCGCGGAGGCAGCGATTCGATTACATCCGACGGCGATCGCGGGGTGGATCGGATTATTATTCACGGCATTTAATCTCATGCCGATCGGGCAGCTTGATGGTGGGAGAATGGTTCATGCTATCTTTGGACGGCGGATCGGGGCGAGAATTGGTCGGATTTCGCGATTTTTATTGCTTGGGTTGGCGATTGTGTATCCTCATCTGCTGCTTTGGGCGGTTTTATTATTGTTGTTGCCTGCATTAAATGAACCGACATTAAATGATGTGGTTGAGGTTGATGGATGGCGTGAGGCGATTGGATTTATGGCGTTGGTGATTTTAATCCTTTTAGTGTTGCCTGTGCCAAAGTTTTTAACGGCTGTGTTGGGAATGTAGAGTGATGAAAGGATTGGTTCAGAAATGTCGATCGCTATTGGTGTATCGCGATGTCTTTGAAGATGCGATCACTGGTGCTTTTCTCACTGTACTAGAGAATCTCGATCGCCCTGAAATTGCAATTCAGGCTTACGCAGATTGGTTTTCAGCGTTAGCAAAACTCCGGCAAGGCTGGAAAGATTACTTGCTGAATCGAATTCTGCTTTCAGAGAATGCGTTTACTCAGCAAGCGCATGAAAGTTTTATTCCCGATGAATTGATCCATGCGGTTCGGCGTGATGCCCGAATTCTGCAAGAGGTTTATCAACTTGGGTGTGCTCAATTTGCTGAGTTATTGGATCTCGTTCCTTGGCGAGATCATTTGATTCAGGTCGATAGTCGTTCTCGGTATCAGGAGTTTGAACGAATTCAGAAACGCTTAGAAGTTTCTGAAGATTGGGCAGGTGAGTTTATTGAGTTACTCTCGTTCTATCGCAAGTTTGGAACTGGAAGGTTTGCCGAGTACTCTGCATTCCGTTGGCAGAATGGGAAATTAAACGCGATCGCGACTCCTGATCCGGTGCGAATCGATGCCTTAGTCGGGTATGAGTCTCAGCGCGATCAACTGTTGCGGAATACTGAATTTTTGCTGGCTGGATTACCTGCACTGCATATTTTGCTGTATGGCAGTCGCGGTTCAGGGAAATCGTCGCTGGTCAAATCACTACTGGGTAAATATGAGAATCTGCGATTGATTGAAGTGGCAAAGTCAGAATTGAGAGATTTGCCTGCGATCGTTGAAGGATTACGCAATCTGCCTCAGAAGTTTGTCATCTTTGTCGATGATTTGTCGTTTGAAGAAGATGACGATGCGTATAAGGCATTAAAAGTGGTTCTAGAAGGCAATTTAACGGCTCGCCCTCAGAATGTTGTGGTCTATGCAACGTCGAATCGACGGCATTTGATTCGAGAATTTTTTGACGATCGCCCTAGACCTAGAGATGCCGATGAGATTCACAACTGGGATACTGTGCAAGAGAAACTATCGTTTAGCGATCGCTTTGGGTTAACGTTAACGTTTGAACCTGCGGATCAACCGACTTATTTGAAAATTGTGCATCACCTTGCAGAGCAGGCGGGCATTTCAGTAGATGATTTAGAGTTTCGGGCGTTACAGTGGGCGACGCGACACAATGGGCGATCGGGAAGAACGGCTCGCCAGTTTGTTGATTTTCTCAAATCCGAACTGACGCATGAGTGAATTACTTTGGACAATTAGCGCGATCGCGCTCTTGGATAGTATTAATCCGAATGCAGTTGCAGCGCAGGTGTATCTATTGACCACACCAAAGCCTGTTCCGAGATCGATCGCATTTATTTTGGGTGAAATCTTAGCGGCTTGGATTGCCGGAATGCTGATTGCATTCGGCATGATGCAATTAATTGCAAAAGTATTCAATCAATTGGGTGCAGTTCTATTCATGTTGCAATTTCTTTTAGGAATTGCACTTTTATATCTTGGCTGGAATTTTCAGAAATTGATATCGAAAACAGCAGTGAAACGCCCAAAGTCATTGAAACCGAGCGATATGTTTCTCTTTGGATTCATGCTTGCCTTCACTGAAGCGCCAACGGCACTGCCTTATCTCGCTGCGATCGAACAAATGACTCGCACGAATCCATCTTTGACAGAGTTAGCATTGCTCTTACTGTTTTACGATGTCATCTTTGTTTTGCCGTTGATTCTGCTCGTGGTCGTCTATGTCATCGCTCAAAATCGTTCTACTCAAGCGATCGCGCTCATTCAAGAATTTGTAAGCCGCTGGTTTCCGGTTCTGTTTCAAGTTGTGCTGATTTTACTCGGCATTGTGTTAATCGCTGATAGCATCGCACAGGGATTTGGGCGATCGGTGATTTGAATGCTGCATATCGACGAGTTCATCACAATCAATCTGATAGGGGGGTAGGAAAATCGGTTTCTTTCTCCCCATCTCCCCACTCCGCAAAATTCATGCGATCGACGACTACATTCCCCGCTCAAATCTCAGATCAATTTGCCAGAACCGGAGCCGCCGCGACCCTTGTATCAGAATCCTGGAACACAGTCTGCCAAGTTGCATAGCCTTGAGCTGTGAGATGAATTCCATCGGTCGTATATTCCGATAGGATCTGACCATCGTGATCGGCAAATTGTGCAAATAAATCGAGATAGGTTGCTCCTTCTTGGCGTGCAAGTTCTTGCAATTGCTGATTGATATTGATAATGCGATCGCTGGGAATCCTGGGGGTGCGAGTCGGTAAGATTGATTCGACAATCACCTTGGTGCGAGGATGCATTGCGCGAAGCTGCTTGAGAATTCGCTGCATATTCCAAATAATTTCAGCATCGCTTGCCCCCATTTTCAAATCATTCACCCCTGCCATTACGTAAATTTGATCGGGGCGGGTGTTCGCAATATCCGGTAAGCGCGCCAAGATATTCCAAGTCGTATCACCAGAAATGCCTTGATTCAGCCAGATTTGAGACTGCGGTAAGCGATCGCCCGGAAACCATAAACTTAAGGAATCACCGAGTAGAATCGAGAGTTGACGATCGCCATTGCGTCTTGATACCGCCTTCGCTTCTAGAGCAAGTAATTTTCGCCACTGTTCATACGTCGGCTGAACAGAGGAATTTTGCCAAATTTCTCGGAAACTGTCGCTGGGCAATCGGGTGTAGAGTTTGCCGATTTTCAAAGCAGATAAGCGTTGCAGGTAAAGTTGTCCACCTGATCGAGGTACAGACACTAGCGGGGCAACCTCTGAAGAAAACTCAGGCTGGATCTCCACTTCAGGTCGAACTGAAACCGTCGAACTCAACGGAGAAGATGCGATTCTGGGTTCAGTAATTGAGATCGGGAACTTTTCTGGCGGGAGCGAAGTCGGAGGAACGGATACCGATGGTGTGGGTAATACCGCAGATGCAAACGTCAAGGCAAAGACGGTGGGGGCTGTCATAGACTGCTCGGAGGATTGCTGTTTATCCCTAATAACGTGATAAATATTACACAGTCAGTAGGGTTTTGCAATCCTTCACAGAAGATTTGTCTAAATTTCACAGTGGTTTTGCGTCTAAGTAGTGGCGGTAGCGGATTTCCAGATTTTCGATCGATAAGTTTTGTGTCCAATATTCGGTTAACGCATGCCCAAATGCCCATGCGACTCGATCGGGGGTTGATGAGCTATCGCTCAGGATCGACCACAAGGCTTTAAAATCAAGCGGAGTTGTGGGTTGCAGCAATTGGTAGAGGTCATACGCCATTTGCAATTTACCCACGACGATCGGTAATTGTTCGATCGGGATTTGTTCTGCGAGTAATAGGGCTAATGTGGGTGAACCTGTCGCGATCGTGGACAGAAATCTCAGAACAGGGCTTTTTAGAAATGCGGTTAAGCCTTGAGTTGTCGCCATTTGAAAGGTATAGCGATCGATAATCTTAGCGGCGCTTACAGTGCGGGCATCAATATTTTTGAGAAATCGGGCGAGACGCGCTTGTTTGGCTGGATCAACACTGTTCAGAATCGCGATTGACAATTCATCCACACCCCAAGCTTCTCGATGTTCACCCGCTGTGACGAGTGGCAAGACGAATGAAGCAACTTCACCAAACACGTCTTGACGATAGGCAACTGCTTCTCGAATCGAGACTTCTTTGGGGCGATCGCCAAATTGCCAGTTGTAAGGTGGATTCCATTCTCGAATCGGACGTAAACGATCGACTTGCGTGACGATCGCAAGGGTTGGCAGTTCTTGTGCCTTCAGTGCATTCAAGAAGTCCAAATCCATTTGCAATGCTGGATCGAGTGCAGGCGAAACGAGTAAAACTAAGTCTGTTTTTGCAGCATAATCGAGGACTTGCTGCCGAAAATCAGAGCGTTCAACCTGCTCATAGCCCGGTGTATCCCAGAGCGTTAAAGTCTCTCCACTCTCTGTTTCCCAACGATAATCTTGGATTTGATCCGTCGAAGGCAGTGCATCGACTTTTGCCTGTGCTTGCACAAACAAGGTATTGATCAAACTACTTTTTCCGGCTCCAGTTCGACCGACGAGTAATAAGCTGACGGGTTTTTGTGCGACTGTTTCGACGGGTGTTGCTTGAGCAATGACTTCTTTTAAAGTTTGGAATTTTTCAGGTGTTTCAATCGCAGGGAGAACCAGTGGAGCCTTGCCGCTATAAAGCGAGATCGCTTGTCTTGCTAGATTTCGCAAAACTGCTTCTCGCAGCATTTGGCTCAGATTGCCTAGGAGTTCTTGAGTTGCTTTGCTACTACTACTTTGTGTCGCAGTTCGAGCAACTGCAACCGCAGGATTGAGAAACCATTGTGCCCAGTTCCACGCTTGCAGCACTTTCCGCGCAGAAGGCTCTAGTTTTTGATAGATCTCATAAGCTTGAACGGCTTGCCCCACGGTGACTTGATTCAAGACAGGTGCAAGTCTTTGCATCCATTGATCTAAGTCATCCACAGTTCCACGCAACAACGAGTAAGCCTGTGGAACATAGATATTCAGCAGCGGCTTTTGAGCATCTGGATAGTAAATATTTGCGATCGCGCGAATCAAACTCTGACAGCGTTGCCAAAAGATGTTCCAGTCTTGCCAGATGGGCGGATCGAATTGTGCTTCAGCTAAGATTTTCTGAACTTCGGTTTCGGCTTGTCGAGTCGCATTGGTTGCAGGAGAGTCGCTGAGTTCGATTGTCTCTTCTGAGAGTTCAGCAACGATCGCTTCGACTTGACTAAGTGCAGGCTGTGTCCATTTCACCAGCAGCCAGCGCCACCCGACGAAAATTAATGCCACGATCGCCCAAATCCAGTTGATTCCCCATTCATGGATTTGAAGTCCTGCTGAAATCAGCAGAAACCCGATCACAACTGCGATCGGGAGTGCCAAAACGATCCACTGCCAAATCCGAAGTCGCACCATAGTCTGAGTCCAATGGTTTTCTCCATGCTAGGGCAGATTGGGGAGAAGATCGTTGAGAAAAAATTTGAAATTTTGAGATGGAGAGTAGAGAGTGAGGAGTAAGAGAATGTTTGAAAAGTATCGTTCATCGCATTCACCCGCCCCCGGACTGGAAGTCCAGGGCTAGTTGAACGAAGTCTACTGAAGGGACTAACAGCCAATCAAAATCAGGTCTTCAGTCCTCCCTCAATATACAAGCCCGGAATTCTATTCCAGGGCGAGCTAGAACGGAGCGAGGAAATTGTTGATGCTTTTCAAACACCCTCTAAGGCATCATTCTAGTTTTCTCTCTATCTCTCTACTCAAATCAACCCAATCCCAAATCCGTCACTGCCCCCAAACTGCTCGACGAGACCAATTTGGCATACTTTGCTAGCACGCCTTTGGTATATCTCGGGGCAGGGGGTTTCCAGGCAGCGCGGCGTTTTTCTAACTCTTCTTCAGTGACATTCAACTGAAGTAAACGCGCGGGAGCATCGATCGTGATTTCGTCGCCTTCTTGAACCAGTGCGATCGTACCGCCGACAAATGCCTCCGGTGCAACGTGTCCGACAACCATACCGTAGGTTCCGCCTGAAAAGCGCCCATCGGTGATCAAGCCAACTGAATCGCCTAATCCTGCGCCAATAATCGCGGAAGTTGGTGCAAGCATTTCTCGCATTCCAGGGCCGCCTTTCGGGCCTTCGTAGCGAATGACGAGGACATCACCTGGATTGATTTGGTTTGCCAAAATCGCATCCAGACATTCTTCCTCAGACTCAAACACACGAGCGGGGCCTGTAATCTTCGGATTCTTAACGCCTGTGATTTTCGCAACCGATCCTTCTGTCGCTAAATTGCCTTTGAGAATTGCTAAGTGTCCAGTCGCATACATCGGTCGATCCCAAGGACGAATCACATCTTGATCCGCACGCGGTTCTTCGGGAATGTCTTTCAGCCGTTCTGCGATCGTTTCTCCAGTAATTGTCAAACAATCTCCATGCAGCAAGCCATGAGCTAACAGCATTTTCATCACCTGCGGAATTCCACCCGCCCGATGCAAGTCTGTTGCCACATAACGACCCGAAGGTTTGAGATCACAGAGCACCGGAACCCGTTCGCGAATCGTTTCAAAATCATCAATCGTCCAAGGCACACCCGCTGAATGCGCGATCGCTAAAAAGTGCAACACAGCATTCGTCGAACCACCCACTGCCATGATCACTGAAATCGCATTCTCGATCGACTTGCGCGTAATAATGTCTCGCGGCAGGATTTGATTGCGAATCGCTTCAACTAAGACCTTTCCAGCCAGTGCGGTATTTTCTGCTTTTTCAGGATCCACCGCCGACATCGTAGACGAATACATCAAGCTCATGCCCATCGCTTCAAATGCCGAGGACATCGTATTTGCGGTATACATTCCACCGCACGAACCCGCACCCGGACAAGCACTTCGCTCCACGGCATACAGCATGGCTTCGTTAATTCTGCCAGCACTGTACTGTCCAACCGCTTCAAACGAACTAACGACAGTCAAATCTTGTCCGTCTAAATGACCCGGCTTAATTGTGCCGCCATAGACAAAAATCGCTGGAATATTCATTCGTGCCATCGCAATCATGGCTCCCGGCATGTTTTTATCACACCCGCCGATCGCGATTACGCCGTCCATACTTTGCCCGGTGCAAGCAGTCTCGATCGAATCGGCAATCACATCTCGCGAGACGAGAGAATATTTCATCCCTTCCGTACCCATCGAGATCCCGTCACTAATCGTAATCGTGCCAAACATCTGCGGCATACCGCCTGCCGCCCGAATGCCTTCTTCTGCTTGAATGGCAAGCGGTGCAATTCCCATGTTGCAAGGCGTAATCGTACTGTGAGCACTTGCAACCCCGACGATCGGCTTTGTGAAATCGGCATCTTGGAATCCCACAGCGCGCAGCATCGCACGATTGGGCGATCGCTGAACCCCCTGAGTGATAGCTTGGCTTCTTAGATTTTCGGGCATGATCTTTCTCGCTAGTCTAAAATCGGTCAGTATGATACAGACTGATCATTTTAAGACGTTGTGATCCGAAACGGCGCGGCTTACGTCTGATTCCTGAGTTGACATCGCTTATCCGGAGTAAACTGCTAGCGTCAGGGAAGCTTAATCTTATGAAACTCAAAGTTCTGCAATCTACAACATTCAAACAGTCCACAGCGGATTCTTCTAAGCTATCGGCTCAAGATAAAATCAGTGTCCCAGTTGGTGAGGAGTTTACCGTTCACTCTTACAAACCCGTGGGCAATAATCATGTTCGGGTTGCACTCGTTGATCAGTTTTTGGGCAGACCTCCGCGCAATACCTGGTATGTCTTTCAGCCGCATGTTCAGATTTTTAATCAACGCGGACAGGTAAAAAACTTTGAGCGCAAAGCCAGCATCGGACTGCCAAATTTTTCCCTACCGTCGTCGAAGCTCTTAAATGTCCCTTATCATACGCAACTCAACAATGCTGAGAATCCGAAAGGAGCTTGCAATGTCACAAGTTTTGCGATGGTGATGCGGTATTTCCAGATTCCGAAGCGAACAAATGCGGTGCAGTTTGAGGATGAACTCTATCGCTACATGGAAAATAAAGGCTTAAGCCGCCATGATCCGCATGATTTGGCGATCATGGCAGAGGATTATGGATTAAAAGATGACCTGACTTTACAAGGGCGAATGCTCGATATTCGTAAAGCGATCTCCGAAGGCAAGCCCTGCATTCTGCATGGATACTTTACGAGCTTTGGACATATTCTAGTCGTGCGCGGATACGATCGCGTCGGCTTGCGCGTGAATGATCCGTTTGGCGAGTGGTTTGAGGACGGCTATCGCAATGATTTGCCGGGCGACAATCTCTCGTATTCTTACAATCTGATTCAGCGCTGTGCTTCGCCAGAAGGTCCGAACTTTATGTGGCTACATCGGTTGTCGAGAGCTTAAAGGACTTTTGCTCTCAGCCAAGAAATCGGTAACAACGACATTTTTTTCAACCCGGGTACATAAGCCCGACGGTTGAAATTGTCATAATTATTGTTCTCGATTGCGTTCAAAATTTGGCTATACAGCATCAAGGCTGACCAAACTGGCCAGCGGGCATCTTCATTTAATGAACCAATGCCACGCTCTGCCATTGCATAGAACTGCCGCGCTCGCTCAATCTGAAACTTCATCAGGGCTTTCCAGCGATCGTCATTCACACCCTTCATCAAGTCGTCTTCGGTGTAATTAAACCGCGCTAAATCCTCAAGCGGTAGATAAATCCGACCCCGACGCGCATCTTCACCCACATCGCGCAAAATATTCGTTAACTGTTTCGCGACACCGAGCGCGATCGCATCGTCTAACGGCGAATAGCTAGGTTCAGGACGATACCAGGGCGCAGTCGTATCTGGCTCAGCTAGCCCCATCACATCCGTGGACATCAAACCAACCGTACTTGCAACCCGATAGCAGTACAAGTAAAGCTCATCGAACGTCTCATAGCGGCTGCGATAGAGATCCATCCGTTGCCCCGCAATCATGTCGCGGAACGGTTGAATCTCGATCGGAAAGCGCTCCACCGTGTCAACCAGTGCGACATCGAAATCATCTTCGGGATAGCCCGCGAAGATTTTTTCTAAGCGCTCTTCCCACTGATCAAGCGTATCGTTCGTGGCTTGCTTGCCATTAAAGCCATCGACAAGTTCATCTGTCCGGCGACACCAGACATAAATTGCCCAGATTGCCCGCCGCTTTTCGAGCGGGAATAGCAGCGTCGCTAAGTAGAAAGACTTCGTGAAGTGTTCCATCAGTTGGCGACACTGTTCGTAAGCCTCATCGACAGAAGCTAGCGATCGCAGGTAGGAAGAGGGTTGTTCGGGCAATTGCAGCATTCGTAAGACGGAGGAAAGGGTGGAAGTTGACAAAGTGCGAATTGCTACTGACTGGTCACTAATCGGGGTGATTCAGTGGCAGTTGAAGCAGGCGCGTTCGTAATTGCCTGCGCTGTCAGCTTACCAGAAAGCACGGCTCCTTCCATACTTCCTAGATATTGCTGCATCGTGTAGCTTCCTGAAAGATAGAAGTTTGCGATCGGCGTTTCCTGCGATGGGCGGTATGCCTGACGACCCGGAGAAGCCGTGTAGACTGATCGCGGCGTTTTCACAACTTTATATTTTCTTAACTTAGCAGGATTTTCCCCAGTTAAATGTTGCGGGAATAACCGCTCTAATTCTTTCATCGTCGCTTCGATGATCGCTTCGTCGGATTTGTCGATCCAATCTTTTGCAGGAGCTAGGACAAATTCCAGCATTGAGCGATCGGGGTCTTCGTACGCCTTACAGGTAATGCTCATGTCAGCATAGACACTCAGTAAGTCGGAGCGAGAGAACAATAGCTGATCGATATCTGTCAATTTGCGATCGAACCAGAGATGTAAGTTGATCACCGGAACGCCTTCTAAGCCTTCGAGCTTTTGGAAAAATGGCATTGCTTTCCAAGGCTCTGGCATCAGGACTTTCATCACATCTACAGACATGGCAGAGACGTACTTATCTGCGGTGATAACTTCATCGGGTGCGCCATCTAGTCCCCGAATCAAGAAGCCTTTCACAGACTGATCTTCATTCAACAAGACCTGCTTGAGCGGCTTTTTCAGGTGAACTTCGCCCCCGCCTGCAACAATGTGATCGACGATCGGTTGGCACAATCTTTCTGTGGGAGAACCATCTAAGAAAGCAATCTTAGAGCCGTAACGTTCTTGTAAAAATTTATTGAGTGCTGTGAGGATAATCGTCGCTGAAACTTCGTCAGGATTGATAAACGTCAGTGCTTTCGAGGCAGCGATAAAGATATCAGAACTGACTCGTTCGCCAATGCCTTGACGCTGTAGCCATTCCAGCAGACTGTACTTATCCATGTCTTCGACGTACTTTTGACCGCGGAGTACACCCGGCCACAGCCCGATCGCGAAGCGGATTTTCTGCTCCCAGGTCAGCATGTCATTGTTTTTCAGAATCGAAGCAATGACGTTAAAGGGAGCGGGAATGTCGGGAACGCTGAAGTAGGAATAGGTTTCAGGCTTTTCAGGCTGATTAAAAATCAGAGCATGCTCTTTCCACTGGAGTCGATCGAGGATGTTCAATTCACCCATTAATTGCAGCATATTCGGATAAGCGCCGAAAAAGGCATGAAGCCCCGTTTCGTACCAGTCGCCATCTTCATCTTTCCAAGCTGCAACTAATCCACCTAGTACATCGCGGCTTTCCAGCACGATTGGCGTGTGTCCAGCATCGACTAAATATTTCGCGCAGGCTAATCCTGCTAAGCCGCCTCCGGCGATCGCTACTCGCATGTAGTCTGTTCACCTAACCTGTGATCGACAATTGGGTTTAATTATACGTTGCAATCCGTTACATTTTCGGAGTTTTTTAAGAAAGTTGCGCAATAAAACCGCGAATCTTCAAGTTCTGTAGGGTCTCGCAGGTCTTCTCAGTGTTCAGCTTCGTGAACGGCGTTACGAATCCTACAGAAGATTCAAAGTGGAGACGGATGATCGAATTTACGTTTGGATGAATGATCATTTCAGATAACGAAATGATCTCATCCTCATTGATGATTCATCGAGTCTAATCAATGCTTCAAATTTTCATTCAGTTTAATCTGGCTCAATCGACAGCAATTGACGTCAGGCTTGATAACCTAACTGAATAATCTAGATCTCAAACTGCTCAATGAGCGAAGCGATATTATTAGTCCCTCTGATAGAACTATGATCGAATCAATCGCTGCGGTTTTCAGTGCAGGAACATACGCACTTCAGGTGTTTACAGGTCAGCCGCTCAGCACAGATTATGGAATGACGGTCGCGATCGCGAATACGGTTCGAGAACGTGCAAAACCTGCGGATACGTTTATTGATTCGATAGGGATTGCGACGCATTTGCGCTACATCGATACGAGCTATGGACGCTTTGAAGATGTGGTTGAACCCCGACTGCGAGAGTTGGGGATTCGACATATTCGCGACGGCGGGAATGATCCCAAAATGTATGCCAAGATGCGCCGCTTAGGAGCACAGGGGATTCGATCGACGTTAGTGATGGATCCACGTGACAACATTACACCGCAGAATGTCGTCGATCAGGTAAAGCAGGCACTACCTTATGTAGCAGGGATAGAAGGACCGAACGAATGGGATGTAAATGCGGAAAGGATGAGCTACAAGGGTAAGTCTTTTCCAGAGGGATTGCGCAACTATCAAGCGGATATGTTCCGCGCGCTTAAGAGCGATCGAGCCACGGCAAATATTCCGGTGCTGGCTCCCTCCATGGCACAACCAGAAAATGGGAAAAAAGTTGGATCGCTCGCGGCTTATAGTGAACTGGGCAATATGCACAGTTATTCAGGGGGACGTGTGCCGGGGCAAGATTTTGATTGGCGTTGGTTGCCGCTCACAAAACAATTTTCAGGCGATCGACCGATTATTGTCACCGAGACGGGATACCACAATGCCATTCACGATCGCGTCACAACGCACAAAGCTGTGACCGAGCAAGTCTCTGCGAAGTATATTCCAAGAACGTATTTGGAGTTTTTCAATCGTGGGATCAAACGCACGTTTATCTACGAACTCATGGATCAGCGTCCGGCTCCAGATCAAGAGAATAACTTTGGCATCATTCGCGCTGATGGCACTCCGAAACCTGCCTTTTATGCGGTACGTAATCTGATTCGGATTTTGAATGATCAGTCTGGCAGCAGTGCTCCTGGAAGCTTATCTTACTATTTCAGCGGCAATGTAAAAGACTTACGGCATACCTTGTTGCAGAAGAGGAATGGTGACTTCTACTTAGTCATGTGGCTGAACACCGAAAGTACAGACGCGATCAAAACTCAGCGAGTGACCGTGAATTTGTTGACTCCAACTAAAGCAGCAGCGACCTTTTTACCGAATCGATCGTCGAGTGCAACAGCGACATTTTCGGCTCCGAGAAGAGTAACGATGGATGTACCAGATGCGCCGATTATTTTAAAAGTGGTACCGAAATAATCCGCTCACCCAACCTGCTGCAATGTAGGAAGTAATGCTAAGCCGGATAGAAAACTACATAGATTGATCAACAAACTTAACCAGTAAGAATGATAGTTCGATAGACCACTTTGCGATCGCGCTAATAACCATCCTTCCCAAATCGCCACGCAGATTTGAGAAGTCATCAGTGTGATCAGACTGGGAACGCCTAAAGCTGTCGGTAGAAATTCTGCATAGCCAACCAGCACCGCGAACAAGAATGCAGCAATTAGTACGATCGGTAAACAGAAAAACCAGACGATTCCAGTTCTAATGATTGTTTTCGTCGTAATTGTTTTTTGATGAACCAGTGCCAGGCTAAACCCGATCGCATTGAATAAACTGAATACACCAAAGACACGAGTCGATCGATACTGAAACGCTTGCAAAGATGGAAAGAAAAACCACACGACTGGAAAGGTTAGTAGATTCACAAATCCGATCCAGAGCAACACTCTTGCAACTTGAGATCGATTAAATCTGAGAACACCCAAGCAGAGCAGCGCGATCGCGAATTCACTGCACTGTGTAATCGTCAATGCGATGCCAAACACTTCCCAACGGGTTGGCTTCATTGCTTCGTCAGGTTCGACTTGGAGCGATTGATTCTGACGAATTACCGTGAAATGGCGATCGCGATATCCCGCAATCCGACTACGAAAATCAGCCGTAAAAGGCGGAGTGGAGCGAGCTTGATTGGAAAATTGAACAATCAATTGAAAGATCGGATCTCTAGAACCTTGACTCTGAAGTGGTTCCTGATAGAGACAAGCCGTTTCTGCACATTCAAATTTGTATGGAGATCGCAAAACGGGCTGCGTTTTCAAACAGACGACATCGGTACAGTTCCCATACTGAATTAATAACTTGGGCTGATCACAGAGCAGAGAACTTGTCGATTTGCATTCCACAAATTGCACCGCTTCAGGAGCACGATCAAAGTAAAACCACAGTGAGTAAGGCTGTGCAGGGGTATAAGCACTTGCACGTTGAGTCAGCAGTAATGCGAAACCCAAAATCAATAGCAGCAGTCGCTTTCTCATCGCCTTTGATTAAAATCTTTCTGATCCTCGGTTAGAGCAGAAGCAGAAACGCTATTATGTTACGTAACTTCACAATTCTTGAGAGGCTTAAGTCTTGCGTTCTGCCTATCTTCTCGTTACGCATGGAAGTCGGGATATTCGCCCCCAGATCGCGATCGATCAACTGCGCGATCGCATCGAACAGCAACTTTCTACTCCAGTAGGAGCGGCTGTTTTAGAATGCGCTCCCACTCCCTTACATGAGCAAATCGAGGAGTTTAGCCGTCAGCATCCTGACATCTCTCAAATCCAGATTGTGCCTCTCTTTTTGCTACCTGGCGTGCATGTGATGGAAGACATTCCAGAGCAGATTGCGATCGCGCGATCGAACATTTCAGCCGAACTCAAAGTGATGCCTCATCTGGGCAGTTATGCAGGATTGGAGAAAGTTTTAGCCAAGCGAATTCGTCAGATTCCTTCAGATGCAAGAATTCTGCTGTCTCATGGAAGCCGTCGCCCTGGTGGAAACGCTGTCATTGAAGAACTTGCAACCGCGATCGATGCTGTTTCCGCATATTGGTCAGTTGAGCCGAAATTAGATTCACGTTTGGCGGAATTGCAGGGATGTCAGGAAATTGTGATTTTGCCTTACTTTCTCTTCTCAGGCGGGATAACAGATGCGATCTCGGCTTCGGTTCAAACGCTTGCCGAGAAATATCCAGACTCGTCTTTACATTTACTCAGTGCATTTGACTTTTGCGAGGATCTTGTCAATCTGATTGTGGAATGGATTGCGCCAGAATTAGCAATGCGATCAACGCAGTCCGCTAGTATTCTGAGATAATCATTTCACAATTTTTCAATTATCCAGTTTCAAACGTAGTAGATATCACTTCTTAAGATTGAGTAGACTCTTAAATTGAGTAGACTGAGCCATACTCGGTTTTTCCCCTTCGCAAACTTCGCCACACTCATGGTAGATACAACACATTCGGCTGGTATCGGTAAAGTATATTTAGTCGGTGCGGGACCTGGCGATCCCGGTTTGATGACGCTGAAAGGTAAGACTTTGTTAGAGTGCGCGGATGTTGTTGTTTACGATGCGTTAGTGAGTGAGCCGATTTTAGCGATGATCAATCCGATCGCTGAGAAAATCGATGCTGGAAAACGTCGCGGACGGCATTCGATGGCACAGTCTGAAATTAATCAGTTGTTGATCGATAAAGCTCAAGAAGCTGCGATCGTAGTGCGCTTGAAAGGGGGCGATCCGTTTATTTTTGGGCGCGGTGGTGAAGAAATGACGGATCTAATTGATGCAGGTGTGCCTGTCGAAATGGTTCCTGGAGTTACTTCCGGAATTGCGGCTCCTGCTTATGCAGGAATTCCCCTGACGCATCGATCGTATAGTTCATCGGTGACGTTCGTAACCGGGCACGAGGAAGCAGGTAAATATCGTCCGGCAGTCAATTGGAGCGCGATCGCTCAAGGGTCAGAAACGATCGTGATTTACATGGGCGTTCACAATTTGCCGACGATTATTGAACAGTTAAATCAAGGTGGATTGAGTTTAGAAACGCCGATCGCGATGGTCAGATGGGGCACTCGACCGGAGCAAGAGGAATTGATTGGAACCTTAGCGACGATGCCTGCACAGATGGAAGCCGCAAATTTTGGTGCGCCAGCGATCGCGGTAATTGGCAATGTCGTGAACTTACATGAGATTTTGTCTGAGTGCCGTCCACAATTTCCAAATACTTTGAGAAATGGAGATGCTCTGCCATGATTGCGATCGAGCTACCAATGGAGAAAATTGCTGAGTTTTGCGATCGCTGGCAAGTGATTGAATTCGCTCTGTTTGGTTCCGTTCTACGGGAAGATTTTCGCTCAGATAGCGATATTGACGTAATGGTGCAATTTCATCCAGATGCTCATCCGACTCTATTTGACTTAACTTATATGGAGAACGAGCTAAAAACCCTTTTTCATCGAGACGTTGATTTAGTCACTCGTCACGGGATTGAAACGAGTCGCAACTACTTGCGTCGAAATGCCATTCTCTCGTCTGCTCAAATTATTTATGGATCGCGACCTTCAATCTCTGCTTGATATGTTGCAATCTGCCCAGATTGTGATGAATTACATTGCTGGACGGACAAAAAATGAATTGGCAACTGATTTGCAATTTCAAGATGCCGTGATTCGTAGACTTTTGGTTATTGGAGAAGCATCAAACCGAATTTCTAAAGCAACTCAACAAGCTTTAACGACAATTCCCTGGATTGCGATCAATGGAATGAGAAATCGGCTTGTCCACGAATACGATGAGCTTGATCTGAATGTGGTCTGGGATACTGTTGTGAACAGCTTACCCGTTCTGATTCTAGAGCTAGAGAAAGTCATTTCAGTAGATAAATCACAGTAAGATGTAGCGTAGATAGTTTGGTGAAAGTACCTTAAAGTTGATTGAATTTTACGTCGAAGAAAGTGATATTCGCATCGATCGATATCTGGCGGATCAACTGCCTGATCTGTCACGATCGCGGATTCAAAAATTAATCGAATCCGGTCACGTTCAAGTGAATGGAGAACTCTGCCAATCGAAAAAAGCAGAGGTCGCAGATGGAGATTTCATTCAGATTGAACTACCCGAAGCTCAACCGCTTGAACTCAAACCAGAAGCGATCGCATTAGACATTCTCTACGAAGACGATTCGCTGATCATCGTTAACAAAACGGCAGGTATGGTTGTGCATCCTTCAGCCGGACATGATTCAGGAACATTGGTGAATGCTTTACTAGCTCACTGTGAAAGTCTGCCCGGAATCAATGGAATTCAACGTCCAGGAATCGTGCATCGACTGGACAAAGATACAACAGGCGCGATCGTCGTTGCAAAAACAGAAGCTGCGTTTCATCATCTGCAAGAGCAATTTCGGACGAAAACAGCGCGGCGAGACTATTACGCGATCGTCTATGGCGCACCCAAGCAAGAGAGTGGAACAGTTGATCAACCGATTGGGCGGCATCCCGTCGATCGTCAAAAACAAGCGATCGTTCCCGAAGAAAAAGGCGGCAGACGCGCGATCACGCATTGGAAAATTAAAGAGCGATTGGGAAACTATACGCTGTTAGAGTTTGAGCTAGAAACAGGAAGAACCCATCAAATTCGAGTTCATAGCGCTTTTATGGGCAATCCGATTGTTGGAGATCCACTTTATAGTTCAGGACGATCGATCGGTGTGAATCTTCCAGGACAAGCTTTGCACGCTTGGCGATTGAAATTAATTCATCCGGTTCGAGAGGAATGGATTGAAGCGATCGCACCTTTGCCGGAGTCATTCACAAAGTTAGCAGACGTACTAAGACGGCGATCGCAGTCCTAACAAATCTACTCTTCGCGTCCCACAATCTCCCGGATTCGATAAATCGGGCGACCTTGCGATTCGTGGTAGGTTCGCATTGAAATCTCAGCGAGTAAGCCAAAACTAAACAGATTTAAGCCTGCTAGAAAGAGCACCACTGCCAAAATCAAGAGCGGGCGCTGTCCAATATCTTCGCCAAAGCCAATTTTGATCAATGCTAAATAAAACCCGATCGAGAGTCCCGCAACCAACGAAGCTAATCCAAACAAACCAAACACATGCATTGGACGGGTCAAAAACTTCCGCATAAACGAAACCGTCAGCAAATCCATCACAACCCGAAATGTTCGATCGAGTCCATACTTGCTTTGACCAAACTGCCGTGCATGGTGCTTCACCGGGATTTCTGCAATTCTTGCACCTTCAATGAACGCGAGAGCAGGCAAGAACCGATGCAATTCACCGTAGAGATTCATATCGGCAACCAGTTCAGAGCGATACGCTTTTAAGGAACAGCCGTAATCATGCAGTTGTACGCCTGTCACCTTGCCAATCAGCCAGTTTGCAATCTTCGAGGGTAAAACGCGAGTCAAAGAGGCATCTTGGCGATTTTTTCGCCAACCACTGACCAAATCGTATCCTTCATCAAGCTTCTGCAAAAGATTCGGAATATCACTTGGATCGTTCTGTAAATCACCATCCAAAGTAATAATCACTTTACCCCGCGCCTGCCCAAATCCGGCTGCCATTGCCGGAGTTTGTCCATAATTTCGCCGCAGAATCACCGCTTTCAAATCACTCCGCAGTTGCGCCTGCTGTTTTAAGAGTGCATCCGAACCATCTCTAGACCCATCATCAACGCAGATAATTTCGTAGCTTAATCCTGCATTGCTCGCACTTGTCCCGATCGCGTCTAGCAGTCTCGGAATGCTCTCAACCTCGTTATAAATGGGCACGACGATCGACACATCAGGTTGAACAGTTACGGGTAGCGCGATCGACAATTCACTAGAAATCATGGAGGTGAGAATTTTAAACAATCAGCAAGCTTTAGCTTATGTCAAAAAGACCATTTTTTCTCGAATTAAGTTGCCGGTTTGTCTTGTGCAATTGCTCCCAACGTCCCCTTTACCGCCCGAAGATAATCGCTCGGCGCTAATAAAATCTGCAATCCGCGCATTCCTGCCGAAATCGAAATCGTGTCAAACAGTTCAATCAATTCATCGACATAAACGGGGTAATCCTTCTTACAAGCGAGTGCCGTGACTCCGCCGCGAATGTAACCTGTGAGAGGTTGAACTTCTTTGAGTGCGACAGTTTCAATTTTGCGATCGCCCGTTAATTTTGCCAGTGCCTTCAGGTCAAGCTGCATATCGCCCCCAATGACGGCAAGACAAATGCCATTTCTATCCCCGCGCGCGACTAACGTTTTGAACACTTGTTCTGGAGGCAACCCAATCTTTTTGGCAACCGATTCTGCTGCCAAATCATCTGGATCAACTTCGTATTCTTTGAGTTCGTAAGAGATTCCTAAGTTATCTAGAACTCGAACCGCATTCGTCTTCATCACCAAAAATTTGAGAGGCTTGATCATAGTAATCAAACCTCTCAGCTTTTGTCACTCCTCACCAGCCTTCCATAGTCAAGTTAGAAACAGCCAAGTTAGAAATGTTTCTCCTTGGTTGGTTCTCCTTCAAACGGTTGCACCCCAGTGGCAGGATAGTCATCATCACTCGTGCCAAAGATCCGAACGATCGCGCCTGACATAAACTGAATCACGTTATGCGGAATCGATTTCACCGTTTGCCATAGAGATCGATCGTGTGTAGTAGACATACCATTTCTCCTCAAAATCAAGTTAGCCTTCGCTCTTTGCTCGCATATGAACAGCGTCTTGCCGATGTTCTTCGTGTTGTCGATCCTGAGTCACAGTTTCTCGAACGGCTTGATCCAAATCGCCTTCCGACATCGTTTCCAGCGCATCTTCCGCTCGGCGATGCGCGGTCTGCTGACGATGTTCATCATCGAGACGATTTTGGGTGGCTGTAGTTCGCAGCTTGTCTTCTAGATTTACTTTGAACACAGGTTGCTGAGTGGGTTCAAGTTTCGGCAAGGTCAAAGTAAGAATGCCATTCTTGAAGTCTGCTTTAGCTTGCTCATAGTGGACAGGTGTTGGTAGTGGAACCCAACGCTGAAACTGACCATAACGCAACTCACAGTGAACCATGCCTTCTGTTTCAGTTCGTTCTTCAGCGTGATGGCTGCCCGCGATCGACACAGCATTCTCGGTCACTTGAACATCTAAATCTTTCGCGTCCACACCTGGGACTTCTGCTTTGAGAACAATATCAGTTTCGGTTTGTTTTAGCTCGATCGCAGGTGTCCAAGTCATTCCACGTCCCGGTGCACCTCCCGTGTCATGATGCGTCCACGTATCAAACATCTGATTCATCTGATGACGCAGAGTTTCCAAATCTTTCAGCGGTTGCCAATGAATCAGCGACATATCTGTTCCTCCTGGCGTTCTTTCGATGAGAGCGAGGGAAGATCGCTCTAAGTTCAGGATAAAAAAACACTGTGAGGAACTTGTGAGGAAGCACGATCGCTCAAGACTTTAAAACGACATCCGATTCGGCTGGGAGAATTGAGCTAATCGTATGCTGAGAATGGGTTTCCTCTCGCAAGCGTTTCGCTTGACGCAGCGCTAAATCTGCTGTGCGATAGAGAGTTTTTAAGTCTTTGCCATCTTCGGGATATTGTGCCACTCCAGCACTAAAGCTCACATGTACGATTTCTCCGTTCTCGGTCGTTAAGGCTTGCTGATTCAATCGCTCTAGCACTTGCATCAAGCGTTGCACACCATCTTCGCGCGTTACGCCATACATGCCAATCACAAACTCTTCTCCACCCCAGCGTGCAACAATGTCCTCGCTACAGAACGATTGCTGGAGTAAATGCCCAAACTGTCGCAAGACCGCATCGCCTGCGGCATGACCATATTGGGCATTGACACTGCGTAAATGATCGACATCAATTACCGCGATCGCGACAGATTGGTGAGAGCGATCCGACGATCGTAAAAATGCTTCTAGTTCCTGCGTTGATTTCTGCCGATTCATTACGCCCGTCAGCGGGTCAGTGTCTAAAATTTGTCGAACGAGTCTGACCCGCTCTAACCGATTGAGAATCCTGGCGACCAGTTCTGCACCCACGATCGGTTTACTAACAAAATCATCCGCACCCGCAGCAAAGACTTGAGAGATCGTTTCTGATTCTGAATGAGCAGTCAGAATCACAACGGGTAGGTGATGCCAATGCAAATCGTTCCGCACGACTTGACAGAGTTCAATCCCCTTAAAATCAGGAAACTCTAAGTCAAGCACTAACACATCCGGCGAAACCGTTTCTAAAGTTTCCCAAAAGCGATGCGGATCATTGAGCGTATACACCTTCAATCCCCAAGGACTAAGCAAGACTGTCAAAGCATCGAGGAGAGCGATGTCATCATCGACAACTAGAATCTTCGATGGTGTGGGTAGTGCGCGTTGAAGGACTTGAGAGACTGCCTCTAGGACTTGTGGAATCGGGGTTGTTTTTTGTAAAAGTAACCGTCCACCATGTCGGGAAACTTCTAGGCGTTCTGTCAGTTCATTGTGCGAGGTTAGGACAATCGTTGGAATCGTCGAACAGCATTGCTGCAACGAAGTCAGCAATGCCATGCTGGTTGCGATTGAATCAAAACAGTCGAGATCGAGGAGAACAAGGCTAGGAGCATCATTTTGGCAAATCTTGATTACCGCTTTCGCAGTCGTCGCGATCGTGCATTGATAGTTCCACAACAAAAATTCACTCTCTAGCGCATCCAGAAAATCACGATCCTGCGAGATGACCAGGATAGAGGGCAACTGAACAGTTGCTAGATTCGCGATCGCCGGAGTGACTTCTGGACAAATCGGAGCAGAACTCGAAGCTGGAACATCAATGACTCGACGGAGCGTTGCAAGCAGTTCTTGCAGTTGGGTCAATGCTCTTGGCTTTAAGGGGCATCCTGCCAAGATTTGTTCGATGTTTCGAGCAATCTGTGAGCCTTCTGTAAACCCAAACGTGCCCAAAGCTCCAGCTAAGGTATGGGCTTGTCGAGTCGCTGATGCCTGTAGTGTCCAATCAGACTCACAAGCAACGCGCTCGATAATTGCAATCTGTTCATTGATCCGCTCTTTATAGCTTGTCCAAACTGCTCCGAGCTTCGATCGAACTTCTTGCTCGACCGAAGTCGGAATCGTCGATGTCAGTAGAGCAGCATTGCTTAAAGGTTTGAGCCGATATCCAATCCCATAAACCGTTTCAATAAAATCCGCAGGTGCGCCCACTGCTTTGAGTTTCTGACGCAAGCCTTTGATATGCGTTCTAACGGCTTCTTCTCCCGGCGCATCATAAGCCCATAAATGTTCGAGAATATTGCCACAGCTAAAAACTCTGCGACTGTTGCGTAAGAAGAGTTCTAAGAGTCCGTATTCTTTTGGCGTTAAGATCAACGGTGTAGAACCGTAACTGACCTCACAAGAGCTAGGATTTAATTCTAAATCTCCCCATTCGAGCATCGGAGCCCCTGTCGAACTCGCTCGACGAAGCAGTGCGCGGATTCTGGCGACTAATTCTTCTTCATCAAAAGGTTTTACGACATAATCATCCGCGCCTGCATCCAGTCCAAGTGCGCGATCGTGAGGACTTTGGTAAGCCGTGAGGAGCAGAATCGGAAGTTGAGGAGTGTGGGGTTTGTCAGGGGTCGGGGCTGCACTGCGGACTTGTCGGCAAACTTCGATCCCGTTTAAGTCCGGCAGTCCAACGTCTAGGATTAATAGATCGTATTCAAAACTGTCGAGGAGTGCGAGTCCGGATTTGCCATCTTTCGCGACTTCTACAGCATAGTGGTGGGCAGTAAGAATCGTAGTCAATGCCTGAGCCGTTAGTTCGTCATCTTCAATGACTAGGATCCTCATAACGCCTCTTGATAGCCAGGTTGCCATTTCTATTGTGTGACAGTCTGAAGATGCTGACAGTTTCTAGAAAGAATTGGTAACAAAAATTCAATGAAACAGTTTCGCAAACCGTTACACAAGCCGATACAGTTTCATCCTCACAAGTTCCTCAATTTTTTGATTTAGAGTAAAAGCTAAGAGAGCAGTTCCTGCCTCTGAACCATGATTCTCCGGACAGGAGTGTCTTATGAAACTTCAGATCCCTCGTTCCCCTCATCCTGATGTCATTGCTGGATTATCGCTGCTTTTAGCTTTAACCGGAGGCACGGCTTGGATCATCTGGCAAACGAACCATCCTCGCTTGGTGATACAGTCTCAACCCTCGACTCAGATCGAGCAATCTGCAAACACAGTTCCGAGTACAGGTCCACACTCGACAGCAAAAGCTCAGCCAACCTCAAAGACTCCAATTTCCTCTGCGCCTACTGCACCGAAACGGGTTCCATCTGGGGAAGAAACGGTCACCCAACCGATCTTTGAGCCTCCTGCTCAAGTTTATTGGCTACAAGCTAGAGGACAACAGATTGAGATGGTTCCAGTTGCCATGTCGCGCGTTCCTCAACGAACTGAAACTGCTACCCTGACTGAAGCACTCAATTATCTCTTCACGCATCCGAAGCTCGATCGCTTAGACAGTACGATTCCCAAAGGAACCCGATTGTTAAGCTTGCAGATCAAACCGGATGGCATTCATCTCAACCTGTCGCAAGAATTTACACAAGGCGGTGGCAGTACTTCGATGATCTATCGAGTCGCACAAGTGCTTTATACGGCAACCAGTCTTGATCCACAAGCCAAAGTGTACTTGTCTGTAGAAGGGAAACCATTGAATGAAGACAATCCGCTAGGCGGCGAAGGTTTAATCTTGCGACAACCGCTAACTCGTCAACAATTTGTCAACGATTACTTAACTCAGGAGTAAATAATGTCTGATCCCAAAAAACCTTGGGTTTTCACTGTTGAGCCTGGCACATTGCTTCTGATTGTTGCTGCTCTATTGCTCGTTCCTCTGCTATTGGCTGGCTTCTTTTCTCAGTAATTGCAGATAAGAGCGCGATCGTGCCCCTATCTAGAGATGGATGAGTAAATTCATTGCATCCGTCAATATCAAGCGAACAAGGCTTTTTTACTCGTTAATCACACTTGCAGGAAATGTCCCATGACTACGGATTATCTGATTGTGGGCAGTGGTTTATCCGCATTGGTCTTTGCAGCTTTAATGGCAAACTCTGGCAAAAAAGTGCAGCTTTTAGAAGCTCATGAGTATCCAGGCGGATTTGGGCATACGTTTACGTTAGCCAAGAAGTATCGTTTTAATGCCCAGTTGCATTATGTTTGGGACTGTGGAGAAGGGCAAACCGTCAATCGAGTCTTAAAAAAACTAGGCTTAGATCAGGATGTCACCTTCAATCGATACGATCCCGATGGATTCGACCACATGCGGATGCCTGGTTACAAGCTAAACATTCCTTCAGACCCGCAAGAACTGATTCGTAGATTATCAGCCCTTTTCCCTGAAGCAACCGATCAAATTCGTCGGTTTGTTTTAGAAGTAGAAAAGACTAGTGCAGGCTTAAAGCGATTATCGCCACCGATCAATCCAGTTGAATTGTTACAGCATTCTGGGGAAGTGTTCTCTACAGTGCTCTATCTCAATAGTACGCTTCAGGATGTGTTTGATAAATTCAAGCTCCCGAAAGAGGCACAAACTCTACTAGCTCTGCAATGGCAAGACTTTTTACTTCCACCGAATCAACTGTCATTTTATGCTTGGGTGATTCTGTTTACAGGGTATCAAAACGGCGCATTCTACCCTGTGCAGCATTTTGAGCATGTGATCAATTCCCTCGTCAAAGTCATCGAAGCAAATGGCGGCGAAGTTTTGCTTAATCAGGAAGTTACCAATTTTAGGCTTCAGGATAATGCAGTCATTGGGGTGCAAACCTTCGATCGCGTTACGCATCAACTGCATGAATTTACAGGCAATACGATCGTGTGTAACATCGACCCGAAGAAAGCCGCCAAAATGATTGGAGAAGAGAAGTTTTCGCGATCGATTCGGCAAAAACTGAACTATGACTATTCGCCTTCAAACTACATGGCGTACTGTGTGGTGAAAGATTTAGATTTGCGAGACTATGGCTTTGGAAGATGGAATACATTTCACACGGAGCATCCAGACTTAAACGAAGCTTTCTATGAGATGTATGAGAAGAATGATTTTTCTCGTCCTAGCTTTGCGATTACAACACCCACATTGATGAGCGACACACACCGAGATTGCCCGGAAGACTGTCAGATTGTTGAATTTCTGACGGTTGCGAACTACGAGTACTTTCGGAAGTTGAAGGAGAGCGATCGTAAAGCGTACTACCAGAAAAAAGAAGAGATCTTAGACTCGATCTTAGATGTGGTTGAGCAGTACTATGTTCCGAATTTTAGGGAGCATATCGTCTTCAAAGTAACAGGTAGCCCAACGACAAATGAACGGTTTTGTGGATGTCCTCAGGGGAACTCCTACGGCTCAAGTTTAACCCCAAAAAACATGACGCTCGGCAGACTCAATCACGAAACCTCGCTCAAGAACTTCTACTTCTGTAATGCTTCATCTGGATATCCCGGATTTGCTCCGACCTTTTGGACGGGAGCACTTTTGTATCAACGATTATCAGGCGATGTGATTTTATCGAAAGGCTAAGAATTCATAGGTCAAAACGTCCGATTCATCTGGAAATACAACTATGAAAATCGCGATCGTAGGCGGCGGAGCAAGCGGGTTAGTCACTGCCTACTTGCTCGATCAACAAGGTCATCAGGTGAGTGTTTTTGAACGTCAGTCGATTTTAGGCGGACACATTCGCACGCTCAATCAAAACGTTCAGCCTAGCTGCTCTGACTGTAATCAGGTACTAGAAGGCGGTGTACTAGAATTTCCAGTTGCTTTTCGGAACTTTCTGCAATTGATGCAAGAGCTAGAAGTAGAATTAGCGCCTGTTCAGGTAGGTTCTGCGTTGTATTTTCAGAATGGGCGGCACTTTCTATCAAGGGGTGTGATTCAGCAGAATTTTACTGGAATGCGACGCGCGATCGAGACATTCAACTTGACTCTGCTTTATGCTCGCTCAATCGGATTGTGGAGGAAGACGCGCCGTGCTACACCTCAATCACTACATGGGAAATCCATGTCTGAATTTTGGCAGAGATCGTGCATTCAAATGGATTGGCTGAAGTTGCTCAGCATGTATAGCTACTCGATGCCGTTTAGCTCGATCGATGGCTTTCCCGCAGAGCTAGCAATTCCAGCGCTACGAGATTATGTGTTTGTTGATTGGGTGAGAATTAAAGGCGGTGTTTATTCTTATATTCAAAAAATCTTAGAGCGTTTTCAGGGCGAGATCTTCACCAATTGCAGAATTACAGAGATTCTCAGAACACCCAATAGCGTCAGAATTTCGTTCAGCGATCGAGCAACACAGGTCTTTGATAGAGTCGTGTTTGCAACGCCGCCTGATCAAGTCTTGAAATTACTGGGTGATCCAACGCCAGAAGAAATTCAACGGTTTGCGAATTGGAAAGAGAGCTATGCTCAAACCCTGATGCACACAGATAGTTCAATGTATCAACGGCATGGGGTGAAGCAATTTTCAGAATTTGATTTCTTTCAAACTGACCGAGGATGGGGATATAACGCTTATCTCAATCAACTCTGCGGCATCTCCTCATCGGTGCAGTATAGCTTAGCGTTTAATCTGGAGAGTTTGATTGATCCTGCGAAGGTGCTACATATTCAACAGCACCATACTCCGTTCTATACGGTAGAAGCTTTTCGATACAGAGATGAGGTCATCCGCACTAATGGAGAAAACAATACGTATCATGCTGGCGCATACCTTGGGGATGGTTTGCATGAGGGAGCCATTACTTCAGCGCTGCGAGTTGCACATCGGATAGCGGGAATTGAGCGATCGTCAAGTTTGCGAAATCAGGAAACTTATGCAAGCCCATAATCTAAAAATTGCTTCGGGGATTCTGCCAGTGTATAGTCAGCAGTGAAGAACTGGTCAAGAATCATGCCAACCTTTGAAGTCTTTCCGGTGACATCTGCAACTGAGCAAGACATGTTTGTCAATGTGCCTTGGGTTGTGTACTCCGGAGATCCAAACTGGGTTCCTCCTTTACGGAGCGATGTTGCGAAGCAGTTCAAGCCTGAAAATACCTTTTTCCAATACGGCAGGCTCAAACAGTTTATTGCGATTAGTCGAGGCACCGCGATCGGGAGAATCGTCGCAGCAGTGAACGATCGCTTAGTGGAACGAGAAGGAAAAGCGATCGGGATTTTTGGCTTCTTTGAGTGCGTTGATGATATTGAGGTCGCAAAAGCACTATTTGAAGCTGCAGAGAATTGGTTGCGATCGCAAGGCATGACCGAAGTTCGAGGCCCGATTGATCTCTCGACTCACAATAACTGTTTATTTCTAGTCGATGGCTTTGACTCACCTCCAATGGTGATGATGCCTTACAATCCAGCCTACTATCCAACTTATCTGGAAACACTCGGCTGGACAAAAGCAAAAGATGCCTATGCCTATGATTTCCCACTTGATAAGCCTCTTTCTCCTGAGTTTGAAAAAGGCTACAGAATTGCATGTAAATCAGGAGTCACATTCCGACCGTTAAGAACTAAAGGCGAGGAATTTGAGCAAGATTGTGTGAGCTTATATAACCTCTTCAATAAAGCATTTGCGAATAATTGGAGTTCGACCCCTCGAACGTTAGAAGAATTCTTAGACGAAGCGCGATCGCTGCAAGATTTAGTCGATCCCGATGTCTTTCCGATCGCAGAATACAACGGTGAAATGATTGGCTTCTGGATGGGATTACCTGATTACAACATCCCGCTGAAATACGTGAACGGCAAGCTAAATTGGATCGGAATTCTCAAATTCCTCTGGTATCGTCGGCAGATTAATCAAGGTCGGGTGATTGCAATTTGTTCCTTACCCGAATTTCAGAGAAAACTTGTGCCGCTTGGATTAATCTATCTAGGACTTCAAGGAGGAATCAAAAAAGGCAAACCCTACAAACGAGCAGAACTATCCTGGGTCTATGAAGACAACGATCGCTCCAGAAAACTGATCGAAGCATCAGGCGGTAAAATCTACAAAACCTATCGCATGTACGAAAAGCAATTATGAGAGCATTAGTAACTGGAGCAAATGGATTTACTGGATCTCATTTAGTCAAATTACTACTAGCCCGAGGCGATTCAGTCACTGGATTGGTTCGCAAATCTAGTAATGTCTCTCGTCTTGCTGACTGTGACGTCAAATTTGTTTATGGTGACATTACCGATCGTGCGGCTTTAACGGAAGCCATGACGGGTGTAGATGTTGTTTTTCATACAGCCGCTTATGTTGAACTTGGAATCGTGAATGCGGTTGAAATGGAGCGAGTAAATGTTGAAGGAACTCGCGCTGTTTTAGAAGTCGCAAAAGCCGTCAATGTCCCAAAAATGATCTATTGCAGCACGATCGGGATTTTTGGGGATACGCAAGGCAACGTGATTAATGAAACCTTTCAGCGTACTCAAGCAGAGTTTTCTTCTGCTTACGATCGTACTAAGTACCAGGCTCAACAACTCGTCGATCAAGCAGTAAAAGATGGCTTATGGGTTGCTAGTGTGATGCCTTCTGGCATTTTCGGTAAAGATGATCCACATTTCCTGCCTGTCTTGAGTGCGTTTCAAAAAGGTCGGCTGAAAGTATGGGCAGGAGGCAGCAGAGTCACTGGCATTGTCCATGTCGATGATCTTGCAGAAGCGATGATCCTTGCCGTCGATCGCGGAAAATCAGGCGAGTACTACATCATTTCAGCAGGTGATCTCACGACCCAAGAAATGTTCGAGATCTTTAGCCAAGAAACCGGAATCCCTGCCCCTCGCGAAGCTCCAAAAGCTTTAGTGCGCATCGTTGCGAGCATTCTTGATCCCATCGGTCGCCTCTCAGGTTGGCAACCTCCAATCGACAATGAGCGGGTGCATTATCTCTACGATCGCTGTGTTCGGGTAGATGCGACGAAAGCTCGGCAAGAATTGGGGTGGAATCCGCGATCTCCGGAAGTTACCCTTAAATCGCTGATGAAGGGGTAGACAGAGTGGGGAGTGGGGAGTAATTTCTCCACTCCCATAACTTGATTGAGTCCGATCTCACTCGCTCGCGTTTAGGTCTACCGAGCCGAAGTATTTTGCGTTTCGTTATAACGTCGCGCCACTTGTGCAAACTGATAATTTGTTAAGCGGCTAGCAGTCGTGAAATGCTGATTGATGATGGGTAAGCCATTCGTAACCACATTGATCAAATCAGGATTGCGTCCAAAAGCAGCTTCTCGCTGAAACAATGCTGCAACCTCTAAGTGAGCATTTACCCCACCTTCATCGAGATAAGCATTGTCGAATTGAGTCCCAGAAAGCTGAGATAACCGTGCCATTGCAGCTTGAAACTTCGCACTTGTAGCCGTTGGAAGTGTCACCCCAATCTGAGGAGCAATTTGCGTCAAATTCGCCTTTACGCCTTGCTGCTCTTTGATTTCAGCTTGGGCAAATTGTTGCACAGCTTGGTTCTTCGATTTCTGTAGTGCCAACTCACCCAGCATAATATTGCCTAAGCCAGACTGTGCTGCTTCGTTCACAAACGCCACATCAATTAAATTCACTTGCCGCGCCGGAGTTGCAGGAACGCGAGGAGTTTGAGCCGTCGCCTGCAAAGAAAATAGAGAGCTACCAAACGCAAAACAAAGTCCTACGATCGCGCAAAAAGCCAGAACTAAATACTTTTTCATCTTGAGAGTTTCCTTGATTCCGTCTAATTTATGGGCAGCATAAAGCCGCTTCATTCATAGTCGTAATCTGAATGAAAGTTCCCTCTCTCTCTAGAAGTGATCTATCGCCATCCTCAATCGGCTGTGAAATGGGGGAACAGGGAAAATTGCTCCCCATTCCCCCAACTTGCACGATCTGACAAATCCAACAGGAGTGCGATATCAGAAATTAAATCCCAGCGCCGTCGAGAAATTCATCAATCACGCGATCGCGCAATCGACAAGCCTCTCCATCCTGAACCGCAGCCTCTTCGACAGCAGGTTCAGAAGCTTCAGCCGCAGGCATCGCATAGCAAACAGCTAAAGAATCACGAGTTTGCAGAATCTGAATTTGTTGCTCTAAAGATTCAATACGATCGACAAGTGCCCGAATTACTTGCGCTTCTGAATCCGGCAGTCGTCCATGCTCTAACGGCTCAACTCGCTCTCCCGCCCGGTAAACAATCCGTCCCGGCACACCCACAACGGTACAATCCGAAGGCACATCGCGCAGGACAACCGATCCCGCCCCGATCCGCACATTATTACCCAGTTGGATATTGCCTAGAACTTTCGCTCCGGCTCCCACAATCACGTTTTCGCCCAGGGTCGGGTGACGCTTTCCACACTCTTTACCAGTTCCGCCTAGCGTTACCCCTTGATAAATCAGCGCATAATCTCCGACGATCGCCGTTTCACCAATCACAACACCCATGCCGTGATCGATAAACACACCCTGTCCGATTGTTGCTCCAGGGTGAATCTCGATCCCAGTAATAAACCGGGAAATTTGCGACATAAAGCGCGGCACAAACGGAATGCCGACTTTGTACAACCAGTGAGCGAAGCGATGGAACATCAAAGCTTGCAGCCCTGGATAGCAAAACAAAACTTCCAGCCAGTTCCGGGCAGCAGGGTCACGATCGAAAATAATTTTGAAGTCAGCAATCAGGCTTTTCAGCACAGTGGCATCCCTATGTGGCGTGATAAGACCAAAGTTTATCTTAGCGTGTCAAGGAGCCTCATTGAGTGAAGTGATCGTGAATTTCAAAGATCGTGAATTTCAAATTGATAATTGCGATGTCCACTTCTTTGCCCGTTGCACTTCTATAATAAAAGGCTGCATTCTCTCAATTTCTATGTCAGACGAACTTCGCCAAACTCGGATCGAAAAGGTTGATCAACTCAAGCAGTTGGGGATCAATCCCTATGCCTATCGCTGGGAATCAACGCACTCTGCGGCACAGTTGCAGGAAAAATTTGCTGAGTTGCCGAGCGGTGAAGAAGACCCGATCGAAGTTGCGATCGCAGGTCGGATTATGCTGCGCCGCTTCTTGGGTAAGTTGGCATTTTTTACTATTCAAGACGAAACCGGAACGATTCAGCTTTACTTAGAAAAAAAGCGGATTCAAGAAAACATGGGCGAAACTGCATTCAAGCAGCTCGATAAGCTCTCAGATGCAGGTGATTTCTTGGGCGTGAAAGGCACCATCAAGCGCACCGATAAAGGCGAATTATCGATTTACGTGAAAGAGTACACCATCCTCACGAAGTCGCTGTTGCCCTTGCCGGATAAGTGGCATGGTTTAACAGATGTCGCAAAACGCTATCGTCAGCGCTACGTCGATTTGATTGTGAATCCTGAAGTGCGCGATACCTTCCGCAAGCGGGCTTTGATCACGGCTGGAATTCGGCGTTATTTAGATGAGCAAGGCTTTATTGAGATTGAAACGCCTGTGTTGATGAGTGAAGCGGGTGGAGCGGATGCGCGTCCGTTCATCACGTATCACAACACGATGGACATGCAGTTGTATCTGCGAATTGCGACAGAGTTGCATCTCAAACGTTTGATTGTGGGCGGATTTGAGAAAGTGTTTGAACTGGGTCGAATTTTTAGAAATGAAGGGATTTCGACTCGGCATAATCCGGAGTTTACGTCGATCGAGGTTTATCAAGCCTACGCTGACTATCACGACATGATGAACCTGACTGAGGCAATCATCACAACCGTGACCCAGAATGTGATCGGGACACTCAAGCTAACGTATCAAGGTGAACCCGTTGATCTGACTCCACCTTGGCGACGAGTCACGATGCATGAAATTGTGCAGGAAAAGACTGGGATCGATTTTGCAGCATTCACCGATTTAGAAGCGGCAAAGGCTGCGGCAAAAGCGGCTGGATTGCAGAATATCGAGGATTGTCCTTCGATCGGTAAATTACTCAATGAAGCGTTTGAACAAACGGTCGAAACGACCTTGATTCAACCGACATTCATTCTGGATTATCCAGTTGAAATTTCTCCGTTGGCAAAACCGCATCGATCGAAGCCCGGACTGGTTGAACGCTTTGAATTATTTATGGTCGGTCGTGAGACTGCCAATAGTTTTTCAGAGTTAACTGATCCCTTAGATCAGCGTGAACGTTTAGAAGCTCAAGCTGCTCGAAAAGCGGCTGGAGACTTAGAAGCCCAAGGCGTTGATGAGGACTTCTTAACAGCGTTGGAATATGGGATGCCGCCAACGGGAGGTTTAGGAATTGGTATCGATCGATTAGTGATGCTGCTCACTGATGCTGCAAGTATTCGCGATGTCATTGCCTTCCCATTGCTCAAGCCGGAAAAGGTGGAGGCGGATGAGGTGGAGAAGAAATCGAGTTAGTCGTCAACTGCGCTCAGTTTGGGAGTGGGAGTAGGGAGAACCTAGGCTCGGATTGCTCCCACTCCCATTATCAGATTCACTTCTCAACTGAACGGCTAACTGCACTTAATGGCACACCGAGCCAGCCTTCAAAATTGCTTTGTTGTAGAGGAGAAGGTTGCTCGATCGCTTCGATCGCAAATTGTGTCGCGCGCGGAGATGCCAGTGTCAGCGATCGCGTTTTCAATTCATCGCCATGAAACAGCGTCAGTTCGATGGTATCTCCGGGTTTGTAATCTCTTAAACGCTCCTCAAACTGACCCGGCGCAACTCGTAATCCGTCGATTGCGAGCAGTTCATCGCCCGGATCGATCCGAGCTTTCTGAGCCGGTGATCCCGCTTCAACAAACTTGATCATTTCTCGCCCGTTCTCGGTTTTTACTGTCATCCCGGTTAATGGAGGCAGCGTTGCAGCAGCAGCATTTGAACTGAGCCGTAATCCAAATCCAGCTAAGTATTCGTCAAATGGCAGTTCTTCTGTGCCGTGGAGATAGCGATCGAAGAAATTCGTCAAATCAAATCCAGCGATCGATTCAATCACGCTCGTTAAGTCTTCTGGAGTAAAGCCGATCTCGTCTTTTCCAAACTTCTCCCACATTTGGCGCATTACATCGTCGAACGATCGCTGGTTCGCATGTTTGATCCGAATTGCCAAATCGAGCAGCAATGTCACCATCTCACCTTTGAGATAGTAAGAAATCTGAGAATTTGCGCTGTTCGCATCCGGTCGATAGAGTTTGATCCAAGCATCAAAGCTCGATTCACTTAACGGCTGAACTATCCGACCTGGCGTATTCAAATAGCGTGTAATTTCCTGACTCAAAGCATTTAAATAGGCTTTTGCATCATAGACCCCGGCTCGATACGGCAGAATCAAATCATAAAAACTGGTCGTTCCTTCGCTAAACCAGAGAGACGGGGTGTAGTTCTCACCTTCATAGTCGAATACTTCCAAAGCTTTTGGACGAATTCGTTTTACATTCCACAAATGGAAGAATTCATGGGCAACGAGCTGGATAAAGCGATCGTATTTGTCCTTCGCTCGAAATCCCAACCGAGAATAAATCAACGAACAGCAATCTTTATGCTCCAATCCGCCAAAAGAATTCGCCGTTAAATGGAGCAGAAAGAAATAGCGATCGTAGGGCAATCCACCGAATAGTTCTGCTTCGACTTCGACCACTTTTTTCGTGTCGTGAATTAAGCGATTGAGATCGAATTTTCCTTCTCCCCAAATCACAAATTGATGAGGTTTTCCTAACACATCAAACTCATAAGATTGATGTTTTCCAATCTCAAATGGGCTGTCAACTAATGTATCAAAATCTTTTGCAACGAATGTATTTTTCGCGATCGCGGGTAAAGCAGTGACCACTTTCCAATCTGGATATGGAGGCTCGATCATGACTTGAATCGGCTGATTCTGAAATCCTGGAACGTAGAAAAATAGAGCAGCTCCGTTGAAATAGCCGTGATTTTCATCCAGATGATTCGTTCTGACCGTCAGTTCGTTCGCAAAAATTTGGTAACGCAGCTCGATTGAGTCTTTGCCTTCAGTTGAAATTTGATAGTGATTTTTCGCTAATTTTCGCCAGGGTGAGGCAGACTTAAAGCCTTGGAGATGCCGAGAATACTCGCGCACCAGATACGATCCCGGTGTCCAGACTGGCATTTTGAGATCGACTGTAGCAGATTGGCAATTCCGGATTTGTAGCGTCACCTCGAAAAGATGCGTCTCTGGCTGAGGCATCGCGATCGCATAATGAAGCGTGAAAGGTTTTACAGGATCGGAAACTTCTTGAGACTGCTGTGATCCTGCCCAATCAAAATCTTCACGGTTCATGCTGATGCTCACTTAATTCTCAAAACGGCTCTCCCCTATCATACGAATCTGATTCCAAAAATAAAACGGTGTCAGATCAATCGACCCGACACCGAAATTTCAACTCTAAAATCGAACTAAGGTTTTTTGGTTGCTAACTGCATCAACTGTTTTAAATTCACTAAATGAATCACTTGCTGATCGGGATTAATTTGAATCCAGCCTTTGCTATTTAATTTTTCTAGAATCTTGCTCGTTTCCTCGGTTGAAATATCCGACACATCTGCCAAATCCTTCGCTGGAATGTTGAAAATATCAACTCCTGATCCCGAAGTCTGTCCATAATTCTCGCCTAAGCTGACTAAGGTATTGACTAACTTGATCGCAGGCGGTTGATGTCGTAACTGAAAACGAAAATTCGTTTGGCGTAACCGTCTGACCATCAACTGCAACATACGATGATGCAACTGAGGATCTTTGAACAAGGTCTGGATAAAGCGCTGCGCCGAAATGCTCATCAGTCGGACATTCGAGAGGGCAATCACATCCGTCGATCTCGGAGATTCGTCTAAAATTGCCATTTCTCCGAAGAAATCCCCGCGCCCTAAAATTGCCAGCGTCGAAACATCTTCACCTGTTCCAGAATGTCGGCGAACCTTGACCCAGCCCGATACCACAAAATACACTGCATTGCCCCAAGCATCCTCCATCAACACGGCTCTGCCAGAGGGGTACTCATGCTCGGTTGCGACAGAAAGTAACCAGTCTAAGGTTTCTGGATTTGCTGCCGCCAGTAACGGAAATAACTCACTGAATACTTCGGTCTGCATTGCACGATCCATGGAGAAAAGGGGTCGGTATTAACGTTCCCTTTTTTCTCACCGTGATATCTATCACAGCCAAACTCAATATGAGAGTTGGGGATCAAGAACATCTCTTAAGCGCGGCAGTAAGAATTCGATCGCAGCAGGTTTGCCAATGACGATCGCTTGCTGATGCGCCAAACTCTCTAAATCCAAAACTTCCGGCGTAAATTCAATCGGTTTGCCATCGAGATCGAGACAGACTAATCCCGCAGCTTCGGCGATCGCCATCGGAGCCACCGTGTCCCAAATTTTGACGCGGCGATTCAAATAAATATAAACTTCGGCTTTGCCTAACACCACATTCATTACTTTCAAGCCGAAGCTACCAGGGGATCGCAAAAATTCAATTTCAGGGATCGCAGCCCCAATTTTCTCAGATGTATTTCTGAAATCCTTGTCGCCAATAATGACGCGATACGAATTCGGAGGTGAGAGCGGGCTAAAGCAAGGTTGGGGATCTGCGTTACCCAAAACTTCCCAGACTCCAAGATTTTTTCCGCCGTAGTAAAGAATGTCGTGCTCAGGAGCGTACACCCAACCCGCGATCGCACGCTGCTGCTCTAACAGTCCAACTAAAACGGCGTAATCGGGATCGCCATGAATAAAGTCCTGCGTTCCATCCAGGGGATCAATACACCAAAATCTTGGATAGTCAGACTGATAGCGTTTTCGAGAGTCGGCATTTTCTTCTGTGATAATGCCGTCTTGAGGGAAAAGCTGGGTAAAAAATTCAGACAGTTGGCGATCGAGCGTTTGATCCACCGTGGTGACAAAATCACCGGGCGCTTTTTGAAACACTTCAAACTTTTCAGCAGAGAGAGTTTTTGCTTGTTGTCCACACGATCGAACAATTTGGCGAATCTCGGTCAGTTGGGCAGAATTCAGAGACATGGCGGATAGTAAGGAATTTAGTGATCTTAACGTTTGTGGGCTTTCCAAGTGCCGCCATAGAGATAGAAGGGATTGTCTTGACTGACTTGATTCCAGCAGTCTCGACATACAAAAATCCACTCCCCTAACTCATCGTATTGAATACGGTAGAGCACTGGAGCGGATTTGTCACAGAGCGCACATTGTTTTTCTCGGACTCGACTCATTTCAAGCGACAGCCGATGTTTTCGGCTTGGCAAAAATCATGCGACCTGCGGAGGTCTGCAATGAACTAGTCACCACGACTTGCAGCTCACCACCAACATAACTGCGCCCATCTTCAACCACAACCATTGTGCCGTCGTTTAGATAGCCAATGCCTTGAGCAGGCTCTTTGCCTTCTCGCAAGATTTTCAGGTCGATGCTGTCGCCCGGCAAGTATGAAGGACGAATCGCTTGGGTCAAATCGTTGACATTCAAAACCGGAACTTTCTGAACCGTTGCCACTTTATTCAAGTTGTAATCCGTGGTTAAGAGCGTTGCGCTGATCTCTTGAGCCAGGCGCACCAGTTTTGCATCGACGGTTTGAATATCGTCGTAATCTGCTGAATGAATGATCACTCGATCGGGATAACTTTCTCGAACCCGATTCAAAATGTCGAGTCCACGCCGTCCGCGCACTCGTTTTTGATCGTTGGATGCATCTGCGACTTGCTGGAGTTCTTGTAAGACAAACTGCGGCACGAGCAATTGACCTTCTAAGAATCCTGTATCTAACAGATCAGCAATTCGACCGTCAATGATGCAACTCGTATCGAGTACTTTCGTAGTCGCAGGTTTAATCGTTCCCTCAGACAAAAGCAGCGTTTCTGCACTGCTCGGATTGATTAACCGTAACAGCGATCGCCCATGCACATCCGCAAGTGACATGCCTGAAACCGAAAACATAATGCTGCCAACTACAGCAACCAGCGGTTTTAAGAATGAAAACTCTGGAGGAATCGGCAGTAAGAACGTTGGCGCAAGGAGCAAATTGGCAACGAGCAGTCCCATGACTAAGCCGATCGCGCGACTCAGAAGCGTATAAGCTGGAAGTTGACGGATTTGGCGCTCGATACGGCGGAATCCGCTTTGCGCGATTAGCCCGATCGCTAAGCCAAACATTGCCCCAAATCCCGCACAGACCCAGCGCAGTGCATCTGGATTTGAGACTTGTTGCAGTACACTTCCCGGCAATGCTTCAATGCCATGAAAGCCAGTTCCCGCCCCTGCTAGGATGAATGAAATAATGATGATTGCGTCAAGCATAATGGGTAAGATGAGACGCATTTGATCGCGTCTGTACGGGAAAATTACGAGTCAAACCAAGTGCCAAGTCTCTAAGGCGAAATTAAAGACAGAAATTCGCCAGACTAGAATTTTAGAGTATGTCAGGCTTAGCGATCGGGCTTGACTTTGCACCATTATATCTTGAGAGCTTATCGATTCCTGTGTCCAAATACCGATTACATGGGAGGTTTACCGTATCTTAGTCGTAGTTTGTGATACAAATGCTGGACTTTCTGAGAGGCAACCGTCAGAGAGTTTTGAAAAACCAATATTTTGGTCTAAAAAATGAGTGAATTGTTATGGAATTTAATGTTCCAACTTCCGCATATGTGCATATTCCCTTCTGTCGAAGACGTTGTTTTTATTGCGATTTTCCGATCTCGGTTGTAGGGGATCAACGAAATGGCAGGAATTCTGGAACTATTGCTCAATATATTGAAAAGCTCTGTGAAGAAATTGATCGCTCTCATGATTTTGGTGAACCGTTAAGAACTGTTTTTTTTGGCGGGGGTACGCCGTCACTTTTAGCAGTGTCACAGCTTGAGCAAATTTTAGATAAGCTCGATCGCCGATTTGGCATTCTTTCAGATGCCGAAATTTCAATGGAAATTGATCCAGGAACGTTTGATCTCGAACAAATTAAAGGCTTCAAATCAGCGGGTGTGAATCGATTTAGTTTAGGCACTCAGGCATTTCAATCGGACATTTTGAAAGCCTGCGGAAGAACACATACAGTCGAAGATATTTACACTTCAGTAGATCTGATCCGGCAAGCAGGAATTGAGAACTTTAGTTTGGATTTGATTTCAGGTTTGCCGCATCAAACGATCGAGAGTTGGCAAGAGTCGTTAGAGCAAGCGATCGCGCTTTCTCCCACACATTTATCCACATACGATTTAACGATCGAGCCGCAAACTCCATTTGGAAAGCAATTGAAACCGGGTGAAAAGCCGCTTCCGTCTGATGAGTTAACGGCTGATTTATACCGATTCGCACAACGCACGTTGACGAATGCGGGCTTTGAGCATTACGAAATTTCCAACTATGCGAAACCGGGATATCAATGTCAACACAATCGCGTGTATTGGGAGAATCGATCGTTTTATGGCTTTGGCATGGGAGCAACCAGCTATTTGAATGGCGATCGGGTTTCTCGCCCCCGCAAACTGAAAGAGTATTACGACTGGATTGGCACAGCACAATCTGAAGCCGAAGTAAGTCAAACTGATCTGATGTTAGATAGTTTGATGGTTGGCTTACGGCTCAAAGAAGGCATTGATTTAGCACAGTTCAAAACCCAATTTGGAGAAGCTGCGATCGCTGAAATTGTGAAATGTTTAGCACCCTATCAAACATCAAATTGGGTCGAAATCACAGCAGCAAGTATCCGACTCACTGATCCAGAAGGATTTCTATTTTCCAATGTTATTTTGACAACATTGTTCGCAGCTTTTGAAGAAGATGAGTCTACTTTTTAGACTTTTTCTTACCGTTGGTTGCTTTTGTTTCTGCTGAACTTCCGTTAGTTGAAACTGGAGTTCCCTCAGCTTGCAAATGTGCTTCTAGAAACCACAGACGTTTGTCGATCGCTCTTGAGATCTCAGTATATAAATCTGCTGTGTCTGCATCTCCGAGATCGTCTGTTTCCGAAATCCCATCTCGTAATAGTTTTGCGTAGGGTGCATACCGATCTGCTAAAGCAGTCAGATGAGATTTTCCGTCAAAAATATCGATCGGATATTCGGGGATCTCCGATGTCTGCGCTGCAAGCCTTGCAGTTCCAAGCGCTGTGCCACCCAGAGCAGTCACTCTTTCAGCGACCAGATCGATAAACTCTTCCAACTCAGATGACATTTCATCAAACAACTGATGAAGCTGATAGAAATCCATTCCCTTGACATTCCAGTGAGCCTGCTTCACTTGAGTCTTGAGATCAAGTGTATTTGCTAAGGTCTGATTCAAAATGTCGATAATTTGCGATCGAACATTCGCTGGAAGATCAATTCGCGTGAAATGAAGCGGAGTGCTACTCATATTGTTTTTTCTGAATGTTTCCTAATAGTCTAATCGCAAATCGGAACTTAGGAAATCGCCAAAAAATTCCCTCCAGTCGCTCTCAATCATTGCTTACTTATAGTTTTGTATAGACTACAAAATGATGAATTAGGGAACTCTACACCTACCGTCCTATAGCTTTAAGAGTGTGGTAGTGATGAAGGGTATATTCCAGCTGTGTTTGGCAATCTTGGGGGCAGTTGCAATCTCAGAACAAGTTTGTGCGCAAGCCGTTGTGCCTGATAGCACCCTTGGCACAGTTGTGACCGGAAATCCTAACTTCATGATCACAGGCGGAACTCGTCCAAATAATGGTTCTAACCTGTTCCATAGCTTCAGCCAATTTTCTGTTCCGACGGGTGGCACAGCTTTTTTCGATAATGCACTCGATGTGTCAATGATTTTCAGCCGGGTCACAGGCGGAACAGTTTCTAACATTGATGGCATGATTCAAGCCAATGGCACTGCCAGCCTATTTCTGCTTAATCCTGCCGGAATTCTGTTTGGGAACAGTGCCCAATTGAACATTGGTGGCTCTTTTGTGGGAACCACTGCTAACAGTATTCGGTTTGCAGATGGGACGGAGTTTAGCGCCGTAAATTCGAGCCAAACCCCATTGTTAACGATAAGCGCGCCAGTAGGGTTACAGTTTGGCAGCAATCCAGGGAGCATCACGCACCAATCCACAACAGGCTTCCAAGTTGCGCCAGGTAAAACTCTTGCATTAATTGGCGGATCTCTCACCATAGCGGGTGGAACACTCAGTGCGCCATCTGGCAACATCGAGCTAGGAAGTGTTGCTGCGAATAGTCAAGTGGGTCTTGAGCCGACAACCTTTGTCATGAATTATGCTGGAGCCACAGGCTTTCAAGATATTCAACTGACTCAGAAGGCACAAGTAGATGCCAGTGGCAGTAGTGGGGGGCGATTCAAATCCAAGCTCGACAATTGAGCCTCAAACAAGGGGCACAAGTGCGATCGAATACGCTTGGCTCGGATCAGGGAAAACCTATCACGATTCGGGCATCCGAGCGAGTCGAGATTGTGGGCACCGAAGATTTATCTCTCTACAACATCTACTATGGTAGTGAAGACTTTGATACCAGTGGTTTAAGTGGCATTTATGCTGTTGTCAGAGGAGGAACCGGGAATGGGGGCAGCATTCAGATTGACAGTCCCTATCTGTCCGTAAGTCAGGCAGGGGCGATTGTCGCAAACACAAGAGGGCAAGGAAATGCAGGCAACCTGACGATCGAGAGCCAAACGGTCGAAATCAATGGTAACCCGGATGGCAATGGTTTTCCGAGTGTTCTCAATACTGGAACGTTTACTGAGGGTCAGGGTGGCAATCTCACGATCAATGCAGATCGACTTTTCTCCAAGGACTTTGTGCTTGTTCAATCCAATTCCAACGGTTCAGGGGATGCGGGGAATTTAACGGTGAATGTTCGGCAGTTCCAAGCTTTCGGTGGTAGTCAATTTTCGTCGGGTGCTTTTGCGTCAGGGAATGGCAGCAACTTAACGGTGAATGCTACCGAGTCGGTAGAGTTGATCGGGTTTAGCACCTGGGATGGGGGACCCTTTTCAACAGGGCTATTTAGCAGTGTTGAACCCAGGGGGACAGGACATGGCGGCAATTTGAGAATCACAACAGGGCGGTTGAGTATCCAGCAGGGAGCCAAGGTTACTGCAAATTTGGTAGGGAACGGGAAGGCTGGAAATATTGTAATTCGAGCGAACGAAGTTGAAGTCAGCGACCCTTTAGTAGATTTTACGGGAGCGATCAGCGGCATTGTGACCTCAGTGCAAAATGGCTCGACTGGGCAAGGTGGCAACTTGGATATTGTCACCGATCGATTACGAGTCTTCCGAGGAGGACAGATTACAGCGGCAACCGATGGATTTGGCAATGCAGGAAGTATCAATCTCCAAGCTGGGGATATCGATATTAGTGGCTTCTCCCAGGATGGACAATTTCGCAGTAGTATCACTGCGAGTTCAACGACTAGCTTTAATGCTGGCTCTATCAATCTTCGGAGCGATCGTTTGAGTGTTCGGGATGGAGCCAATATCACAGTCAGCAACACCGGAACTGGAGATGCAGGTAACCTCAATATCAATGCGGGGACTGTTTTCCTCAACAATGGCGCGAGTTTACAAGCTGAGGTCAATGGCGGAAGTCAAGGTAATATCCGGCTTGCAGCCCGCGATTTGCTCCTGCTACGGCAGGATAGCCAAATTGTCACGAGTGCCACCGGAGCTTCCACGGGCGGAAACATTACTATCAATGCGCCCATCATTGTGGGATTAGAAAATAGTGATATTGTTGCTAATGCAGTGCAGGGTCAAGGTGGAAATATTCAAATTACCACTCAGGGCATTATCGGCTTGCAGTATCGCGATCGCACAACGCCAGAAAACGACATCACTGCGAGTTCCGAATTCGGCGTGAATGGTACTGTTGAAGTCAACAATGTCGGAGTTGACCCAAATTCTGGCTTAGTCGAGCTATCCACAACGCTGATCGATTCAACTCAACAAGTCGCGGCTGGCTGTTCCGGGACTCAAGGGAGTAGTTTTGTGATCACAGGACGCGGTGGAGTGCCGCAAAATCCGACTCAGGAGGTGCGCCGAGATCGTGCCTGGAATGATGTACGCGATCTCTCGACATTCCAAAAAACCGCGATCGCGCCAGCCCCAACTCAGACTGCCATGCTCGTAGAAGCGACGAATTGGCATCGCAATTCCCAAACTGGAAAAGTTGAATTAGTTGCAGCACATTCTACTTCCAGCACTCCATCTGCCACTTGTGCCAGCACGCTGAACTCAACTCGAAGCCCTATCTAAATCTCCACTTCCCAGAAGTAGACTTCTTCTGACATTGCGATGATGTTGTTTGAGGGACGGGCACCCTACGTTTGACACTCCAGAATTTGAGGTTAAATGCAATGAGGCAGGCTGTCGCTGGATTAGTATGGGTTGGTCTAAGTACCATCGCACTTGGGTATACCGACCATATCCTCAGAATAGATCGAGTTGATGCTCAAGTCCTTCCCGACAGCACCTTAGGAACGACAGTTCAAACGCCGAACAATCTCGACTTCACGATCGATGGGGGGACTCGATCCGGTAACAATCTCTTTCATAGCTTCAACCAATTCTCTGTTCCCACAGGTGGCTCTGCCCTCTTCAATAACGCTACGGATATTCAGACTATCTTTGCTCGCGTCACTGGAGGCAGTGCTTCCAATATTGATGGACTCCTCAAAACGAATGGCACTGCTAGTCTGTTTCTGCTGAACCCCAATGGCATCCTGTTTGGGAGCAATACCCAGTTGAATGTTGGTGGTTCCTTCGTAGGAACGACTGCCAATAGTATCCAATTTGCAGATGGCACTGAGTTTAGTGCAGTGAATCCCAGTAGTCTGCCCTTGTTGACCATGAGTGCACCGATCGGTTTACAAATGGGACATAATCCAGGAGCAATTACTGTGCAGGGGCGAGGCAATCAGTTATTTGATATCACTGGTTTTGGTCAAGCCAGCGCGATCAACAGTCCTGCTGGCTTACAAGCTGGCGCAAATCAAACGTTAGCGTTGATTGGTGGTGCAGTGACCTTCTCTGGTGGAGTTGCTTCTATCCAGGGCAGTGGGCATCTGGAAGTCGGGAGTGTCAGTCGTGGAACGGTTGGACTTCAACCCACTCCAACGGGCTGGGTTGGTGATTACTCAGCAGTACAGCAATTTAACGATATTCATTTGGGGCAGGAATCGCTATTGAATGCTAGTGGGAGTAATGGTTCCATCCAGCTCCAAGGACAAAACATTCGCTTGACAGAAGGATCTGCGGCTTTACTTCAAAACCTTGGTTCACAACCGGCAGGGGGAATCACGGTCAATGCAAAAGGATCTCTAATATTGCAAGGCAATACTTCCAATGGTGAATTAGGAAGTTTGATTCAAAGTAATAACTTAAATAGTGGTCAGGTTGGAGACATTCTCATTTCTGCGGCTCAGCTATTTCTTCGAGATAGCTCTAGAATTATGTCTAGAACCCGAAGCGCCACTGCTGGAGCAAACATCAATATCAACGTTAATGGTACGACTGAAATTACTGGGTTTAACAACAGTAATCCAGCAGTGTACACAGCAGTTGCCACATTTTCAGTTGGCAGTGGCAATGCGGGTAACATCGCATTATCTACAGAAAATCTCAAGGTCTTGGATTCTGGCGCAATGATTTCGGTTGCTGCGCGTGATGGGAACACAGGCATAATCCAAGTCAATGCGGCTAAACAAGTCGAAATTGCGGGTTACAATCCAGTGGCATTTTCAGAAAGTTCTCTGTCTACCTATACCCAGGGGGCTGGCAATGCGAATCGTGCCGTGATCAACACAGCAAGATTAGTAATAACCGGGGGTGCATCTTTAGGATCCTCTACGACTGCAACAGGTTCAGCGGGTAACGTAGAAGTAAATGCTTCAGAGTCCATCGAGATTGAAGGTCAGGGAACAGCAGGAAATGCGGTTGGAACGGTCTCTCGCATCTATTCCAATGCTGAAGAGGTCAGTCCAGAGATTCAAGCTGCATTTGGATTACCCCCCATTCCCAGTGGTAATTCGGGATCTTTAACGATTAATACTCCCTCACTCCGCCTCAGCAATGGCGGCGCTGTGAGTGTCCAAAATGATGGCCCAGGCATTGGAGGAAATGTACAAATTATCGCCAATGATATCCAGCTAGAAAATCAGAGTCGCATTACTGCGGCAGCTGAATCAGGCGAGGGGGGCAATATTAACCTTCAACTTCGTGATCTCTTATTGATGCGTTCTGGTAGTAGCATTGCGGCAACAGCAGGCGGACAGGGAAATGGAGGGAATATTACCATCAATACACCCATTATCGTAGGATTAGAAAATAGTGACATTGTTGCCAACGCTGATCAGGGACGAGGCGGAAACATTCAAATTACCACTCAGGGCATTATCGGATTACAATACCGCGATCGCTTAACGCCAGAAAACGACATCACTGCTAGTTCTGAGTTCGGCGTGAACGGCACCGTTGAAGTCAACAATGTCGGCGTAGATCCCAACTCTGGCTTAGTCGAGCTATCCACAACCCTCATCGATTCAACCCAACAAGTCGCAGATGGCTGTTCTGGTTCTCAAAACAGCCGTTTTGTGATCACAGGACGCGGTGGAATGCCAGAAAATCCGGCTGAAACTGTGAGAAGTGAGCGTGCCTGGAACGATATCCGCGATCTCTCGGCTTTTCATAAACCTGCGATCGCTCAGGCTCCCAATTTATCACCCTCGATCGCTCAAGCAACCGCTTGGTATCGCCATCCCCAAACGGGCAAAGTCGAGTTGGTTGCCACTGGACCAACTAAACCTCACATTGCCGCAACCTGTGCGGCTCCTCTACAACTGCGCTCTAGTGTCAAGTAATTCGACCCTGCAATTAAATTCCTTACACAACATTTCTCTTGATGATTTTTGGGGCACATTGACTGAGTCTCCTATTTGTCAAGAGAAGCTTCTATGGTGCGATCCGTGCTACACTCCGTACTCTTGGGAATGTGTTTGACCCTCACTCTTCCGGTTCAAGCGCAACAAGTCCTTCCCGACACGACCCTCAATACTCAAGTCACACGATCGCTCAACGACTTCACCATCACAGGCGGCACGACTTCCGGCACGAATCTTTTCCATAGCTTCCAAGAATTCTCTATTCCCACAGGTGGGTCTGCTCTCTTCAACAACGCGACTAACATTCAAAATATTTTCAGTCGTGTTACGGGTAGCACCATCTCCAACATTGATGGCTTAATTCAAACCAATGGCACTGCCAATCTATTCTTGCTCAATCCCAATGGCATTCTCTTTGGTGCGAATGCTCGTTTGAATCTGGGTGGCTCATTCTTGGGAACAACTGCAAATCGTCTCAGATTTGCCGATGGTACAGAGTGGTATGCCGACAATGTAATGGCATCCCCTTTGTTAACGATGAGTGTTCCTGTGGGATTGCAAATGGGGAGCAATCCGGCATCCATTACTGTTCAAGGAACAGGACACGCTCTGAGTAATCCCAATCCTAGTGGGTTGCCTCCCATCGCTGTAATTCCCAGTGCGACAGAATTGCGCGTTCAACCAGGACAAACCCTCGCCTTGATGGGCGGCAATTTGAATCTCAATGGTGCAACTCTAAGCGCCCCACAGGGACGAGTCGAATTAGGCAGTCTGAGTGGTGCAGGTCTGATTCACCTCATTCCTACCGCCCAGGGGTATCGATTGGACTATGAGCAGGATCAGAGCTTTGGAAATATTCAACTCACCCAAAAGTCGCTTCTCGACGTGAGTGGCGTTAATGCCGGATCGGTACAGCTTCAAGGGCGAGAGATTCAATTCACCGATGGTTCACTGATCCTGTCACAAAATTTTGGTTACCTGCCGGGTGGGGAAATTCGCCTGCGAGCTTCAAACGCGATCGACATGATTGGTGCAACGGACTCACGCATTTGGAGTGGAATTCGGAGTGAAACGTTTGGCATTGCAGCAGGAAGCAACGTCAGTGTTGTTACTCCCAAGCTAACTGTCCAAGCAGGGGCAGGATTGAATACTTCAACGATAGGAACGGCTACAAGCGGGAATATTGACATTCAGGCAACTGCCATTGAAGTATCTGGTTTTTCACTCAGCAATCCTAGGAGTGTGAGTAGTCTCAGCACCTCTAGTTACTACAGTTCGGGAAATGCGGGTGACATTCTGGTCAATGGGGATAGTTTAGTCGTTTCCGGTGGCGCTTCCTTGAGTTCAGCAACCTTTGGCAGCGGTGCGAGTGGGCAAGTTGCAATTCACAACAATCAAACAACGATCACGGGCGGCAACGGCTTCGGATTCCAGAGCGCTATTGGTTCAGTCACGTTTGCAACCGGAACTGCTAAGGCTCTCACCCTGGAGACAGATCGGTTACAAATTCTCGATGGCGGAACCCTTGCAGCAACGACATTCTTTATGGGAAATGGCGGAGATCTGAGAATTAACGCGGCAGAATCTATCGAGATCAGAGGATACAATCAGAGCAATAATAGCAGCATCAACTCTTCTGTCCTATCCTTAAACCCACAACTGCGGCAGCAATTTGGGCTTCCCGATATTTTAATCGCAAATGCAGGCAGTGTTAGCATTTCCACACCTAATCTAATCTTGACAGATCGCGGCACCGTCAGTGTGACGAATCAAGGGGATGGCAATGGTGGTACGCTGAGCATCAAAGCTAATACTATTCAATTAGATCGTCAAGCTAGCATTCAGGCACAAACAGCGTCAGGAAATGGCGGAAATATTGATTTAGCAGTTGGTAAGCTGTTACTGCTACGGAGCAATAGCGCGATCGCGGTAACTTCGGGTGGAAATGGTAACGGTGGGAATATTACGCTCAATTCGCCTGTGATCGTAGGATTAGAAAATAGTGATATTGTCGCCAATGCAGCACAAGGTAAAGGCGGAAATATCCAAATTACGACTCAAGGCATTATCGGATTACAATACCGCGATCGCACAACACCTGAAAGCGACATCACTGCTAGTTCCGGAATCGGCGTAGATGGCACCGTCGAAGTGAACAATGTTGGAGTTGATCCGAACTCTGGCTTAGTCGAGTTATCCACCACATTGATCGATTCAAACCAACAAGTCGCGGCGGGCTGTTCCGGCACTCAAGGCAGTAGTTTTGTGATCACAGGACGCGGTGGAGTGCCTCAGAATCCGGCTCAAGAGGTGACCCACGATCTCACCTGGAATGATGTGCGTGATCTTTCAGCTTTCCACAAACCCTCGATCGCTCAGCCGCCAAATTCATCACCCTCGATTGTAGAAGCATCGGCTTGGTACCGCAATCCTCAAACTGGAAAAGTCGAATTAGTTGCAGCACATCCTACTTTCAGCAATCCATCTGCCACTTGTGCCAGCAAACCTCGCTCAACTGAAAGCCCTTCCTAAGTTTCTGCTTGCCAACAGCATCTTTTTTATACGGCAAGATGATGTTGTTTGAAGCACGGGCACTCTACGTTTGACATTCCAAAATTCAAGGTTAAACGTTATGAAGCAGGCTGTAGTTGGATTAATGTGGGTTGGACTCAGTACGATCGCTCTTGGATATGCCGACCATATTCTCAGAATGGATCGAGTTGATGCTCAAGTCGTTCCCGACAACACCCTAGCAACGACAGTTCAAACGCCGAACAATCTTGCCTTCACGATCGAGGGAGGCACACGTTCTGGCAACAATCTCTTTCACAGCTTCAGCCAGTTCTCAGTACCCACGGGTGGTTCAGCAGGTTTCAACAATGCCTTAGATGTGCAGAATATTTTTGCACGCGTCACGGGGGGAACTGCATCCAACATCAATGGACTGATTCAAGCCAATGGTTCTGCTAGCTTATTTTTGTTGAATCCCAGTGGCATTTTATTTGGACCAAATGCATCACTGAATCTGGGCGGGTCATTTGTCGGAACGACAGCCAGTAGCGTTAAATTTGCGGATGGTACAGAATTTAGCGCGGTTAATTCTGGAACGCCTTTACTGACGATCAGCGCACCCATAGGCTTGCAGATGGGGGCAAACGCAGGCCCCATTCAAGTACAGGGTGCTGCCACGGCCAATCCTTCATTCCGACCACCTACCCTGGCAGTAGCTCCGATGCAAACCTTAGCACTGGTGGGTGGTCAGATCGATTTGAGTAGTGCAACGATATCTGCCCCTGGAGGACGAATCGAACTGTGGGCCTTGCGAAATGGACAGATCGCAACCAACACCCAGTCGTGGCAATTAGCCAGCCCAGCAACAGCAGCGACTTGGGGCACTATTACTCTACAACAAGCTGCCTTGGTCGATGCTAGTGGAATGACTGCTGGGGGAGGCATCAATGTGCGAGGACGGGGATTGACCTTGCAAGAGAGTTCAAACGGTAGTGTTCTAGATATGTGGATATATGGCAGAATGAAAACGATGTGTTAGAGGGCTGAGTCGAGATGGTCCTAGAACCTGTTCAATGTCCCGATTGCCAGAGTGTGGATGTCGTTAAGCATGGTCGCAGTGCTGCTGGAAAACAACGGTATTGTTGCCGTAACTTAGAGTGTTCGAGACGATCATTTATCTTGAACTTTAGCTATCGAGGACGACTGCCTGAAGTCAAAGCGCAAATCAGCGACATGGCAATCAACGGCAGTGGTATTCGTGATACCGCCAGAGTGTTGAAGATTAGCCCAACGACTGTGATTGAAACGCTGAAAAAAAGTCAAGTCAACTTGAACAAGTAAACATAAGTCTGCTCGAACAGCACCAACCGGATAACACTGCAGTCATGGTCGTCAGAGTCGAGGCGGCGGAGATGGACGAGATGTGGAGTTTTGTCGAGTCAAAGCAGCATCAACGATGGTTGTGGCACGCGATTGACCATCAAACTGGAAAAGTCCTTGCCTATGTGCTAGCCACCCATGAAGACTCAGCTCTTAAGCAACTTCAGCAACTGTTAGCTCCTTTTTCGATTCAACGGTTTTACACCGATAGTTGGGGAGCTTACTTGCGATTGCTAGATGAGCAGCACCATACGGTTGGCAAAGCCAACACACAGCGCATTGAGCGGAAACATCTAACTTTGAGAACTCGGATCAAGCGGCTTGCCAGAAAGACGATCTGTTTTTCCAAGACTGAGAAGATGCATGATACTGTGATTGGATTATTCATCAATCGTCATGAGTTCGGGCGAGCAGTATAACGTTATGCCCACACATCTAGAACACTACCACTTCAAACATGACATCTTTTACCTTCTCTGGAGAAGGACACGATATTACAGTTAACACGACGGAGTTTGTTGATCTTTTAGGTGCAACAGATTCTAATTTTCCCTTTGGATTCGATGGGATTTCCACTTCGGTGGGCAATTCATTTGGTATTGTTGCGCTGCCTGGGCCGCCTGCCACTGGACGAGCGGGCAATGTAACTGTTGAAACGGGGCGCTTACAAGTCGCTAATTCGGCTACTCTGCGATCGGCCACTGCGGGGAATCACTCTAGCTCCGGGAATGTGACGGTTCGGGCGACTGATGTGGAGATGCGAGGATTTGAAACTTTACCCACATTGACTGCAACTACGATTATGAGTGTGATTGTGGCTGGAAACAATAATCAGAGTGGTCAGGTCACGGTTGAGGCAGATCGGGTACGTCTTCTGGGCGGTAGCCGTATCGCAGGTAGTATAATCGGGGGCAATGGCAAAGCTGGAGACATTATCATTCGGGCTGCCGAGAGTTTGGAGATGCAGGGCACCACCTTTAGTGGCCTATCTAGTTCAGTTCTCACGACCTTGGAAGCAGGATCATCTGGACAAGGGGGGAATATTTTAATTGACACAGGACTTTTAAAACTATCTCAGGGTGGAGCCATTGCTAGTGAAGTCGCAGGTTCTCAAATCAACCCATTCTTTGGTGCCTTACCAGGTGCACAAGGCACAGCCGGAAGCATTGATATTCGAGCTAGGGAGGTACAAGTTAGCGATCCAATCGTGGATGGATATAGCCAAACGCTCACAGGAATTACTACTTCCCTTGGCAAGGGGGCAAGGGGGACAGGCGGAACTATCCATCTGACAGCGGACAGTCTGCGCGTCTTTAATGGAGGACAAATCAGTGCATCTAGCCAGGGGCAAGGTGCAGCCGGAAATGTGAACTTGAACGTGAACTCGATCGATGTTCAGGGAGGAGCCCTGTCTCAAATCAATGGTCAATATTTGCCCAGTACCATTACAGCCTCTTCCTCCTCCTCGGCTGCCGCAGGCTCAGTCAACATTACTGCAAATTCTGTTGCCGTTCGTGATGCTGCCCAAGTTACTGTTAGTAATACCGGAACCGGCGATGCAGGCAACCTCAATATCAATGCGGAGACTGTCTTTCTTAACAATGGTGCGAGTCTGCAAGCCAAGGTCAATGGTGGTAATCAAGGCAATATCTGGCTGCAAGCCCGTGATTTGCTACTCCTCCGGCAAGGTAGTCAAATTGTTACGAGTGCTACAGGAACTTCGACTGGCGGAAACATTACCATCGATGCACCCATTATCGTGGGATTAGAAAATAGTGACATTATTGCCAATGCGGTAGAAGGTCGTGGAGGGAATATCCAGATTACGACTCAAGGCATTATTGGGCTGAAATATCGCGATCGCTTAACCCCAGAAAATGACATCACCGCAAGTTCTGAATTCGGCGTGAATGGTACTGTTGATGTCAACAATGTAGGAGTTGACCCGAACTCTGGCTTAGTCGAGCTATCCACCACACTCATCGATTCAAACCAACAAGTCGCCGCTGCCTGTTCCGGCACTGAAGGGAGTAGTTTTGTGATTACAGGACGAGGCGGGATTCCTCAAAATCCAACTCAAGAAGTCAGCCACAATCGTTCCTGGAATGATATGCGTGATCTCTCGGCTTTTCACAAATCCGCGATCGCTCAAGCTCCCACGTCAACTCCAACGATCGTGCAAGCCACAGATTGGTATCGCAATCCCCAAACAGGCAAAGTGGAGTTAACAGCCGTAAGACCTCTCCCATCCAATGCGATCGCGACTTGTGCAACTACACCCAACTCCTGAAACTGTTCAAGTTCCGCTTAAATGATGAGGATTGTCGTACTCTTGTTTGGCTCAAAAATCATCCCGGTTGTGGTCAGCGTCGATCGAATATTAAGAAGCGAAAACACCCAGCGGCAATACCAAGCTAGGCATTTTATACTGTTAGTAGCAAAGACTGATCAACTCCTCTTCAAAGCTAGTTTAACGCCTTTGCCTACAACATTTAGGAGAATCGTATGTTCCACAAGATTTTAGTCGCGCTGGATCACTCTGATTCGAGTCAAGCCGTATTTGAAAGAGCGGTCGAGCTTGCCAAAACAAATCACGCTGAATTGATGTTACTGCATATTATCAGCCCGATCGACGAAGGTGTGCCAACTCCTGTTTATCCAATGCCCGATGGTCTCTATCCGATGCACCATGAGGCTTTACTTCAATCTTCAGCCCAGCTCTTTTCCCAAGTTGAACAAGCTGGATTGGACATGTTACGGGCACGAGATGCCGCTGCAACTGCGGCTGGAGTCCGGTGTGAATTTACACAACATGTCGGTGATCCGGGCACATCTATTTGTGAGATCGCGCAAACTTGGAACGCGGATCTAATTGTGGTGGGACGTAGAGGCAGATCAGGACTAAGTGAATTCTTTTTAGGCAGTGTCAGTAATCATGTCATGCACCATGCACGATGCTCAGTGCTCATTGTTCAAGAAGCCTTGGTTCCAGCTTCTAGCAATGCCTGAAATTGCGAACGGTTGTGTAAAAAGTTGAAAATCGGATCTGTAGCAGCAAGGTTGCGATAGATTGAAGCTGAAAGCTCGATCGCGTGGGTTAAATTCTCGATCGTTGCTTCTGCATCTCGCTTGAGTGCATAGCAACAACCCATACCATACCAGGCACTGGCACTCCGAGAATTAATTTTCACGGCATTCTCAAAACTTGCAATCGCTTCCGGGATTCGATTTAACTTTCCAAGCACTTGCCCTCGATAATTCCAGATGTAGTCTGAGACGGGCTTGATCTTCAGTGCAATGTCTAAATTCGTTAAAGCCGCCTCATGCTCATTGAGAGATGATAGTGCGATCGCTCGGTTGTACCAAGCTTTGTAATTTTGTGGTTTCAAGGCAATGACTTGATCAAAACTGGCGATCGCATCTTGGTAGCGATACAAATTCATCAGCGTTTTGCCATGATTTTGCCAACTGCGATAATCATCTGGCGTAAATTTCAAGGCTTGATTAAAGCTTGTCAAAGCTTCTTCATATTGTCCGATTCGACCTAATGAAATTCCGCGTCCTTGCCATGCCAAAGCCATGCGAGGGCGAAGTGTAATCACACGTTCAAAAGTTGAGATCGCCTCTTCATAGCGACCTAACTTTTCTAGTGCATAACCCCGACACAACAGCGCATTCGGATGATCAGGATCGATCGCTAAAATTTGCTCAAATCTCGCATACTGTTTTCCATATCGACCGAGCAGAGATAGCGATCGTCCCGCATTGCGATACCGAATTTCATCAGAGGGAAGCATGGGCAGAATTTACGACTCGCGAGGCGCGCGAAAGCTCAGCAACGATAGAAATCGATTATCTCGACGCAAAGCGGCAAAGTCAGCATTGCTCTGAGCTAAATCGCGATATTCATCAGGATTGAGTTCGATCGCACGTCGCAGATGTTCATAAGCAAGGTCAGACTTGCCCTGAAGTGCGTAACAGCAGGCTTTGTTGTACCAGATCGTGGCAGAATCTGGTTTGAGCGCAAGCGCGCGATCGTAGCTTTCGATCGCATCGTCAATGTTGCCCATGTGGTAGAGTGCGTTGCCGCGATTTGTCCAGGATTCCTCGAAGTCAGGTTTGAGTTCGAGTGCCCGATCGTAGCTGGCTACGACTCGTTCTAATTGACCCAGTTTTCGTAAGGCGAGTCCACGACTGTACCAAGCCCAGTAATAGTCCGGCTTGAATTCAATCGCGCGATCGTAGCTATTGACCGCTTCTTCATAACGCTCCATGTTCCGAAGCGAAATGCCTCGGTTGTACCACGCCCAGTGATAATCAGCGCGGTACTTGATCGCATTGTCGTAACTATAGATCGCTTCTTGATAGCGTCCTAATTCATCTAAAGCATTGCCGCGATTGTTCCAGGCTTCAGGGAAACCCGGTTGGTATTCAATCGCTTGAGAGTAGCTGTCGATCGCTTGCTCGAATCGTCCCAAATGGTAAAGCGAGTTGCCCCGGTTGTACCAAGCATCCGGATAGTCAGGCTTTAGATTTAGTGCGGCTTCATAGCTCGCGATCGCGGCTTCGTAGGCTTTCTGTTTATTGAGATATAACCCCTTCTGAAAGAAGAGCGTTACTTCAACGTCTTGAGCTTGGCTCATCACCCAATTCCGTCTTATACACGTTCCTTGTTAAGGTTCCCAGAAGATGTGCTAGGAATCACAAACGTTATGAAAATTGATAAGGCGAAATCGAGAGAAAATGGGTGTGATTTTAATTACAAATCGGGAACTTTTCGCGCGTGAATTTCAAGCTCAGTTGTTAAGACTTTATTTTTAATTTCTAATGCTTTACATCGAAATGCAACGCCTTCGATTTCATAGTAGGGTTGATTGAGAATTGATTCCATCCATTGCAGAAGTGCAATCATAAAGGGAATAGATTGCCCAGCATTTGGGGTACAACAGAATGTCTCTAATCGAACAGGACTTGTCTCAGTACGTGGGCAAATAATGCAGGTGAATGCTAAGGTCTGCGATTGCTTCGCACGCTTAATCTCTACAGTTCCCGTAAATCGCAGCTTATTATCACTTAAGAGGCGAATCGCCGAGGGAGGCAATAATTCAAGGGTAATAATTTCGCGATCGACGGTTAATTCAATGGGTTTTAATAAAGACTTTCCATACTCTGAATTCATATTTTGATTCAGATCTTGTTCAGAGAGAGTTAGCCGGATTTCACTATCAATTGGCTCACTTAATCGGATTTTTCCTAATAACATACTGAGCGGATCAATTGAAATTTGATCCGTCTTGACTTCCAATTCTTGGACTTGAATTTCATCTTTAACAAAATCGCGCGCTTGAATTGAAACGTCATTGATTTCGCCTTGAAAGAGCTTACCTAGATTCGTTCTCATCGAAACTGCTATTTTTCTGAATTCATCGAGTTGAGTTGCCAAAACTAGCTTTGTAAATTCCGCAAAAATATTCTCTTCAGTTCGCGATCGCTCAGACATAGCTTTTTTAAATTTAATTCCTCACTAATCTAGATTTCTTGCTGATAAAACATCTCTACATTTTGGAAGAAACTCTGGAGATCTCATATGAATTATCCCCTTGCCCCTTGGATTCTCAGAGGTTACGGCTTTTTGACGCTGCATCTAGTTGATGTTGCCCAAGCAGAAAAATACATCCCAACTGATCTCGAAATTGTTCAAGTCTTACCTGGAAAAACGATCGGCGGCATTGTGCTCGGAAAATATGAACCTGGCTCAACTTTGACGTATGGAGAACTCATTGTTGTACCTGCTTTAGTTCGCCAAGGCGGAAATATCGGAGCTTGGATTTCGCATATTTATGTTGATGATTTGAATTCAATCGCAGGAGGACATAAGATTTGGGGTTTGCCGAAAGAAGAAGCACAATTTGTCTGGCAATCGAACGGAGGTGCAATGGTCAAACAAGGCGATCGCATTCTGTGCGATTTCATGCCAACCTGGCAGTTCAATCTTTGGCGACAGCGGGGACAATTCGGAACTTATTCCAGTCTGGAACAGCTTGCAAGGTTTGAGAGCGAAGCGATCGCCAATTTATCACTGATTTCTGCTCGACTCGATATTCCAGCATCTAGCCCATTTGCTCACATGATCAGAACTCAGCCCTGGCTTGCCCTACGTGCCGAATCTCTGGAACTTACCGTCGCGGCTCCGAAGCGAGTCGGGTAATCCGAATCACGAACCCCTAGAAGAAAACGCTGAAATTCGGCGATCGCAAGGTAAGCTGTCAGAGTACGAAAGTTGAAGAAAAGGTTACAGAAATTAAAGTAACCTGAATTTTCAACTTCACTTTATTGGGTGTTAGACATCACAACCTATGTCGGAGAATTCTTGGCAAGAAAACGAGCTTGAATCGCTGGCAGCACTGTTATCAGACCTGCCCGAAGAACCCAATGGGTCTAAAGAGCCGGATACGTTTCGCGGTTTTCAAGGACGTAGGAAAAAAGCAGCGATCGTCTTTGCGGCGATTTGGAGTGGCACGATCGCGCTGCATTTAGTGACCTGGGGCTATTGGTTTGTGTTGGGTGTGACCACCTTAATGAGTATTCATGCCATGCGCTTAATGCTTGCCCGCCCCGCTGCATTCGCAAAGCCGCTTGAAGATGATGATCTATTCCCTACAGTTTCGCTGATGGTTGCGGCAAAGAATGAGGAAGCCGTGATCGGGCGCTTGGTCAAAATGCTGTGTGAGTTGAATTATCCGCGCGATCGCTACGAAGTTTGGGTAATTGACGATAACAGCACTGATAAAACGCCTGAAGTGCTCGACCATTTAACGACTCAATATCCCCAACTGAAAGTTTTCAATCGTCCTGAAAACTCAAGTGGCGGCAAATCTGGCGCATTAAATCAAGTCTTTCCACTCACTTCGGGTGAATTCTTAGTCGTCTTTGATGCCGATGCTCAAGTCGAGCCAGATTTCTTGCGTCGAGTTATCCCCGTTTTTGAGCGAGGAGATATCGGTGCGATCCAAGTGAGAAAAGCGATCATTCAGGCTGAACCGCAATTTCACTCCAACGAGGCGGAGAATTTCTGGATCCAAGGACAAATGGCAGAAATGGCATTGGATGCGTTTATTCAGCAGCAGAGAGCCGCGATCGGAGGATTAGGTGAACTGCGCGGAAATGGACAACTCGTTCGTCGAGAAGCGTTGCTCGACTGTGGGGGGTGGAACGAAGAAACAATCACAGACGATTTGGATTTGACATTCCGATTGCATTTGAGCGGCTGGGATATTGAAGTCGTGACAGAGCCAGCCGTTTACGAAGAAGGCGTGACAAACGCGATCGCGCTTTGGCATCAGCGAAATCGCTGGGCAGAAGGCGGCTATCAACGCTATCTCGATTACTGGCGACTGATTTTACGCAATCGCATGGGCAGTCGCAAAACAATCGATCTCGCGATGTTTTGGATGCTGCAATATGTGATGCCAACTGCAGCCATTCCCGATTTTCTCATGGCGGTTTTGCGCCATCGGATGATGCTGACGAGTCCGATTTCTGCGATGACGCTGTTCTTGTTCTTATTTAGTGCGATTGGTGGATTGCGTCGAGTTCAAAAACTGAAAAGTCAAGATGATATCTCAATCTTGACTCAGATCTTTCAAGGATTACGAGGTGCGGTTTATATGTTGCACTGGTTTGTCATTGTCTCAACTGCAACATTGAGAATGTCCATCCGTCAGAAGCGGCTGAAGTGGGTGAAGACTGTGCATCACGGTGCAGCAAACTGAATCTCACAAAACATTCTACAAAACAAACAAAAGAGGGTTAAACACTTCTAACCCTCTTAAACCTATTAATTTTTACAATCCCTGCGCCGATCTGGATTTGTCTGGATCGGCGCAAATTTTATGTCTCCCTCAAACCGCGATCGCGGCAGTATCGAGTTCAATTACCTTTGAGTCTGGCGAAGAATGCCACACTTTACCATCGAGTGCCATCTGCTCAATCAAACTCGCCAGTCTAAGTGCCTTCAATGCCTGAATTCCGCCAACTGAAGGAGCCATACCACCCCGGACACACTGGACAAAGTGCTCCAATTCAGCATGAAGCGGCTCGATATTGCTCGTTTTCACTTTCTCAATTAGACCATCCTGGCAATATAAGACCTGTCCATAATCCGTCTTGTAATTCGAGGTCGTTTGACGGTGAATCAGAATCTCATTATTGAGAAAATCTGCTTCCGTCAGTGAATTCTTACAGTGGGCTGAAATTTGTCGAATCTTCCGATGGGTCACCTTACTCGCGGTCAGTGTTGCTACAATGCCATTGGCAAAGCCCAACGTCGCTGTCACATAATCCAACTGACCTGAATTCGAGGCACGCCCACCACTTGCGGTCAATTTCACGACCTTAGAATTTGCCAGTTCCAACAGCAAATCAATGTCGTGAATCATCAGATCCAAGACAACCGATACATCATTTGCACGATCGCTATAAGGACTCATCCGATGAGCTTCGAGCGCCAAAACCTCTTCAGTTTTCAGAACCTTACTGAGTTCTTGAAACGCGGGGTTAAATCGCTCAATATGTCCAACCTGCAGAATACACTGACATTCTGCTGCCGCATTCACAAGCGATTCTGCTTCGGCAATACTTGCTGCAATCGGCTTTTCAATTAAAACATGAACCCCTGCCTTCAGAGCCGCCATTCCGACCCCATGATGCAACCGTGTTGGTACGGCAATACAAACCGCATCGACATGATTCAACAAATCATGGTAGTCCTCAAAAAATCGGACACGATACTTGCTAGCCGTGTCCAACCCGCGTTCTACATTGATGTCCGAAACTCCGACCAGTTCAACATCTTTCAGCAGACTTAACACCCTGGTATGATGTTGTCCCATATTCCCGACACCAATCACGCCAATCCGCAAAGGTTCTGGCTGATTCCGGGATACACCAAACTGGGAATACCCAATTGGGATATTGTTTTGCACTCTTATTCCTCCTCCACCACCGAAATTGTGCTGATTAAACAGCCGTATAATCTCCTCAGACATCCAGATACTATCACAGCGACATTATTTATGAAGAATTCCAAAGTGCATGGTAAGTTCCCTTTTACAATAGTGCGCTGATTTTTTTAATTTCTACGCCCAGAGACGGAGTTTTGAATTGCTTGGTAGATCTGCGATCGAGAACTTCCCGCCCTTTATTAAGCGCTTCAATCGATTCAAAAGCATTCGATTAAATTGCTATGTCGCACTTTCTGACTTCCAAGTCTATTTGCATCAGGTTGAAAGCTACTCTGCGTGAAATTACGACATGTCATCTCTATAGATGCCGAGGTTTTTATGAAGTTTTCGCCAAAATTACGTAAGGCTCAGATGACTCTATTGCTATAGAGCATTATGACTGGCTAGAATCTGGGATCAAGTCATTCCGTTGTCAAATTGACATGAAATCTCCCGCACAACCTGTACCACCTGAAGTCGTGCAGCAAGTCTCTGATTATTTTAGTGTGTTAGGTGAACCGATGCGTCTTCGCATTCTCAATTTACTACGAGATGGCGAAAAATGCGTTCAGGATCTCGTTGAAGCGACTGATACGAGTCAAGCTAATGTTTCTAAGCATCTCAAGGTGATGCTGCAAGCGGGAATCTTAACTCGGCGATCGAAAGGGACGCTGGCATATTACAGCGTCGAAGACGATCTGATTTTCGAGTTATGTAATCTGGTCTGCGATCGCTTAGCGACTCGGATTGAACAGCAAGCTCAGTATTTCCGAGCCTTCAGCTTAGCCAGTCGTCGGTAGGATTTATTCCTGCTTCGTGCCTGTGTCTTGTTCAAACTGCGCTCGCGTCAAGGGTTGCTCAACGATTAGCCCTTCTCCCCCTAAAACTGTTAAAGGCTTTCCTTCAACCGATAAGAAGACCTTTGCTTTTGGGTTAAGGCTAGTTGTCGTATAGAGAATTTGAGCCAAGCGACCCGTCATCGACAAACTGCCCCCACCTGCGGTAAACGGTCTGGTCAGATCGACATAGATCGAATCTGCCTTGACCTTGAGACTGCGAAGCTGGGTTCCTTGCGGGATTCCAGTCATTAAATCCTGAGTCGGCGGATTGTTCAGAAGGTTATTCACCGCAGCTGTGAGTAAAACTTCTTGGCGATCGTCAGATTTCACTTTGATGGCAACTGGAACGAGTTCCATATCGGTTGCACTATCTTTGAGCCAGAAGACCTGCGCTGTTTTTTCAGTCGTTGGGGCTTGCGGCTTAATTTGATTTTGCGAAACTGATGGGACAGACGCAGCGGTTCGGGGATCTTGGGTCTGAGGCTGCTCTACAGCAACAGGAGTGGGTGCTTGTTTCTGGGCTTGTTGCCAAGTGAAAAATGCAGTTGCACTACCGGTCGCAACAACCAGCGTGGATAATCCAACTACGATTCCGAGTGGAAAACGGCGCGGATGCTCTTGCATGTGAGAAGTCCTCAACTAGGGCAGAAATTGCCAGGTCTGAGTCCTGACAGATTGTAGAAGTTCTACAGCTATGTTTAGCGCAATTTCGGATGTTTGACACAAACCGTTATTGTTTCCTTACGTCGGGTCGGATTTGTACAAAAGCCGCAATCTCTAAGTTGGAGGGATTGAGTACCAAAGTTAAAATTCGAGCGGTTGTATTGGACGCTTCCAATCGCCGCAGATCGAGACGATCGCGAATCAAATTGGCGATCGCTTCAGTGATTTGCTTTGGACTTTCTTGACCATTTGCCCAGATTCTCAAATCATTCAGTTGTAGCGATCGACCTGAAATAATTTGCGGTTGAGCCTCTGCGACGATTTTTAATTTAGCGGGATCACCTTGCTCTTGAAGTTCGATTTCAAATCGAGCGCGATTTTGTGGCAAAAGCGTGATTTGAGGATTGAGAAAATCGTAACGCTCAGCTTGTCGGGCTTGCGATCTCGTTAGCAATTGAAGACTCAAATTTTTAAGTCGAGCAGTCACCTGTGGAGATTGCAAGGCGAGATTGAGATCGTCTTGAGTGAGACTCGCTCGAATTCCAGCCTGAAGCGGTTGAGTCAGTTTGCGACGTTTTAGGTCAAGTGCGATCGCATCGGTTTCCAGTTCAAATCGTTCAAGTCGCACTCCTTTTACAGGTACAATTCCGCGACCTGCGATGAGAATGCGATCGATTCTTCCTTGAGCAATTTGATAATTGGGCGCATTGTCTATTCGGACTTGAAGCTGTTCTGCACCGACAAGTTGCTTGCGGATTTGAGATTCTGCAATGCGATCGACGACGACACCTGCCGGAGAGACTAATCCAAGCAAGCTAGAAAGCAAAATTGTGAAAAATTCCATGGATTCAGAGTAATTTTTGCATCACGTAATTCTTGAATTGCTCACCTCGACAATAGACTTCTTGTTCTCTCACAACTGAAAACCCCATTTTTTCAAAGAAAGGTTTTGCTGTGATGCTTGCTTCTGTGACGAGTTGTGTAAGATTTAGTGCGATCGCTTTTGCCTCAATTTCTTGATAAATTTGCTTTCCTACTCCACAACGTTGATAGTTTTTGTGGCAGTAGAAACAGCCAATATGACCGTTCGATTCGAGTTCACCAAAGCCAGCAATCACACCGTGATCATCAGCAACATAAGTGATTCGCTGTGAGCAGACTGCAACCCAATCTCTGAAGTAGATGTCATCCGGTGCCCAGGCTGCGACTTGAGACGGCGAATAATCACGACGATTAATTTCTCGAATCGTGTCATGAAACAGTTGTGCAATCTGTTCAGCGTCTCGTTCTTCAAACAATCGAATGTGCATCGCGGTTGCCTCTTTAGTCCAGTTCACTCCGTTTCGTCAAGCCTTCGACAAAGCTCAACGCAAACGCGCAAGAACAAAAATTTTTCGTGGGTTGAGCGAAGTCGAAACCTAATTCCAACGTCAGTTCGTTAACGTTTAGGCGTGAATTCAATTCACATCGGCACAAGAGCGAAATCCCTTATCCCGAATTCACGTTAATCCCACGAAAAATTTGAACGTTACCCATTTAACTGAGAACTTGCTGCTCAAAATTTGCTCAAAATTATGAATGCAGCGCTTCTGTCACCCATTGCTTCAGAGTTGGCACAACCTGATCGAGTGCAAGTTCCTGCACCGCCTTAGTCGCCCGTTGTACGACTTCAACCTTGCCATCTTTCAAAGATTTCCCGGTGACAATTCGATATGGAATTCCAATTAGTTCAGAATCCTTAAACTTCACGCCTGCCCGCTCATTGCGATCGTCTAACAATGTCTCAACGCCTGCCTGATTCAATTCTGCATATAGCTTCTCAGCAGCGCTGACTTGATCCGCATCATTGACATTGGGAATCACAACGACCGCGTGATAAGGCGCGATCGCAACCGGAAAAATAATGCCATCTTTGTCATAGGACTGCTCCACCGCAGCTTGCGCTAATCGCGAAACCCCAATCCCATAACAACCCATCACTAAAGGCATTTCCTCCCCTTGCTCGTTGGTGTAGGTCGCATTCATCGCCTGCGAGTACTTCGTTCCAAGTTGAAAAATATGCCCGATTTCAATACCTCTAGCGGTTTGCAGCGTTTGAGATGGATCGTGAACTGCGCGATCGCCTGCTTTCGCCTTGCGCACATCGACCACTAAAGCAGGTTTCTGGAATTCTTTCCCCCAGTTTGCGCCGACAACGTGATAGCCAGATTCATCTGCACCTGTGACAAAATTTTCTAAATCTGTCACCGTTTGATCCACGAATCGAACAAATTTCGATGCAATCTCTTTACTGGGCTTGATGTAATCATCCGCGATCGCGGGTGAGATATATCCCAATGGCAAAGATTTTGCTGCCCACTTCTGTTGAGCTTCCGCGTCGGGAACCGTCAGCGAAATCACAGTTTTGCCGCCAAACTGATCAGCAAGTTTGGTCAGTTCATTTTGCAGTTTCACATCATTGACATCTTGATCACCGCGAATGTGAACTAAGACCAATGCAGTGATGCCACTATCAAATACGGCTTGATAGAGAACATTTTTAACAACATTCGTAGGGGAGCATTTTAGAAACTTGCAAACCTTTTCGATCGTTTCTGTTCCTGGCGTTTCGCGTTTCTCATAACTGGAAAAAGGAGAGGTCACAACATCTGGCGGAAGCGCGATCGCTTTTTCCACGTTTGCTGCATATTTCCCATCTTCGGTGTAGAGAACTTCGTCTTCTCCGGCTTCTGCAAGCACCATAAATTCTTGTGACCCAGAACCCCCGATCGCGCCTGAATCCGCATCAACTGCCCGAAACTTCAAGCCTGTTCTAGTCAGAATCTTGCAGTAAGCCGTGTGCATTTTCTGATACGTCACTTTCATCCCTGCCTCATCTGCGTCAAATGAGTAGGCATCTTTCATAATGAATTCGCGCCCCCGCATTAACCCAAATCGAGGACGAATCTCATCACGGAACTTAGTTTGAATCTGATAAAGATTTTGAGGCAATTGACGATAGGAACGAATCATATCGCGTGCGATCGTCGTAATAACTTCCTCATGGGTCGGTCCCAAGCCCACTTCTCGATCTTGGCGATCGATTAACGCGAACATAATTCCTTCAGCCTTGGTATAGGTATCCCAACGCCCCGATTCTTTCCACAATTCCGACGGCTGCAACTGCGGTAACAGGCATTCTTGTGCGCCTGCTGCATTCATTTCCTCCCGCACAATTTGCGAGATCTTCTGCAACACCCGCCACATTAAAGGCAAATACGAATAGATGCCGCTGCCAATTCGCCGGATATACCCTGCTCGTACCAAAAGCTTATGACTGGGAATCTCCGCTTCCGCCGGATCTTCGCGCAGTGTTACAAATAGCATCTGAGATAGCCGCATCGATCGTGCCCTTGTTGCAAAAAACCACATCCTATTCTAGAAGGCAATGGCAATTTGCTCCGGAGTTGAGCGATCTATTTTGCAAAACTATTCGATCGCTAAAGACACGCTATCTCCACCCACTTCTTTCAAAGTTGCCAAAACCCGAATGACCTGTTGGTAGGGCAATCCTTGATCAGCCTTCAAAACAACCGATCCTTTCGGATTCTGTACAAGATAGGTCTGAATGGCTTGTGCTAACTGTTCACGAGTTGCAGGATTGCCTTGCAATAAAATTTGCTGCTGTTGATTCAGCCCCACAATCATCGGATCAACAGGTCGTTCTCGATTGACTCCAGATTGAGCAGTTGGCAATGCGACATCAACTGACTGAAAGTTAGTCAACGTCATCGACACAATGATGAAAAATGTCAGGATGGTCATAATCACATCCATCATTGGTACGAGATTGACCTCAGGCATCGATGTGCCACGCTGCCTTGCTTTAGATCTCATTGCGTAAGTGACTCCTGTTGTACCAGACCTGCCGATAAGTCAGCTCTAACTCACTTCCAATCTCAGCAAAATAGTCCATCTGCTTCGCTTGCAGAGCCACACACACTCGAAAAATGGCTAACGCCACGATCGCAACAATCATTCCTGCCGCAGTGGTAATCAATGCCTCTGCAATTCCCAGTGCAGCTTTAGAAGTATCCACTGCACTGCCAGATCCACCAATTTTCAAATTAAAAAACGTGACAATGAGTCCCGTCACTGTTCCTAAGAGTCCCAACAACGGAGCCATTGCAATTACAGTTTCGAGCAGCTTGTCGCCCTTATGCATTTTGACGAATTCGCGATCGCTAGCCGCTTCCAACGCCAGCCGAAAGGTTTCCGGCTCAGGACGATCCAGCTTCAATGCTGCATATAAGAATCGCGCGATCGCGATTTCCGAAGCAGATTCGGCAATCGATCGCGCTTGATTCAAATCAGATTCAGCCGCCGCCAAAATTTGATGTGCCAAGCGATCCTCACCCCTCAACACATGCCACCAAAACCATGCCCGTTCTAAGGCACAAGCAATCGTGAGCACAGATAGACCTGTCATCGGAATCATCACAGGTCCACCTTTTGCCGCTAAATCAAGTAGCGTTGACATTACTTCCAGCCAGCCCGATCCATAATTTGCAGCGCCTTCGCATTGTTGCGCCCAAAGATTTCAGCATTCAGCTTATCATCCTTGAACGTTCCATAGCTCTGCAAGACAGAATCAACCGGAACGCCTGCAACCGCAGGATATTCATTGTTGCTTGCAGCAAAAATTTGCTGTGCTTCTTTGCTGGCTAGAAACTCCAAAAATTGAATTGCCGCTGCCTTGTTCGGAGCAGTCTTCAGGACGCCTCCGCCACTAATATTGATGTGAGTTCCGCTCCCATCTTTACCCTGATTCGGGAAAAACACGCCGATCTTGGAAGCAATCTCTTTCTCTTCAGGCTTATTTGATTTTGCTAAGCGAGGTAAATAGTAAGTATTCACTAACGTCAAATCACCTTGGCCTGCGGCGATCGCTTTAATTTGAGCCGTATCATTTCCTTCTGGAGATCGCGCAAAGTTTGCAACTAATCCCTTGACCCATTCCTCAGCTTTCTGCTCGCCATGCTTTTCGAGCAGTGCACCCGTGAGGGATTGATTGTAAACGTGACTCGACGATCGTACAATCAACCGTCCTTTCCACTTCGGATCAGCTAAATCTTCATAAGTGCTCAGTTCAGAAGGCTTAACACGGTCTTTGTTATACATGATCACCCGCGCCCGCTTGGTGAACCCGAACCATAGGTTGTTGGGCGATCGCAGATTCTCAGGAATGGCAGACTTTAAGACCGCAGAATCAACAGGTTGGAACAATCCCGCGTCTTGAGCACGCCACAGTCTGCCTGCATCAACGGTGATCAAAACATCTGCCGGACTGTTTGCACCTTCACTTTTGATCCGCTCAATCAGTTTGTCTGCATCTGCTTCGACCAGATTCACTTTGATGCCCGTTTTCTTGGTGAATGCTTCGTAGATCGCATTATCTGTATCGTAGTGACGTGCAGAATAAAGATTCACCACTCCCGCTGATGTGCCTGCTTGCATTTTGACAAGCTGATGAATTGCGATCGCTGCCACTGCTGCGCCTGAAGCCAAGAAAATCCGCCGTTTAATCGCCATAACACTCCATCTATGTTCTTAAAAGTCCGATAGCACTTCTTGCTGAGCTTGTCGTCATTATTGAGACTTTTTTCTAGTAAGTAATTTAAGAGAGTTCCAAATCTTTGTCAAGTGAATCCGCATTGAGAATCCCTAAGTCGATCTAGAATTTATATTTTGCAAGGGTTCTGCGCAATATCACTGGCAAAACTTCTTCAGACTATTGACAATTTATTTAGTTACTGCTTTATGATCAGACAGGAATAATTTGCAAATTGAGTATTGTCTTTGCTCCTGTGTCGCGATCATGATCTTCAAACTGTCCCATCTCCAGCTTTGGCACATGCTCCCGATCGCAATTGGGCTGCACGGATTCCTTTTCGCAATGCCAATTCCATCGACTGACTCAGACATTGAGCCACCGAAGTCTGAGAACTCAGTGAATGTGATGAACTTACCAAAGCCGTCGCCTTCTCCATCCGCGATCACTTCTCCAACTCCAAAACCTTCCCCTAAAGTCCAACCTTCTAAGACAGTTCAACCTTCGCCGACTGCAACTCCCACACTTCAGCGAGCAGTTCAACCTCAACCGCAAGTCAGCCCATCTCCACAGCCTTCGATCAGCCCGTCCCCGACGGTCAGCCCATCTCCTACCGTAAGTCCTTCACCAACCATTAGCCCATCTCCTACAGATGTCCTGCAAATTACTGGAGCGACTCCAGGCTGCCAAGGTCGAATCGGATGTTGGCAAATTGCGGAATCAAATGGTCGAACTGTCGCTGGAACACTTGAGCAACAGCTTGAAAAGCAAGGCTTTGTTTTGACAAGACAAGAACTAGAACCAGACACAGGCTTTCGGGTCTATCTCGTTGCAAAAGATGGCACGCAGTCCTACTATTTGCACATGATCTGGAGCGATCGCGGAACGGCTTATATCCGTGATGATAACTTACTGTCTTATGATCAAATCACAGCAATAGCACAACTATAAAAAATGCCCTCGTTGCTAAAGTGAGGGCATCAAACTATTGGAAATACGTAGCCTAAAAGCTAGCTGCTCGACTTATTGACACTGAACATATAGGCAGGTTTTACGGCAGGCGTTCTCACAACTTTCTCAAACAACGCCTCATATTGATTCAAAGCTTGCTCAAAGGAGTAACGTTCGATCGCATATTGTCTTCCCTGCTTCCCTAGCTTGCTCGTCAGTTCAGGATTGTTGTACAACTCCAAAATCTGATCTGCAAGTGCTTCAGGATTTTCTGGCTCGACAACTACGCCACCGCAACTTTTCTTGATTGCTTTTGCTGCACTGCCAGTACTCGGAACAGAAGCAATGACTGCTCGCCCACTCGCGAGTAATACCTGAGTTTTTGATGGCATGTTAAACGACACTACATTGCGTTTCTGCACAATCAAGCCTACATCAGCCGCAGCGAGCATTTCTGGCAATTTCTCACGCGGTTGAAATGGCAACAGTCTTACATTGTCTGCACCGTGGGCTTCACAATGCTGTCTGAGGTTTTCGATCGCTTTTGGCTCTCCAACAATTGCAAAAGCAATATCACGCTGATGCTTCAAGCGTGCCGCAGCCTCAATCACTGTTTCCAGCCCTTGGGTCAGGGCAATATTACCGGCATAAAGCACAACAAATTTTCCATCTAGCCCGTTCTCTAGCCGAAAAGCATTATTTTCTTTTGATAGCGGGCGAATGAAGCTCGTATCGACCCAGTTTGGAATACAAGTGAGCTTACTGGACGACACACCTTTACCTTCTAAATTCTCAACAAACCCATCTGCAATCACACTGATGGTATGAGCCGTGCGGTAAGCAAACTTCTCCAGCGCTTCAAACACGCGAATCATGGTTCTATTCTTGAGCAGTCCTACATGAACGGCAGCTTCTGGTAAGATATCCTGAACATTCAGCACGATCGGACAGTTGTGGAACCAGCTTAGGAGTGCTGCAGGCACACAGACAGGCAAGGGCGGAACCGTTAGGAGAATGACATCGGGTCGCCAGCCTTTCAGAGCTTGTAGGAAACTCGTGACAACAAAACTACTATCTAGTAAAACACGATCTATTAGACTCGGCTTTGGTTTTACCCACATATAGCTTCGCTGAATGATCACTCCATTACGTTTCTCAGTCATGTAGAGCTTGTCCCGATAACCCTCATAAATCTGACGTTGGGGATAGTTCGGCATTCCAGTGATGACTCTAACTTGATGTCCCCGGCGGACTAAACCTTCCGCGAGTTCTGTCATTAATGGTGCAATTCCAATCGGCTCTGGGTAGTAGTTGTAGGAATAGATCAAAACACGCATAATTTTGGTGAACCCAAACGGCAATGGTCACGATGTGCATAAAACTCAGTCGAACTCAACCTGCTGGAGACTGAAGATGCGCTAGGGGGTCACATATCACCGGCAAGAAACTGTCCTGTGAGTTTCTAGACTTGAAATCGAAGATAAATTTAGGGACGCTAACTCTAGGTTGCCCACAAATGATGACTCGTTACATCGCTTTATAGAAATGCCGAGAATCTAGCGTTGAGATATAAATTTCAGTGAAAAGTCAGGAATGAACCTTTTACGGGGGCGGTCTATATTAAATTTCAACGCTGCGCGCCAATTTCCGGAGAGTGCTGAAAATTATACTTTCAATGAATTTTTGATTCTTCAGGAACAATTACCGAAAACAATGCAGCGTAGTCGAGGTCAGCTAGATTGAGGTCGATCGCAGTTTGTAAAATCTGCTGCACTCCTTCAATAGAAGCCGTATCTAAATTTGACGACTTTGCAGTTTCAACAAACAAGTTCATGTCTTTCTGCAAATGCTTCGTTGGAAAGTTTGGATGTTCAAAATCTCGATCGATCATCCGCTGTAATTTTTTGTCAAATGTCGGCGCATACAAGGCACTCTGCCGCACAATCTGCATAAACGCTTCAACATCAACGTTTTGTCGTAAGACAAGCCCAAGGCTTGCAGCAAATGCACTCGTTAACGAACCAATCAATTGATTCAGTGCCAATTTGACTGTTGCAGCTGAACCGACAGATCCGATCAGAACTGGATTTTCGCCCAAGGTTTGCAGCAAAGGTTTCCATTGTTCAAATTGTTCTGGCTCTGCGCCGACCATGACAATGAGTTTTCCCGATTTTGCTTCAGGAATACTTCCTAGAACTGGCGCTTCTAAATAAGTTCCACCTGCTGCCATCACTTCAAGGCAAATCTCGCGACTTTCATCTGGTGAAATCGTACTCATTTGGATGACAGTCCGATCGCTTAAATCAGCTTGATGTAAAACATCTCGAATGGCTTGGGCATTGGTTAACATCAGCACGACACAATCAGAAGCCGCGATCGCTTCTGCAGGAGTGTGTGCGATCGCGATGCTGCCCTTTGGGTTTACGACTTCAGAGAGCTTTTCTAATTTTGTAGCGGTGCGATTGTAAGCAGTCACGGAATAACCTGCACCGATGAGACGTTGCGCCATTGGTAATCCCATCAACCCGATGCCCAGAAAGCTAACCTTCACCATGAGCGCGACTCCAGACTGTGCCTTTCACAGTCTAATGGACTATTGAATCGCTTTCATCAGGAACTCAGCAATTTCGATCAGTTCCGACTTGTTAAACACGTCAAGCAGAGTCCGAGCTGCCGCTCTCGGTTCGAGTGGAATCGTAACCTGCTGCTTCACGGCTGGAGATGGGGCAGCTTTTGCCGAAGCAGGCTGTGCAGATGCTGGATTGAGCAGTTTTTGCAGATTAGCCGTAATGCTGATTTGCTCGGCTTGACCTAAGAGTAAAAGATCACTCGCTTGTTTGAGGTCTTTAATGACGATGGGGGCAAGAGATGCGTAGGTATTTTTGGGATTTGCGATCGCCCGCTGAGCGGTTTGCAGTAATGTCACCCAGGGTTTTGTGGTACTGCTGACTTGAATCAGACGATTGCAGAGTGCGACGAGCTGCTGGCGACCTTTTTGAGAATCACCTTGTTTGAAAAGCTGCAACATGCCCTTGAGAATCGTTGTAATCTGAGTCGCAGCATTTTGAGGCAGCAGAGTGCCTTTCGAGGGAGAAGCTTTTCCGGTTTTGAGCGCTTCGAGATAAGCCTGCAATTCTCGGAAAGTTGGTTCTGAAGCAGCAACGGCTTGCTGAGCATCTTCTTCACGTAAGCCAAATGGGCTTTGTAAAGCTTCGATTAATTCTTTGAGTGTGTCAAACCCCTTGAAAAAGAGATCTTCGAGACGTTGGTCAATTTTGACCGGATGTTCTTTGAGAATTTTGAAACAATCTTCAAAGTGGTGCGCAGTTCTCTGAATGCTGTCAAAGCCGAGCATTGCTGCCCCACCTTTAACGGAGTGAGCGGCACGAAACAGTTCATTGACCCGCTCTGAATCCGCCATCGTAGCAGCGAGATCGACTAAGCCTTGTTCGATCGTGTCGAGATGTTCTTTTGCTTCTTCGATGAAATAACCGAGAATTTGCTGCTGTTTAACCGATTGCACCGCCCTGCTCCTGAAAGTGACAGATTCCAGTTCGGGAGATTCTCCCTTTACCTTTTCAGTGTTCCCAGGGACGGTAAGAATTCACGTCAAAAATAGGCTAAATTGCTTTTAAGACAATTCTTTGCCGCAATTTTACAAGATGCAAGTTTAATGAAATTATTTCTTCACAATTCCAATTCAGATTTTTTCAAAATCGGTCAGTTCTTATCCTGAAGCATCTACGATTTCAGTGGATAACGCTATGGATTACGGTAAAGTAAAGGCAATTCGTTCGCGGCTCGTTGAGATCTGAAGCTTGAGATTAGTTTGTGTCTATGGAACAGTCGAACCTTTTAGAGCTTGCAAAACAAGGTGAGCCAAGTGCGATCGCAGCGTTGATGAATGCAGTATTGTCTCCCAAAGGCATCACAGCGCGAGCGGGCATTGAGGATGACTGTTTGTGCATTTTTTTAGAGTCTCAAAAGCCGCTGAATCAGGAAACGCTCGTAGCGTTCATTCAGAAGGGATTGATTGAGTTAGGCAATGACTCAATTCGATCAGTACGGGCACAAGGAAAAAGAGCCGGAGATGAGGCATTTGCCTGGACACGTGAGTTTTCCCTGCGATCGACGGAATCAGCTTCGCGAGTTGCAACCTTAACGCCACCGATTGAGGGCGAGCTTCCTGAAATGGAATCCGCAGTTGCGATCGATGACAAAATTGAGGAATCAGCTTCGCGAATTGCAACCTTAACACCACCGATTGAGGACGAGCTTCCTGAAATGGAATCCGCAGTTGCGATCGACGATGAAGAAATTGAGGAAGAAGAAGAAACGCTTTCATTCCGAGGTTGGGTGAAGAAGCGGTGGAGAGTCTATGCACTTCCGGTCGCGTTGGTTGTCATCGGTGGATTTGTCGTGGGTGGAACGACGGCGTTCTGGTCTACCTCGAAGCAACAGGGTTCCAAGTCGGTTGAGGCGGTCATGAAACCGCAAAGTGATTCACCTGAGGCGAAGCAGCAAGAGGCAGAAACCTATCTGAAGGCGATGACAACTGCCCAGGAAAATTTTTACACGCAGAATAATCGCTTTGCGCGTAGCTTAGAAGAATTAGAGCGATCGACGAATGTGATTTCTCAAAGCTATAGTTATGCTTATCGCCTGCGAGTCGGAACAGATTCCGTGATGACTGCTATTCCTCGGGAAGCAAATTTACAGAGTTACATCAGTGTGGTCAGCCTGAGTCCATCGGGAACGACTCGTGTAATTTGCCAATCTCTAAAGCCATCGGTGCAAGCTCCAGAAAAGCCGAAAACAGCAAAAGGCTCTAAGGCTTTAGAGTGTGGAGCGCGATCACAGAAATTGCCTTAAATTGCAAGACTGGCGAGCGTGGTTTTTCTAACCTCCCATCACGGTCGGGAACGTTGTGAAAATGAAGACGGTCACTGCAATAACGGCAAGAACGCCCTGGATGAGATTGCCAACGATCGAACCTACGACAATTCCCAAGCCAGCTTTGACCGCGATCATTAAATCCTTTCGGTAGAGATATTCACCAACGATCGCACCCACCAGAGGACCAAAGAAAATTCCGATGATGGGTCCGAGTGGTCCTCCGATTGGCAAAGTTGGCAAAAAGCCTAAAAATCCGAGCACAAATCCCACGAACGCACCAATCTGTCCCCAATTACTCGCCCCTGCCTTTTTAGCACCCCAGTAGGTTGCGAGAAAATCAATGCCTAAGCTCATCAGAAAGACGAGCACACCCACTGCTAACGCGATCGTAATATCTGAAAATCCTTTAACTGCACCCCAAATGACGATCGCTGCCAAAATGAGACTTGTTCCTGGAATGCCCGGAACGATCGCGCCCACAATGCCAACGAGCATGGCAACGACTAAAACCCAATACAGAGCAACCATCACGAGCGTCCTTTGAGTAAGTAAAAGCTTTTGAGACTACGGTAGCGTATTCAAGCGACAAATTGAATCATCGCCAATAGGGTTTTCCCTTCCAAAACACCCCTAAAATTATACAAATTACGGCATTCATCCCTAGAACCGGAGTCAATAGCTGCGGAAAAATCGAGTCTGGCAAAAACGATCGCAGCCACAGCCACAGTGCCAAACACGGCACTAATGCCCAGAGAACCGAGTTCGTAATTAAAATTCTCCGGCGGAACCAGCGTTCCATGATAGCAACTGCTAATGCTCCAATTCCAACGGCTGCTGCTAATTCGAGCAAAAATCCAAGCGGTGACTGTAGAACTCGTGCAGCAATGGGTCGTAGAGCAGGAGTACTTGCTGCCTGAAAAAACGCCCAATCTAATAAAACTGTAAATCCGATCGTGACAAGTGCAACTTGCAGCAATTCTATCCAAGGAAGATATTTCAACGGGCGGAGCGGATCAAACATAGAATATTGAGGGTTTTAATTTTTAAACAGATAGACTACAACAGATTGAGAGGCACTTTTGCTCAGAGTTCAACGTCGATTAGCCAGCTAGATTGGAACATTTCGTTCAGCTCAATTCGCTCAACTCAATATGACACAGCAACACGTTTTCTCAACTGGCTTACACTACTTCATTCGCATCAGTTTGATGCTGGGTCTAGGGAGTCAAAGTGTTGTCGCAAAACCTGCGCTTGAACCTTCAACCACTCCATTTAATCCGAAGATGATCCAGCAGGGGATGTGTAGCTCTAATATCGCTGGAATTACAGATACAAATATTCAGCAGACAGAATTGACAGAGCCGAGTCTATGGTGGATTCGGGATCAGCTTGCGGCTCAAAATAAATACGGCGATCGCTTAGTCAATGGGTGGCTTGCCTGTCCTGGCATCGAAGAACCCAACCGAGTCGATGTAGTTGTGAATGCTCAGCTTTGGAGTTCGCTGGATTTCTTCGATCGCTATGAGTTCATCCAAAAATTTGGCACAGCGACAACAGGCTATGGCTATAATCTGCGAGTGTTTGATCCGCAAGGCAGCATAGTCGCAGCCTATACCTGTAACTTCAATTCAGAGATTGCGGCAAAAGATGCAGATGAAAGACTTGCTTGTGCTTCTTTTGATAATTTAGCGAGTACGAACTTCTGGTCTCCAACTAAGCCGACCCTCGGATTTTAGCCCAGAGAGAACGGTATTGTTCAATCGTAGCGTCGGGAATGGGTTCTAGAAATTCACTACGAGCAAGGACTTCTGGCTGCGGAACCAGCAGCGGATTTTGCCGAAGTTTTTCTGGAAAAGTATTGGCATCCAATGTGGAAAGCATTGGGGATGCAGCTTGACTGATCAGGGAAAGTTGGGGCGCGATATCGGGCTGCCAACAGAAGTTAATCCAATCTGCAATCGGCGCTTTTGAACTAACCGGAGCAGGACGAACCCACAAGTCAGTAAATAAAGCAGAACCAGACTTGGGGAAAATCGCAGCGATCGTCGGATTACGGTTTACTGCTTGTAGAAAATCAGTAGACCAAGTGACTGCAACCCAGACATCATCCAGGATCAGGGATTGCAAAGCCGTACTAGAACTGTAGGCTCTGGCTTGTCGGTTTAACGCGACTAACTCCGGTTCTAAATTTGGAATTTTATTGAGATCAGCGGTGTTGTAGGATTGACCAAGCTTTTTCAGTGTGAGTCCGATCGTTTCTCTCGGCTGATCGAGTAAGGCAATTCGACCCCGTAAATCTTCGCGCCACAGATCTGCCCAATCTTGAGGCGGCTGGAGATTACGATCGCGGAAAATATCCGTTCGATAAGCAATGACCGTTGCACCCCACCGATAGGGCGCACCCCAAACTTGATTGTCGCGAGTGACAATCTTTTTCCAGCGATCGGGCAGTTGTGCCCAAAGCTGCCAAGCTTTCGGGTCAAGCGGTTGAATGAGGTTTTGGCGAATCGCAGTGGAAAGCCAGTAATCGCCCATTGTGATCAAGTCTGGAATTGGCTCAGAAGACTGACTGATGAAGGGTAAACCGGGTGATGATGTTTGATTACGACTTGGCTTCTGTTTCCAAGCCTGCAAGTCATTAAACAGGTCTTGCAGCTGATTGGCAGGCTTGAAATCGAGCTTGATATCTTGCTTGAGTTGTCTGCGAAACTCGTTTGGAAGCTGGCTTGGAATGGAATTTTTCAGCAATCTCACTCGAAATGCTGAGGGGTCAGAACTGCATCCGCTCAGCGTGGTTCCTAATGCTGCCATTCCTAGTATGAAACTGCGTCGATCCATTTTCCCTAACCCTTCCATCACAGCAATCTTAGACTTTATTTGCCAAGATTGCTGGGAATTCTTTCCATCGCAATCGAGATGCCGTGTTCCCGATTTTTTGCAACAGTAGGGAAAGTTGCGCTCGCAAAAACGATGTCGAATTACGGTTGGATGGGGTCACTTGATGAATTTCTCACCTGTTCTCAAGCAGATTGGCTTGAAACACTCAAAACGAATTATCAAAGGCTCTATCATCAAAATTCAGCCGGAACCCAACAACAGGCTTGGCAAGACTGTGGAGAAATTTTGCGATCGCAATTGTCTGCTCTGACTCGCAAATCCTGGACATTGATTTTTGAATACGAACTGCCGGGTGAAGGCGGTCGTCGTCCTGATTTAGTGATGCTCGGTTTCGGACACATTGTCGTCTTTGAATTCAAACAAAATACTTCAGCCTCCAATGCAGATTGCGATCAAGTTGCTGCCTATGCACGAGACTTATCCGAATATCATCAAGCATCGGCACAACATCCAGTCAGCGCAGTTCTAATTCCCACTCGCTCCGTCAAAGAGAATGCAGCCCGTAACGCAGTTCAAATTCTCAAGCCCACTCAAATTTCAACCTATTTGGAATCCTTACCTGCAAAGCAACCGGAAATCGATCCGACAAGTTGGGTGAATTCAGATTATGCACCCTTGCCTACGGTGATCGAAGCAGCGCGGCGAATTTTTCAGCAAGAGCCATTGCCAAATATCAGACGCGCCCAAAGTGCGGGCATTCCAGAGATACTTGAATTTCTCGATCGCTTAGTGCAGCAAGCCTCAGAGAAAAAAGAACGCCATCTTGTTCTGATCACAGGCGTTCCAGGTTCAGGGAAAACGCTCGTCGGCTTACAGTTCGTCTACCAAACCGATCACAATGCCCTTTTTCTATCTGGAAACCGCCCACTGATTAACGTTCTGCAATATGCTCTCAAAAGCAAAGCCTTCGTTCGAGAAATTCGGAATTTTTATATCCAGCATGAAGCTCGTCGCCAATCTGCCCCTAGAGAGCAAATTATTGTTTTCGATGAAGCTCAAAGGGCTTGGGATAGCGATCGCATGTCCGAAAAATATGGCATTCAAAGTGCTGCTCCTGGTACAGTTCTACGGATCTGTGAACGCACCCCAGATTGGTGTGTACTGGTTGGTTTAATTGGCGAAGGGCAAACGATCCATGTCGGAGAAGAAGGCGGAATCGAGCAATGGAATCAGGGGTTACAAATCTCGATCGAGTCTTGGCAAGTTCACTGTTCACCAGAACACGCAAAATTCTTTGATCAGCCCACTCATACCAATCCCTTGCTGAATCTGACTACTTCTTTGCGATCGCATCTTGCCCAATATGTTCAAACCTGGGTCTCTCATGTTTTAGCCGGTGAGATTGAACAAGCTAGGGCTATCATGCCCTTGATGATTGCAGAAGGATTTGATTGTTACCTGACTCGTGATTTGGAAGTTGCGAAAATTTATTGTCGCGATCGCTACCAGAGTCAACCTGACAAACGCTACGGACTAGTTGCCTCGTCTCGTGCCAAAAATCTCACTCAATATGGCATCCGAAACGACTATCTCTCGACTCAAAGACTCAATGTTGGCGCATGGTATGTCGAACCACCTGATACGGAAACCTCTTGCTGCATGTTTGATCGAGTCGTCACTGAGTTCAGTTGCCAAGGGTTAGAATTAGATCTGCCAATTTTGGGTTGGGGAGACGATTTGATTTGGCAGAACGAGGATTGGAAAACAACAAATCGCCAAAAAAATGTGCAGAATCCCCGACAATTACGCCTCAATAGCTATCGAGTTTTACTTACCCGGGGACGCGACGGATTCATTGTATTTATTCCGCCTGAGAGCAAGATGGACAGTACTTTTGACGCTTTAGAATCAGCCGGATTACAGAGGCTAGATTCGATCCGGATGACCAAACCCGAGTTGTGAAAAAGGTAATGTCATCAATCACACATCATTTTAGCCCCCGTTGAAACGTGATCTGGGTCAAAACACGGAATGATCTCAATCACTTTATATCCCTTTTATCGTCACTATACTGACTCCAACTTGATGACACGGGAAAGTTTTCCTGTGTAAATTCCGAATTGCACCCGCGATCGCGTGTAGTCCCTATCAAGAACTGAGGAGATTGCAGACTGCAATTTTCAAAAACCTGCTCGAATCCAATGTCATCGGTAGTTTCTACGTTTCCTGGAACTTTAAACTCTGTTTCAGAGTCCCGAAGCACGGGAACACTAGCAAAGCAACCAACAGAACGATTTCCACATAGCGCACAAACGGAACATGATGCCAGCAACTTCTTTCTACGCTGATGCAGAGTTTGATCCCTCTACACTAGAGCAACCCTCAACCCTATCAGAAACCGAATTTGATCCCAATGCGGATCTCGCTGAACTTGAAGCGGAACTGGCAGGGCAAATGGAAATGCGCGCCGCTGGACGGAAAACCACTGACTTAGTGAGGCTCTACCTGCAAGAGATCGGCCGCTACCACTTACTTGGACGCGACGAGGAAGTGGCTGAGGCGCAAAAAGTTCAACGCTACATGAAGCTATTAGAACAGCGCAATGATGCCGCTAACAAAGGCAATGATTCTATCCGTCAATTTGTAGACCTAATGGATGCCCGCGATCGCTTGGTGTCCACACTGACCCACCGCCCGTCTCTCGAACGCTGGGCTGCCGAAGCAAATATCGAGGTCGCTAACCTCAAACCTCTCTTGGCAGAAGGCAAACAACATTGGGCACAAGTTGTGAAACTCAGCGTTGCCGAACTCGAGCAAATTCAAAGTCAAGGACTCACTGCGAAGACTCGCATGATCAATGCGAACCTGCGGTTAGTCGTCTCCGTTGCCAAGAAATATCAAAATCGCGGTTTAGAACTCCTAGATTTGATCCAAGAGGGCACACTCGGCTTAGAGCGAGCCGTTGAGAAGTTTGATCCAACCAAAGGCTACCGATTCAGCACCTATGCGTATTGGTGGATTCGGCAAGGCATCACGCGCGCGATCGCCACTCAAAGCCGGACAATCCGCCTGCCCGTCCACATTACGGAAAAGCTGAATAAGATCAAAAAAGCTCAGCGCAAGATTTCTCAAGAAAAGGGGCGAACTGCCACGATCGAAGATATTGCAACAGAGCTAGAAATGACACCGCCTCAAGTTCGGGAAGTGTTGTTGCGAGTTCCGCGGTCTGTATCGCTAGAAACTAAAGTGGGCAAAGAGCGAGACACCGAACTCGGCGACTTGCTGGAAACAGAAGAAGTCACGCCTGAAGAGACGTTGATGCGGGAATCACTGCGCCGAGATTTGCTGCAATTGCTTGCCGATTTAACCACTCGTGAAAGAGATGTGATTCAAATGCGCTTTGGTCTAGGAAGCGATGGACATCCTTATTCTTTAGCAGAGATTGGACGCGCGCTCGAATTGTCTAGAGAGCGAGTGAGACAAATCGAAGCGAAGGCGCTGCAAAAACTTCGTCAACCGAAACGGCGCAATCGCGTTCGGGACTATCTCGAATCGCTGAGCTGAGGAATTGCCCTCGGATTTATGTGCAGCGAAGCCGAAACTCGCTGTACGTAAATCCAATCAATGGGGACTTTCTCAAGACAGATATAGCCATCGACTCCGCTTAGTCAAGCAAGGCAGGCGGGGTAATTTTTTGAAAAAGTTAATTGCAGATTATTTTCAATAAGGCGAACTTGTTGCAAATCGCCTATTATTTTTATATGCTATGATTCTCAAGAAAGGAGGCTTTGTTGACAATGCTAAACGCTCCTGTATATACCAGTGCCTCGCTAAAGGCGGAACTGAATGAAAAAGGATGGCGGCTCACTCCGCAACGTGAAACTATTCTGAATGTTTTTCAAAAGCTTCCTGAAGGTCAACACCTCAGTGCTGAAGATTTGTATCATGAGCTTCAGGAAAAGAATGAGGGAATTAGTTTATCGACGATCTATCGCACGCTGAAATTAATGTCGCGAATGGGAATCCTGCGCGAGCTTGAATTAGCAGAGGGTCACAAGCATTACGAGATTAACCAGCCTTTCCATCATCACCATCATTTGATTTGCGTACGCTGTAATAAAACGATCGAATTCAAAAGTGACCCGATCTTAAAAATCGGTACAAAAGCAGCCCAGAAAGAGGGATACCACATTCTAGACTGCCAGTTAACAATTCACGCCGTTTGTCCGACCTGTCAGCGATCGCTCTTACCGCTCTAAGTTATCGAAAAATCGTTATCGAAAAATTACACGAGCATCGGGAAATCCTTGCGATCGCAAATTTGCGGCAATTCTCTCTGCTGCTTCGGGTGTCGTGTAACGATTCACTTCAGCGTAGTCTCCTAATCGATCCTTGCGAGGAGTAGCACTAGGCGCAATGTTGAGTACCCGACTCCACTCTGTTGTTGTAGGGATCGGAACAATGACCACATAGCGACGAACATTCAGCGAGGCAGAAGATTCTGCACTTTGTCTGATTTGATTCAGCGTTCGTGCATCTGCCTCACCCGTCGTTGCAAGCAGGTTCCTCTGCTGAAAATCTAAGACGGCTGCTTCTGTACTTGCCCCAAAAATACCGTCTACTCGAACTGAATACCCTAATCGGTTGAGTTGTTGTTGGAGTTCGCTCACTTGGGTTCCCCTATCTCCACGCTGTAAGCCTGTTCCGGGTCTGTTCGTCGGGGAGGTAGGCACACTTCCTCGATCTAATACTGCATAAACTGAAGCATCAGCCTCGCCTGTTTCAGGCAATCTGAAGTCTCTCTGAAGCTGAATCACAGCGCTTTGAGTAGCAGAGCCAAATACGCCATCGATCTCGCTGTAATAGTATCCGGCAGCTTGTAATTGCTGTTGTAACTGTTGTACACGTGACCCTCGATCGCCCACTCGTAATCGATCGCCGAACTGATTCTCAAAACCTGTATCGGGATTTACAGTCGTTCCAATCCCCAAAGCGTTATACGTTGATGCACCAACAATTCCATCGGCTTCAATTCCAAATTGTTGCTGGCATCGAATGACCGCTGTTTCGGTCTGATCGCCAAAGTATCCAGTTATGGAACCGTCATAGCAATTTAGCTCTTGTAAGCGATTCTGCAATTCGACCACTGCTTGCCCCGAACTTCCTTTTCTCAGAAGCTCCTGTGCCATTGCGATTTGAGTGAATCCAGCGATCGCGCATCCCATCAACACGCTCAAAATCCGAACGCAGAGGTTCCCAGAACGGATTTGCTTGATCTGCGCGTGGTCTGGGGACTTATTTTCGCCAGCTCGATGCAAGTATGCGATCATTTTCATAATTTTGTGAGCAATTTTCGTGAATGGGAGTAGAATGGGAAATTTTTGCTTCTGAAACTATATTACCCATACCATAGAGTGATCGCTTTTCCTAAGGATGGAGATTGTAGAAAAGCTCTTGATCTCTATCGAAAGTTAGATCGCGTCCGTTCCCTCAGTACATTAAAATCCGGTGCTAAGGTTGCGATAGCAATCATTGTTAATTAGGTGTCGCTATGGGTTTACCCAACTCTTCTGGCTCGATTGCTTCTACTACCCAAGTTGAGTCTGCTAGACCCAAGACTACATTAAATTTGTTTGATGCGATCGCGTTGATTGTTGGGATTGTGATTGGAGCAGGGATTTTTGAAACCCCTGCATTGGTTGCAGCGAATACTGGAACAAATTCGGCTGCTCTGTTGGCGTGGATTGCAGGAGGCGTTGTGTCTCTGATTGGAGCATTGTGCTATGCGGAGCTAGCAACGAATTATCCTCATGTGGGTGGTAATTACTACTACTTACAGCGAGCTTATGGAAACGCGATCGCGTTTCTGTTCGCTTGGGCAAGAATGACGATTGTGCAAACTGGCTCGATTGCTCTCCTTGCTTTTGTTTTTGGTGATTATGCCTCTGAGATTTTTTCGTTGGGTAACTTCTCGACTCCGATCTATGCCGCAGGCGCAATTGTTCTTTTTACTGTGATCAATTTAGCAGGATTGCGCTTGGGCAAGGGAGTACAGAATGCTTTAAGTGCGGCAAAAGTCGTTGGGCTGATCTTAGTTGTCATAATTGGACTCTTCACATCGCCGACTGCTGCACCTGTTGTAACCGAGTCAAAATCCTCACTCAGTTGGGGACTCGCAATGATTCTCGTCTTGCTGTCTTATGGAGGCTGGAATGAAGCCGCCTATATCTCTGCTGAGATTCAGAATCCTCGGCGAAATATTGTGCGATCGCTGCTTTGGAGTATTGGCATTATCACAGCGATCTATGTTGCAATTAATGCAGCTTATCTGCATGGACTCGGCATCAGTGCAATGGCAAACTCGCCTGCGGTAGCAGCAGAACTCATGCGACGAGCATTTGGACAACCTGGAGTTGTGTTTATTAGCGTCCTCGTTGCTATTTCAGCATTAGGAGCGATGAATGCAACGATTTTTACTGGAGCACGGACAAACTATGCTTTGGGACAAGATTTCTCAGTATTTCGGGCTTTAGGAACTTGGCGATCACAGCAGAATACTCCAACCACCGCTCTACTTGTACAAGGCGCAATCTCCTTGTTTTTGATTGGACTAGGAGTACTAACACGCAAGGGTTTTGAAGCAATGGTGGATTATACAGCTCCAGTGTTTTGGTTCTTTTTCTTGCTGGTTGGGATTTCCGTATTTATTTTGCGATCGCAGGAGCCACTTCAGGAAAATGGATTTCGCGTTCCGTTTTATCCCATCACGCCAATCTTGTTCTGTCTAATTTGTGGGTACTTGCTGTATTCGAGCTTGGTGTATGTGAAAACGGGTGCGATCGCAGGCGTAGTTGTTCTAGCATTGGGAATTCCAGTGCTATATCGGCAAAATCAACTTCGATAAAGCTCTAGGAGAACTGAGATATGACGATTAAGACTTTCATGATCACTATCAGTCTTGTCAGTTTGGCATTGACTGGATGTGCTCAAACTTCTACTCCAACTGCAACCCCTGAACCTTCCGCAGCACCGCAACAAGCTCAAGTCGAAGAGTCTCCGCAGCTTGATGTGCCTTACGTGCCTACTCCCACTGAAGTGGTTGATGCCATGCTCAAAGTTGCGAAAGTTGGGAAGAATGATGTGCTGTATGACCTGGGAAGCGGAGATGGTCGGATTCCTATTACCGCAGCAAAACGATTCGGAACTCGTGGATTTGGAGTAGATATCGATCCGCAACGGATTCAAGAAGCAAACGCAAATGCCCAAAAAGAAGGCGTGAGTGATCTGGTGAAGTTTGCTCAGCAAGATTTATTTAAAACAGATCTAAGCAAGGCGACTGTGATTTCGCTCTATCTTTTACCTCGGATCAATCTCGAATTGCGTCCTAAATTATTGCAGTTGAAACCAGGCACACGGATTGTGTCTCATGCTTTTGATATGGGCGATTGGAAACCTGATCAAGTCGTGAACGTTGGCGGAACAACGGTTTATTACTGGGTTGTACCTGAAGAGGTTCCAGCGAATCTGAAAAAATGACGGTTTGGTTTCAGCAGGTTTGCTGATTGATCGTTAGTCTAGCACTGCACTCTAGAATTGCCTTCTTGTCTGCATCCGTTTGCGCTTCCACAAGGTAACTCGACCTCACTCAGTCAGCACTCCCAAAAAATGTGCAAAATTCTGAGCGTGCTTTTGCAATAGGATTTTTCGATCGCGGTTAAAGTAATAAAAAACCTTCTAAGCGTATGAAACCAACCGTTAGTCTGCTGCGTGCTACCTCTTACGATTTAACAGAACTTCGGGCTGCACTCGAAGCATTGCTTGAACCTCTGGGCGGAATCAGCAGCATCGTCAAATCGGGCGATCGCGTTTTACTCAAACCCAATCTCCTGACGGGTGCCCGCCCCGGAAAAGAATGCGTGACGCGTCCTGAGATTGCCTACTGCGTTGCGAAAATGGTGCAGGAAGCAGGTGGAAAGCCATTCTTAGGAGATAGTCCCGCCTTTGGCAGCGCTCTAGGAGTCGCAAAGGCAAGTGGTTATCTCGAACTCACTGAGTCGCTCAATTTACCGATCGTTGAATTCAAAGGCAAACGGTATGAAACAGTTGGTGAAGAATTCAATCATTTATTGCTCTGTAAACAAGCGATCGAAGCGGATGTCGTGATCAATCTACCTAAAGTCAAATCGCACATGCAATTGACTGTCACAATGGGTGTGAAAAATTTATTCGGATGTGTTCCAGGCAAAATGAAAGCTTGGTGGCACATGGAAGCGGGGAAAGATCAATCTCGTTTTGGCACGATGTTAGTTGAGACAGCGCGAACAATCGATCCAGATTTAACGATCGTAGATGGCATCATCGGACACGAAGGTAATGGACCAAGCGGCGGTGAACCAAAAGATTTAGGCGTATTGGGAGCATCGCGTGATATATTTTCTCTTGACCGAGCGATCGTTGACATTCTACAAGTCGATCCCAACACTGTACCGACGATTGTAGCTAGCCAGCGATTAGGACTCTGTTCGGACATTGATGCAATTGACTTTCCACTGCTTCAACCCGTAGATCTACAGATTTCAGATTGGCAGCTTCCTGACAAAATGATGCCCATTGATTTTGGTGCGCCTCGCGTTCTGAAATCAACTTTCAAACATCTGTATATCCGCTTCATCAAAGAACCGATAGCAGCCTACCGCTAATGTGTGAAAGGATGAAGGAAAGTCACAATATTTTCGACTGTCCTGTCGATATACAGGCGCAGAATAATCTTTTAATAACTGTTATTTCAGCTTGTAATGTCTGGCTTTCAGGATAGGCAGATTCAGTATTGTGGAAACAGCAACCTCATCCTTTGTTCCTATGAACCCATCTTTGATTCGTCAACTCTGGGCGCTGGTAGAGACGACCCAAGCCACTCATCTGGTTAACCTAGATGATGCAAACTTGGTGCAGTCTCTTCTGCGCCAAGTGAATACGCAGCAACCCCTCAACTCAGAAGAGAATTCGCTGCTCTCGACTTATGTTTATTCTCGGCTCGCTTTGATTCGGGATTTAGCCTATGAACGCTTAGCCTAAATAGCCTTCGATTAGTAAATCTGATTCGATCGTGCTCCAGGTCACCCGCGTTAACGGAATCGCATCGGTCATCTGATTGAGTCCTAATTCTGCAATCGGCGTTGGTGCGTGCTCTCCACCAATAATTTTCGGCGCAACAAATGCCCATACTTTTTGCACACAACTTTGGCGAATTGCTTGCGCTGCTAGATTTCCACCACATTCCCAAAGCACAGTATTCATTCCGCGATCGTAGAGATTCTCCATCACCGCAGCAGGCGTAGTCGTCTCCAAATTCACAACTTCAACACCTTGCTGGCTCAATTTTTCTTGAATGTCTGAATTGGCATTCAGCCCTGTAAATACGACAGTTCGAGCAATCTCAGTCTTCCAGAGATTCGCCAGTGTTGGTAAATCCAAATTGCGGCTCATGACGACCCGCAAGGGTTGCCACTCTGAAAGTCCATGCGTGGTTAATTCAGGATTATCTTTGCGAACTGTATTGCCACCAATGACGATCGCATCACACTGCGTCCGTAACTGGTGAACACGCCGCCGCGACATTTGCCCAGTCACCCAGCTACTATGACCCGATGTTGCCGCAATTTTTCCATCCAAGGTCATGGCATATTTGAGAATCCCAAACGGGCGACGATTTAAAATTCGATGCACAAAGGCTTCATTTAACGTCTGACATGCTTCTTCTTCAACACCAACCGTGACTTCAATCCCTGCATTCTCAAGCGTTGCAATTCCCTTGCCTGCAACTTGCGGATTCGGGTCAACCATGCCGACGACCACTCGCTTCAGTCCAGCTTTCACGACTGCTTGAGAACAAGGCGGAGTTCGACCAAAGTGATTACAGGGTTCTAGATTGACATAGAGAGTCGCGTTGCGCGATCGCGCACCCGCTTGCTGCAGCGCAAACACCTCAGCGTGAGGCTCTCCCGTTTTCGGATGAAACCCCTCGCCCACAATTTCACCATCTGCCACAATCACACAGCCGACCATGGGATTTGGAGCCGTACGCCCAATTGCTCGCCTCGCCAACTCCAGACACCGCTGCATCATTGCCCGATCGAATTCGTCTGCTGTTGCCATCAATACAAACTACTAGAGGTTGAATAGTGGCTTAAGATTTCTTGTCCCCAGCGCACAAGCCGTTCGGAGCCTTCGATCATCAGCAAATACTGCCCACGATCGAGATGATGTCGATAAATACTCGCCGTCGTTCCTTCACCAAACAGCCCGAATAATGCGCCAATGACTGCGCCAAAAAATCCGCTGACGATCGATAAAGCTGGTACTAAAAATGGCGATTCTAATTCTGTCATCTGAATCAGATCGAACTGGGCAGCAAGAAACAAACCCAATCCAGCGATCGCGCCCAAGGTGCCCAAGATAATGCTGAGAAATCGAGCTTTGCGGATAGCAAGCTGCATCGGTTTAAGCAAACCGACATGTTCGGGATTGCTATAACCCGCGCCCACGATCGCGAGATGTTCGGGCGAAATACCGTGATAATGCAGCAAACGATAGGCTTGAAACACTGAGGCTTCGTCTGGGAAGACCATCACAGCGAGGAAAGTCTGGCGACGAATGAATCCGCTTTTGCGGAGGAACCGAGTAACTGACACTGGAGTAGCTCAGGATTGGCAATGGTATCTCTGAATTCTAAACTGTTGTCATCGCTTTCCTCACTAACCGTTAGGTGAATTTAATCTAATTTCAATGAACTTCGTGAGGAGAACATTACATTTGTGAAGATGAGGAGTAGAGAGTGGCAAGTAGGAAGATACTCAGGCTCAATAAACTAACTTTTTTTGCGCTCCAGTTGCAATTTTTGGCATAGTATACAGTCAATCTCTATGTGACTGAAGATGGATGTTTTGACGAAAGTTGATCAAGAAATGGATGTAGATGATTTTTCAACTTATCTGGATCCGACTCTCATTCAATCGGCGCGACTGATCTATGAAACTTATTTTTCGGTACATCCCGATATCGATCGACCATTAGGGGTCGCGATTAATCGGATTACGCATCGCGGCAAAATTATTTTTTCGGGGAAACCGATTTTGCTGCCTCAAGAATGTTTTGTGCCGTTTGAATTGATTGAGTAAAAATACGAGAATTGAAGGGTTAGGGCGCTGAATTGAATTCGATCGAGTTAAATGAAGTTGCCCTAATACTTGTCTCAAGTGATGGACATTCTCGCAATTCCAGCTTTTCTGATTGTCTTTTTTATCGGTGCATCGATCGGTAGTTTTCTCAATGTGGTCATCTACCGTTTACCTGCTGGTTTATCTTTGATCTATCCGCCTTCGCGCTGTCCGCATTGTCTAACTCGCTTGAGAAAACGCGAGAACATTCCGGTGTTTGGATGGCTCAGACTAAAAGGAAAATGTGGACATTGTAAGAGTCCGATCTCCCCTCGCTACCCATTGATAGAAGCCACAACCGGGATGCTTTTTGTCCTAGTCTTTGCGGTTTTCAATCTTTCGCTGCAAACGCTGGGATTTTGGGCATTTATTAGTTGGCTCTTGGCGCTGTCGATGATCGACTTCGACACCATGCTGTTGCCCAATTCCTTGACGCAATCAGGATTAGTGTTGGGATTGGTGTTTCAAGCGATCGTTGGGTTCTCGATCGCAGGAATACCAGGAGCAATTCAGCATTTTATGACGGGAGTGATTGGAGCAATTGTCGGAATTTGGCTATTGGATGCGATCTCAATTGTGGCATCGATGATGCTCGGACAGACCGCAATGGGAGCAGGTGATTCAAAGCTGATGGCAATGATAGGAGCTTGGTTAGGGTGGAAGCTGTTGTTATTGACGGGTTTCTTGGGTTGTTTGACTGGATCAATTGCTGGACTTTGGGCACTCTCGCTTGGAAAATTGGCGCGGCGGCAAGCGATGCCGTTTGGTCCATTTTTGGCTTTGGGAGCGGGGTTAAGTCTCTTTTGGGGAGAGCAATGGATATCAAGCTATTTGCAACTGTTTCAGATTTAACCTGGAACCGTTCGGATGCAAGCTTCGCGTGCGATCCAACTCATTTCCGCCAGGATTTGAAATCATTGAACTCAGTTTAAATTCCTTGCTTTAGGCGAGCGTAGTGCGTCCTGCAAAGTAATCTTGCAGTTGCTGACCATGGTCATGAGAAAGCTTTCCGGGCGGCAACTGCGAACAATGGAAAGCTTTCACATCCAAGACTTCATTGACATCTTTCGGCTTAAACTTGCCTGTTGCTTCGACCTCAACGACCACACAGATCGAATGCATTCTCGGATCGCGATCGGGAGCCGAATAAATTCCAACTAAGCGGCGAATTTTGGTCAGTTCTAACCCTGTTTCTTCAAATAATTCACGCCGAATCGCCGTTGGTAAATCTTCCCCCCAATCGACAATTCCCCCCGGCAAGCCCCATAAGCCATTGTCACGGCGACGAATCAACACAATGCGATCGTCTGGCAACACCGTAATAATGCTTGTGCCAGTCACAGGATGACGGAAAACCACCCCTAAAACAGTTTGAAAAAAGTGCCACAACCGACTCATAAACTTAGGGAACAGAATTTGTAGGGATGTCTGAGTAATACCCTGAGCACAAAGAAATCTAACGTTGTAGTTCAGGCTAGATCCGCGAGAACTTGAGCCGCATGAAACTCTGGCTTAACTTTGAGGTAGATTTTCTCGATCGTACCATCTGGACTAATCACAAATGTATTCCGGGTAATGCCTAAATACTCTTTACCCATAAATTTCTTTAGACCAAAACTATCGTAAGTCTCCGCAACTTTCCCGCCTTCATCACAAAGTAAGGGGAATGGAAGATTGTGCTTTTTAACAAACTTCGCATGCGATTTTGCATCGTCTGTACTCACCCCTAACACTACGAAGTCTTGAGCTTGATAATCGGCATAGGCATCCCGAAAACCACAAGCTTCTTTGATACAGCCTGGTGTATTATCGCGAGGGTAGAAATATAAGATCACCCGTTTGCCGCGTAAATCCACTAGATTAACGAGATTTCCATCGGTATCAGGGAGTGAAAAATCAGGAGCGCGATCGCCCACTTTCAGCGCCATAGTTGTTACCCTAATCGTTGTTTTGCCGACGCGATCGCCCGTTCAACCTGCTCAAATCCTGTTCCCCCGAAACTATTTCGAGCCGCAACCACTTGAACAGGGGCAATCGCTTCGTAAATATCTTCCTCAAAGGCTGGATGCAATTCCTGCCATTCAGTGAGCGACAGATCTTTGAGCAATTTATTTTCTGCTAAACACGATCGCACGACTTTACCGACCAGATTATATGCCACTCGGAAAGGCACACCTTTTGCCGCTAAATAATCTGCCACGTCTGTCGCGTTAGAAAAGTCCTCAGATACGGCTTGATTTAGCCGCGTCGTCTTAAATTCCAATCCTTCACGGAATAGAATGGTCATCGCTTCTAGACATGCCCGGACTGTTTTCACCGCGTCAAACAAGGCTTCTTTGTCTTCTTGCAAATCCTTGTTGTAAGCGAGAGGTAAGCCTTTCATCAGCACCAACATGCCTTGCAAATGTCCAAACACCCGTCCTGTTTTTCCGCGCACTAATTCTGGAACGTCGGGATTCTTCTTCTGGGGCATGATACTCGAACCCGTCGCACAGCTATCTTTCAGCGCCACAAAACTGAACTCTTGCGATGCCCAGAAAATCACTTCTTCTGATAGGCGGCTAAGATGCACCATGATTAGACTGGCAGCACAGAGAAATTCGATCGCAAAATCTCGATCGCTCACGCCATCTAAACTGTTCTCATACAATCCGCCAAATTCGAGTAACTCAGCAGCATAGTGTCGATCAATCGGAAACGTTGTGCCTGCTAACGCACCTGAACCTAAAGGCGATACATTCACCCGCTGATAAATTTCTCCAAGCCGCGTCCAATCTCGCTGCGCCATCTCAAAATACGCCAGCAAGTGATGCGCCAAACTAATCGGCTGGGCGCGCTGTAAGTGCGTATAACCCGGAATCAGCGTTCTCACATGCTGCTGTGCCAAATCCAGCAAGACGGTTTGAAATTCTCGAAGCTGCTGCTGAATGTCTTGAATTTGCGAGCGCAAGTAGAGCCGGGTATCAGTTCCGACTTGATCATTGCGCGATCGTGCCGTGTGCAACTTCTTGCCAACATCGCCCGTAATCTCGGTCAAGCGCCGCTCCACCGCAAAATGGACATCTTCTGCATCCACTCCGGGTTGAAATTGTCCGGCACGGTATTCTTGGCGGATCTGCTCTAATCCTGTGACAAGTTGCTCACCTTCCGCTTCAGAAATGATGCCGGTCTTTGCCAACATTTTCGCGTGAGCTTGAGATCCGGTGAGATCGTATTCAATTAATTCAATATCAAACCCGATACTGGCGTTAAACTGCGCGATCGCAGGATGCAACGCAGATTCAAAGCGTTGACTCCAGGTTTGGGAGGGTTGAGAGGATTCAGAAGGCTGGGAACTCAAGAGAAATTTTTCTCGCTCGACTGCAAGTTTTAAGCCTACCCTAAACCGCGATCACATGAGGGATGAAGCCCAAATAAAATTTCTTCATCCCCACCCCATTGCTTAGCCAAACGAAGTAAAAGTTTTAGCCAGATAGCCAGCTACGATTCCAATCACGAACGCCCAGACTTGTCCGGTTCTGACGAAGTGATTCCAACTTTTGCTGACATCTCCGGTGATATCAGTCGGTTTGAATTCTTGAGCAAAAATGGTGACATCGATCGATTGCATGGTTTGGAACAGATCGCCGAGATGCGTCGTACTATTCAACCAAGTCGGTAAGTCTAAGATAAAGTGTGCCATGAGTATTTTCTGTACAGCGTGTTTCCTTTCAGCACAGTATTACCACATGGATTTCTAAGCAGAGTCCGAGAAAACGCTAGTTCAGTAAGGGCATGACTGATGTGGCAACGATCGCGGCTTGCGTACGATCCCGCAAATTCAGCCGTCCTAAAATACTCGCAACGTGGTTCTTAACGGTGCCCTCGGAAATGTCAAGAGTTCTTGCAATTTCTCGATTACTTGAGCCTTCTGCGATCAAGCGCAAAACTTGACGTTCGCGGGCGGTCAGCTTGGAAAATCCAGGCGGTAAATTGCTCGAAGACGTGCGGCGCTGAGACGGAACGAAAGGCAAAACATTTGTGGCAGGGGTTTCAATGGGCATCGTTTCTAATTCGATCGCTGGAGCCATTGCTTTCTGTAAAATCCCAGGACTCAGCTGAGTAAATCCCTTATGAGCCGTCCGCACCGCATTTGCCAATTCATCGGGGGACATGTCTTTCAGCAGGTAGCCGTGTGCTCCGACCTGTAAAGCATTGCGCACTGAAATTTCATCATCCGAAGCAGTCAAGACCAAAACCCGCGTGTCTGGACAACGTTCACAAATAGTCTGCGTCGCTGTAATTCCATCCATTCGAGGCATTTTCAAATCCATGAGCACAACATCGGGCAGGAGCGCCTCTGCCTGCTGCACTGCGTCATAGCCGTTATCCACATCCGCAATCACTTGTAGATCGGGTTCTTGATCTAGAAGCGCTTTCAGACCCTCTCGAATCAGGTTCTGATCGTCTGCCAGCAATACGCGAATCATGATAATCGGTTCCTCAACTCAATATTGATTTTCAGGCATAGGGCTTGGATATCCAAGAAATCACGCAGACTCTGAACCAAACCTGGCTGCGATCGCAGATGCTCCTTAGCAAATCAAAGATGTCATGCAAATCGTTCACGAAACTTCACCAAACGTATTTTTTATTATTTGATAGAAGAAATCAAGTCTTTTGTGACAGAAATTTACCAAATCCATTGAGAAATCAGTATGCTGAAAGACTAGAAAAATAGGCTCCAACAAACTGTGATGCGGAAGACTGAGCAACCGATCAAGCCGATTGCATGGTTTCGGCTAGGACTACTTGGAATATTTCTCGTTTCGTTGGGTCTCCGATTTTGGGGACTCGAGCGATTCAATACCCTAGTCTTTGATGAAGTTTACTATGCAAAGTTTGCAAATAACTACCTGACTGGCACAAATTTTTTTGATGGACATCCGCCTTTAAGTAAATATTTGATCGCGATCGGAATTTGGATTGGCAATCAAATCCCGATCGGTCGAGATACTGTTAATTCGCTCACGGGTTCCACACTGAGTACTTGGAGTTACCGCTGGCTAAATGCATTGACAGGCTCATTTATTCCACTGGTTATTGCCGCGATCGCATTCCAGCTGAGCCGCCGCCGAAGCTATGCTCTCGTCGCTGGAAGCCTTGCTGCGATGGACGGTCTATTCTTAGTTGAGTCTCGTTATGCCCTCAATAATGTCTATCTGGTGCTATTCGGATTATTAGGGCAATGGTGTTTGTTATTAAGTTTACGATCGTCCAAAAGATTGAATTTTTCTCTGGTATTATCCGGCGTATTTTTTGCAGCGTCTGCTTCAATCAAATGGAATGGTTTATGGTTCTTGGCAAGCATTTATTTATTGTGGGGAATTGGCTGGAGTTTTCGTGTGATGAATTGGTTTCGTCAAAGCTCAAAAGGAAGTGAACAAATTCCGACCAATTCATTACCGACTTCGTCTCTATATCGCCTTACACAGATTAATTTGTTATATTTTTTACTCTGTTTCGCTGCAATTCCTGCACTCGTTTATTGGCTAATTTGGCTGCCTCATATTCACCTCAATCCAGAGTTTGACTTTCTCGAAGTTCAAAGACAAATTCTGGTTTATCACCAAAGAGTTGGCAGCGGATCAAACATTCATCCTTATTGTTCAACCTGGTACAGTTGGATACCCATGTTGCGTCCTGTTGCGTATTTTTACCAGGTTACCGAGTCTGTCAACGCTCCGATCCCTAGTGGAAACTCGGCATTAGTACTTGAGCCAGGGCGGGTTGTTTACGATGTTCATGCCCTGGGGAATCCGTTTCTTTGGTGGTTTTCGTCGATCGCGATCGCATTTCTCGTTTGGATACTGCTCGAACACTGGAAGATCCTGCCGAGTTTGGCTATCCCCAATGCGCCCAGACTCAGTTTTTTGCCGCCTCAAGAGTTGTGGATTGTCTTATTTTTGCTGATTAGCTATGTAGCGAATCTATTACCCTGGGTTCCTGTATCGAGATGTGTGTTTTTGTATCACTATATGGGTTCATCGGTATATGCCGGGATGGGCTTGGCTTGGCTCGTCGATCGCTGGTTTAGAACCCGCGAATTTCGTGCGATCGGGATTGGTGTGATGGTAATTTGTGCCATCAGTTTTATCTTTTGGATGCCCATCTATCTCGGCTTACCGCTGACCCTAGATGAATACAAATTGCGGATGTGGTTCAGGTCTTGGGTTTAGTCAATCCTTCGATCTCTGACATCAGTTGAGCGATCGAGGATTTAATTTCTGAGATCTCACGACTCAGATGATCTAATCTCACTTCTACGGTCTTCAAATTGATCGGCATCTGCCACATCGAAAATTTTAAGGCTGCCAGAATTTTTTCCACCGTGGCGAAACTCGGCTCATATTGAGGATCGTTTAAAATCCGATTGATCTGCTGAGTGTAGCCTAATGCACTCCCACCATGCTCCTCAGCGATTTTGGCGGAAATCTGACGAATGCTCAGCCCTTGGGTTTTCATCAGTTCCCGAATTACCTCCACCACTCTTTCTTGCATAAAGCCCCACCTTCGATTACGCTATGCTTCTGAGAACTTGAATCAACTGAACGACCTTGCCGCACATGGTAAAGGTCTTTTTTTACGCTGATATATCGTACAGATGTTTCCATAGAAAAGCAGCAGAACGCTGCGTCGCTCTGCTGCCAACCGGGTTTCAATGTCTTACAAACCAACTAACTCACGCGCTTCCAAACCGCTCAACTGTTGCGCGATCGTCAATCGTGCTTCTAACTTGGCGACACTGAACTCGTTCCGCAACCGCTCGAGATGAGCAAATGCATTCGCCTTCTCGGTCGTGGCTCGATTCAGCGCATCCACTGCCCGCTGATACTCGGAATTCACTTGCAGGACTTCAAATCGCCGAGCTTTGCGTTGGTTGTCATTTTTTAGCGCCGTCTCAAACGCCACCACCATATCGGCATTGCCTTCCAATCGAGCAATGTGGTAGCGAATTTCTGCGATATTTTGCTCTAGCTCATTCACATGCTGAGAAGCTTGAGCGATCGCACTGGGATATTGATCTAATCGAAGTTTCATGACTGACATCCTGAAAATAATGAAGTGGTCAGTAGCCATCGGGTCAGAATTTGACACCGACTACGAACAACAGACAGCCTTTCAAGCCTTAAGCGACGAGTTGAGGCACACGAGCCGTTAACTCAGACGGCAATTCGGTCAGAGTCGGGGGAATCAGTTGGGATTGAGGCGCAGCTTGCTCGAGTACCTGCACTTCAATCTTGACGGACACGAGATAAGAACCGGGTTGCTCGCCCACTGCCTGCGCGATCAGTTCTGCAAAACCGGGTCGATCGGCGGTAATTGGGTCACGTAACGAACAACGATCCCATTCATACTTGGCATTCGGATCAAGCTGAAGAATGTAATGCTTCGTCATGGAACAAGAACCTTGAATCACTTGTACTATTGTAGTGCAAAATCGCTACGATTTCAAGCTTAAGCGGCAAGAATTTTACGGCGGAGTTCGGGCAGTTGTTTCTGATCTTTGCGATCCCAATAGGCTAGGCGCTTTGCAATTTCAGTGTCGCCAATGAGCTTAATTTCAAACGGAAACTGAGTCAAAACTTGGCTTTTCTGCACCGAGAATCGATAACCAGAACTGGCAAGCGATTGGGCAAATTTTTGAGCTTGATTCAGCTTGTCAAACCCGAAATAACAAAGACTCAGCGATCGCCGAAACGGAGTGCGCACTACTAAAACTCGACTCGAAAGATATTGTCCAACACGTCCATCTCGCAGCGAGAAAAATCGACCGATCGGGACAAAAGTATTCATAGAAAGGAAAGAATGTGTCGTTCTTCTATTGTAGTTAAATTCCACTACAAAAATTCGCCTGCTTTAGCGCAATTCCCGTCTCACATGGGGCGGTTTATCCCCTCACACCGTGTTTGGTATATATGTACTATATTAGCCGATTTATATGTAAAGTGCACACAGTTCCTAAAGAAAGGTTAAGCTTTCAAAGAAGTCGAGCAAGGCTTTGTAAAGCCCCTAAAAAGCTTTATTGATCACCTTGACTTTAGTGACTTCCCCCTTGACAGTGGGAATGACTTGCTACGTCAGCGATCCATATCTAAGAATTTTTCCGACGAGATGGATTAATTTGAAGCGGCAAGTTAGTTTGTTAAGGGGAATTACACCCCAACTCTGATGTCTCTCTGAAAAAGGAACATTTTCATGACCGCAACACCCGTCCGCTTGAAATACGAAGTCAAAGACCTTGCCCTCGCACCTGCTGGAAAACAGCGGATCGAATGGGCTGGGCGGGAAATGCCCGTCTTGAAGCAGATCCGCGATCGTTTCGCTCAAGAGAAGCCGTTTGAAGGCATTCGACTCGTCGCATGTTGCCATGTCACGACCGAGACTGCAAATCTCGCGATTGCACTCAAAGCTGGTGGAGCTGACGCGATTTTGATCGCAAGTAATCCGCTGTCAACTCAAGACGATGTAGCAGCAAGCTTAGTCGCTGACTACGAAATTCCCGTTTTCGCTATCAAAGGTGAAGACAACGATACCTACCACAAGCACGTGCAAATCGCGCTTGACCACCGTCCTAACCTCATCATTGATGACGGTTGTGATGTCGTTGCAACTTTAGTACAACAACGCAAACACCAACTCGAAGACCTCATTGGAACGACAGAAGAAACCACAACCGGTATCGTCCGTCTTCAAGCGATGTTAAGAGACGGTGCGCTGACGTTCCCGGCAGTAAACGTGAACGATGCTGAAACCAAGCATTTCTTCGATAACCGTTACGGCACAGGTCAATCCACCCTCGACGGTATCATCCGTGCGACCAATATTCTGCTTGCTGGCAAAACGATTGTCGTTGCAGGATACGGCTGGTGCGGTAAGGGAACTGCAAACCGTGCGCGTGGATTAGGCGCAAACGTCATTGTGACGGAAATCAACCCAGTTGCAGCGATCGAAGCTGTGATGGACGGTTTCCAAGTCATGCCAATGGATGAAGCTGCGAAGCGTGGCGATATCTTCATCACCGTGACAGGTAACAAGCACGTGATCAATGGCAGCCACTTCGATGCGATGAAAGATGGCGCGATCGTGTGTAACTCTGGTCACTTCGATATCGAAATCGATCTCGAAGCGTTGAAAGAGCGCTCAACCGAAGTGAAGACCGTTCGGAACTTCACCGAAGAGTACACCCTCAAGAGCGGCAAATCTGTCGTTGTCTTGGGTGAAGGTCGTTTGGTGAACTTGGCTGCCGCTGAAGGACACCCGAGCGCAGTGATGGATATGAGCTTTGCAAACCAAGCCTTGGCAGCAGAGTATCTGGTGCAGAACAAAGGCAAGCTAGAGCCAGGTGTTTACCCGGTTCCGACTGAGTTAGATCAAGAAATTGCTCGCTTGAAATTACAAGCAATGGGCTTCTCGATCGATAGCTTAACCGAGTCGCAAATCGAGTACATCAACTCCTGGACTTCTGGAACCTAATCGTTCCCCACCGTCTAATCTACATTTCAGGTAGGTAGTGTTATGCTGCCTACCTTTCTTGTATCAAGCTTTCGAGTTGTTCGCGAAGGGTTGGCAAAACTGAGACAACGATTCTCCAAACGATTTCTTGGTCAACTTGGTCATAGCGATGAGCAATAACATTCCGAAGCCCGATCGTATTTCTCCAGTCGATTTCAGGATGAGCTTGCTGAAATTCAGTTGAAACCCGACGTGCTGCTTCTCCCAAAATTTCTAGTTCCCGCTCCACCGCTCTTTGAATGAGCAGACTGTCAAGATAACCTGTTTCAGTGAGTCCACTTGTGAATTCTTGAATGTGCTGAATTGCGCGCAACATATCCCAGAGAGAAGCAGTATCTCGATCGTTATTCTGCATAGATGATTCGGTGAGATTGCAGGATATTGGCGCGGCGGTAAGGATTCTGAAGTTCCTTTTTCTGAATTAAGTCAACGCTTCTGCCAAAGAGAGCCTCTAATTCGCGTTGTAAATCCATGAAATCGAAAAGATTCCAGGGATGCTGAGGCGCAAAAGTAATGAGGACATCAACATCACTATTCGGTCGAAAATCTTTTCGCAACACAGAGCCAAATATTGCAAATTCTTGAATCTGCCAGCGCTGACAAAGTTCCGCGATCCTTGCTTGTGTCGTCTGTAAGCGATCGCGCAGAACTGTTTGTAAATCAGGTTGAAGTTCGATCATCGTCCAAATTTTGATCAATGCTCCCCTAGTGTACAAGACTCTTAAAATCACTAAAATTGGACGATAGAATATATCTGCCTGTATGAGATGTTTCAGGATGTCAATCAGTATCTTCTTCTCCTACTCTCACAAGGATGAGGCACTGCGGGATAAAGTCGCGGAGCATTTGAGTGCTTTGAAGCGGAGTAATGTGATTCAGGAATGGCACGATCGATTGATTCCAGCAGGCAGCGAATGGAAAGATGAAATCGATCGTAACTTGAGAACTGCTGACATTATTTTGCTGTTGGTGAGTGCGTCGTTTCTTAGTTCGGACTATTGTTGGAGTGAGGAGCTGAAACGGGCAATGACCCGGCATGAGACTGGGGAAGCTGTTGTGATTCCTGTAATTCTGTGTCCTTGTGATTGGCAAGATACACCTTTTGCAAAATTGCAGATGTTACCGAAAGATGCGAGAGCAGTAACGTTGTGGAGTAATGAGGATGAAGCGCTAACAGACATAGCTCACGGTATTCGAGGTACTGTACAACGGGTTGCTGAACGGAAGCAACTTGAAACAAAAGCAAGCGATCAAAGAACTGAGCCAACGTTAGAAGCGCCTGAAATTCCTCCAGCTATGCAACCTTCATTAGAGAAACAACCAGAATATGACTCGTTATTTGATTACATGCCATTAGGGAAGATGCTGAAAGCTGGTAAATGGAAGCAAGCTGATCAAGAAACACTCCGAGTGATGCTTCAAACTATGGGAAGGCAGAGAGAGGGTTGGTTGCGTGTGGAAGATGTTCAGAAATTCCCCTGTCTAGATTTGCGAATGATCGATCGCCTGTGGTTGAAATACAGCGACGGGAGATTCGGTTTTAGTACGCAAATAAAAATTTGGCAAGAGTGTGGGAGTCCCACAGATTACACACAGGACTGGTGTACTTTTAGCGCGCGAGTCGGTTGGTACATGGCAGAAGGCTTTATTCTTTATCCTAACTGGGTGTTTATAGCTCCTCAAGGACATTTTCCAAGTTTGGCATTCAAAGGCACAATTTGGCGATGGGGAATGTATTCTCTTGCCCAGAGGCTTGCTAGCTGCGGCACACAACAGTTGTAGCATTTAGTTTTTTAGGCTTCGTATTGTGGAGTGTTTTACTTAATTGCGAGAGGAAGAATTGTCGATTCCTGAGCCGATAACACTTTTTGAACATGAGGAAGTGTGAAATCCAGCGATCACACTTCCTCTATCTTCTAACCGCAGAAGAAATTTTTACAGTTTCTGCCTAGCTGATTAAGCCAAGTTAGGCAGCAAAGAGGTCAGCTATCGTATCGAGAAGCGCTCTTTGCTCCTCGCCAATTTGACCCAGAAATTGAACAAGTCGGGTTTTATCTACTGCTCGAATTTGATCTAGGACAATCTGACCCGCTTTGCCTTGAAACTGACAATCAACTCGAAATGGGAAGTTTCGTCTTACAGAAGTTAATGGAGCTATCAAAACCGTTTTGAGTAAACGATTCATCTCATCGGGAGAGACGATTATACAAGGACGGGTCTTCTGAATTTCAGATCCAACAGTTGGATCTAGCTGAACAAGAAACACATCAAAACGACGAACTACCATTGCCATTCGGTTTCGTCCCATTGAGTTGAGGTTTCATCATCCAGCAAGCCTTCATCCCCAGATTTTGCGATTTCTGCATCGATCGCTGCTTCCCATCCAGCACGAGGATGAGATACAGGACGAATAATCAAGCGATTGCCTTCGACTTCGATTTCAACTTCACTTTGAATGCCACTTTGCTCTAGTAACAGCTTCGGAATCCGAATTCCTTGAGAATTACCAAATTTGACAAGTCGAGTCCGAATTGTTCCACTCATAAATTAAAATCACAATGTATATACATTGTGATTACTCAGAACGAAATTTGTCAATAGTGATGCGGGATGCTTCACATTTCTTCTGTAGAATCCTCACTAGATAAGCTAGAGGAGGTAGAAACTCATGACATTCAATGCTCAAACAGTGACATCCCTGAGTGATACCTTGATCAATTTGGCATCTCAAAATCTGCCGAAAGTGATTTGGGCGATCGTGATTCTACTGGTTACTCGTTGGATCGCAGACGCTATTCGACCGATCGGATTTCGCATACTTAAATATGCAGAGCCAACCCTGCAAAAGTTCCTGATTCAAGTCGCATCGATTATGGTTTGGATTGCGGGAACCGTTGCAGCTTTAAATGCAATCGGGATTCAAACGACAACCGTGATTACGATCATTGGTGCAGCAGGTTTAGCCATTGGTTTAGCTTTGCAAAATAGCTTGTCCCACTTTGCGGCAGGCGTGATGTTAGTTAGCTTTCGACCATTTGAAGTCGGAGACTCGATCGAAGGTGCAGGTGTCGCAGGCATGGTTGATAGTATTGGATTGTTTTCGACGACGATCGTGTCGCCTGATAATGTCCGCATTACCGTGCCCAATAGCAATTTATTTAGTGGAACTCTGAAGAATAATACGATTATGGGAACGCGGCGAGTCGATTTGCAGATTAATATTGGTCATCGCGAAATTGACTCGACCATGACGCATCTGTTATCGCTGGTACAACCTCATCCCCTCGTATTGCGCGAACCCCGTCCAACTTGTCACGTCGAGAGCATTACACCTGACGCAACAATTTTGTATTTACGTCCCTGGTGCGCTGCGATTCATCACGAACAAGTGCGATCGGAGATTTTACAACTCGTTCAAGAAGCACTTCAATCCATCCCCGCCAAACAAGCCGCCCAATCGGGTACTTGACGAACCTAAGAAAGCTCTGTTAGGGTTCAAAGTAACAGATTTACAAGCCAACCTAGAGAAATGCAACTCGGCACTTCCTACTTTTACTTTTTTTGGCGATCGGCGGTTCACCCGGCGAGGTAAATCCTCATGAGTCCGTCCGGTGAACCGCAGAGTAACATCTGCGGTTTTTTTATTCTCAAAATCTTCTTTGCAATGACTTATCTCACTTCCTGGTTTTACGGTTTTTACTTTTTTACCCGCAGGCGCTCTGGGTAAGTCATTTGCATGTGTGATTGCAACCCGGAGCCTCAAATCAGGTTCCGGGTTTTTTGTTTGAAGTTCACGAAACCAATTTAAGGAGTTCATTCCATGAAAGACGCTAGATTAGTCCGCAAAACTGAGTCCACTTCCAACTCAATCGTGTCTCTGTCAAATAGTGTTGCCATTGGCGGCGAAGCGATCGTGATTATTGGTGGCCCTTGTGCCGTCGAGAGTTTGGAACAGATGGAAACGATCGCACGGGAATTAAAATCGGCTCCGATTCAAGCATTACGGGGAGGTGTGTACAAGCCACGCACTTCCCCTTATTCTTTCCAGGGTTCTGGTTTAGCTGGACTGGAAATCTTAGCAACCGTTCGTCAGCGCTATGATTTGCCGGTCGTCACAGAAGTCATGGCAATTTCTCAAATTGAAGAGATCGCTCAATATGCTGACATGCTGCAAGTGGGCAGCCGGAATATGCAGAATTTCGATTTGCTCAAGGCTTTGGGACAGACGGATAAGCCGATTCTCCTGAAGCGAGGACTCGCAGCAACGATCGAAGAATTCGTGATGGCAGCCGAGTACATCATGAGCCACGGCAATCCGAATGTCGTGCTGTGTGAGCGAGGAATTCGCAGCTTCGATAACTACACCCGCAATGTTTTGGATTTGGGTGCTGTAGCTGCGTTGAAGCAAATTACGCATTTACCTGTGATTGTTGATCCGAGCCATGCGGCAGGTCGGCGAGAATTGATTGCAGATTTGTCGAGAGCCGCGATCGCGTGTGGAGCAGATGGATTAATCATTGAGTGTCATCCCGAACCTGATCAATCGGTTTCAGATGCACAACAGGCTTTGTCGATCGAGAGCATGATGCAGTTGGTGCAAAGTGTGCAGCCTGTGGCAAAAGCAGTGGGTCGAACCGTCTATGAAGGATGTTTCGCGATCGCTTAGAGTTTTGAGCTTTATGGAACGAGTTGGAGGCGATTGTAAGTTCAAGAAGACTTCTAGATTCCCAAAATGAGAAGACTCCGGGGACAACTGAATCACTCCAGCCGTTGCAAAAGAATCAATAATCTGAGTATTAATTCAGACTCAATAACAAGATCAAAATCAGTCTAATCGCTCAAAGATCGCAATCTGTTGTTACATAACATACAATGATTTTTATCGGATACTGATAAACATAAATAAAGAGCCAACCCCTTGAGAGATCGGCTCTGAATCAACCTGTTGTCGTTTCACATTGGAGAAAACCCATCTGCGCTTTTTCCCAAAATTGCAGCGGGTTCATAGAGTAATAATCCCTATTCGCTTGCTATTGTAACAACATACACAAAACTTTTGTCATGAAACTTCATGGTTCTCGGACATATATCTTCCTGATGACTGATTCTCTCTTTCTAAGATCTAGCTAATCGGTCGGTGCGATATCGCAAATTCTCTACCCTGCTGCGGTTGCCCCCAAATGACCCGCTCCTGTTTATAGATAACGGTTCCAGGCTTTGCGCCCTTCGGTTTATAAACGTGTTTTGGTTCTGTGTAAACTACGGGAACTTGTTCGCTTTGACGGGCACGGCTATGAAACGCGGCTAAATTTGCCGTAAATTGCAGATCTTGTTCATCTGCGATCGCTCCCGGTTCCAGTCTCAACAAAACATGACTGCCCGGAATTTCTTGAGTGTGAAACCACAAATCGTATTCCGTCGCCGTTCGGAACGTGAGTTGATCATTCTGGCGATTATTCCGACCGATCAAAAGCTCAAATCCGCCTGGCGTTTTGTAGCGGTAGGGTTGAGTTTCAGAATCTTGCTGAGTTGTCGCTTTTCGATACTCAGAGCCTTCGAGATAGCCTTCCTGAACTAATTCATCCCGGATCTCTTCGAGCGCTTTCAAATCGTCTGGAGTTTCGTAGCGATCGAATTGCGCGATCGCCGTTTCAATCTCTTCTAAATAAAACATCTCATCTTGAACCGCTTTTAATAAAGGTTCGATCGCGGCACGAGTTCGCTTTAATTTCTGGTGCTGCTTGTAAAGGCTTTGAGCATTCAGAACTGCATTCTTTTCTGGATCGAGTGGGATGGTTACAGGCTCCCCGGTTTCAAAATCGCAAAGCTCGATGGATTGCATACCTGGCTCCCACAGATGTAAATGAGCCATGAGCAAGTCCGCTTGTTGCTTCGCTTGGTCTGCTCGATCTGAGCGGTCTAATCGACTCTCAAATCCTTCTGCTTTGACTCGTAGCTTTCCAAGGACAGCATTTAATCGCTGAGTGATCTGGTGAAGCAGTTGAGTAAAAACCTGCTGATTCAACTGATCGCGATAATAGCGATCGATCATGTTCTGAACGCTCGTTTCTCCCTGACCCCAGAGCACTGTATAGCCGGACGAAGTAAATCCTGGCTGAAAATTCTCAGCTTCAAGCGATTTCAACCAAAATTGCCAACATTCAAATAATCGTTGCCATTCACCGTCAGACATTTCATCAGTTAAGCGATCTGGCTGAATTTCTGCCGCTTTAACCATCGATAAAACCAGCGAAGAACTTAATCCTCGATAAGCTTTGACCAGATTTTTCCGAATTGCACCTGGAACAAGAGCAATTCTCGATTTCCAACGTTCAAAATCTTCTGCCAAACTCGGAGCCGGATCGAGTCGAGCAGGCGGCAACTCATACGGCTGCCCTGTCTGAATCGGACGCACACTCGATTGATTGGAACTCACCTGATGAGCTGCTGTAACAATTGCATTTTCCTGATTCACCAAGATGGCATTGCTATACTGACCCATAATTTCAATATAGAGATGCCATAGCGCAGGCTCCCCAGGACGATGAGCGAACTGCAAATCGATCGCTCTTTCCCAAGGAGAAACAGGCTCGATCGCGACCAAGGCTAATCCACCTAGCTGATGCCGCAATTGCTGACTAAATGTGAATGTATCCGGATCGCGAGGCGGCGGCTCACTCATATGCATCCGGGCTGCCTGCGGATGCCAGGATAGAGTTAACCATCCCCGCTGCTTTAGCGTTCGCAACGCCAATAAAACTGTAAAGCGATCGCGCTGATACGCCTGTTCAAATCTGGCTGGAAGCCACTGCGATCGCAATTCCGCACAGACCGCCATTAGCGTTGTGAAATCAACTGGTTGCATTTTCTACCCCCTCTTATTTTTTCAGTATTGTGAAAAAACAAGTTCTCTCAATTTTTTCTCATGACGGAGATCAAACTCATTAACATCGGCTTTGGCAACATCGTCTCCGCCAGCCGAGTCATCGCGATCGTCAGTCCCGAATCCGCACCCATTAAGCGTATCATCAGCGACGCCCGTACAGGGGAGAAGCTGATCGATGCCACCTATGGACGCAGAACCCGCGCTGTCATTGTCATGGACTCCGGTCACGTCGTCCTTTCAGCGATCCAACCTGAGACAGTTGCGCATCGTTTTTTAGAAGGGTAGAACTAAGAAAACCGTAATTTCCGAGAAAATTTTATTTTTTCCGCCGAATCCTTCATCCTATCAACGAGCGTTGCAAGCTATACTCACAGAATCAGAAAACTGGGAACACTAGCGCATCAAATTAATTAGGCAGCCATGAGCAAGGGTAGACTAATTGTTTTAACAGGGCCAAGCGGAGTCGGAAAAGGAACCTTGCTAAAGTCGCTTCTTCAGCGCCACAAGGACGATCTATTTCTCTCTGTCTCGGCAACCACTCGATCCCCCCGCCCCGGAGAAGTCGATGGCAAAAATTATCACTTTGTCACCCGACCACAATTTGAGCGTATGGTCGCCCAAGGGGAATTTCTCGAATGGGCTGAATTTGCTGGGAATTGTTACGGCACTCCTCGCAAGCCCGTCGAAGAAAAAATCCGATCCGGAAAATGGGTCATTCTCGAAATCGAACTCGATGGCGCTCGCCAAATTCGGCGATCGTTCCCGAGCGCTCTGCAAATCTTCATCGCTCCGCCTTCCATGGTAGAACTCGAAGCTCGCATTCGAGGACGCGCCCAAGATCCTGAAGCCGCAATTTTGCGTCGGCTCCAGAGAGCTTGGGAAGAGATAGAAGCAGCAGGGGAATTTGACATTCAGATTGTCAATGACGATTTAGAGCGGGCGCTGGGCGAAATTGAAATCGCTTTATTCGAGCCAGTTGCAGCTGTCTGCTGAGTCAATTTAGCGCAGCAATTTGTCTCGTGCAGTCAAGTTGACTACACACTACAACAAGTGGGCGATCTTTATGATGCCCACTTAGTTTAACGGGTTAACAGAGTTTACAGACCCGTCCCAAAGTGCTGGAATAAGGCTGTATTGGACAATAAGAAGTAGGTCAGAACCGCGCCGAGAACCCCGCCAAGCAGAAATCCACCTGCGTACTCATTCCAACCGTGCCCAGTTGCGAGTTCTTGGGGCGGGTTAGGAGTAGTAATCGTTGCAGTAGGAGCGGGGGGATTGGTTGCGCCGTAGAGTGAGATGCTCAGGGCTGAAATCAAGAGCAACCCAAATCCGGAGAGCAAGCCAGAGAGCGCTGCCATTGGAGTGTCGCGTAAAGGACCTAGCAAGGTAAAGGGAAGAATAATCCACAGCCCGTGGAAAAAGCCGACTTCTAAGCCGCGACGTTGAGGAGAAAGACCTTGGCGGTAAGCAGGCAGCGCTGAAAGATAGGATTTGACGAGCGGAGAAGAATTGATTGGCGTAGATAGGTTGCCGTCATAAATATCAGCACCGGGAGAAACGACCTCATTATTGCGGGGATCTCTGGGGTCATTCGTTGCTTCAGGATGTCTGAGAACTTGCATAAGAAATAGATCCAGTTTTATAGGGTTCTAGAAGCGATCTTAGAAATGCACCAAGCCAGCTTCATCAGCCTTTAGAAGTGAGGAAAAATCTTTCTTTTGTTAGACCAGTTTCGGACGCTGCGATCGCCGGATATCGATATGTTGCGATCGCTGGAAATCAACTGCAAGATTTGGAATGTAAGGGTTTATAAACCTGTAGCCCGATTTACAGCTTGATTTTTAGCCCCAGTGCAATAATCATTGCAATCTAGTTCACCAAGTTTCTTTATAAAGATTTAAGATTTAGCAACAACTCGCCCCAAACCTAGAAATCCCCCGTATTGTTAGAAGAGTTCAACCTGTTCATTCAAGTTCGTTTCATTGAGGTGAATCTATGTCATTTGGCATCACCATCAGTTATCTAAGGTCGCTATTGCTCGCGGTGTTGCTCAGCTTTCTTACACCGATCGCGTTAATTGGCAGTGCAATCATCATTCTGCTCTGCATTGGATCTGTACCGGGATTGATGTTGTTCGGGCAAGCCTGCGCGACTCAATTGCTCTATTTCCTTGCAACCTTTGGCAATGGCAGTGCTTGGGAAGGTGTCATTGTTATTGGATGCGCGTGTGCTGTGGTCGGTGGTTTGTTTGATACGTACATCTTTACAGTTACGACTTCAACGGATAAGTTCGACGCAAAATAGGTCAATTTTGACGAAACTCTCTAGGATAGAGAACGTGCCTTAAGGGTTTCGTGGAATGAAAAGAATAAGTCGAGCGATCCTGAGCTTTGGATTAGTTTTTCTGTTGAGTTGGCAAAGTGCGCCAGGAATCGGATGGGCGAGAACTCTGCCTCAGACTCAATCGATTCAGCCTTATCTCGATCGAGTCATTCAGAATATTACCGAGTTTAAGTTAGAGAATGGCTTGAAGTTTATTGTTTTGGAGCGGCATCAAGCGCCAGTGGTTTCGTTTCTCACTTATGCCGATGTCGGTGGAGCGGATGAGCCAGAAGGAAAAACTGGCGTTGCCCACTTTTTAGAGCATTTGGCATTTAAAGGAACAACTCGGATTGGAACAAGTGATTACAAAGCCGAGCAGCCACTCCTAGAAAAATTAGATCAGCTAGCAGCAGAGATTAAAGCTGCAAAAGATCAAAAGAAAGATGTCACAGCCCTCCAAGCAGAATTTACTCGCATTGAAGCTGAAGCCACACGGCTAGGGCGACAGAACGAATTAGGGCGAATTGTTGAGCAGGCGGGTGGAGTTGGCTTAAATGCAAATACGTCCGCAGATGCGACTCGCTATTTTTACAGTTTTCCGTCGAATAAGTTAGAGCTTTGGATGTCCTTGGAATCTGAGCGCTTCTTAGACCCAGTGTTTCGAGAGTTTTATCAGGAGAAATCTGTCATCCTCGAAGAAAGACGGCTAAGAACTGAGAATTCTCCGATCGGGCAATTGATCGAAGCCTTCACAGGAAAAGCGTTTACAGTTCATCCTTATCGCCGCCCAGTGATTGGCTATTCACAAGATTTGGTCAATCTGACTCGCCAGGATGTAACGGACTTTTTTAACACGCATTACACTCCGAATAATTTGACGATCGCAATTGTCGGCGATGTCAATCCCACCGAAGTCAAACGTCTCGCTCAAATTTATTTCGGTCGATATAAAGCAAAACCTGCACCGCCAGAAGTCCTTGCAGTCGAGCCACCGCAGACGCAGCAGAAAGAAGTTACCCTCAAGCTGCAATCTCAGCCTTGGTATTTGGAAGGCTATCATCGTCCGGCATTGAACCATCCAGATAATGCCGTCTATGAAACGCTGACATCGATTCTCAGCGACGGACGGACTTCTCGACTCTACAAATCGCTGGTCGAAGAGAAAAAATTAGCATTAGCCGCACAGGGACTAAATGGATTCCCCGGAGATAAATTCCCGAATTTGATTTTGTTCTATGCGTTGACGGCTCCCGGTCGATCGCTCGAAGAAGTGGCATCTGCACTGAGAGCAGAAATTGAGCGCTTAAAAACTCAGCCAGTTTCAGCACAAGAACTCGATCGCGTTAAAACTCAAGCTAGAGCCGGATTACTGCGATCGCTCGATTCTAATATGGGCATGGCTCAGGCATTGTTGGAATACGAGGTGAAAACGGGAAGCTGGCGGAATTTGTTTCAGCAAGTTGATGCGATCGAGAAAATTACTCCTGCGGATATTCAGCGAGTTGCCACCGCAACTTTTACTGATCAAAACCGCACCATTGGTCGAATTTTGCCGCAAGGATAAGCACGATGAAATTATTCCGACTCTCAAGTTTATTTGTTCTTGCCTGTCTGGTTGTTTTGCTGCGGGTTCATCCCGCCGTGGCAGATACGCCCAAGCATTATACAGATCTCAAATTCTCGTCCCCTCCAGAGGTCAAAGTCCCCGACTATACTCAGTTCAAGCTCAAAAATGGCTTAACCGTGTATTTGATGGAAGACCACGAATTGCCTTTAGTGAGTGGAACTGCGATCGTCCGAACTGGGGATCGATTTGAACCTGCAAATCAAGTTGGACTCGGTGAACTGACAGGAATAGTGATGCGCTCTGGCGGCACTCAGAAACGCAGTGCCAATCAGGTGAATCAATTCCTAGAACAACGTGCCGCCAGCATTGAAACGAGTATTTCAACCACGGCTGGAAATGCGAGCTTCAATACGCTGACCGAAGATTTGCCAGAAGTTTTTGATCTGTTTGCAGAAGTGATTCAACAACCTGCTTTTGCAGACAATCAAGTCACGATCGCGAAAGTTCAAGCCCAGGGCGGAATTGCTCGACGCAATGATGACCCGAATAGTATTGCAGGACGAGAGTTTCAGAAATTGATCTACGGTGCTGAGAGTCCTTATGCTCGAATCACTGAGTTTTCAACACTTGCAAACATTACTCGCCAGGATTTAGTCAATTTCTATCAGCGATCGTTCCGCCCGGATCAGATGCTCCTTGGAATAGTGGGAGACTTTGATCCGAAACAAATGCGATCGCTAATCGAAGCAAAGTTTGGAACCTGGAAACCGACAGGTCAAGCGATGCCTCGTCAGCTTCCACAGGTCACTCAAGCCAAGCAAGGCGGCATTTTCTTTGTCAATCAGCCTCAATTGAATCAGAGCTATCTGCAAATTGGACATTTAGGCGGATCGTTGAACAGTCCTGACTATCCGGCTTTAAGCGTGATGGAAGATGTGCTAAGTGGGTTTGGGCGGCGATTGTTTAATGAAGTGCGATCGCGTCAAGGCTTAGCTTACTCAGTGTATGCAAGTTGGGGGGCGCAGTTTGATCATCCGGGTGTGTTTTTAGCAGCGGGAGAAACGCGATCGCAGGCAACCGTGCCATTCATTCAAGCTGTGAAAAAAGAGATTGAACGGATTCGCAAAGAGCCGATTTCACAAGAGGAGCTAGGATTTGCGAAAGATACAGTTTTGAATTCGTTTATCTTTAATTTCCAAGATCCAGCACAGACGCTTTCTCGATTGTTGCGGTATGAGTACTATGGCTATCCCAAGGATTTCATTTTCCAGTACCGTAAAGGCGTAGAAGCGACGACAGTTGCAGATGTACAAAGGGTTGCACAGAAATATTTACAGCCTGAAAAGTTAGTCACGATCGTGGTCGGGAATGAGAAGGAAATTAATCCACCGTTATCGACTTTAGGACAACCTGTAACAGCGGTAGATATTACGATTCCAAAGCCAAATCAGCCTGCGGCAGGTCGATAAAAGTCTGACTGCGGTTTTAGAAAGTGGTTCTAAAGCCTCCCACTCCAAGGTAGTAGTTCATCACAACCAAGCTGATAGGGAGATAGGGGAAAGGTCTGAAATCATAGTTATGGTTACATCACCTCATCTCCCCACTCCCCACTCCGCTCGTTACTGGCTCTCTTCGGGCGGTTCTAGTAGGGGTTCGAGGCGGGTGAGTAAATCAGGGATGCTGGTCTGTGTAATGATCCAAATTGTCTCTAAGTCCACACGATCGTACTGGTGAGCGGCAATATCTCGAAGACCAGCCATGTCGCGCCAAGGAATATCGGGGAACTGCGATCGCAGTTCTGTAGAAACGCGCTTCGTTGCTTCGCCAATGATGATGTAAAAGTAGAGGACTGCCGCTTGCTTTTCTCGATCAGACTGAAACGCTTCAAGGGTCAAAGCCCGCACGGCACGCTGAATTTGTTGAGCAGCATCTACAATATCTAAAATCGCTTCTGCATCGCGATTAGTTGCCATAGATTACCTGTGCCGATTCCAAGATGTTGCGTTTCCGAATCCAGTTTCGGCTTTCCTGAATTGCCTTCTTACTAACGAGATCCACTTTACGTTGAAGCAGGGCTTCGAGTTCATCTTGCATATCTAGCCATTCCGTTAGCCCTTGTTTTGCCGTTGGATGAAACGCTACCAGCACATCGACATCACTTGTATGCGGTTGAAAATCGTCGCGCAGGATAGAGCCAAATAGAGCAAACTCCAGGACATGCCAACGCTGACAGAATTCAGCAATTTGGTCAGGAGAAACGTGCAGCCGCTCACCTAAAATTTTGTCAAAAGCCAGGTTAGAACTCATTGCGATGATGGGGTGTCTGATAGTTTTGGTCGATTCCCAAGCAGGTCGCCTAGTCTTTTATTTCTAGCATTATATGCTCATAGTACATTTTAACCTCTACTTCTCAAACTCTATTGCAAGGTATTGATCATCAGCCGAATGTGAGAGCTAGCTAGAATATATTTGATGCGTTCAAAGCGAGGCTCATGCTGCAATTTCAGCCCCCAGGATTTAGACAGAAGAATACTCAAACTAGCTTAGGAACGATCGCTTACTACACTCAAACTGAAGTGGTAGAAAGATCTCCCATCGTCTTTCTCCATAGCTTCGGTGGCGGTTCCTCGGCTTATGAATGGTCAAAAGTCTATCCAGTATTTGCAAGACAGCATCAAATCATTGCGCCGGATCTTTTAGGTTGGGGAGAGTCAAGTCATCCCGCACGAGATTACCGAGCGGAAGATTATGTATCATCAATCGCTGAATTTCTCCCAAAAGTAACCCGTGAACCTGCAATATTAGTGGCTTCTTCATTGAGTGGTGCATTAGCGATTCGCGTCGCAATTCAGCATCCTGACTTAGTGAAGTCACTGTTTCTGGTGTGTCCATCTGGATTTGATGATTTTGGCGAGGGAGCAGGCAGACGAATTCCCAGAGAGATTATTAATACACCGATTTTAGATCGCGTGATTTATGCGATCGGAGCCACGAATGAATTCGCCGTTCGGAATTTCTTAGAGAATTTCTTGTTTGTGAATCGCGATCGCATTACTCCAGAGATGGTAAATGCCTATCTTGCATCTGCGCGTCAGCCCAATGCAGAGTATGCAGCGTTGGCATTTTTAAGAGGAGATTTGTATTTTGATTTGTCGCGGTACTTGCCGCAATTGACAACGCCAACTGCGATCGTTTGGGGAGAAGAAGCGCAGTTTACCGATGTACGATTAGGACAACAGTTGTCGGACTTGAATGAAAGAGTGCAATCGTTTGAAGTCGTGCCAGACTCAGGCGTATTAGTCGCGTTAGAGCAACCTGCGATCGTGGCTGGACTATTACAAGAATTTTTGAGTGCAGAGAAGTAGGAACTGCACTTTTTCCTGTTGGGAAGCTGCATATTGCAAAAACTCCAAGTTTTCAGAAAACCTGGAGTTCTAAAGAATCTTCAAAAAATTGAGCAGATTACTTTCCTGCCTTTTTCTTCCCAGTTTCAACCACTTCAAGTTCCGACATTCTAAACGTGATTAGTTTATCCCAGTTGCCCCCTTCAAACAGGACTGCAACTTTCCCATCGCTAATCCGCTGTACGAGTCCTTGGAACCCGTAGTAAATATCGTTAACATTCGTCACGCGAACGGCTGAACCTGGTAAAAACATAATTCTGCTTCAATACGTTTCACTATCAGTTTACCGTGGCTCTCGGCTTCCCTGATATTGATTCTCGTCGATGCGATGATCGCACTTTTCCAATTGATTAGAATTTTGACTTCTGTCGAGAGTTCGCCACTGATTCGACTAACCCGATCGCCAAAAAATTCATCAGCAATGCCGCATTCCCGTGGCTTAACCAAGGCAGCGGAATTCCCGTAACAGGCGCAAGATTAATCGTCATGCCGATATTGATCGACACTTGGAAAATAATCATTGAGAACACACCCACGGCAATCAGTGAACCAAACTCATCCTTTGCACTTTGAGCAATAATCAGCAGACGATAACAGATCAGCAGATAAGCGCCCAACACAAAAATCGAACCGACAAAGCCTAATTCCTCACCGATCGCAGTAAAAATAAAGTCTGTATGCTGTTCAGGGACAAACTCTAGCTGGGTTTGAGTGCCATGAAACAATCCTCGTCCGAAAGTTTCTCCAGCCCCGATCGCAATTCGTGACTGAATGACATGATACCCAGCCCCCTGCGGATCTTGATCTGGATCAATCAGCGTCAGAATCCGAGCTTTCTGATAGTCATGCAGCACAAATTGCCACAGCACTTGACCAAGCCCGCCCGCGACCGTATTAATCACAACGGGTACTAAAATCCCGTAAGTCTTCCACGGCAAAGTTCTCCAGGCAACCACCCCAACGAAAGCAATCCACAGTCCTAGCCCCACAATCCCGATCGCGCCTTTTGCCACCAACGTTGTGAACAAAATCGCAGAAATGACTGGAGAAATCAGCAACAATAGCCAGCCCGGATTCGCATTTCCCCAATACAATATCCCGAATGTAATGGCACCAAATACCAGCGATGTGCCTAAGTTAGGCTGTAAAAAGATTAACGCCCAAGGCAAAGCAGCGATCGCCAAAACTTTCAGCATTTGAGGCAACGTCGATGCCGATCGCTGATGCAAAATCGCAGCTAGCGTAATAATAGCGCCCAACTTCGCAAACTCAGACGGCTGAATCCCGAACCCAAAGACATTTAGCCATCGCTGTGCCCCTTTTTCCTCGACTCCCACGACCATTACCAGCAGCAGTGCTACATTGGTCAGACCATAAATCCACCATTTCCAAGCCAGCAGCGCGTCATAACGCAGCCGAGAGATGACGAAGATCAAACAGGTGCCCACACTCCCAATCAGAGCGTGAAACATCCAGTCCCGTCGCTCCGTATGATTCAGTTGCACACTGTGAATCATCAACCCTCCTAAAATAGTCAATGCTAGGACTGCGCCTAACAAAAACCAGTCCATATCTTGCCAGGGTTGAAGCCAAGGTCGGAGCGTAGACGGAATCGGAGACTTTTTCTTGCGAAACATAGAAATTTGAGCTTATGCGAGTGCTGCAACGGATACTTTAGCAGCAATTTGCTGAGCAATCTGTGTCAATGCTTTTGCCGAAGCAGAATCGGGATCGCCAACGACGATCGGAATTCCCTTGTCTCCGCCCTGACGCAGCGGGATTTCCAACGGTACACAGCCCAACAAAGGCACATTTAGCTCCGCCGCAGTCTTTTCGCCTCCGGCTGAACCGAAAATGTCATACTGTCGATCGGGCATGTCCGGCGGAATAAAATAACTCATATTCTCAACGATGCCTAACACTGGGACGTTCAATTGTTGAAACATCTTCAACCCGCGCCGAGAATCCAGTAGCGCAACCGTTTGAGGAGTTGTAACAATCACTGCCCCCGCCATCGGAACCGCTTGCGCCATCGTCAATTGAGCATCTCCAGTTCCCGGAGGCATATCGACGATTAAATAATCGAGATCACCCCACCGAACTTGATAGAGAAACTGACGAATGACACCATTCAACATCGGACCTCGCCAGATCACAGGCTGATCCTTGTCGATCAGAAACCCCATCGAAACTAATTTGACTCCGTGATTGAAGGCAGGTTCGAGAATTTCACCTTGTTCTGTTTGCGTAACTGCAACACCCGATCCTTCAAGCCCTAACATTGTCGGAGCATTCGGTCCATAAATATCGGCATCGATTAACCCGACTTTAGCGCCAGCTTGCGCCAATGCCACTGCAACGTTAACGGCAACTGAGCTTTTCCCAACGCCACCTTTACCACTGGAAATCGCAATAATATTTTTCACACCCTCGATCCCAGTACGATCGGGTAAAGATTTTTGCTGTGGTGTCTCAGCGGTCACTTCGACTTCGACAGATGTCACACCGGGTAAAGTTTTAATCGCCCGCTCACAGTCTTCGACAATAAACTGACGTAACGGACAGGCAGGAGTCGTTAAGACTAATGTGAATCGAACCTTGCCATCGTCGATCGACACATTGCGAATCATGTTCAACGCCACCAAACTTTTTTGGAGTTCAGGGTCTTGAACTGGTTTAAGCACTTCTAAAACGGATTCTGCACTAAGAGTTTCTAGCATGGAGAGATCGAGTCAGGGTTTGATTCGATCTTACCGTTCTACGGATCTCGTTAGAAGTCTAAACAACTGCGTTGATTCGATCGCGGTAATTCTGGCTGTTCCGCCGCATGTGCCAAATCCTCAGCCACTCGTGCCGCATAGGGCTTAATAATTGACCAAATCAATGGCGACAACCACCCCTGCAATGTCACCGAATACGCAATACTCGTGCCCGAAACGGTTGATTTCACTTCGTACTGAATCCGTTCCTCAAGCCCAGGAATTGCCATAATTCTCACACTCAACAATTCTCGCGGATCAACCCGCTCGACAAAAATCCGAATCGGAAACGGTCCCAATCGCGTCACCGCTTCATAAATCAATCCCGGCTTTGCCACCTGCCCTCGCGGAACATTCGTGTGCGAAATCATCGGATGCCACGAGACATCCGCTAAATCGATGACTTTTTTCCAGAGATCATCGACCGACGCTGAACTAATCGCTTGGTACGATCGCGCTAATGTCATTTCGACACGTCGCCGCTTGCGGTAGAAGAATGTCCAAGGAAAGTTCAGCATAATATTCATCTCCTCTAAGGCGAACCTGTACGCTAAAGCCGGGGTGATTGATCTTAGCCAAATTGAGTCCCCGATCGTCATCCTTCTCAAGATGCTGACCGACTTCTTGGGGCAGAAGTCACAGAACGTTATAAACATTTACGATCTCTACTTTCCGCACAGGATGCGCGATTCGCACCTTGTAAATCGGCTCAACTGTTTAGACAGGAACCGTTTCGCGATAGTCTAATTGAACCGTCTAGATTGAGCAATCCTGCTGCTCGAACCTAACGGAACCTTTAAACTTCTTCACCGATAGTAAAGCGATTCGTTCCAGGAACCGACGTTTATGACTGCCTTCTCCACTTCCGACAAGACCGAAACGACTCAAGCGCTACCGCCTCAAGATTCAAGAGAGCGGGTGAGCCAATGGATGAAATCTTTCCAGGATCAAGTTTGTAAAGGCTTAGAAGCCGTTGATGGTGAAGCGACGTTTCGCGAAGATAGTTGGACGAGACCCGAAGGCGGTGGCGGACGATCGCGAGTCATGCGCGAAGGTCGTGTGTTTGAACAAGGCGGAGTCAATTTTTCCGAAGTTTGGGGCAAGGATTTGCCACCCTCGATTTTAGTGCAGCGTCCCGAAGCGAAAGGTCATAGCTTCTATGCGACGGGGACTTCGATGGTACTGCATCCCCGGAATCCTTACATTCCAACCGTGCATCTGAACTATCGTTACTTTGAAGCAGGTCCCGTTTGGTGGTTTGGCGGTGGTATTGATTTAACGCCTTACTATCCCTTTGAAGAAGATGTTATCCATTTTCATCAAACACTAAAACAAGCATGTGACCAGCATCATTCCGAATACTATCCCACCTTCAAACTCTGGTGTGATGAGTACTTCTATTTGAAGCATCGCAATGAAACTCGTGGAGTTGGCGGTATCTTCTTTGACTATCAGGACACTCAAGGCGTTTTGTATCCGATTTTCTATCCAGGTTCGCAAATGGACACCCCTGCCGCACAATACAGTCAACAAGTGGGTGCAGTGCAAGGTCGGACTTGGGAAGATCTGTTTGCGTTTATTCAATCTTGCGGAAATGCGTTTCTGCCTGCATATACGCCGATCGCTGAAAAACGCAAAAATACCGAATATGGCGATCGCGAACGCCAGTTCCAACTCTATCGCCGGGGACGGTACGTCGAGTTTAATCTGGTCTACGATCGCGGCACAATTTTTGGCTTACAGACCAATGGACGCACAGAATCGATTCTGATGTCACTGCCTCCGATGGTGCGGTGGGAATATGGGTATGAACCAGAAGCTGGAAGTCCAGAAGCTCGGTTGTATGACATTTTCTTGAAGCCACAAGATTGGATCAATTGGTCACAAAACGGGGCACACTCAGCTTAATGGTAATTAGCCATTAACATCCATTTGTTAAGCCTTGCATGTCGAGGGAAGCGTTTTTCTAGCGCTTCCCTCTTTTTGCAGAAGGTAATGGTGTTAGCATTTTCCCTGATTTGGGCATAACTGACCTAGAGAATCCCCCCAATCGCTTGCACGAAGCAAGTCCTGATTAATATGGAGCAGAAGTCGATCCTCATGGAGCAAAGAGTATTTAGTACCCCGGATGGCAATACGATCGTCGTATTTAATCCGAGCGGGCGCTTAGATATCACAACAGCGTGGCAGTTCCGCACCAAGCTACAGGACTGTATTGCGAAACAAACAAATCATATTATTGTCAACTTAGGTCAGGTAAATTTTATTGATAGTTCTGGGCTGACTTCGCTAGTAGCAGGGATGCGGGATGCAGATAAAGCACGCGGCAGCTTTAAGCTCTGCAATGTGCATCCAGAGGCAAAACTGGTCTTTGAAGTCACGATGATGGATTCAGTATTTGAGATTTTTGAGAGTGAAGAGGAAGCTCTGGGAACTGCGCCGCAAAAGTTGGCAAGTTAACCCAAGTTAAACGATGACAGATTTTCCGATCAAGGGCTTTCATCTTCAACTCTGCTTTGGTGAAATTGAGTATTACCACTTGGCGATCGCCGTCGTGAGTTCTCCTAGATCCAAATAATCGCTCATGAAGCTTTTTCTGAGCAATTCTGATGGAATGTAAGGATCAAACTTTTGCAGCTTTGGAATCTCATCATCAGGCAGGAGCATATTCGCTTCTAAGCGGCGATTGGCTAACGATCGAATCTCGTGATCCAAAGTCTCTAGCTTGCATTTTCCCAATCGAACGATGAGAAAATAAGGCGATCGCCCTTTAATACTTTTCAAGCCCAAAGCATCTTTCGCATAAAATCGCAAAAATCGCTCTAATGTCCGAAATGGAATCGTTCCTATCCAGGGCAGAATACAGCAAACATCCTCTTCAATCAGTTGGATCGGCTGATGTAAAAAGCCTTTGTATTGCGCTAGCTCTCTTGCTTCTTGGAGTCGCCGTTTCGCACCGGGTTGCAAATAAGGATACATCGTTGACTCTTGCAGCACTTTTCTCATGCGCCGCAACACTCGAGTATGAATCTCGCCCATACTGCCGCGCCATGAGCTAGAAGTCACGGATTTTGTACTAGGAATCACAACGATCGTTTTCTTCTTCGCATTGACCTCAATCACTTCCCAAGTTTTGCCCGCCAGTGAAAAGCGATCACCCTCCAGTGGCGGAACGATGATACTGCCAACTGCTTTGCCATCATGCTTAACGAGATACTCCTCGGTATCCGGGAAAATTGCATAGAACTTGAAATTATTAATGATTTTTTCGGCTGTAATGCCAATGATCAAGCCTCCAGTCGGGGTTTGTTCTAAATGATCAATGTCGATTAAATGCCGTAAGAACAAGCGAAAATCATCTTGAGTGACCGACTGAAAGGGGGGCAATTTGAGAACATTTTGCGCGATCGCACTTGGCGACAATTCTCCTAGCGCTGCCAACGTACTCATTGTTTGGTGATAGAGCAAGCTGAATGGATACTGCATTTCCCGTGCAGGTTCAATCCATTTTTCCTCAATGTAAAGTTGAATAATCGCGATCGCTTGCAACAACTGCCAAGGAATCTGCTCAGGTAAAATTTCCTCGCCGGTCGGCTTGTCTTCTGCACAGACAAATCGCATCTCGGCGGTATCGCCTCTTCGCCCTGATCGACCCAAGCGTTGCAGAAAGCTAGCAACCGAAGCAGGTGCTTCAAGTTGCAAAACGCGATCGAGATGTCCTAAATCGATTCCCATTTCAAACGTCACGGTTGCTGCCGTCACTGCGAGCTTCTCCCCATCCCGCATGGCTTCTTCAGCCGTCTCTCGCAATGCTGCCGAGATACTGCCGTGATGAACGTGATAAATATCCGGTGCGCCTTTCGCCTGGGCAATTTCTCGCAATGCCGCGATCGCTTCTTCGGTTGCAGTCCGCCCATTCGCAAAAATCAGGCTCTTGCGTCCTTCTGTCTGTTGAAACAAATACAAATGATACGGATTAAAGACGCGATCGCGGGTATCTCCTTTTGCCCGGACAACTAAACCCGGATCATAGAAATGTTCGATCGACAACTGAATTTTTCTCGCGGCTCCTTCAATTTTTGGGGTGGTGACAGATGGAGAAGTGTCTGCCCGCAGCCACGCTTCTGCTAAAGAATAATCGCCCAGAGTTGCAGACAGTCCAATTCGACGCGGTTGGTTACCTGTCAGCTTCGCAAGGCGCGAAAGTTGACACAAGATTTGGCAACCGCGATCGCTGCCAATAAATGCGTGAACTTCGTCAATAATCACAAACCGAAGGTCGCCAAATATACGATCGATGTCAGAACTTTTATTGATCAGCAAACTCTCCAAGGATTCAGGCGTAATTTGCAGAATGCCACGCGGATTTGCAAGTAGCTTTTTCTTCCGGCTTTGAGACACATCTCCATGCCATGCCCACACAGGTAAATCCGCGAACCGTAAGAGATCCGTTAATCGATCGAACTGATCATTGATCAAAGCTTTAATCGGACTAATGTAAATTGCACCAACGCTGCGAGATGGATTTTCATGCAGTAACGTCAACGCTGGAAGAAATGCAGCCTCAGTTTTCCCGGATGCTGTACCTGCGGCGATCAGAAGATGCTGATCGGTATCGAATAAAACTCGACATGCTTCTGCTTGAATTGGGCGTAAACTGCTCCAACCTTGTGCGTAAATATACTCCTGAATGAAAGGCGCTAGCCGATAATACGGGTCTTGCATGCTCGATTCCCTCAACACACTACTGAGCCTACTGCACAGCCTACTTTAGCGCCGAATTTCGCCTTTAAGACCTTGATTTTGCATCTTTGTATCCTAACCCTGTGCCAATCTATTATCTGTCTCCCGATTGGTTGAGCCATTTACACATCCTTCGGTACGGTTCGCTTAGTCTGCCGCTTTCCAATTCATGCGGACATTGCTCGACCTCTAGATGTCAGCTGTGTGAATCATCCAGGTGCGTCCTGAATACGAAAGAAGATTTAGCCCCTCTAGCAAATTTCGGAGATCTAACGTGAGCAAACGGAAACAGATTGCTGCTTTTGGTATAGCTGCTGCTGTCTTAGCAGGGTATGCGGTTCCAACGATCGCTGAATCGGTGAAGAAGCCTTCTAACACTGAGTCTGCAACTCCTACGGTAAACCAGACCAGCACGCCTTCAATGACTCCGATCGCAAAGCCGGAAATGCCTTCGATGCCGTCAATCAGTACCACTCCTGCTAATCCAGGTTCAACCCCAGTTATGCCGACCTCGGCTCCTTCGACGATGACTCCTGCATCGACTCCGACCTCCATGCCAACGATGCCAACAACAGAGAAGCCATCTGAGAGTAAGCCGACGCTACCCACAGTCGAGAAGCCTGCTGAATCTGCAACCCCCGCGACCACACCTGTCAGCCCAACTTCAATTCCCTCGACTCCTGGCGCAACGACAACGCCTTCGACTCCGGATACAACAACGCCTGCTCCTGATTCATCGACAACGCCTGCTTCTCCAACAAGCGCTCCGATGACTCCGAGTACGCCTTCGACCACACCGGAATCGACAACTACACCGGATACTACGGTTCCCACTATCCCTTCGACCACACCGGATACCACGGTTCCCACTACCCCTTCGACCACACCGGAATCGACAACTACGCCTACTCAGCCAACTGCTCCGGCTGAACAGTCTTCAACTCCTAGCACGCAACCCATGGCAACGACAACTGTGCTAGAAAGCGAAACGATCACGGGTGTGCAGCAAGTGACTTTACCTGAGAGTGCTAACACAGCAGCGAAGTTTACCTTACCGATCCAAATTGCTGTTGTTCAGGAAGCGAGTGTTACTAGCGATACCCCGATTACTGATAAAATGGCGAAAGATTTGCCAGCTTGGGGCGCAGCCGTGAGTGCTTGCCTGAAAGATAAGCCTGCATTCGTGCGTGTGGTTGATGATCAGACTGCACCGTTTATGGTGGGTGGGTCAGAAGGTAAGATTCGCTTGAATGCGAACAATAAGCCTATCTGTGCTAGCTAGTACAATTTTCGGATTTTAGAGTTTGGCGTGTTCAGTCAATCTGTTCACTTTGAAAGCTGACTCGGTATTCATTTGTCTCCGCTAAGACGTTTTGAGGTTCTACTTGATCAGTAGAACCTCATTTCAGTTTGAAATCAGGGTGCAATCCATCTAAGGCTTGGAAACGTTGAACTTTAGAGGTTGTGAATTGCAACAGGTTCGATCGTATCCGCAGGCGTATAGCCAAATACTCGCGAATAGAAGTAAAACTCGCCATCTAATGCGCGTTTGATATTCTCTGCTTTGCGGAATCCATGTTGTTCTCCTTCAAATAGAACATACGCAACAGGTAAGCCTTTCGCTTTCAAAGCATCGACCATCATTTCAGCTTGATTTGGCGGCACAATCCGATCTTCGTCACCTTGGAAAAAGATGACTGGGCAAGACAAGCGATCGACAGCAGTGATCGGAGAGCGATCGTGATACAAATCAGCCCGTTCTGGATAAGCTCCAATCAAGCCATCTAAATACCGTGATTCAAATTTGTGCGTATCTTCTGCAAGCGCTTTGAGATCGCTTACGCCATAGTAACTTGCACCTGCTTTGAAAGTATTGCGGAAAGTTAGAGCACACAGCGTTGTATAACCGCCTGCACTTCCGCCTGCAATCACTAAGCGATCGCCATCGACTTTACCTTGTTCTGCGAGATACTTTGCTCCATTTGCACAGTCAGCCACATCGACAATTCCCCAAGTCCCTTTGAGTCTTTCTCGATAAGCTCGACCATATCCAGTACTGCCTCCATAGTTCACATCAAGGACAGCAAACCCACGGCTCGTCCAGTACTGAATGCCCAAGTTGAATGAAGCAGAAGTTGCAGCCGTTGGGCCTCCATGACTTTTAACTAACATCGGAGGAAGCTCGCCTTCGGGAGCTTGAAAGTCTTTGTTCTTCGGCGCATAGTAAAGCGCATGAGCCGTGAGATTGTTCTCCGTGGGAAACTCGATCGCTTCTGGAATGGACAAATAGCCTGGATCAATCCTGAGTTCACTGGCTCGTCTGAGAGTTTCAAACTGTTGAGTGTTGAAATCGTATTTGACGATCGCGCTCGGTGCAGTCGATGATCCGCCAACAAAAACCGCATGATCTGGACAAACCTGAACACCTGCAATGCTGGTATAGGGAGATTCAAGATTTTTAAGCTCAAGTGTGTTGAGATCCAGACTCGCCAATCTGCTCATCCCATTCTCGGTATAAGCACAAATAATGTTGTTGCCTGCAAATCCATAGGTAGACATGCCAAACACCCAAAGCGGCAATCCAAATTCAGCAGCTTTTTCGCACAGGGCTTCTACAGTTTGAGTCGTTGGATTCCAGCGGTAAAAATTCCACCAGCCTGTACGATCGCTGACGAAAATCAGATTTCCATCCGGCGACCATTCCGGCTGAAAAATCGCTTCTTCTCGTCCCCCTGCAATTTTTTCAGGCGTTGCTAATGTGCCATCCTCTTGAATTTTCGCTGTCCATAACTCGGTTCCATCCCAAGGCATATCAGGATGATGCCAGCAAATCCAACTCAATCGAGATCCATCCGGACTTAATCGAGGAAACATGTAGAAATCAGATCCCGCGACTAAGGTAGTTTGAGAGTGATCCTTGAGAGAGATGCTCGCGATCGTATTTTCTGCTTCTCGATCTGCATTTTGATGATCCTCTCGAATGCAAATTAAGCGATCGCGTTTTTTGTCTAAAATCACATCTGCGTAGCGAATCGCAGCTTCGGGAGTTAACGCGATCGGTTCCTCTCCAACCCTCTGCTGATACAAGCGCTGGTCAGCAAAATTTGAGAAATAAACTGTCTCATCAATGATTGTGAACGCCCCACCTCCATATTCATGCACTCGGGTACGAGCGTTAAACGCAGTAGGTGTGACCTCGACTGTCTGACCGTTCTCTGAACGTCGAATAATCACATTCCTTCCGCCCTCGGTCGGGCGCGATTCGCTCCAATAGATTGTTTTTCCATCGAGCTTGATTTGACCTAGCCCAATCGCGCCCGCCACAATCAAATCTGAGCTAATCGGGGACTTCCACGCCCCATAAGATGCAACAGCCATAGCCATCTCCGCGACAACATCGAAACTTCTCAAGTGTAATTGAATCAAACGGTCTGCAATAAAGATTCGTGTTACAGTGAGTAATGAGAGGTATTTAGCTCGGCTGATTCAGTTTGTTTTTCCTAGACAGTGACTCGTTCGTTTTCCATTAAAACTTGCAAGTTTGTTAGCGCTAAAGCAGGCACACCCTCCGATACGATTGCCTCGTTCATTTCTGGTTCTGGAGAATTCTTTCAATGTCGATTTATGTAGGTAACCTGTCCTATGAGGTTACACGCGAGGATTTAACTGAGATCTTCGCAGAATACGGATCTGTTAAGCGCGTTCAGCTTCCCGTTGATCGTGAAACTGGACGGATGCGTGGGTTCGGGTTTGTCGAAATGTCTTCGGATGCCGAAGAGGACGCAGCGATCGAGGCACTCGATGGTGCGGAATGGATGGGTCGCGACATGCGCGTCAACAAGGCGAAGCCCCGTGAAGAATCGGGTAGCGGCGGCGGTGGTCGCAGTGGCGGCGGTCGTGGCGGTCGTAGCGGTGGATTCTCGCAGCGCTATTAATTTGATTCGCTAAAATTTAGGTTCCCCTAATGTGTGTGCATTAGGGGAATTTCTTTTGGATTCAAGACAGATGAGAGCAAGAATTGAGTCGGATATTTTGTATCTGCATCACGAAGATGTCCCGCCCTTCAAAAAAGGTGGGTCAATCGTCCGGAATAGTTACTTTTGGGCATTAAAGTCGATCGCAGGTCGAGCCAAACGAGGACGCGACTGGGAATTTGAGCCGGAAGTTTGGTTTGCATTACAACGAATGCTGTTATCGTTCGCAGAATCCGGATACTTAGGATTGTCTGAGACGCTGTTGGAATTTCCAGAAGTCAGTGAAATTCCAGACGAATTGCGATCGATTTCAACGCGCCTATCAGTGGATTGAATGAAATTTCCAGATTGTGTTGTTGATACATAACGACGGACAAGATCCCGTGTAATAATGATGTGTCCAGAAAATCTAGAAGTATCTAGGGGATCGATAATCGCGGACTTCTAAACGAAGCGCAAAGGAGAAAAAATGGCACGAGTGATGGTCGTTGGCGCAGGCGGGGTTGGCAGAGTAGTGGCTCACAAACTTGCTGCACTGGAAGAATTCGAGGAAATTCTGCTTACCAGCCGAACGGTAGAAAGGTGTAACCAGATTGCAGAAAGTATTTCCAGTAGGCATGTCCAAACCGCGCAAGTCGATGCGGATGATGTCTCTCAAACTGTGGCTCTTTTGAAGTCGTTCCGTCCAGATGTCTTGGTGAATGTGGCATTGCCCTATCAAGATCTGGCGTTGATGGATGCTTGCCTGAATGCAGGTGTGCATTATCTTGACACGGCAAATTACGAGCCTCCAGACAATCCGAAATTCGAGTATAGCTGGCAGTGGGCTTATCAAGACCGCTTTTATGATGCCGGACTAACTGCGATTCTAGGCTGTGGCTTTGATCCAGGTGTGACCGGCATTTTTACTGCTCACGCTCTGAAACATCATTTTGATGAGATTCACGAGCTAGATATCGTCGATTGCAATGCCGGTAGCCATGGCAGAGCATTTGCAACGAATTTCAATCCAGAGATTAATATTCGCGAGATTACTCAGCCGGGACGCTATTTTGAAAAAGGCGAATGGATCACGGTTCCGCCTTTATCAATTCATCGCCCTGTTGATTATCCCCATATCGGCGATCGCGAATCTTACTTGCTCTATCACGAAGAACTCGAATCGCTGGTGAAGCACATTCCGACTTTGAAGCGAGCACGGTTCTGGATGACCTTTTCACAGAGCTATATCAACTACCTTCAGGTGCTAGAAACGCTCGGATTAACCCGAATTGATCCGATCGACTATGAAGGGACACCCGTTGTGCCTCTGAAAATGTTGAAGAAGCTGCTTCCTGATCCAGCTTCTCTAGCAGCAACTTATACCGGACAAACCTCGATCGGATGTCACATTCGCGGCATCAAAGATGGTCAAGAAAAGACCTACTACATCTACAACAATTGCGATCATGCTGCGGCTTATCAAGAAGTCGGGGCACAGGCAATTTCCTACACCACAGGCGTTCCGGCAGCGCTAGGTGCTCTCATGGTGGCGAATGGAACTTGGCAAAAGCCAGGTGTGTTCAACGTTGAACAGCTAGATCCTGATCCATTCTTAGCAAAGTTGGGTGACATGGGACTGCCTTGGCATGAAGTCATCGGTCAACCTTCTCCCTTTGAGGCGATCTAACTGATGGAACAAGTCAATGAGGTCTTGGCGAATATTCCTTCGCCCTGCTTTGTGCTGGAAGAGGCAAAGCTGAGACGCAACCTGCAAATTTTCGAGCGGGTTCAGCGAGATGCGCCTGTGAAAGTGTTACTGGCACTGAAAGGCTTTGCGCTGTTTCATAGCTTTCCGATGATTCGCGAAAGTCTATATGGAGCTTCTGCAAGTTCATTGTGGGAAGCGCAACTGGCATCGGAGTTTTTCGGGGGTGCGCTGTGTGTGTACTCGCCTGCTTATCGGGACGAGGACTTACCGGAGTTACTCGCGTCTGCTTCGCATTTGACGTTCAATTCTTTGAGTCAGTGGGAGCGATCGCTCAAATTCCCGCGCAATGCTTCGATCGGGATTCGGATCAATCCGCTCTTTTCTCCTGTGAAAACTGCGCTCTACAATCCTTGTGTGCCAGGATCACGCTTGGGGGTACTACCTGAGCAATTGGGCGATCGCTTACCGGATGGAATTGAGGGGTTTCTCTCGCATAACCTCTGTGAAAGTGATTCGTTTGCTTTGGAGAAAACGCTGCTCAACATTGAGGAACACTATGGTCATTTACTGCCTCAGTTGAAATGGCTCAATCTTGGGGGCGGACATCTGATGACGCATGAAACCTACGATGTCGATCATGCGATCGCAGTTCTGAAAGCTTTCCATGAGAAGTATCCGAACTTGCAATTGATGCTAGAGCCGGGTTCAGCGATCGCTTGGCAGACAGGCTTTTTACTAAGCTCAGTCTTGGATCTGATTCCAATGCCGAACATGACGCATGTGATGTTAGATGTTTCATTCACAGCACATATGCCAGATTGCTTAGAGATGCCTTATCAGCCAGAGATTACTGGAGCCTCTGTGTTGCCAGAAGGACAAACTGGGTATCGCTTAGGTGGTGCTAGCTGTTTGGCTGGAGATTTCTTGGGAGATTATCAGTTTGATCGACCTTTAGAGGTTGGAGATCGCTTATTGTTCCAGGACATGATGCACTACACCATGGTTAAAACAACAATGTTTAACGGGGTAACGCATCCATCGATCGGTTGTCTCAAACAAGATGGTTCGTTTGAATTGTGGCGAACGTTTGGGTATGAGGACTATCGATCTCGAATGGGCTAGTTCATAATTAGGTTAGTTCATAAGATAAGCACTCCAAGTTTTTGAAAGACTTGGAGTGCTTTTGTTAGTAAGCGAGAGGCAATCTTAGCAATCTACTAGTTTTTTGTGAGAGCGCTAAACTTCCGCCGATCGCATGACTTGTTGCAGGGATGAAGCTCCCCAATATTTCATTCATTCTGAGACAGACGAACTTTTTTGAGCGCTAAGCGCTTCGAGAAGAAATCCTTAAATTGTCTGTCTAATCGGCTGTCGAAAGGTATGATTCGGAACAATCGTTCGTCTGTACAAGTTGGGTAAATCTATCGTAAATAGTAAACAAAAATAATATCTGAGCGCGACTTTTGAGTTTTAGGAGAACAGCATGAGTGAACAACCAAGTCCAGAGAAAATCTTGCAAACAGGGCTAGCTTTCTGGGCATCAAAGACGCTGTTGAGTGCTATCGAAATCGACCTATTTACTAAACTGGCAGATGGTGCCAAGCCATTTGACGTAATCAGAGATCTGGTAGGGTTGCACCCACGCTCGGCGCGTGACTTCCTCGATGCGTTAGTCGCGCTTGGCTTCCTGGAACGCACAGGCGATCTCTACTCGAATACGATCGAGACCAATCTATTCCTCGATCGAACCAAGCCATCCTACGTCGGAGGGATACTAGAGATGGCGAATCACCGCTTGTATCCCTTCTGGGGTCATCTAACTGACGCCCTTCGCACTGGGCAACCGCAAAACGAATATCGGACAGGTGATCCTAGCCTGTTTGAAACCCTCTATGCCGACCCAGACCGCTTGAAGGAATTTCTTTCTGCGATGACAGGAGTGAGCCGGGGTTCCAATGTAGCGATCGCACAACGCTTTCCCTGGAAAGACTACCGCACCTTCGTAGATGTAGGCACAGCCCAAGGTGATTTAGCAGTTCAGATCGCAAAAGCAAACCCGCATTTACAGGGTTTCGGATTCGACTTGCCCCAGGTTGCTCCTTTCTTTGAAGAGTACAGCACGACATCAGGGGTAGCAGACCGTTTGTCGTTTGTGCCAGGTGATTTTTTCCAGCACGATCTGCCCAAAGCTGACGTAGTACTGATGGGGCATATTCTGCACGACTGGGATCTACCGACGAAGAAAATGCTGATTGCAAAAGCATTCGATGCTGTTCCATCTGGAGGTGCTCTCGTCGTATATGAAGCACTCATTGATGACGATCGCTCAAAGAATGCCTTTGGTTTGATGATGAGCCTGAACATGCTAATCGAAACACCGGGTGGCTTCGACTACACAGGTGCTAACTGCTCTGGATGGATGAAAGAAGCTGGTTTTTCTCAGATCCGGGTTGAGCATTTAGTTGGCCCAGATTCGATGGTGATTGGGATTAAATAGCAGAAAATGGCTGCCCAATACTTTTATGTTAAAAGCCATCTGTTGAAGCAAATCTTGAATCTACTCTGGTCAACTTTTGACTAAATATGCTGACAACATCAGCGTTAGTTCTTGTTCCAATTCCCCAGTTTTGAGCAACTCAGGATGATCGATCATCGCCCCATAAATCAAGGCTCGGATCGTGCGCTCGACCATAAAAACTGCTAACTCTAGATTCTTGGGTCGAAGCTGATCAGAGCGTTGTGCGAGAAATGATTGCAGCAGATTTTCTATCTTTGCCTGATCTAAGCGTTTCATCACTTCACTGTGGGGAATCTGTTCATGCAAAACGCGATGAAGCTTAGGGTTCACAGCATGAGCCGCCAATGCTGCTTTAATAATTTGTCGCAGCACTTCTGGAATTGTGCGATCGCTGAGTCCTTCTAAATGCTGCTTTGCTAATTGCACCATTTCATTAGCATGCTGCTCCGCTAAAGCAAAAATCAAAGCTTCCTTATTCGGAAAGTATTGGTACAGCGAGCCGATACTCACACCAGCCCGTTCAGCCACCCGATTCGTCGTCAGTTGGTTATACCCGTTTTCCGTCAAAATGTGAGCCGTTGCCGAGAGAATCGCTTCAACAGTGACTTGCGATCGCTCTTGTTTGGGTTGTTTACGTGGGGTTGCAGGAGGCTTAGGAGACATCGGTAGGGCTTCTCGAAATGCGAGTTGTCAGAGGAGTGCGATCGCCCATAAAATTATGAGTAATTACTCACATTTTACAAGCAAGTTCTACAGCAAGCAATGAAAAGAGAGAGTCAATGATGCGAATTATGATTATGGCGATGGGAAGTCGAGGCGATGTTCAGCCCTACGTTGCTTTGGGCAAGGGGCTGAAAACCGCAGGACACAGCGTTCGACTTGCCACGCATGAAAACTTTGAATCGTTAGTCAATTCATATGAGCTAGAGTTCTATCCGCTTAAGGGCAACGTCCAAGCTTTTCTAGAAGACCCCGCGAACCGTCAGTTGCTAGAAAGCGGGAATTTTCTGGCGATTAATGCACGTACAGCGAAAGCTTCTCAACGAGCCGCGATCGATTGGGCAGAGGGCGGATTGGTCGCGGCTCAGGGAATGGATCTGCTAGTTGCAGGCGTAGGCGGACTCTTCCTCGGTGTTTCCCTTGCTGAGAAGCTGAAGATCCCGTTGCTTCAGGCATACATCTTTCCTTTTACGCCGACTCAAGCCTTTCCCGCTGTTTTGTTTCCTCAATCTATTGCTAAATTTGGCGGAACTGTCAATCGACTGTCGCATCATGTCTTTCGACAGATCATGTGGCAGGGAGCGCGGACAGGGGATGGATTAGCACGACAACAAGTGCTAGAGTTGCCCGCTGCCCCATTTTGGGGAAATTATCATTCGGTTCATCTTCAGCGTTATCCCATCCTGTATGGGTTAAGTCCATCTGTGATTGCGAAACCCTCGGATTGGCAGAATACTCATATGACTGGCTATTGGTTCTTAGATGAGCCTCCCAATTGGTCTCCACCTCTCGCTTTACTAGAGTTTCTGCAAAATGGTTCTCCCCCTGTGTTTATTGGATTTGGGAGTATGGTGAGTCGAAATCCAGAAGAAACAGCAGATCTAGTCTTACAAGCGATCGCACTTACGGGACAACGTGCTATCTTGCAATCGGGTTGGCGGGGTCTGGGTAAGCGTGATTTGCCAGATACGGTTTTTATGGTGGATTCAATTCCCCATTCTTGGCTTTTTCCACGTGTCGCGGCTGTCGTTCATCATGGGGGGGCGGGAACAACAGCCGCTGGACTCAGAGCAGGGATTCCGACCATTGTGATTCCGTTCTTTGGCGATCAGCCTTTTTGGGGGCATCGCATTGCAGAATTAGGCATAGGGACAGCACCGATTCCTCGTAAAGACCTCACTGCTGAAAGATTGGCAAAAGTAATTCAGCAGGTTATGAGTGATTCAGCAATGCGCCAACGTGCTGCCGATCTAGGAGCAAAGATTCAAGCTGAAGATGGAGTTGCTCATGCAGTCGCGATCGTACAAGAGCTAGAAAAGTGTGGAGCTTTTCTATGACGACGACACTGGAGAAACCTAGCGCTGAAATTCTGAGTTGAGTCTGCACTGCCCTTGCCTATCTAGTAAGCTGTGAGTTGAGTCTGGAACTTGGGCATGTGCTATGAAACCACCACAAACTCTAGAAACGAAGCGATTATGCTTGAGACAGCCAATACCTGAAGATGCAGGATTGATATTTGAGCAATACGCACAAGACCCAGAGGTAACGAAGTATCTGAGTTGGCAACCTCATCAGTCTATTAGAGAGACCGATGAGTTCATCGATCGATGTATTTCGGTTTGGGCGAATCACTCTGCATTTCCTTATGTACTGATCTGCAAGCAAGATGCCCAACTGATTGGGATGATAGAAATTCGCATTAATCAGTACAAAGCAGATTTAGGATATGTTCTTGCAAGGTCAGAATGGGGTAAAGGGTATACAACAGAAGCGATGCAAGCACTGACGAATTGGGCATTAGCACAGAATGAGATCTATCGAGTCTGGGCTTTCTGTGATGTTGAAAATCCTGCATCGGCACGAGTGATGGAGAAAGTTGGAATGCAGAGAGAAGGGGTTTTGAAGCGATGGTTCATTCACCCAAATGTTTCTAAAGAGCCACGAGACTGTTATTGCTATGCAATTAGTAAGTAAGTTCCAAAAGAAAATGGTGAACGATCGTAGTAATTGATCAGCAATGCTTTTACAGCGATCTCTGAACTCAGAGAACTTCCGCCAGTCGAATGACTTGTCGCAGGGGTGAAGCGCCCTAATATCTCATTCACTTTGGAGCAGACAAACTTTTTTCTTGAATTTGATGTCTGTTGTACTGTTCCAAGCTATAGTTTGAAGCTAAGCCGAAATCTTTATCGCTAGCTAACAGAACTGTTAGCGCAACAAATAGAGTCTCCTCACTTCGTTGATAGTTCTCTCATCGCTACATAGCAAACGCTAATCTATAAAATTGCCCTCAGGTCAAATGCACTCAGTTCTTTATTCTCGTTTACAAGCAATACGACAGGCGTTGGTAGCTGCCCATCAAGATGGAGGTCCAAGTGCTATTTCGGGATACGTTCGTGAGCAAACCATTAGACAACTAATCCTTCCAAGTCTACCTATCAAATATCGCAGCACAACCGGACAGATTATCGATCAATATGGAGGAAAGACTGGACAACTTGATGTGATTATCGAAAACAGTATGTTTCCAAGCATTGCAGCACCTTCCATTGCCGATGTGAGGCTTGTGCTAGCAGAAGGTGTCAGTTCTGTTATCGAGATCAAGTCAACTTTACCCTCGCAATGGGAACAGGTTTTGTCCACAAGAGACAAGCTATACCCCATACAGCGGAGATATCGAGTGGAAAGCATCGCGCGAGGTCAAGTACCTGAGCGGATTCCGTTATTCATCATTGCGTACCAAGGATGGAACCAGTTAGAAACACTGAGATCCAAAATTAATGAGGAGGGCATTGATGGTATCCTCGTACTCCAACCACTGCCTCTGTTTGCAGGACGCTTATATGATGACGTTTGTACCGCAACTGAGGAAAATGCCCTTTGGGCTTTCATCTGTGCGCTACACTTTCGCGCTACACAAATACTTGATGCTACTTGTGACCTTTTTGCGTATGGTCGCGGGATCACGGAATAGCAAGACTGATGGAAGGTGTTACTTGAAGCTTTCAATTTGTTCAGCAGCTATTTCTGCTCTTTTCACTAAATCTATGCGGTCAAATTGCTGGTTCCTATGACAACGAATGACGCTGAGTTACAAGCTAAAGCTCGAAATATTCTAGATAGGATCGCCTTTACTCCCTGAGTAGTACCAACCATTAAGCTGTAAGTTTATTAGTCTTCCTGCATATTCAGGTATTTATGCGATCCGGTACAAAATAGATGGGTTGCTCTGTATCGGTAAGGACAAACCGCATTCTCTAAAGCATTTTCTGATGATTCCGAAGCGATCGCATTCCCCAAAACACCAAATCTAAATCAACCTGAACCTGTTCCAACTCCAAGAATTGAGCAATCAAATTTGCATCTCCTCCCGTTAACACGATCGCGCTTTCTCCCACCTGTCGATGCCAATCGGCAATAAAATCTCGGATACCTGCTAAGAGAATGTGCAAAATCCCACTCTCGATCGCGCAAACTGTATTGGTTGCCCAACGATTCGGCAACGTTGCAACTTGCTCGATCGTAGGTAATGCTGCTGTGTGATTTCCTAACGCTTGAAATTGCAACCGCACGCCAGGCGCGATCGCACCTCCAACCAATTGATTGTTCTCATTCGCCCCTGTAAAGGTCAGCGCTGTCCCGCAATCGATTACCAGCACTGGACTCCCATAAACTTGAATTGCACCCCAAAGCGCTAAAGCTCGATCGATACCCAAAGTTGGATAAAGCTGCTGAATCGGAACATCTTGCAATTGAATTGAATACAGTTGAGGATAATCAGACCAGTAATTGGATTGCTTCGCAACAACAGACGCGATCCATAGCTCGCAGTCAATATCATTCCGTGGCTTTGATTGATTAGTAAAATTAATCAGATGTGATATACGATTAGAAGGAAAATAAGGCAATAAATCCTGTGTTTTCTCGACAATATGCGGGGTATCCCATTTTGCTTGAATCTGATCATTTTTGAATACAGCCCAGTGCAGCCGGGAATTGCCGATATTGAGCGCAAGCCATTCACGATCGATTAGATTCATTTATAGGTATCCTTGCTTATTAAAACTTTACAAACTGAGTTATAACGAGAGAGAATTGAAACAGATTAAGAAAATTGTTTTACCGTTAACATATTGTTCGTAGGGAGATTGGTATATGGTCGCTTCTGCTTCTCGCCCCGCTCGATCAAGAGTGCGCCTCACAACTGAAATCGCTGAAATTGCTCCTGAGACAACGACGATCCGCTGTTTAGACTGGGATCGCGATCGCTTCGACATCGAATTCTCACTCGAAAACGGTACAACCTACAACTCTTTTCTGATTAAAGGTGAGAAAGTCGCGCTCGTTGATACCTCTCACGCCAAATTTCAAGAACTCTATTTAGACGCACTGAATGAGTTGATCGATCCGAAGGAAATTGATTATCTCATCATCAGCCACACTGAACCGGATCACAGCGGCTTAGTCCGCGATGTCTTAGCGCTCAACCCTGAGATTACGGTGATTGGGGCAAAGGTGGCGATTCAGTTTTTAGAAGGACTCGTGCATCAGTCTTTCAAGAGCAAGATTGTTAAAAGTGGCGATCGCTTAGATCTCGGCAACGGTCACGAACTCGAATTCGTCTCTGCTCCGAATCTGCATTGGCCTGACACCATTTTTACTTACGACCACAAAACCCAGACGCTTTTTACCTGTGATGCATTTGGGATGCACTTCTGCGACGATCACACCTACGACGAAGATTTAGAAATTCTCGAAGCTGAATTTCGTCTGTACTACGATTGCTTGATGGCTCCGAACGCTCGATCGGTACTTGGTGCCATCAAACGCATCAGCGAATTGCCAGAATTCACCACGATCGCGACTGGTCACGGCCCGCTGCTGCGCTACAACATTGCAGAATTAGTTGGACGCTACAAAGATTGGAGTCAGAGCCAAGCGAAAGCAACCACAACCGTTGGGTTGTTTTATGTTTCCGGGTATGGGTATGGCGATCGCATTGCCCAAGCGATCGCAGCCGGAATCACGAAAACAGGCGTTGCGGTTGAAATGATGGATCTGCGAGTTGCAGAACCTCAAGACGTGCGGGAATTGGTTGAATTATCCAGCGCGGTCGTGCTAGGCATGGCTCCTCAAGTGGGCGAAATTGCAGAAAACGCGCAGGCAGCACTGGGAACTATTCTGGCAGCGGCGAACTCCAAACAGAACTTTGGATTATTTGAAGTCGGGGGCGGAAACGATGAAGCCGTTTACCCGATTCGCAACCAGTTCCGTGAAATTGGATTAACTGAGAAGTTCGAGCCGATCAAGATTGAAGTCGAACCCACCGAAGCAATTTATCAGCTTTGCGAAGAATCTGGAACCGACTTAGGACAATGGCTAACGCGCGATCGCACCGTCAAACAGATGAAAGCGCTCGATACCGAGTTAGATAAAGCCCTCGGTCGGATTAGCGGCGGTTTGTACATCATCACGGCGAAAAAGGGCGACATCTCTAGTGCGATGTTGGCTTCTTGGGTTGCTCAAGCGAGTTCTGAGCCGTTAGGAGTCTCGATCGCGGTTGCCAAAGATCGAGCAATTGAATCGTTCCTGCATGTCGGCGATCGCTTTGTGCTGAATGCGCTCGAAGAGGGCAAGTATCAGACCTTGATGAAGCATTTCCTAAAGCGATTTGCCCCAGGAGCCGATCGCTTTGCTGATGTCGCAAACTATCCCGCGACCAATGGTTCACCAATTCTTGCGGATGCCTTGGCATACATGGAATGCGAAGTCGTCAGCCGAATGGAATGTAGCGATCACTGGATTGTTTACAGTACCGTGACTGCTGGACGAGTTGCGAAAGCAGATTCGCTGACAGCGGTTCATCATCGGAAAGTTGGAAACCACTATTAATTTTAGTGGGGAGTGGGGAGTAGGGAGTAAGTTAGTTTGCGCCTCAGGGTTCAAAGAACAAAAAATTCTTATCGTCTCCCCACTCCCTACCCCCCACTCCCTACCCCCTAACCCTTGATTTGTCCTATGGTTCAACCTCGATCGCGAGATGTCCAAGTTGCCGAAATTGCCCAAAATACGCGCGTCTTACGATCTCGCACTTGGGATCGTCTCAAGTTTGAAGTCGAATACGCGCGACAAAAAGGCACAACCGCGAATAGCTATCTCATTCAGGCTGAGAAAAGTGCCCTGATTGATCCGCCCGGAGAATCCTTCACCGATATTTTTCTGAAAGAACTCCACGATCATCAATACTTTCAAAAGCTGGATTACGTGATTCTCGGTCACGTGAACTCCAATCGGATTGAGACTATCAAGCGACTGCTGGAAATTGCGCCACAGATTACGATCGTGTGCTCTAAACCTGCGGTCAATACTCTGAAAGCGGCGTTTCCCAATCAAGAACTCAACCTCTACGCAGTTCGAGGGGAAGAAGTGCTCGATCTCGGAAAAGGGCATGAATTGCAGTTTGCATTTACACCCACTCCACGCTGGGTCGATGGAATCTGCACCTACGATCCAGCGACTCGAATTCTCTATACAGACAAGTTCTTTGGCGCTCACGTTTGCGATGATCCGATCTTCGATGAGAACTGGAAAAAACTCGATGACGATCGACATTACTACTTCGATTGTCTACATGCAGCTCAGTCCAAACAAGTTGAAGATGCGATCGACAAACTCTCCCGCTTTCGTCCCAAATGGTATGGAGTCGGTCATGGCCCGATTGTTCGCTACAGCCAAAGCCGCCTAAAACTTGAATATCTCGAATGGTGCGAGCAGCAAGAAACTCAAGAACTCTCTGTCGCCCTGCTTTACACTTCCGCCTATGGCAATACCGCAACGGTCGCTCACGCGATCGCGAAAGGCTTAACCGATACTGAAATCAACGTCGAATCGATCAATTGTGAACTCGCTGATCCAGCAGAGATTACAGCCGCGATCGAGCAATGTGATGGCTTTGTCATCGGCTCTCCAACCCTCGGCGGACATGCCCCCACTCAAATGCAAACTGCATTAGGTTTAGTCCTTTCTACTGCTTCTAAGACCAAGATTGCGGGCGTATTTGGGTCGTATGGTTGGAGTGGAGAAGCGATCGACTTACTCGAAAGCAAACTTCAAGATGCTGGATTTGCCTTTGGATTTGACACCATTCGCGTCAAGTTCAAGCCGACTGAGGAAGACTTACAGCACTGTGAAAAGGCAGGGACAGAATTCGCTCAGGCATTGAAGAAAGCGAAAAAAGCGCGTGCGCCTCGTCAAGTTGTTGCAGAAGTTCAAAGCGATCGTACTGAGCAAGCTTTAGGTCGTGTCATTGGGTCATTATGCGTCATTACCGCAAATCAGGGAGAAACGCCGTTTGGAATTCTCACTTCTTGGGTTTCGCAAGCGACTTTTACACCACCTGGTGTGACGATCGCGGTTCCGAAAGGTCGGGCTGAGGGTGTGCTCGATCAAGCTGAAACGCCGTTTGTTCTGAACATTCTGAGAGAAGGTCGAAATGTCAGACGGAATTTCATCAAGATGACTGCCCCCGGAGAAGATCGCTTTGCTGAATTAAGTACGGAAACTGCGGCAAACGGCTGTGTCGTGTTACTCGATGCACTCGCCTATCTAGAGTGCAAGATCCAAAACCGAATGGACTGCGGCGATCATTGGTTACTGTACGCGACTGTCGAGAATGGCAAAGTCCTCGAAACGACGGGAATGACTGCGATTCAGCATCGTAAGTCTGCGACTGCCTATTAAGGTGGGGAAGTAGGGGAATGGGAAGTCCCCACTCCCTCTGATATTCACGCCCCGATCGTGTCCATATTGAATGGGAACCCACCTCCCTTTCGATATGCCCAAAATTAGCATCTGTATTCCCACCTATAATCGCGCCCACCTTTTGCCGGATGCGATCGACAGTGTTTTTGCACAAACGATTGCCGATTGGGAGTTGATCATCTGTGACGATGGCTCAAAAGATGCCACGCCAGAAGTGTTATCGCGCTATCACGACCCCCGAATTCGATACATCCGGCATTCTCGCAATGTTGGCAAAAGTAACAACATGCGATCGGGCTTTGAAATCGCAACCGGAACGTATTTTATTAAATTCGACGATGACGATCGCTTAACGCCTGAGTTCTTAGAGAAAACAAGTGAAATTCTCGATCGCAATTCAACGATCGATTTTGTCGGAACTGACCATTGGATCATCGATTCCAAAGGGCAGAGAGACCATGCTTTTAGCGATCAGAACTCTCACAAATGGGGCAGAACAGAACTATCCGAAGGCATTCCCGATAACCTACTCGCAACAGTCTTCGTCAAACAAAGTTTTCAAATTGGGGCAACGCTGTTTAGAACACAAGCATTGCATGAGGTAGACTACATGCGCCCCAACATTCAAAACTGCGAAGATAATGATTTGTTCGTCAGATTAGCCTTAGAGGGAAAGCAAGGATACTACTTACCTCAACGCCTCATGGAATACCGTGTTCATGCGGAACAGCAAGGCATCGATCGCGCCATTCCTTATCTCAAAGACAAGCTTACCTATCTCAACAATTTTGAATTCCCTGATTCAGGTTTAGAGAAAATTCGGCGATCGCGGCTCGCTGAAACTCAATTGCTGCTTGGATTGCGTCTGATCGAAGTCGGCGAAACCGCAACCGGACGAAACTTAGTGCGATCGGGCAAGTTCGCTTCAATTTCTAAAGCCTATACGGGTTTAGCCCTATCGCTCTTGCCCAAATCGCTGCGACAAACTGCCTTCCAAGGACTGCGCAAACTTAAGCCCTAAGGACCACCAAATACCGCATCCTCAACATCTTGACGACTGAGCGAATATTTGAACGATCGCTGAATATCACGCCCCTCAATGTTGAGATATCGCACGCTCAGTTGATCGACATCTAACATCAGTTCAGCCTGCCATTTTGGGCGTTCGATCGTCCAGCAGTGAAGTTCCTGGCTATCTTGTTCGCAGCCCATATCAGACAGCCATTCTTCGATCGCAGGCAGCGGATGATTGTAAAGCGGAGTGTCGGCAGAAGGTAAAGCCATAGCTAGAGTAATTTCACCTGTAAGGATTTGGGGTATATCTCATTTCTATCAACGATTGGCTCATTCCTCAATTCAAAGCCAAGTTCTCTAAGACACTGGCGGATTGGATGGCTCAGTCTTTTGCTCAATCTCTGTGGTCAATGCAGAGTTCAATGCAGAATTTTCAGATGCAGTCTCCGGCGACGGTAGAAGTTCTTGTGCAGGTGTCTCTTGAACTGGCTGCACTTCTTCTACAATTTCTTTCACTGTGAAATGTTGAGCCGTGAGTGGCTGAAATGCTTGATCACCGCGAGTAATGCCGATCATAATCGCCAAAATCAAACATCCAACAAACGTTACACCCAGGATGAATAGCGCAAACAATTCGCCCGGAGATAAAGGTCGATCCGTTGCATCCAAATACGCTGAAGACTTTGGTTCAGGCTGATTCGGTTTGTGCAGGCTCGGCAACGGGCGCACCACAACTACCCGCGAATATCCAATTGCGCGATCGTATGCTGTACGACGCTCCGGATTGCTCAAGGTCGCGTATGCTTCATTTAAGCGCTGAAACTTCCTCGTTGCGATCGCGGTCGGCAGTTCCGTCGTATCCGGATGATAAAGCTTACTCAGTTCCCGATACGCCTGACGAATCTCCCGCACCGAAGTCGAAGGATGCAGCCCTAACAACGCATAATGATTTGGCTCGTTTCCTGAATCAGATCGTTTTTCCTCTGCCACTGGCTCGTCCTTCAAAGCATTAGGACTATTATTGTCGCCCTAGCAAAACTCTGCAAGACTTTCGCGGTTTTGGAGTGTGCTGCAAATCTTAACCCAATCCAAACCCAGGGATTACCTGCCCTTGATCTTCAAAGACTACAGTGAATGGCGGGCTTTCAAGATGGAGCAGAGTTCATGATTCAATCGTTCGCACCACCACAGATTGAGCTACCCGATTCAAGACGACTTTTAGAACAACTTTACCGAGAACGAACCCTTCAACCCTTCCGAAGCGGTCAGAGAATTCCATTGCGCCCTGATCAGATTTGGGTGACTTGTCGCGGTGTGGTCGTGATCAACACCTTGCATCCGACAGGCGATGAAGCACTCCTCAGTATCGTGACTCCTTCGATGCCCTTTGGATTACCGCTGACCTGGATTACACCCTATCAAGCGATCGCATTAACCGATGTCGATCTGCTGCCCTTGACGATCGCAGAAGTCGAACGCTCTCCTGCACTCTGTCAAGGACTGTTTCGCCATCTCAGCCGCCGACTTCAACAATCAGAAGCTTTTTTGGCGCTATCGGGCTGCCGTCGCGTTGAAGAACGCCTGAAACAGTTACTGATTCTGCTCCAGCATGAAATCGGGCAGCCGACTCAACGCGGCACCCGATTCACAATTCGCCTGACGCATCAGCAATTAGCCAACGCGATCGGCACAACTCGTGTGACCGTTACTCGATTACTCGGTCAATTGAAACAAGCTGGCTGGCTCTCGATCGACACCAAGCGCCACATCATTTTGCATCAATAGCCTGTCACCAAGCGCGCCACCTGCTGCGGGGGTTTGTTGATGGGAGTCCGAGCGACGACCGCCGACTGCATGACTACCGCTTCGATCGGGACAACGCCCCGCTCTTCGCCATTGATGATGGCAGCAGCGCGCTTCGACAAATCGAGAACGCGATTGTCAAAATACGGACCGCGATCGTTGACCCGCACGACAATGCTCTTGCCGTTGAGTTGATTCGTCACTTTGAGAAATGTCCCCAAAGGCAAGGTCGGATGTGCCGCCGTCAGATCGTTTTGATCGAAAATTTCCCCATTTGCCGTCTGGCGACCGTGAAAATAGGGTCCATACCAGGATGCCATGCCATCGATAAACTGCTGGGTTGGCTCTAATCCATACATCTGGGCTTGGGCATCTGCTAAAGCCAAGCTAGGTTGCCCCAGTGCGATGCGGAGATTGTTTGCCCATTCGATCGCGATCATTTCCGCTGGACGACCAGTTTGGGCAGCAATCTGATCCGTAATCGTCAAGAGGCTGCGATCGCCGAACTTCAACCTTGGCTGACCCAATTCCATTGCAGCCCGCACCTTTGAAGCATCGAAATTCGGAGTCGTCATCATTCGACGTAACTCTTTTCTAAACAGTTCTGCGGTCGAACGATCGCGAACCGTTGCAATTTGGCAGCCCTTGAGCCAGATTTGATAGCCTCCAATCGAATCAGACGAGCCAATTTGCCAGGTTGGACATTGCCAAAATCCCAGTTTCGGGAGAATAGGAGGATTTTCGCCGAGCAGCGCTCCGTCATAGCCCACTTCAACGATCGCAATCGCTCTGTCCATCTGTTTCGAGTCAGCCACGACTGGCAACTGATCAAACACAGACTGCATTGCATCGATAAACTGCGTTACCGGATGAATCGTATTGAGATTTGGAGCAATTTCTGAATTAAAGACGAGTGTCTCGACTGTGCTCAACCAGGTTTGGGAAGTGGAAGTTTCTGAGCGATCGAGCGAGACAGAAGAAGTAGCAGAAGAAGTAGGGGATGTTCCGAGTACCAGCGGTTGAAGCGAAGAAGAAGGTAGCACGGTAGAATGGCACGCGCGGCTGTTACACAGAACATGGGTGAGAAATTTGGGCGTTTCTAGTAGCTTCGTCCCAAAACTCGGGATTCCACTAAACCATGAAGCGACCCACATAAGTCCGAGTATCAACATTTTTGGTTATTTGTGATGAGGTTAAATCTCAAGATTGTATTTAGCAATACACTTTTACCAAGGGTTATTATAAAGTTCTCGCGACACAAAATGGATTATCCCCAAGGCGTAATTTCACTAGGCTAGCTGCCTTTTTTGGCTTAATCGTGTACCTTTTGGCACATTCCCATAACTTAAAACTATGCCATTACCGTTCTATATCGTAGATGTATTTGCTGAACACAAATTTGCAGGCAATCAACTTGCTGTTTTTCGAGCTAGTACCCAACTCACTACCGAGGAAATGCAGGCGATTGCAAAGGAAATGAACTATTCTGAAACGACCTTTATTCTGTCTGAAAGTCCGCAATCAGAAGGCTATAACGTGAGGATTTTTACACCAGAGCAGGAGTTGCCATTTGCGGGGCATCCCACGCTTGGCACTGCGTTCGTTTTGCAACAGATGATTATCCAAGATTCAGTATCAATCGTGAGATTAAATTTGCAAGTTGGGCAGATTCCAGTGACGATCGAGTATGCCGATCAGTCCATTGACATGCTTTGGATGCAGCAGAATCAACCTACGTTTGGTATGGGTCTAGATCGTGCTGAAGTTGCATCTATCCTAGGACTGAGTTTAGATCAAATTGACGATCGGTTTGCGATCGAAACCGTCTCGACTGGCGTTCCATTCTTGATCGTGCCGCTGAAAACTCAAGACGCTTTGCAACAGGCGAAAGTGAACAAAGATTTATTTTTCCAACGCATCAAGACGATGGACGCGAAAGCAATCCTTGTATTTTGCCCTGAGCCACTCAATGCAGCCAATCAACTGAGCGTACGCGTCTTTGCCGATGGGTTAGGCATTCCTGAAGATCCGGCAACAGGCAGTGCGAATGGATGCCTTGCCGCATATTTAGTCCAACATGCCTACTTTGGGCAAACGGAGATTGATATTCGAGTCGAACAAGGGTATATGATCGGACGACCTTCAGTGTTGTTCTTACGAGCTAGCCAGGAAAATCAGACCTTTGATATTTCTGTGGGCGGCAAAACAATTTTGGTCGCAAAAGGTGAATTTGTTTAAATTGCCCGTTTCTCGATACCCTAGAAAGAGCCTGAATCCTACTGATGTAATATGGATAAACCTCTAGATCCAGACCAATCGATCGAGCTTGCGACTCGCATCAAGAGTAAAGCCAAATCAAGTTTTCAAAATGCCTCGAAAGCAGTTTCAGTCGTCGATGGCGCATTGTATGTGCAGGGCTTTGTAGCTTGTGTTGGTGCGCCCTATAAACCGATCGAGCATGGCTGGTTAGAGTTAAGCGATCGCATTCTCGATCCGTCTTTGCCACATCTCAACCGCAAGCCTGAACACATTCACTACTATCCTGCTCAAAAATTAACAGCTAAACAGTTGAGAAAAGCTTTAGAAGAAGCGCAAGAGGACTATCCAGAAGATGATCCACTGCCGATTTATGGATCAACCCCGTATGAATATTACGGAGATTTGATGCTAGGTGGCAAAGAGTACACTCAAGCCTACGAAGCTGCCGTTGCAAAATGTGCAGAACTGAATCCACGCAAAAATCAAAACGCTCAAAACTAGCTCGCAGTCCATCATCTACAAATCTATAATCGTGAACGTTTCTTCTGCGATCGCTATTAGTCTGGGTGCAATTCCAGGTGCGCTCAGCCGTTACTATCTCACCTTATGGTTTGGGCGGGTGTTTGGGGTGCAATTTCCCTATGGAACCTTTTTCATCAACATTACTGGGGCAATGCTGATGGGATTTTTTGTGGCGTATTTTCTCGATCGTGGCATCGGTACACCAGAGCTAAGGCTATTTTTTGCGGTCGGATTTCTCGGCTCTTACACGACATTTTCGACTTACGCACTCGAAACCTCAGTGCTGGTCAAATCTGGCAATCATAGCCTTGCTTTACTGTACTGGCTAGGAAGCGCCGCAATTGGCTATCTCGGGTTAGAGTTCGGCAGCTTCCTGGCACGTAGACTAAGCTAAATTCGGATGAAAATCGCGCAGCATCTTCTTCAATTCCATGCCGTGCAATTCTTCCTGTCCAATCATTCCGCGTGTAAATTCTTCTAAATAAATGCTGGCATCCTCAACAACATCCAGCAGTTGTTTGTATAGATTCAAGGCATTCGTTTCATGGTTCAAACTTTCCAGCAAAATATCATAGACCGAGTGCTTATCGGTTTCTTCGATCGTGGCAATTCGCAAACTCGGATGTCCCTCTAATCCCGTCAGAATCTCCCCAACTTGCTGAGCATGTAGCAGGGATTCACTCGCTTGGGCTTTTAGAAATTGCACGATCGGAATCCGATTGGGTCCTGTCACCATGAGAGCATAGTGCGTATACCGAACAACTCCCGCCAATTCTGCTTCCATAATGGAATTGAGTAAGTAAGTTGTTTTGTCGAGATCAAGATCTTTCATCATGGACGAACTCTGTAAAAGATTAGGATCTCACACCTTAACAGCAATTCTGATTCATTTAGGCATTTTTAATCTCTAAGGTTGTCTTTGGTTGTTTTGCAAAGTAACCCTCTCCTAAATGATCAAAGGCTGTACTTTATTAAGACCCTTGCAAAAGCACATGAATTGGGACACCTAAACCCAATGAGTATCGCAGCAAAAGCAAGAGAGAAAGCGTCGTTACAAAGAAAGCCGTACAATAAACATCCTGCGTCGTACACGATAGCTTTTCTTGCTTCAACCCGTAAAGATTCACCACATACAACGGAAAATCACTCATCGCCACAACCACGATCGCACCGAGTTCACCAAATTGAGAAAATGCTAACGGCATCCCTAAGCCCACGATGCTCAGTCGAGCAAAATTACTTTGCGCCGAATACATCGGCTTGTTAATTGCCACTAAAGTCGGGCTAGTCGTATAGAACAGAATCGAAAACCAAATTCCAGAACACAGAATTGGCATCATCCAAGTTGCATCCTGGTATTGCTCCCAATGCTTATTTCGCCCTTGATACAGCAGCATAATGAACCAATCGCTGCACACCGTCAATCCGGCTAGAAAGACTGCTGTACCCACCAAAAGTAACCATCTTTGTTTCACAATTTTGGCGCGAAGCTGCAATCGCGACAAATCCAACTGCTTCGAGATGGTGGGAAAGATCACCTTTACACTCAATTCTTGAATCACACTCCGCGGAATACTCGCTAACGTGTAAGCGATCGTATATACCCCCAACCTCTCAAACGAGAGGAGCTTTGCCAAAATAAAGCGATCGGCTTGATCCGCTAAAAACATCATCGACGATGCCACCGCAATCCATTTTCCAAAATTCTGAATTTCTTTGAGAATCTCTTTATCAAACCGAAAGCGATTGTGATGTTTACGATTGACGAAATGGCTCGCCACCATGTTAATTGCCGAGCTAGCAACACCTCCGATTGCCAATGACCAGACAGACGGATGCCACCAACACAGCAAGACCAAAATCAGAAGCGTCACGATAGTAATGCTCATGTCATAGAGCATGATCTTCTTGATTTCGATATGGCGCTCCCAAGTCAGCACCGCGGTCGAAGCTGCCCCCTCTAAGACCGCTGTAAAGCCGGTAATGGGCAACAGAAACAGGAGTTGCCCCTGCGGATCTTGGGCTTGATAAAGTTGAGCGATTGGGTAGGCGAGCAAAATACTAATCGCCCAAATTTGAAAGCCGCGAATCACTTTCAATGACCAAGCAGTATCAAGAAACAGGGGGTCATCACCGCGCTTATTGCTAATAATGCTCTGCGTAATCCCATAGTCGGAAAATAGCTCGATTCCGATTCTGATCGTGTTGACCAGAGCCATAAGACCAAAATACTCTGGCACCAATAAGCGCGTCAGAATCAGATTGCTGCCTAGCCTGAGAATTTGTTGACTACCGTAACCCGCAATTGTCCAGAATGCTCCCCTGAGCGCCACTTTCTTGAGTGAGTTGGTCATATGTTTGCTCTAGTCGTTCCTAGCAGTATGGGCAGCTAAATAGCCCCAGAGATAAGCGGTCGGAGAAATGGACTGCATCACCGTAAATTCTGTCGCCATCGGAAACAGAAAAATATCAAAATACGATTCAGTGGCGGGCCAGTCCATCGGGGCAGGGAACAGAACATCTTTGAATAGGTCGATCGTCCAGGTCTTACTATAAAACACTGGGTCATACGGACCGTATACGGTAATGCCAGGCGGCGGTTCAATGCCCCGCACGCGCTGGTCAATGAGCAACGGATTGCGCGGAGTGCGGTATCCGACTCCTGTCGTGTAGGACATGTTATCGGGATTTGCGCCCAGTGAAAACTGAGTTGCGAGCACGCTCGATCGTAGATATTTCGGATTTTGACTTAAGTAATGAGCGCGAACCAAAGACACTGCTTTCGGCGCACCAAGACCATTTCCCCACCCGATCGGATGCATCGGCATTTCTTTTGACCATTTGAAAGCAGTTTGCTCGCCCACGGCTAATGCAGTATCCGCATCCCGCACTAGGGCATTATTCGCATTTTTCTGAACGGTTGCATCGACTAATTCTCTCGGCATTCGCGCATACAAGAACGCCGCATCGCGCTGATCATGTTCATCCCAGACGATCACATCCTGGGCGGGATCTTTGAAGACGGTCGTTTGTAGAAAGATCTGATGCCAGGAGCCACTGCCTGTTAGTTGATAAAGTTCTAGCGCGGCTAAGTTACGACTGTCACGAACGGGTTTCGGCATTGAAGTTCCACTTGAAACCCGTTCTGCATATGCCATCGCTCGCAGGGCACTCTCTTGATAAGTTTTTGCGAGTTGGGCATCTCTAGACTTGAGCCAGTGCGCGGCTCGCGCGGCAACGCCTGCATAGAGGTAGCTTGACCAGGCATCCGGAGCATAGGCATAAATTTTGTAAGACTCTTGCCAGCTTCCTTCCCCTAAACGCGGATCGCGCTGGGATTGGATGCCGCCGCGAATTCCACCGTCAGGCGTTTGGAGGCGGCGGAAGAAGTCGATCGTCCAAAGGGCTTCATTGACCACATCGGGTAAGCGGTCTTTGGATTCTGGGATGTTGAGCGAGACGCGATCGAAGTAGTTCGGAAAGAGTTCTGCCAATTCAAGCATGTGCCGCGAGACTTCGACATGTTGAATCCGGCGATCCCAATCGCCCGCATCAAAATAGCCGCCCCAAGCATCCGGGACAGTTTGCTTCGTTTCACCTGCCGCGAGTGCTTTGGGATATTCTGCGGTGCCGATGCCTTGATCAACTTGAGAAATTGGCGTTTTGGATTGATACACAACCGTGCCGTCTTGCGGATGGAACGCCCGCGGGCGCGTCCATTGGGTATAGGGTGCTGTTAAGGCAATGCCGCTGCGTTGATGATAAAGTCCACGGGCTGAGGTGGAGAAGGCGTTTTTCCAAACATCGGGTCGAATCTCAAAAGAACCAGAACACCCGATCGCTTCGACGCAAACTCGATATTTCCCAGGAGTTTGCAGAGCGGTGAAATCCATCATGTACACGTTGGTATTCGTGTAATTGCGCGATCGCGGATCTTCATTTTCCTGACTCGTGCGCGAGAGTTGAGTCTTCCCGGTAAAGGCTTTGCGATTCGTCTGCTCATCAATCACAGCAAAGGGCAGACCTGCACCATATTCCAGCCGTCCCCCATTTCCGAGCCAAGTTGAGAGAAACGCCACCTTGGCGGTTTCTTTCGGAGTGAATCCGACGTGTGAAACATGCACCGCTTCACTTCGCGTCCGATTTGGCTCAAATTTAAACGAGACAGTTTCAACACTGCTGCCTGGAAAGTTGATCTGATAAGTCTTTCCAGCTTTCAGCGCGCTCGGAAGTTTCAGATACATCGTATGCAGCATCGGAAATTCAAATTTCCATTGACCGACGCGTGCCATGTCGGTTGGTTTAGATTTGCGATAGACCGCGGTTGGATTAAGATTTGCCGAATAGGTGGAGTCTTCTTGGGAAGTAATCCGGTAGCTGGTCATGCGATCCGCCCATTGGGAATCAAACGGAGACGGGACAAATTGATCAAATGGATATAAGATGTTGCGCTGTTTGCCCACTAAAGACCCGATCGCTTTACCGTTGCGAATCACCCAATCTTCGTCCACCGGACGAGGTTGCTCAATGCGATCGCCCGCTTGGGGTTTGTAGGGAGTCTGTTGAGCGTGAATGATCTTTCCGGTTTCAATCCGAATTGCCAAAAGGTCAGGCTTGACTAAGTAAGCCTGATTCACTTTAATCTGAGGGCGGTTGCCTGCATCGACACCCGAAACATTACAGCCGGTCAACGCTAGACCTAACCCTAGTGGAATCAAGGATTGAAGCTTCATAAAATTACGCTTTCCGCAAATCTCCCTATCTATTCTGCAATCCAATCTCACCCAGAACCGTAAGTTTATGGAAACCTTGCGGAATTTGATCAAGTGTTTAAAGAAACAATTTTCTCTCGCCCGATTTAAGCAATTTTCACTAGGCAGGACACTAGAATTTAATTGGATTTCAGGAGAATAAGAAGACGCTTCACAATTGTGTTGTTTCTATGAAGCTCTCCTGCACAAAGGTTCAGTAGTTATACTTATTGACTGTTGCAGACCATAGAATTGCGGAGCAATTTAGCCAAAAGTCCGGGTTCACCCACCTTTTGACATAATTTGTTCACAGTTTGTTCACAAATGCAATTCGCTACTTGACCCAATTCTTGACTTTATTGTAGGCAGGGGATTTTTACGCTATGGATACTAGTTTGTTACTCGTCGTTCCCGTTCCGTTCCGAGTCGTGGACGGACGCTATGGGTTGGATGAGCAAACTTGTGACGGCTTGATTCGGTGGGTTGAGCATTTTGGTCGTGTTGTGATGGCAGCGCCAGTTTTGCCAGAGGCAGAAGCACAGGAACTTTCTAAAACCGAAACTTGGAGAGCGATCGAGGATTTGCCTTGTGCCGACCAGATTGAATTAGTGCCTTTACCATTTGCCTATAAACCAATTATTTACGTGCGTCAGTATCGGAAGATCCGTAATCTCCTGCGAGAAAAGATTCAAGAATGCCAACTGCTCTGCTTTGCGCCTGCGGTTTGGATTGGAGATTGGGCAACGGTCGCCTGCCAGGAGGCAGTTCGGCTCAATCGGTCTTATGCCGTGTGGGCAGATCGGGTCGAGTATGAAGTGACCCGACGACTGCTGAAAGAAGAAACGCTGAAGATCAGAGTCAAGGAAACGCTAACCTTGCCGTTGACGCAGAAATATGTGCAGCAGGCAATTCGACAGGCGGAGATTGGATTGTTTCAAGGACAAGACTGTTTTACCGCTTATTCTCCTTTAAATCCGAATTCCTATTGCGTCTATGACATTCACACGCAGAAATCCGATCAGATTAGCGCAGCGCAATTAGCAGAAAAGCTCGATCGACTCAAGCGCAATCAACCGCTAAAAATTTGCTATGTCGGTCGTGCGGTCGAGATGAAAGGGGCATTTGATTGGGTGACGATCATTCACCAGTTGCATCAGCGGGGGCTGCAGCTTGAAGCAACTTGGCTTGGTGATGGGCATTTGCTCGATCAGATGAAGCAGATGGCGATCGAGTTAGGCATCGCCGATCTGATCACGTTTGGTGGATTTGTCAGCGATCGCGCTCAGATGTTAGAAACCATGCATCAGAATGATGTGTTTATGTTCTGCCACAAAACGCCGGAATCGCCGCGCTGTCTGGTAGAAGCGTTAGTTTCTGGCTTGCCGATTGTTGGGTATGACAGTCCTTATCCACGCGGCTTGGTCGCTCAATACGGCGGCGGGATTTTCACCCCATTGAATAATCCAACCGCCTTAGCTGATCAGATTGTGGCATTGGATCGCGATCGCGAAAAGCTCTGTGAACTTGTTCAGCAAGCGGCAAAATCTGGAACCCTTTACGATGAGGCAACGGTCTTTGAGCATCGCAGTAATTTGATCAAGCAGTATGTGGTTCCGGGCAGTTTAGCAACGAAGCGAGAGGTTGCAACTGTGGGTTGAATCTTCCCGCAATCGTAAAGCGGCGATCTCATTCCCGCCACAGTACAATAAAGCGAACTTCATCGCTTGGCATTCATGAAGGAAGATTTCTTAAGTCGAGAACAGGAATTTCACGATCAGTGGGCAAGTACGATCGATGTCGATGGCATTCGAGTTTCGGACTATTTCGAGGCATGTACGGCTCCTGAAAATCGCTTTATTCTCAGAAAGCTTGGGGATGTACGCGGGAAGTTGCTGCTCGATCTTGGCTGTGGCGCAGGTGAGAATAGCGTGTATTTTGCCAAACTGGGAGCGCGGTGTGTTGCCGCAGATTATTCGCCGGGAATGGTGGATGTGGCGCTGCAATTGGCTGAGAAAAATGGCGTGAAAATTGAAGGGCGCGTCGTGAATGCAATGGCGATCGATTTTCCTGACAATACCTTCGATATTGTTTATGCCTCGAATCTCTTACATCACATTCCCGATCCGAAAATTACCCTGCGAGAAATGCATCGAATTCTCAAACCTGGCGGCAAGGCTTGTTTTTGGGATCCGCTGCGGCATAATCCGGTGATTAATGTCTATCGTCGCATGGCAACAGAAGTGCGGACAGAGGACGAAACACCTTTAGATATTGGCATTGTCAACTTTATTCGATCGCTTTATGCCAAAACCGATTTCGACACCTTTTGGATTGCAACGCTCTGGATTTTCTTGCAGTTTTATCTGATCGAACGCGTGAATCCCAATCAAGAACGGTATTGGAAGAAAATTATTCTCGAACAAGCTCGATTAGAGAAAACCTACTTGCGATTGGAAAAATTAGACAAGATTCTGAAAAAATTGCCGTTGATGAAGCGGATGGCTTGGAATTTAGCAGTGGTGGCAACGAAGTAATATAAAATCGACGATCAGTTTGCGGGGGAACTTATGCGGATTGGTCGATCGATATTAACCTACGGATTATTAAGCGCGATCGCAGTTCTGATGCTGATTCCGCTCGTTTGGCTCATCAGCACAGCGTTCAAGTCTCCGACTGAAGATATTTTTCAATTTCCGCCGCGCTTTATTCCGGTCAAACCGACGCTTGAGAATTTCGTTACCGTTTGGAATAGTAATCCATTCGGACGATATCTGTTCAATAGCACGTTGGTTTCTGTGTTGACGGTTGGATTGAATTTACTATTCTGCTCATTGGCAGCTTATCCATTAGCACGATTGAATTTTGCTGGACGAGAAGTGATTTTCAGCGCGATCGTCGCAACGATTCTGATTCCATTTCAGATTGTGATGATTCCGCTGTATGTTTTAGCCGTCAATTTAGAGCTGAGAAATACTTATCTCGGCATTATTTTTCCGGCGATCGCGTCTGCATTCGGAATTTTTCTATTACGTCAGGCTTTTCAAGGTGTGCCTAAAGAACTCGAAGAAGCCGCGCGCATGGATGGCTGCTCAGAATTAGGAATTTGGTGGCATGTGATGATTCCCTCGATTCGTCCGGCTTTAGTCACGTTGGCGATTTTTGTCTTTATCGGATCGTGGAGTGATTTCTTGTGGCCGCTGTTGATCCTCGATCGACCTGAATTTTTCACGCTGCCACTGGGAGTCTCAAATCTTGCGGGAACGTTCACACTCGACTGGCGCTTAATTGCCGCAGGATCCGTCATCTCGATTTTGCCGATTCTGATTTTCTTCTTGGTGATGCAGCGCTATATCGTTCCGACGGAAGCCGGAAGCGGGGTGAAAGGATAGTTCTAATTAAAACAGTTTGATGTAAAATAGTAACTGAACCCTGATAAAGCATTGCTGTGAACGTTGAGCTTGATTCTAAAACCGCTGCAAAACAGCCCTTCTACCCTACTGTGCGCGAACTCGCAACCACTTACCAGACCTTCTGTGCCTACGACGAAGCCCATATCCGAGAAACAGGACTGACCCCACCTCAGTTCGATGTGATTTGCACGCTCGGCAATACATCCGGCATGTTCATGAATCAGTTAGCTGAGAAAACTTTAGTCACAAAAGGCACCTTAACCGGAATCGTCGATCGCTTAGAACAAAAAGGACTGGTTCGGCGAGAAGTTCCACCGGAAAATCGGCGCTGTTTTTTGATTGTGCTAACTCCAGAAGGCGAGCAATTATTTGAGCAGATTTTTCCGCAACATACGCTTTATCTAAAAGAACGATTCGATCGCTTAAGTCCTAGCGAATTGAAAGAGATCCAAACTGCTCTCAGTCGTCTGAAGTCAATTTTTCAGTAATTGCGAGGTGAGTGTTCATTCATACGATCGCAGTTTTTCAAACTCATATGCGCCCATTAATGCCCCCCAAATCGCCTGTTGCGTTTCGGGATTAATGCCTTTGTCGTAGCTCAAAAAGCGATCGCGCATCGCTTCAAATCCCAAGGAAACTTGAATCACAGTGCCCTGTAGCGAAAACTTGCAGCAAGTGTCAGGCGGTGCCGCCGCAACAAAACGTCCCGCTGATTCACTCACCTGCAAAACGCACCCGGGAAGTCGTTCGATCTCCGATTCGCTCAAGCCTTCGAGAAGTTCCGGGTGTTGTCCGGCTCCTCGCACTAAACTTGGATCTTTAAATTGATAATACTGAACCGTGATTGCACCTGCGGTTTCTTGCAGTCTCAACAATCGCTGTCGATAAGGCTGATCCAATTTCAAAACGTTCGCTTGTTCTGCAAAAATCGTGACGCTATCTTCGGTAAAAAGCTTGACCGGACGCTGCCATAGTCGCAAATGCACAAACCAGATTGGACTTTCAATCGCCTGAGCACGATTGTCAAATTCTCCTGCAAGGTACTCTGCCAGCGTTGAAAGCACGTTAATTTCCTGGTTTCTCTCTCGATCGATTTCGCTACGATAAATACGATCGCTTAGCACAGTTATTATGCCAAACTATCCCGGAATTTCGAGTGAAGCCTTTCGTCATCCGCTCGATCGCCAAGCTGAAGATGCCTTGAGACGTGTCCCCGGTTTCGATCTCGTCGCTCGTAAATTTGTTGAATTTATCTATGAACGTCCTCGCTACATCTATTTGATGGGAAATTCGATTCAAGTCGGAGCGAGACAATTCTCTTCGGTCTACCAAATCTTTCGCGAATGCCTGCAAAGTTTAGACATTTCACCAGAACCCGCTTTGTTCGTCTCGCAATCGCCCGTCGTCAACGCCTATGCCTTGGGACAAGAACGCCCTTGTGTCGTGTTGAATTCTGAATTGCTGGATTTATTGAGTGAGACAGAATTGCGATCGGTGATCGCTCACGAATTAGGGCACTTAAAATGCGGACACACCACCCTGATGCAAATGGCAACCTGGGCATATTTTGCGATCGCGGGTCTGTCTGAATTGACCTTTGGACTGAGCAGTCTGATTAGCACAGGCTTACTGATGGCATTTTATGAATGGTTGAGAAAAGCAGAACTTTCTGCCGATCGTGCGTCTCTTCTCGTCATGGACGATTTGAACCTGACTCTCACAGGCATGATGCGTCTAGCAGGCGGCTCTAAAAAATATGCGCACGAAATGAACCTCGATGAATTGATCAAACAGAGCGATCGCTATCAAGCCTTAGACGAGGATCAACTGAACCAATTCTATAAATTTTCGCTCTATAACGATTTATCAAGCGGCGTATTTCAATCACATCCATTCACGATCGAGCGGATTCGCTTTTTGCAAGAGTGGGCAACTTCTTCCGAATTCCAAAATATCCGTCAAGGCAATTATGTGCGAGTGGGCGCAGAAGGTTCAGTCGAAACAGAACCCCGAACCGAAGAAGCCGACCGTCTGAAACGCGAAATCGAAGAATTACAAAGAGAAATCGATCGCTTGAAGCGACCAGACTAAAAAATTCTCTCCCCCACTCCCCAATTTTCCTTAAATCTTCCCTATCGTCTACTCCTGACCACCCCACCCCTTATAAACTAATCATCAGAGCTACAAATTGAGGGCTACGGGTATGACTGCTTCTGCACTTTGGCAACGCTATCAAGACTGGCTGTATTATCACGAGGGGTTAGACTTCTATCTCGATATCAGCCGAATGCGGTTTGACGATCGCTTTGTAGAAACGATGCTGCCAAAATTCGAGCACGCTTTTGCTCAGATGAAAGACCTCGAAGCAGGCGCGATCGCGAATCCAGACGAAAATCGTATGGTCGGACATTACTGGCTGAGAAATTCCGACCTTGCCCCGAATGCGGATCTGAAAAAAGATATCGTCGAAACGATTCAGCAAATCGAATCGTTCACGCACGATGTTCATTCTGGTGCAATCCATCCCCCGAGTGCCACCAAATTTACCGATGTCTTATCGATCGGGATTGGGGGATCAGCGCTCGGTCCTCAATTTGTAGCCGAAGCCTTGAGTGCGGATGCGCCTGCAATGGCAATCCATTTTATCGATAACACTGATCCCGCCGGAATCGATCGCGTCTTAGCCAAATTGGGCGATCGCTTAAGCACGACTCTGGTCGTTGTGATTTCTAAATCCGGTGGCACTCCAGAGCCTCGGAACGGCATGCTAGAAGTTCAGAACGCCTTCCAAGAAAAAGGGTTGGATTTTAGCAAGCAAGCGATCGCAATCACCGGAACAGGCAGCAATCTCGACCAATTAGCAAAATCCGAAGGCTGGATCACTACCTTCCCGATGCACGATTGGGTGGGCGGTCGAACATCAGAACTCTCAGCCGTTGGACTGGTTCCCGCAGCCCTGCAAGGCATCAACATTCACGAAATGCTAGAAGGCGCGAAAGAAATGGATATCGCCACGCGCATTCCTGATCTCAAATCCAATCCAGCGGCACTGCTCGCGCTTTGCTGGTACTTTTCCGGCGATGGCAAAGGCAAAAAAGATATGGTGGTCTTGCCGTACAAAGACAGCTTGCTCTTGTTCAGCCGCTATCTTCAGCAGCTAGTCATGGAATCCTTGGGCAAAGAAAAGGATCTCGATGGCAATGTGGTGCATCAAGGCATCGCAGTCTATGGCAACAAAGGCACAACCGATCAGCACGCTTATGTTCAACAACTGCGGGAGGGTGTGCCGAATTTCTTTCTCACCTTTATTGAAGTTTTGAAAGATCGATCGAGTGCTTCGATCGAAGTTGAACCTGGTGTTACTTCGGGCGATTATCTTTCTGGATTGCTCCAAGGAACTCGTAAAGCTTTGTATGAAAATGAACGGGATTCCATCACTTTAACGATTCCAGAAGTGACCCCGCGAATGGTTGGAGCTTTGATTGCGTTATACGATCGGGCTGTGGGTCTATACGGATTTTTAGTCAATATCAATTCATACCATCAACCAGGTGTAGAAGCAGGTAAGAAAGCTGCTGCGGTTGTTTTGGATGTTCAAAGCAAGGTGATGGAAGCCCTCAAAAAAGAGAACACACCAATTCCACTTGCAACTTTGGCACTCAATGCAGGTGTGCCAGATGATGTTGAATCCGTTTACAAAATTGTGCGACATTTAGCGGCGAACAATCGTGGCATCACTCTTCATGGTGATCCTGCGAAACCGGGAAGCCTAACGGTCAGCGCTACCTAACACTTCTTCAAGAATAGTTTGATGAAAGAAAGCTCGATCGACTAAGGAATGAATTTGATTCTCTGAGAGTGAGTCGCCATTGGCATAAAGCTCGAGCCATAGGTGACTCAACTCATTTGGATCTGTTGGCAAACCTGCGATCGCACATCCTGCCATCTCTAGATCGCTCATGAGTTGAGTCACTTTCGGGTCGTAGCTTAGTCCAAAACAGCGACAGCCTTCTGACGCTGCCATGATCAAGGCATGTAGTCGCATCGCGATCGTCATTTCCACGCCTCGAAACACGCCTTTTAATTCTTGCGGGTGTTTGATCTGCAAAATATGACTAACTTCGGGAAGTGCTTCATGCAGCGATTGAGCGAGGGCAAAATCTTGGCTCGCTTGAAACGGCAGAAGTAATAGACACGTCTGCGTCGCTTTTTGAAAATCAATCAATGCACGGGTGAAAACTGCAATTCGCTCTGGCGTGAGATGTTTGTGCGATCGCAAATTCACTGCTACTCGCGGCGCAGGTAAATTCCATAAGCCCTCAACTGGAGTCGATTCCATTGCCCAAACGGGATCAGGCGCAAGAGTGAAAGGAATTTGCCACTGATTCAATAAAGCAGCCGAAGCCTGATCTCGAACGCTGACTTTTGTGCAACGTTGAAACGTCGATTTTGTAAAACCTTTGACCCACGATCGCTGAAGCGGCCCAATTCCCTGTGCCCAAGCGATCGTTTTCAACCCCATGAACTGCGCTAAGCGCATCAAACCACCGTAATAGATGGGATTCATTGCACTGGTGGAATCCTGCATCAAACTGCCGCCGCCCCAGATAAAGGCTTGCGATCGTCGTAATGCGCTGAATACTTCTGGAAAAGATTTGCGATGACAGCTTTCGACACCGTAGCGATCGCGCGTCTGAGCCGGATCGCCGGAAAGCACGATCGGCTCAACCTGTTTCGGGAGAAGTTGCAGAAGCGAAGCGAGCAAGGCTTCATCCCCAGCATTTCCCATGCCATAGTAGCCGCATAAAACAACACGCATATTCGGAGCCTAAGAGCTTCTAGAATTAGACAGGATCACTTTACGACTTTTATGACGGCTCTCTCAATTCCCACCTAGATTATTTGGATGATTCATCTCTCAAGCCCAATCAAGTCGTTTTCTACACCATCAAAAAGTCGTTGCGCTCGCGGAAATGATGCAGTGAAGCGATCGACCCGTTCATTCCTGAGTTGGCGATCGTCGGAATCGCTATGATGATGCAATATTCCAAATCATCAGCACGTTGGGGAATTGACCTTCCAGAACTGCGCTGCACCTTTGGAGACCGCTCAATCGTGCCTGATATTGCAGTCTTTACTTGGAATCGAATTCCTTTAGATGAGGAGGGAGATATTGCGAACACGTTCAATGCTGCTCCTGATTGGACAATTGAGATTCTTTCTCCCGACCAAAATCAATCGAAGGTCACAGCAAATAGTTTGCACTGTCTGAAGTTTGGCTGCCAAATGGGCTGGCTCATTGATCCCAAATTGAAATCAGTTTTTGCCTATCCATCCGGTCAACAACCCGACTTTCTTCAGGAACCAGAACATTTGCTACCCGTTCCTGCTTTTATGTCAAACTTGCAGCTAACTGTCGGCGATTTGTTTAGCTGGCTGAAACTCGCAATTTCTTAAATTAGCGAGGCTCGAAACCTCTAGAATTGAACGAGTGTCTCTCACTCTACTATGACGGCTCTCTCAATTCCCACTTGGATTATTCACGTTTCCAGCGTCATCGAATGGATTGCAGCAATTTGGCTGATTTGGCGATATGCCGAAGTAAGTGGCGATTTGGTTTGGCGATCGCTCTCTTTTGGAATGTTGCCTGCACTCGTCAGCGCAATGTGCGCTTGTACCTGGCATTTCTTTGACAATCCACCTGCGCTCGATTGGCTCGTTACCCTTCAAGCAGCGATGACCGTCGTTGGAAACTGTACCTGTTGTGCAGCGGGCTGGTGGATTTGGCGCTCTACTCAAAATTCGGAATCATGATTTCTAAAGAAACGCTTTTTGCAATGTCGCTGTTTCCCTACTTGGGGTTTTTGTGGTTTTTAACGCGATCGGGTAAAACGCCTCGACTCGCCCTGATTGGCTTTTACATGACACTTGTATTTGTTGCGATCACAATTCCAGCGGGAATTTATGCCAAGATTCATTACGGCAAGCAGCTTGCAGATGTAGATTGGCTACATGGCAGTGCAGAGTCTTTTCTCACGTTGTCAAACATTTTAGTGGTTTTGGGATTTCGCCAAGCTTTGATTGCGAAAAAGCCACCCGTTCAAGAAGAGTCGAATTAAAACCAGTTCGTAGGCATGAGGTTCTGACTTCGCTCAACCTACGAAAGCTACTGAAGCCGAACATTCTTTACTGAAGCGAGTGTGGAACGAAGTCGCAACGCATTCTCTCGATTGATCCATCCCTTCCCTTATGCCAAACTTTGCCCTTGCAATTCATACCAGTAGTCCTGATTTAGGACTCGCGATCGCTTCTCTCTCAGGTGAATCTCGATTGTCGGTTCAACCCCTAGGACGCGACCTATCAAGTCTATTACACACCCATCTAGTCGAATTTCTCGCCCCTCAAACCTGGCAAGATTTAGCCTTTATTGCCGTGGCGATCGGGCCGGGAGGCTTTACGGGAACTCGAATCGGTGTAGTGCTAGCTCGCACTTTAGCCCAACAGTTAGAAATTCCCCTGTTCGGGGTTTCGAGTTTGGCAGCCGTTGCATCAGGTCACACAGGCACGATCGCGCTACAGATGCCTGCTCAGCGAGGTGAACTCCACACAGCAATCTACCGAAATGGCGAAGCAATTCAATCGGATGCCGTGATGACAACTGAGCAATGGAGAGATGCTCTGGATCAGCATTCCATCGATCGCCGAATTGAGGTCGGTTCAGAACAAGGGCAGTATGTTGAGGGAATCTTAGAGATCGCGCTGCAACAGTGGCAAAAAGGGGAGCGCCCCCATTGGTCAGAAGCGCTCCCCTACTACGGTCAACATCCAGTTGCAATCAAAGCAAATTAGTTCGAGCGATCGAGACTCTCTTGCAATGCATCGCCACTGCGCTCTGCCGTATCCGGATACACTTGTCCGAAATCTTTCACGGCTTCCTTCGTTTCCTCAGCAATCCGCTTCACCCGTTGTCCAAGATTACCCTCAGTTTCACGAGCTTCGCGATTCCATTCACCCGTCGTTTTAGGACGATCGCTGTTATTGCTATCCAAGTCGCGATTGATCTTCTGCATCATTTGCTTTGCGCCCGGTTGAGCCTCAGCACTCGATGCTCCTTTCCCTTCATAGATCGTTCTTTGCTTAGCACTGGGGCTATCCGGCGCACCTGGAGAATAGGATGGATCGGCTGCATGAGCTGCCTGCATCGGTGCAATTACAGCAATTCCTACAATAAAAATCACCAATACAATTCGGCGAATTTCGCGCACAACTCGGTTTAATCTATTCATCAGTCATATCCTCAACATTGACGACGTATGAATCCTAGAAGGAATGAATTCCCTCGATCGTCAATCCCAAGAAAGGTTCACCATAAACCGTTGGAAAGAGATCAATGCAGCTTCAAGCAAATCTGATTACCCCTGAAAGCTTCCGCCCCTTTGGACAAGTGATTCAAGCCTCTGTCGATGGCAAAACTTTCGATCGAGAAGATGCCCAACTTCACCTGCAAAATGGCATCCCCCGGTTCTACATTATGCGATTGCAGCATCGGGGGAGAACGTTTCATAAAATCACCCGTCATCAGCAATGCACGCAGTGTCTCGGCGCTTTAGAAGGCAGAGAATGGCTAATCGCCGTCGCACCTCCATCTGAAGCCGCTGCACCCGCGATCGCAGATCTGACTGCCTTCCGAATTCCCGGCAATTGTTTCATCAAGCTCGATCTCGGAACCTGGCATGCCGGACCTTACTTCGATAGCGATGTCGTTGACTTTTACAATCTCGAACTTAGCGACACCAATCTCGTCGATCACGACACCTGCGATTTGAAATCGACCTATGGAACTGAATTTGAGATTATTTGAGCCGAATTCCGGTCGTTTCAACCCCGATCGCGCCCTCGGCTCGCAGAGCAATCCAGACCAATCTCGCCAGCATGTGATCGTCTGCCACACTCCCGAGCAGAACCACAATCTTGCCGCGTTGCGTGACTCTGACACCTTCTAGCTCCTCAGAAGAAAATTCAGCTTGAAAAGCCTGTAAAACTCGTTTTGCTAAACCACTGTGGTCATATTCGCCAGTCAGACCGACTCGCTCAGGTGGAATTTTACTTAAAAGGGAGGATGTCATAGTTTCACAAAAAAATTGGGAATCACACGATTCGGACAAGGTGTCGATCGACAAAAATGATTGAACTTGCGCCCTGATCTTAGTCATCTCAGTCTGGTAGTAGGGGAGAGCCAGTGTTTTCACACTTGACAACATTAAAGGTTTCACAAAGTTTTTAGACAATCTACCTTCAGGTAGAGGTTTTTCTACTGAAATAATAATTAAAAACGCCTGAAATTGAGCCAATTTCAGATTCAAATGGCAATTTCTCTACACAATTGACTAAATCGCCAATAGATGAAATTTATCTGTCCGTATTTCTTCGGAGCTATCCAATTCAAGATTCGTGAAGCTGAAATGAGCATGGACGCGATCCCCGAACACTTCGGAACATCCTGCTCTTGCGATCGATCCTCCTTTCAGCCTATGAAAATTTCACCGTACAACTTGTCGCATGTAATCGCCCCAGAGTTTTGCCGCTAAGCCACTATTTCCGTCAGTCGGCTTATTATCGTCGTTTCCGAGCCAAACCCCCGTGACAATCTTCTGACTGGGGACATAGCCAATAAACCAGAGATCTTTGTTGTCGTTGGTGGTTCCCGTTTTGCCCACTTCGCCAAGCCCGATCGCCGCACTGCGCCCCGTGCCTGATTGCACAACCCCACGCAGCAATGTTGTCATCGTATTGGCGACTTCAGGCTGGATCACTTGTGCATTATTCTCACTATCTTGATCCGCCTGATAAATCACTCGACACGTCGAGATATCTTGACGATTTTGACAATCCCCACTATCGATAATGCGTTTAATCGTATGCGGACGATTCCGAACGCCTTCGTTTGCCAAGACTCCAAACGCGCTGGTCATTTCCAAAGGAGTCGTTTCACTCTGTCCTAAGACTAAACCCGGAACGGCTTTCAAGGTGGATTGCACGCCCATGCGCTGTGCCATCTGCACCACTTTATCTAAGCCCACATCTTGAGCCACTCGCAGCGCAACAACATTCAACGATTGAGCCATACCCGTATAGAAATCCCCACCGCCTGAACATCCCGCAAAAGTCTGTCCTCCCCAGTTTAGAGGCGCACAAGAGTAGGTGGTTCCGGGAGAAATGCCTTGTTCTAGGGCAGCGGCGTAAGCAAAAATTTTGAAGGTTGATCCGGGTTGACGTAGGGCTTGAGTCACGCGGTTAAATTGACTTTCTTGATAATCCACACCGCCGACCAGTGCCAGGACTGCTCCGGTTTTCGCATCGATCGTCACCACTGCGCCTTGAGAATATCCAGCACTCGCTCCGTTCGTTTCAACGCTATTTTTTAGACTGCGCTCAGCAGCGGCTTGCATTTTACGATCGAGTCCTGTTTCAACAATGAAATTCCCCTCTCTCGCCAATCTCCCGCCGAGCAAAGAATCCAGTTCATCAAACACTGCACTGTAGAAATAAGGCGCAATTGATCCCTGCAATTCTTGCCGTGCTTTTGGACTAATTTCGATCCGCGATCGACGAGCACGATCGGCTTCTTCTTGAGACACCATGCCTTGTTGTGCCATCCGTTCCAACACGCGATCGCGATATTCAACTGCCGCTTTGTAGTTGGTCACTGGGTTAAAACTGTTCGGCGCAGGCAAAATTCCCACCAGTGTGGCGGCTTCGGATAACGTTAAATCTTTAGACGCTTTACCAAAGTAGAACTGAGCCGCATCTTCAAATCCGTAAATCCCGCTGCCCAGATAAACTCGGTTCAAATACATTCTGAGCAGAAAGTTTTTGCTATAAACGGTTTCGAGTTTGAGTGAGACGATCGCTTCTCGAATCTTCCGAGCCGCCGAATCTTGCCGTCCCACGTAATCTGGAAAAACACTTCTCGCAAGTTGCTGAGTGATCGTACTTCCGCCTTCTCGAATCTCGCCGCCTCGAACGTTCGTAACGACCGCGCGAAGTGTCCCGATCGGATCGACCCCAAAATGCCAGTAATAGCGAGAATCTTCAGACGCCATAACGGCTCTCGGCAAGTAGGGCGAAAACTCCGAGAGATTTTGAATTTCAATATGTCGATCGGTTCTTGGTGTCCGCAAAGGTTGACCATCTCGCGAATTCACCACGACTGGTCCTTGAACCGATTCGGGCAACGGATAGACAGAAAATCTTTGCCACTCAAAGGCGATCGCTAACGTTGCGATCGCGCTCAACCCACTTATCCCAAACAATCCATATCGAACTGCTTTTAGATACCAGGGCAAGGGGTCTTTATATTGGACTCGAACGGCTGCCGCAAGTTCAGGCGGCCCAAGCGTAATAATGTCTCCGTTGTAAAGAATCGTCGATTTCAGCTTGCGTTTGCCGCGATACATGCCATTCGTTGACCCTTCATCGCGAATCACAAATCTCGATCGTGTAGGCAATCCTAAAAATTTCCGTTTGCGATCGCGCTTAATCACCGCATGAACTTGGCTGACCACGGGATTGCGCACCACAATATCGCAAGACTTAGAACTGCGCCCCACCGTATAGCGATCGCCCAAAAGCGGAAAAACTTGTGCTTTTGGAGCGTCAGCATCTTGAATCAACAGCTCTGGCACTCGCGCATTTGGCTTCAACTTCAGCTTAGAAAAGTCGATCCGCGTGAAGGTGGTCTTCACAGCTTGAGTGAGCGTGCCGAGGACGGTTTGGGAACGGCGAGGGGGCAGAGGCGGTTGAGTCATGCGGGGCGGGATCGGTAAGAACTGACAATATTCTAGTCAAAGTAGGGAGTGGGGAGTGGGGAGTGGGGGAAAACTGCCTCCCACTTTTCCAACTCTCTTCCTCTATTTCCTACTTAACTACTTATTGAAGGGATCGTGTTCCGCTAACATTCGTTCTAATTTCGCTTCATCGACTCGTGAAATGATTCGTTTCGCTTCGTGCATATCGCGAGTCGTCTTTGCCACGCTAAAGGTAGATGCCACTGTGAAAATCGTTCCCATGCCGATGTAACCTTTCACCCAGCCATCAACCGGGAGATAACAAATCCCGATCGTCGTCGCTGACAGTGAAATCACAAACGATGCCCAAGACTGAAAAATCCAAGCGCTGCTGTGAGCTTGAGTGGAACTATCATACTTTTGCATGGTGACCTCTAAATTCAAGAACGGTTTTGATGTCTCTAACGGTAGTGTTTAATTCGGATACGTAGGATAAAAAATAGGACACTCTCTAATTCGTCCTGTTTCGCCTTAAGAAGTCCGTAGAAGATGAAAGAAGCGACTCGAATCATCAAGACATTGTGACGAAATAGTAAAATATCCCAATTTCAGTTACAATTTGTCACAAATTTACGAACGGGCTAATTACACTTGAGTAGAGATCGGGCATTTTTGAACGAGGAGCGAGGGACAGCGATCGATGAGTTAGACACACGTTTTTATTACGGATTTTTGGCTCTTCGGATTGTTTCTGCCGTTCAGAGTGCGCTTTACGTAACTGCCTTCCCACATCAGCATTGTTGACAACCTATGGAACCTGTGACAACACCGCCCAAGCATCGTGTGGTTATTATCGGGGGTGGATTTGGGGGCTTATATGCCGCTCAAAGCCTCAACCGCGCCGATGTTGAAGTAACGCTCATTGATAAACGCAATTTTCATCTGTTCCAACCGCTCCTCTATCAAGTTGCGACTGGGACACTTTCGCCAGCGGACATTTCTTCACCGCTGCGCTCTGTGCTCAGCCGTCAGAAAAATGCTCGCGTTTTGATGGAAGAAGCGATCGATATTGATCCTGAGAATCATCAAGTTGTGACTCGACGTGGCACGATTCCTTACGACAGCTTAATCGTGGCAACGGGTGCAAGCCATCACTACTTTGGCAATGACCAATGGAAAGACGATGCACCGGGTCTGAAGACGGTCGAAGATGCAGTCGAAATGCGTCGCCGGATTTTCTCGGCATTTGAAGCAGCCGAGAAAGAGACTGATCCCGAAAAGCGCCGATCGCTGCTGACCTTTATGGTCGTGGGTGCGGGTCCAACCGGAGTTGAGATTGCAGGCGCGATCGCAGAACTTGCAAAAGAAACGCTGAAGAATGATTTTCGGAGCATCGATACGACAGAAGCTCAAATTCTGCTCGTTGAAGGCTTGGATCGAGTTTTGCCTCCGTATCCGGCTGATTTGTCGGTCAAAGCGGCTGAATCCCTTGAAAAACTAGGGGTAACGGTGCGGACGAAGACCAAGGTGATCAACATCGATGGCGAAACCGTGACGTTGGAATACAACGACGAGCGGGAAGTAATTTCTGCCAAGACGATCATTTGGGCGGCTGGGGTGAAAGCCTCAGGCGTAGGTCGAGTGATTTCTGATCGGACTGGGGCATCACTCGATCGCGCTGGTCGGGTGATGGTTGAGCCGGATATGAGTGTTCCGAATCATCCAAATATCTTCGTGATTGGCGATTTAGCACACTGGGCAGATTCAGAAGGCAAACCGTTGCCTGGGATTGCCCCCGTCGCAATGCAAGCAGGAAAATTTGTTGCCAAATTGATCAAGGCGCGAGTCGAGAATAAAACACTACCCGTGTTTAAATACCAAGACTTGGGCAGCCTTGCAGTCATTGCACAAAATAAAGCCGTTGCGAATGTCGGCGGATTCCACCTGTCGGGATTCATCGCCTGGTTTATTTGGATTGTGGCACACGTTTACTTCCTGATCGAGTTTGATAATAAGCTCGTCGTGATGATTCAGTGGGCGTGGAACTATATCACTCGGGCACGCGGGGCGCGGATTATTACAGGAGGGGTTCCAACACCTATAGAAGCTCCACCTGCAAGACCCAGACAAGAAACTCCGGTCGAGGTGTAACCCGATCGATTGATAATAAACAGGCACTCGGTTTTAACCCTGTGCCTGTTTTTTTGTGTTTGTTCAGATGTCCCAACTCCAAAGGCTAGTGATTGTTGAATCTCAGGTCAAAGGTTCAATCGTTGCTTTATCTTCAGAACAGCAGCATTATCTTCAACGCGTGTTGAGATTGAAAAATGGCGATCGCTTTATTGCACTCGATGGCAAAGGTCAAACTTGGGCTGCCATTCTAGAATCAGATCAAGCCACATTGATTGAATCAATTCACGCATCATCAGAGCTAACAGTCTCGGTCACGTTGATGTTAGCGCTGCCGAAAACCGGATTTGATGACGTAGTTCGACAAGTAACCGAACTCGGTGTCAGTTGTATCGTGCCCGTGATCAGCGATCGCACGTTACTCAATCCCAGTGGTAATAAACTCGATCGCTGGCGGCGCATTGCTCAAGAAGCTGCTGAACAATCCGAGCGGCAAATTGTGCCCACGATTTTAGAACCGTTGCCCTTCAAAACTGCATTAGATCTGCAAGCTGATTCAAAATATCTCTGTGCCGAGCGCGGCTCCTCTCAGCATTTACTCAATTGTGAGTTGGGCAAATCGGTCATGATCGCGATCGGCTGTGAAGGCGGTTGGACAGCGCAAGAAATTGAACTGGCGATCGCAAAACAATATCAGCCTGTCACATTAGGAAAACGCATTTTAAGAGCAGTCACGGCTCCGGTCACAGCCCTTTCTCTGATTGCCGGAATGGTAGAAAGCCGCGCTGCGAGTGAAGACTAGAAGAGCAGATTTTCGCATTAATGTATGTCGCTGGATCAAATTGCTGCGGCGTTCGATCGTCGAGATTACAATCTTGCCGCTCGTTTGCTAAAAGAATTCCTCAAAGAATCACCTCAAAACCCTTGGGGGCATATCTACAAAGCGCGTTTGTACGAAGTGTCAGAACATTTTGAAAATGCAACAGCAATCTACCAGCAACTGTTGAAAAGTGTCACACATCCGAAAATTGTGTCTCACGCGCGGCAAGGACTGCAACGCATTGAAGCGCGATTACAAGTCAAACGTCAACAAGCGATCGCGGCCGCCAAATCTGATCCTCAAAATACAGAACCGGGCTTATTGATTCTTGAAGCGATCGCGCCGGAAATTCGTGCTCAAGCGGCAAAAGCTCTGGCTCAAATCATGAATTTGGATGTGTACACGGCTCGATTGCACCTACCAAATCGCGGTTGGAAGATTTATCGCTTAGGTGCGATCGGAGAAATGAATCTCTACACCGAACAACTCAGAACCGCGAATATTCCGGCATTCTGCGTAACTGAGGTCGATTTACAACAGGTTTCAGTCTTTGAAGTGCAGTATTTTGAAGACTATGCGCCTCAAGCGATCGTGGTTTGTCAAAATCAGCAAGGACAACTAGGCTCACTGAGCTTTGATTGGTCAGAAGTGAGTCAGCGAGTTGAGGGACAGTTACCGATTCTAGAAAATGTAACCGATGTCATCCTAGGCAGAGAAGTTAAACGACGCAGTAAAGCAGAAACGTTGGACTATCTGCAAGTGTATGATCTGCATCTACCAAAGCGTCGTTGTATTCTGCGCATGTGTGATTGGCGCTATCAGTTTGATCAAGGGATTGAATTTGGCGCAATGGGAGATGCCACGATCGAACTTGATCAAGCGATGAATCGCCAGCACTGGAATAGCTTGAAAAACTTCCTAAATGAGCAGCTTCTCAAACAGCCGTTATGGGCAGATTTTAGTAGCTTTGGAGAAACCGCGATCGAGTTTCCAATGTTGCTCGAAAGGTTGCCTGCTCATGTGCAAGAGTACGATCACGCCCTTTGGAGTTCCGCCTTTCATCTCTATAGCAGTCTTGCTTTTAATCGTGATGCTCACCGATAGAGTGTGTGACAAAACTCAAAGCTAAGATAATGATGAACCATTGCGGTGCTTCCCATAAAGTTAGATCGTATTACCAGTAATCCGAAGCGGATGAATGGACAACCCTGCATTCGTAATCTCCGCCTTACTGTTCGTCGGGTAATCGAGCTACTGGCAATTTATCCCGATCGAGAAGAACTCAACATTAACCATTAACACCTACTGTCTAGCTCTCTATAACAAAGACTGGGATTACGTTATAGAAAAACGTAATGAGGGAATTTTGAGGAAATCATGCAGAAACTGCGATTATGAATTCCCAATCCAACCTGACAGCACTTGCCCAACAAGGTGATACAACTACGGCAATTGCAACTCTGATCAATCAGCATCTTCACCCACAACAGATTGAAGCAAAGACAGTATTGAAAGATCGTTGTTTAAAGATTGTCCTTGAAGGCGCACAGACTCCTGATCAGCAGACATCAGTAGAATTCATTCGTCAAGAGATTGCCAAATTGCAGAATTCTGAGATTGCGATCGTCAAAGTTTTTGGCAAGCAAGCAGACGAAGAGTTTCCTGACTGGCAGGAAGAATTTCAGATCGCTTCAAAACCAAGCACTTCAATGTTTGGATCAATGTTTGGCGCGATCGCAAGTGCAGCAAGTGCTGTCACTGAAACAGCGACCCAAGTCGGAGGAAGCGTAACTGGAGCAGTGGTTGGAACCGCAGGGGCGATTGGGAATGCGGCAACTCAAACCGGGCAAGCGATAGCAACTGGCGCAGTTGGGGCAGGTGGCGCAATCGCCAATACAGTCATGCAAGCTCCAGCAAGTGTGGGCTATCTCGTTGATGTCGTGAGTGATAGCCCTTTGCTGAAAGAAGCAACCAAAGTGTTAAAGATGGATTTGGTGCTGGCATCCATTAGCCAAGTCGATGTTGTCCGAGCAGAGGCGCACGTTGCACATCTCAAAGAGAAATATCCAAACGAAAAGCCTTACAACATTGCTCATCGAATCATAGTAGAGAAATCAATCTACGCTGGGGGCACAGGCTTAGCCAGTAGCTTAGTACCTGGAGCCGCAGCTGCGGTCTTTGTTGTCGATTTAGCAGCAACCATGGCTTTGCAAGCGGAGATGGTCTATCAGATAGCCTGTGCATATGGAATGGATCTGAAAGCATCGGAACGGAAAGGTGAAGTTGTAACGATTTTCGGGTTAGCACTTGGTGGACAACATGCGATTAAAGCTGGATTAGGTTTGCTGCGGAATGTACCCGTTGCGGGAGCAGCGATCGGAGCAAGCAGCAATGCCGTGATGCTTTATGCGTTAGGTCATGCAGCCTGTCAGTTTTATGAGGCAAAAATTAGTCAAACAGCCCTGCCACCAACATTAGAAGACTTTCAATCCGCAGGTGAAGCATATCTAAAAGAAGGGATGGCTCAAGAAGTCATCATGGATCAGATTTTGGTGCATCTAATGGTTGCTGGGCAGCCGAACACAACCTGGCAACAGATTTTTCCAGACCTGAAGCAAATGAATTTTAGTCCCGCTTCTAACGAAGCGATCGCAGCCAATTTACACTCTCCACCTTCTCTAGAGACTTTGCTTGATCAAGTCAATCAGGATTTTGCTGTTTCTCTGCTCGCGCAATGTCAGAAAATTGCTCAGCTAGACGGTGTGGTCACTGCTGAAGAGGCAGAAATTATTGATCGAATCAATGAGAAATTCAAAGCTGAACTCTTCTAAATTTGCGAAGTATAAGTCTTGACTTCTTTGCTAAACGCCTCTACTCCCTAATGGTGATAGAGGCGTTCTCAGTTGTATATCTGCAAACAGCGATTCACTTACAGCGGTTTCTGATTGGGTCTGCCACAGAATGGGCACCTTAGCAGCAGTCATGAGGAATGAGCAATGCCTGCTGCCTACTCGGTCGATTTACGCCAACGCATTCTGGATGCTTACGAGGCGAAAGAAGGAAGTCAACGCCAACTGGCAAAACGGTTCAAGGTCAGCTTGTCGTTTGTGCGAGACTTGATGCGCCACTACCGAGAGCAGAAGACGGTGCAACCTAAACCGCATGGGGGTGGAGCCGTCGCAAAAATCGGTGTGAAGGAGCAAGCCCTGATTGCCGACTGGTTGAAACAGCAACCTGACCTTGTGTTGTGGGAATTGTGTGAGCGACTCGAACAAGAATGTGCTGTTCAAGTCGGCATCTCGACGATGTGGCGAGTGCTGGAGCAGATGAACCTGAGCGTCAAAAAAAACATTTAGGGCAACTGAAGCCGAAACAAAGCGAGTGCAAGCGCTACGTTTTGCATTCCGACATTGGAGCTTCAGCATTGACCTTCGCAATCTGGTCTTTGTCGATGAAGCAGGCATTCATTTGGGCATGACCCAAATGAATGGTCGTGCTGCGAAGGGAGAGCGAGTGCATGATGTCCGTCCACGCAATGTTGGACAAAACATCTCGTTGACTGGTGCCATTGGACTAGAAGGACTCATTGCGACAATGACGATTCTGGGTAGTGTCAATACCGAGGTCTTTGTCGTCTACTTGCTCGAAGTGTTGATCCCGCAACTTTGGGTCGGAGCAATTGTGGTCATGGATAATCTTCCTGTGCATCATGCTCAACGAGTTCGGCAAGCGATTGAATCTGCTGGCGCACAACTTGTCTTCCTGCCACCTTATTCTCCAGACTTATCTCCGATTGAGTGGTGTTGGTCGAAACTCAAGCAGTTACTACGCTCTGCTAAAGCCCGATCTTTGGAAGCTCTCAATCAAGCTTTGACTGAGATTGTGACTGAAAAAATCTCGGAGGAGGATGCAATCGCTTGGTTCGCTCATTGTGGCTTATTCATTTAGAAACCGCTGTAAAAAAAGCCTAATCTTCAGAGATTAGGCTTTGAGGCAAATTAGAACGGAGTATAGTTAACTGAGAAGTAGAGTCCTTTCTCTTGTAGCGATCGCTTATCGCCCCCAGAAGACGTAATTGGAATCCCCCAATCCAGTCGAACCGACATACGATCGCTCTGTCGCCAAATCAATCCTAGCCCTGCACCTAAGAGCGTATTGGATTCAGGATTTGCGCTGCCAATGTTCCAGCCTGTGCCTAAATCAATGAAAGGAGCCAGTTGGAAAGTTCCGAGATTACGCGATCGGGCAATCGGAAACCGAAACTCAGCCGACAACAATGCCCCACTATCCGTTAACAGTGCATCTTGACGGAAGCCGCGCACCGTCATTTGCCCACCCAAGCCAAACTGCTCCAGCGGCAGCATCGAATCGCCCGAAAGTTGCACATCACCCCGAACTAAGAACAAGGTTTCAGGTGCAACTTGTCTCAGCCATTGACCTTGCCCCCGCCAAGAAAAGAAGCGACTATCAGGAGCGTTCTCGTTCACGGTCGCATTCAGCCAGTTGAGTCCTAAGCTAAACTGCGATCGCAACGCAAATACATGCTGCGTACTCCGCTGTGTATACTCCTGGAAAAATCGCAGTGCAGAAACTTTCGTGCGTCCCTCTGAGTCTGCACCCGGAGACAGTGGAAAGCCACCGATGCCATCTAACCCGAGTTCTGTTTGGCTTTCTTGACGAGAGAAAACCAATCCGATCGCTAAATCTTTAGTAGGACGTTGAAGCAACGGTTGACGAAACCCAAATTCGTAATATCGCGATTTTGATTGAATATCAAGAACACTAAAAGGTTCTTCAATCACATTGTTACGACCGGAGCCATAGCTAAACCAGAGTGCCCCATTCCGGGCATTGACTGGGACTGTATAGTTTAAATCGATCGTATTACTGCCTCGCGTATTAGAGTAGCCAAACGTCAGCGCATCACCGAAACCTAGTAGATTACCTTCTCGCAGTTCTAACTTACGGCGGAAACTGCCAACACTAGGAGAGCGACCATTATCAAATGAAGTGCTAACGCTAAAACTATCTGCCTCTTGGACATCTACTTGCAGTAAGTTTGTGCCCGGGCGAACTCCCGATTGTAAATCCGCAGAAACGTTACTGATTCGTGGATCGAGACGAAGCTGCTGAAGATTTTCGAGCAAGCGAGCAACATTAAGCGGCGCACCTGCACCAAGCTGAATTCGCTTGCGAATGTAGTCTGCGTTTAATCGGTGGTTTCCATTGACTTTGACATCTTCGAGCGTCCCTTCCACAACTTGAACCTTGACAACCCCGTCTTCCATTGTTTGGGGTTCGATCAATGCGCCAGTGGTAGTGTATCCGCGATCCGTATAGAGCTTGGTGATGGCTGCTCGTGCTTGGAGCAGATCCGTAAAGGTAAGATCTCGCCCGACATAAGGAGCTGTTGCGGATTGGAAATCTTCGGGTTTGAAGATTGTGCTGCCTGTGATGTCAAAGCGATCGACTCGGAAAGTTGCAGTTGCAGTTTCGGTCGATTCTAGCTCTGGAAGCTTGGGTGCAGGGAGCACTTCAGGAGCCGACAATTCTGATGAGGATGTAGTTGAAGATGTAGTTTCGGATTCAGTCGAAGATGTAGTTGAAGGTGCAGTCGAAGATTTGGATTCGGTCGAACCTTCAGCAGGAATCTCAGCTTTAAGCTTTTCAAGATTTCTAGGGCGGGATGCTACGTTACCAACGTAAACGGCAAGGCTATCCGGTACATTTGCCAGAGCAATATCTTGGAAGCTTAAACCTGCCAAAGTCAGTACGCCCAGAAAATTCAAAGAAGCAAGCGTCCAGGGGGATTGGGAAGACATAGTAGTAACCTAAAGATGATCGACGGCGAAGCTGTTACCGGGATAGAAGTAGTATTCCCAGGAATAAAAGTCGGAAATCAACTCAAGGCTTTTACGCTACGATCGATTCCACAAATCCTCATCGGCAGGGAGTCTATACCACTAGAAAACCTTCCTGAGTCGAACGGTGGAAGGTTTAACTGTGTAATATTTTGTAAGTTTTTTAGGAAATTTCGGGGGCAGCGATGATGTTTTACCCGAAGACGAATCTGATTTTTAGGGCGAAGATTGATCCACGATCGAAGATTTTCGTTGACCAACGAGTTACAATCGTCGTATACGGGTAATTTCGCTTCGAGGCGGCTTTAACTCCTGAAATTCCTCAAACATTCCAAAGTCAACGCAATGAATTGGAATTCAATTCTTTGGATTTGATCCCACAATCGCCCGAAAATCCCGTTCCAGCGCGGTGATTTTATTTTGAGCTAGCCGACCTGCCAAAGTCGTTTTCGGCAATTGATCTAATGCATCGATTGCTGATCGCCAATCTGCTAAGGCTCTGGCTCGATCGTTGCCTAACGCGCCATTATCGATCATCCGAATCGACTCAGCTAACCTCTGATTACTCTGCTCAAACCGAGTCTGAGCATTCTTCTCCTGAAATAGCTTTGCCTCCATGCGAGCGACCGTTTGACGGGCTACTCGAAACTCATCCGTCGTAAAACTACATCCTGCCGCATTACAGTAATCCTCCGGATCTTCTAGCAGGGAAACTGGCAATTGATCTAAATGCGTCTGTGCAGCTTTGACTTTTTCAGCCCCGAATTCGTGATCTTCAAACGCAGTGGCTTGGTTTACCAGTTGATCTGCCTGCTCGATGAGCGCGATCGCGCTTCGATAGTGATGATGCATCGACATGTGAGTCGGCGCTAGTAAAAACGGAGCCTCTTTCAAAACGACGTTCCGAATCCCCGGAATCGGTAAATTGGCAACGCCGACCGTCCCTGCACCCAATACGAGCAACGCCGTTCCAAACTTCAGTCTCGCCCAAAATTTAGAGGCAGGACGATTAATCTTGGCTGCTTGAGAGAAAACTTTCGGATTCGCTTGAGGAATCAAATCACTGATCGCAGCTTGTAACTCTGATTCCATCACAGGACTGCCAGTTTGTTGGCGCAGCTTTTCCAAACGACGAAGGGCAAGTTCAGCTTGAACTTGCCCAATCCCATTAGCACCAAGACACCGACGAATTTCGGTCTGGAGGAGGTTAAATGCACGATCGTTCAAACGCTTCATTTCAAGCTAAAACCAAACCAATACAGGCTTTAGAATTCCCGCCCAGAAGCGATTGAAACGCAAGAAGAAATGACGCTAATCCTGGATCAGCGTCACTGACTTAAGAGTTGGTAGCTTGAGTCGCCAACATCTGTTTGAGTTTTTCCAACTCTTGTGCCCAACGTGGATCAGGTTGAACCGAATCCGAATCGCCAGCAGGAGTCGTCGAACGGCGAGCTTTGTTATTGTTATTGCCGCCTTTACTGCGTTTTGCCGAAGATCCACCAGCATTTGAAGCTGCTGCTTCAGGTTCATCTGCCTTATCTTTGGTACGAGGCAACGCTTTCTCAATCTTGATCGCGTTGTCTTTGATGCTGACTCCGTTGTATTTCTCGATGAATTGATCTGCCAACTCATCAGTTTTGACGGTGACGAAGCCGAAGCCACGACATTTACCCGTTTTACGATCGGTGATCAGCTTTGCCGTAACGCCTTCCCCTGCATCCGCAAATGCAGCTTCGAGGTCTTGACGGCTTAAATCTTCGGGTAAATTACCCACATATAAACGAACTGACATATCGAGACACCTCCAGACTTGGAATCCGAATTAAGAGAGCGCTAGGGCAACATTCATCTAAACTAACACTCTGCCGTGATGGGCGAAGGATACGGCTGAATGACATTTCCGTTACCTCCCGCAGCCAACTTTGCCGCAAGTTACGATCTTACCGAAAACCTCTTCCGATGGGATTCAAACTGAACCCGGAAAGTTTAGGAATAACCGATCGCACTCAGTAGACTTAGTGATCACTAGAGGATTACAGGATCAGTAACAAGGTTACTGTGTCCCTTCAGGAGATGCGCCACTCTTAAAGGTATCATGCTCGTCTGTCAGATTCGAGTAGATGCTGCAATTTCCCTCTTGAGTTCTATGCCTTCTTGGTAGATTGTGCCGGACTGCTCCATATTAAAAACCAGCCGATTGAAACGATCGACTGGTTCAGCTTGCTGTGTTGGGAGGAGAAAACCTGTTACCGAGAGTTTGAAGGGTCGATTTTGCATTCGACCTAGCCACATTCGGCGAGTTGAACTCCTTGCTACGAAATGTAACAGTTTTGTCGGGGAATTGCAACAATTCTTTACAGAATTTGCAGCAGTCCAAGTAGAATCGTAGCCATCGCGATCGCAACTGACCAAGTTTGATGCCCGCTTCGCAAGAGCGATCGACTATGCAGTGTTTCAACGTCAACCGAAGGCGTGGCATTCCGACGCAGCCAGCCCGTCACAACTACAGGTTGTCCGATTGGAAACCGATAGAAGAGATTGCCGATCGCGCCAAATTGCGAGCAGTAATTCAAGGGAATTAAACCGGATTCAGTTTGCAAAATTAGATCTTGTCCAAGTTGATTGCGAGTGCCAGTACGCCCGATTAATCTTCCTTCAAGACGAATTTTCGGGCTATCAATTGGAGTGAGCGTTGGCTGAGTCAGAAAGCGAATGAGATGAGTTTGTTCGGTCTGAGATTCAGGAAAAAATCGATTAAATCGCACTAGCATTCCTAGACCGAAGCCGATGAGTGAAAAGGCAGTAAATAAGCTATAGTCACTCGCAAGCCAATTGAGTTGATAAATGCCACGGCTATGGAGGAGATAAGCAATACTCCATAAGAGTAGTGCGATCACATTGCCGAGCATCAGTCCTAACCAAGGTGCAAGCTCAACAAGATTTCGCTTGCGATTCTCGACGACAGAAGAATCAATTTCAAACTCGGGTGTGATGTGCCATTCCTGACAATAATTCATGAGTTGATTGAGGCGAATTCCCAAGAGCGAATGGGACTGATTCAGCATAAGTTCAATGCGATTTCGATTCGCTTGTTCCCATTGAAATAGGGTAGAGATCGGAAGATGCTTGAATAAGCTGGCGAGTGTAGTAGCGCTGCGATAGCTGATTGGACTAAGTAACTCAAAGCTTTCTAGCACAGCAGGAGTTCGCTTTTCGTGCTGAATTGTTTCGTCAGTCGCGATCGCAATTTTGACTAGGGCGCGAGCTAATGCATTTGGATTGCCCGTTAAATTGCAAGCTTGGCGATCGCTATAGACAATTCGTTGTCTAGATAGCCACAATCCTGAGTAACGAAAAAGCGAAAAGAATCCATATGAAAGTGCAGAAATGATCGAAGCTACCGCACTTAAAACTTGAAACAATTTAGTTGAAAAAGCATTTTGAATCCGAATAGCTTTCAGTGAATCGCTCGCGATCGCGCACTGTTGATACAAGATGTAAGGAATTTGTAGCGCAACTGCAATCAGCGACATCCAGATAAAATCCCATTGAGCAATATGACCTAATTCATATCCATAAATTGCAGCAATTTCTTCTTCAGTTAAACTGTCGAATAATCCTTGACTCACGACAATTCGAGCGAATTTACGAAAACAGCCATAAGTAAAAGAGATTGGCGCTTGAGTTGGCAAAATCCCGAGTTTTGGCATCGGAACTTTTTGCTGTTGAGAAAAGCGTTGAAGTAATCGGTAAGATTCCGCACTATAACGAGTCAGTGCAGCAGTAGACAGAGGCTTGAGTCCATAAAACTGCTTCAGAATCGCATCTAAAATCCACGGGGAGGCAATGAAGGCAATGACGAGACTCAAACCTAAGCCTAGTGCAGGAACTTCGCCCTCTGGAATGAGTGGACTCAGATTTAACCATCGCTGCACCCGAAACCAAAACCAAGACGCTGCGATCGCGGCTGACCAGACCCCGTAGAGTGTGAGAAAAAGCATCACGACTGTGCCCATTTCTGCCCATTGCAGACGAGCAGGATTCAGGCGGCGCAAGGGTTGCCAGCGTTGTGCGCGTCCGGCATTTTGCCAAACATGCTGAGTTTTTTCGGGTTGAGCCAGCGCGGCTTGAGACGATGCGCTGCTAGATTCCTGGGTTTCCTGAATCGGCTGAACTTGCTGAATCGGCTGAGCTTGCTGCACTCGTTTTCGCCGCGTTTTCTGTTTCGGCTCGATCGGAACAAATCCTGTTTCGACAGGCGTGAGTTTAGCGATCGTTTGAGTTGCCCAAGCCCGTGCTTGTTCGTTCTGGCTGTGCTGGAGTTCTTGACAGAGTGCGATCGCGCTTTCGGTCTGTCCACTCTGGATTTTGGCTCGAATGATGCCAATTCGCGCCTTTAACGCATCAGGTTGATCGAGATCCGATGCAGATGCCAGAAATTCTGAAAGTTGCGCGATCGCGCCTGGGTAATTTTCGCTCTGAAGCGCTGCCAATCCTGCTTCTAGCCCTTCTAAACGAGAAGCCGATTCCGGAAAAGAAGACATAGTAGGATTCCCTAAAATACAGCGTTCTTAGAGTACCCAGGTAAAAATTTAAATTTCGGCTCGTGGCTTAGTCAGATGAAGGGGTGGAGAGTGGGGAGTAGGGAACATTCCCCCCCCTTCCTACTCCCTACTAAATCTCCACAGGTTGCTGCCCCGACACCACAGGCGCGATCGCACTCAATTTCAATTCCGGATGATCACCTTGCAATTGCTGACAATTCCACTCATTGCGGAAAAGCAACACAGGACGCTGCCAACTGTCCTTCACCGTGACCGTATTGAAAATTCGCCCGACTTTTTCGAGCGCTTCCCAGCCACCCTCTACCCAGCGAGCAACCGTGTAGGGCAAATATTCAACCGTTGTCTCCACGCCGTATTCATTCTGCAATCTGAATTGCACGACTTCCATTTGAAGCTGTCCGACGGCTGCGAGAATGGGATCTCGTTTTGCTTCATCGGCTGAATACATGATCTGAACGGCTCCTTCTTCCCGGAGTTCTGACACTCCTTTGCGGAATTGCTTGAACTTCGACGGGTTGGGATTTCTCAAATACGCAAATAATTCTGGCGAAAAGCAAGGAATCCCTTCGTATTCGAGCTTTTGACCGTTGTAAATCGTGTCACCGATCGCGAAAACGCCGGGATTATTTAAACCAATCACATCACCTGGATATGCCTCTTCAATGACTTCTCGATCTTGAGCAAATAGCTTTTGAGGACGAGACAATCGCACAGTTTTTCCAGTTCGAGCATGGCTGACGACCATATCTTTTTCAAACTTGCCCGAACAGACTCGCACAAAGGCAACGCGATCTCGGTGTTTCGGGTCCATATTCGCTTGCAGCTTGAAGACAAAACCCGAGAACTCCGGATAAGTGGGTTCAATTTCACCTTTTGTGCTCGTATGTCCACCGGGCTTCAAAGCGTAATCTAAGAACGAATTCAAGAATAGTTCAACCCCAAAATTCGTCATGGCACTTCCGAAAAAGAGCGGCGTCATTTGCCCTTTGTGAATTGCTTCTAGGTCAAATTCAGACCCAATTTCTTCGACTAATTCCAGTTCGTCTTTGAATTGGTAATACAGATCTTTCTCTAGCAGATCCTCAATATTCGGATCGCCCAAATCGATAACAGTATCGACCGCTTCACGGCTCCCATGTTTGCTGCGCTCGAATAAATGAATCTTGCGCGATCGCCGATCGAATACTCCTTTAAATTGATCGCCCATGCCGATTGGGTAATTCACAGCATAGGTTTGCATCCCCAGTTCTTGCTCGATTTCGTCCATCAGTTCAATCGGACTCCGACCCGGACGATCGAGCTTATTGACAAAGGTAAAGATCGGCAGCGATCGCATGCGACAGACTTCAAACAACTTGCGCGTCTGCGGTTCTAGACCTTTAGCTGCGTCGATCAACATCACGGCATTGTCCGCCGCCGCTAAGGTGCGATACGTGTCTTCACTAAAATCTTGGTGCCCTGGCGTATCGAGCAGATTGATCTGACACTGCTGATATTCAAATTGCAGCACAGTTGAGGTGATCGAAATACCCCGTTGTTGCTCCATCGCCATCCAGTCTGAAGTCGCATGACGTTGGGCACGACGAGCCTTCACCGCACCCGCTTCATGAATCGCACCTCCATACAGCAACAGCTTTTCGGTCAGCGTCGTTTTCCCAGCGTCGGGGTGAGAAATAATCGCAAAATTTCGTCGCCGTTCTACGGCTTCCTGCAATTCGGACTGAAGTTCGATCGACATGCTAGTGGCTCAGAGTTAGAGTGCGGGCAATCCCAATTCATAACGATATCTTAAAGCTAACAGCAAATTCGGTGGGATTGTCGCTAGATTCAAAAGCATCGAGTTTGATTCTCCTCATGCAATCCATCGGACAACAAAAACTTCTCTCCGCACTGTGTCACGGATCAATTTTCTTTAGTGCCACCCTCGTTTCCATCGGGATTCCTATCGCAATTTTGCTGATCACGGACGACTGGGTCATTAAAGACAATGCCCGTGAAGCACTGAATTTTCATATCAATTTATACGCATATGGGATTTTAGCAGGCTTGCTCGCTGCCACCGTTATTGGTATCCCGATTGCGATGGTTATCGGCATTGGACTTTTGATCTGTAGTTGGCTGTTTCCGATTTTGGCGATCGTCAAGGTGATTGAGCGACCTGAACAACCGTATAGATATCCATTTATCTTGAGACTGCTGTAACTTTACGTACGCTTTGCATTTACTTTGTGAAAGCTTGATGAAACCGACCGTTTAATCTCGGAGCTTTCCCCATAAAATAGTCGCCAGGGTTCAGGAAATCTACCACTCAGGATTGAGCTTGTCAGAGACGAGTAAATTTTAAGCGCGATCGCACGTAGAGGCGATCTTGCTCAAAGCCTATTTGAGGGTTGAGAAATACGGTGGCTAAAGTGTTCGAGCGGTTCGTCTACCCGGGTTGGGGCAAAATTTCGTGTGGAAACTCTCAGCAGCGGGAGGGACAACAATGAGTCTCGATCGTTCTTTGAGTACAGAGGCAATGATCCTTGGTTCAGATTCTATTCTAGAAAGGATATTATCGAGCCGAGCGACTCGATCCATCTACGCGAGAGCTAGCAGTTTTAACACTACAGTGACAACTAATCTGCTGGCACGCAATGTGACAACAGGCGCAAATCAGATTTGGTCGATCACAAGTTCAAGCCCAGTCGTGCGGAATGATTTACCGACTGAAGCCGATGCGAATTGGCAAGTTGCAGGAATCGCAGACTTCAATCGAGATGGGCAACAAGATCTCCTGTGGCGGAATTTTCGCACGGGAGCAATGCGAATCTGGCAGTTGGAGAATGGCACTGCTCAGACGATCGCACTAGATCCCGTCATTGACCTCAATTCGCGTGTTGCAGGATTAGCTGACTTTAATAATGACGGCTCCGTTGATATTCTCTGGCAGAATACTGAGAGTGGAGAAACTTCACTTTGGCTGTTGAATAATACAGCGATCGCACAGAAAACAGGGATCGCTTCAACGGGACCAGGGGGCTGGCGAATTCAGGGCATTACTGATCTGAATCTCGATCGCTCTCCGGATCTAATTTGGTATGACCTCAATACCGGACAAACCGCAGTCTGGACCCTCAACAATGGGGTTTTCGCCCAGGGATTGTATCTTGATCCTGCGCCTAGCTTGGATTGGAAAATTGCGGGCATTGGAGATTTTAACGGCGATCGCTTTTCGGATTTGGTCTGGCGGAATGAGACAACCGGGGAGACGCAGTTTTGGCTCTACAACGGCATACAGCGCGTTCAAACCACAGCAGGACGATCGCTCAGTTCTGATTGGCAATCGCTGAGTAGAACGGATCTCAATGGGGATGGAACAACCGATTTACTCTGGCGCAATTCATCAACTGGAGAATTATTAGGTTGGTTTGTCAGAAATGGCAGTGTAGCCGATGCCACAACCGTCTTCACAGAACCGAATCTAGATTGGCAACCGACCTCGACTCTCGAGCGCTCTGCTTCGCTCTTGGTCACGCCGACAACTTCAACGTCACGCACAGGCACACTGACCAGTGGCGGAACAATTGCGACCGCCGAGAATCAAGCTCCAATCTTTTCGCGCAGCGATCGCGTCGATGCTGGCAACACGAGCGATTTTTACCGCTTCACGATTGGTCAATCTGGAATCTTCACCGCGAGTTTGACGGGACTCACGGGCGATTCAGATATCCGGTTGATTCAGGATGTAAATAGCAATGGCGTGATCGATAGCGGCGAAATTCTCGCTTGGCAATGGGAACGCGGCACAGCGGCAGAATCGATTCGTCGATTTATCAATCCTGGGACTTACCTTGTAGAAGTTCTAAGCTACCGAAATCAAGCAGCGAATTACACCGTTTCGAGTAATTTTACGGCTGCTGCTAGTGATGATCAGCAGTTTCGGATTGCGCTGACGTTCGCCGATTCTCTAGCTGGATTAAATTCCGCTGCACGTGATGCAATTAATCAAGCAGCAAGGTTCTGGGAAGGAGTGATTCTCAATCGCACAGGCATTACGCGATCGAATACGTTAGACATTGCATTAACGGGTGAAAATCTTGTTGCCCAAGATGGCACTGCTGATACTGGCACATTGGCATTATCCGGACCAACGCTCACGCTAGACTCAGCAAATAATCTCGTGATTACCCGCGGCGCGAGTACGCTCAATACTCGGAAGATTGCTGAATTCAATGCAAATCCGATTTATTTACGCGACATCATGATTCATGAGTTGGCTCACGTCTTCGGATTTGGGACAATTTGGGAGCCGCTTGAATTTGCCTACTCAGACGGAACGCGGGTTAGAGCAGGTCAGACTTGGATCGATCGCACCAGTGCCACGTATCGCGCCAACAGTTATGCAGGAGCAGCCTATGGCGATTTGTTAGGCACGGGCACTGCAACTGCGGTTCCGATCGAGCCACAGGTCTTTTTCCACTGGGATGAGCGGCGGTTTGATATCGAGTTGATGACTCCGTTTGCGGAATCTCCGGGAGTCGCAATGCCAATGAGCAGCCTAACTTTGGGAGCGTTACGCGATTTGGGATGGAGCGTGAATTTTGGCGCAATTCAACCTTATGCGCTGCCCAATCTTGCCAGTGTAACGGCGAGCACGTCGCCGAATCCGGGTGGAGCAGCTCTGTTGAGCTACAAATGCGGCTGTAGAGGCTGTTTAGCAGCCGTACGGACAGAGATTCTCTCGCCTAGGTTGTCTGATCAGATTCAGGCAACGGCTTAAACCCCTGTTTAAAGCAAAATTGCCTTAAAACAAAACTGCCCCGAACTCAAATTGAGTTGCAGGGCATAGGGACAGTTAAACGCTAAGCCTATTATGGTCAGGAGTTAGCGAGATCTTCGGGAAACGAGGGACGGTTGTTGGAGTGTCCATTGAAGCGATCGTGATCGCTTCAATGGACACACACTTATAGATACCAGTGTGGGCTGGAGTCCTGAGATATACTTCTGCATCGTTGGTTTGATGTTTTTAGATCACCCTTGATATCTTTAAGAGCAGCGATTCAGCTGCTTTTTTCTTGCTTTGAACTACAGGTTTGACAGTACACTAGACGCGATCGAGTTCTTTTTTCCGCGCTAGTCGTCTATGCAATTTCTCTCGCCCCTGTACGCCATTTTCTTGCTTTGTGTGATCGGAGTGTACTGGTCGGCACGTTCAACCTGGTTGAGATCTTGGTTAATCTTTCTCGCCAGTTTAGTGTTTTATGCGTCACTTCAAGCCCAGTATATTCCGCTGTTGCTGGTCGCGACAGTGATTAACTATTGGCTAGGGAGGGCGATGGGAGTGCCGCCAGATTGGCGAATTGAAGATTGGCAGTTTGCTCAAGCTGACTGGAATCAGCGACGGTTGCGCGTGCTGTGCGCGGGGATTTTTCTCAATGTCCTGTTGCTCGTAGGATTTAAGTATGTGCCGTTTGTGTTTGGAACGATCGGAGAAATCTTAGATATTCCAACGATTCAACAAACTGCAAACTGGACAGATATTCACCTCATTGCACCTTTTGGGCTGAGCTTTTTCTGTTTTGAATGTATTGCGTATTTAGTCGATGTGTATCGGGGAGCGCCTGCGGCTCAAGGGTTTCTCGATTTTGCAGCCTATAAGCTGTTTTTTGCCAAGTTGATTTCTGGCCCGATTACGCGCTATCACCCGTTTGTCGGACAGATCCAGGCAGTTCAAGCACCTCAAATGCCGCAAATTACAGAAGGGCTTTGGCTAATTGCCTGTGGAGCGATTAAGAAAGGATTAGTGGCAGATCGCTTAAATGTCCTCGTCAATTTAAGTTTTGACAATATTCAACGCGCAGGAAGTGCAGATCTGTGGTTAGCAATTATTGCGTATGGGTTCCAGCTTTATCTCGATTTTAGTGGCTACGTGGATGTAGCACGCGGAAGTGCATTGCTCCTCGGGATCAAACTTCCAGAGAATTTTAATTTTCCTTATCTGACGACAAGCCTGGCTGATTTTTGGCGACGTTGGCACATGACCTTGGGCGATTGGTTGCGCAATTACCTTTATTTTCCCTTGGGTGGATCGCGGCGCGGATTGTTTCGGACTTGTTTGAATTTGCTGATTGTGATGACGATCGCGGGAATTTGGCACGGAGCAGCGTGGGGATTTTTGGCGTGGGGTGTGATTCATGGAATTGGACTCGCCATCCACCGATTGAATGTCGCGATCGCAAAACAATTCACCTGGATTTCAGCAGCTTGGTCAAGTTTGCCTGGGATGTTAGTCGCTTGGGCGTTGACTCAATCGTTGGTCTTCATTTCGTGGATCTTTTTCCGGTTGCCGAATGTCGATTCTGCGTTGAAGGTGGTAGAGCGACTTTGGGGCTATTCGGCGGATGTACAATATGCTCAAAAAGTTTATACAGAAGCAGTTGGGTTGAATCCGCCTCAGATTGTCATGATCTTGAGCGCGATCGCGTTGATCATGGTCTTCGCTTATCTGTTACAGCGCAGCTTGAAGTTGAATTTAACTTGGCATTTGAAGCTTTTGCTAGTTCCCCTGTGTTGGTACGTGGTATGGCAACTTGCTCCAGAAGCAGGTACGCAATACATTTACTTTGATTTCTAATTCATTCGGATTTAGGAGGATTTTCTTGCATGATGGAGAGTGGAGTAACTGAAGTTTCTGCTATGAAAACTGAAGAAACAGCTAGCCCGGCAGAGGTAACAGAGATTCGGGCTTGGGGAACGGTGACGGTTTTAGAAGAATCGAAGCGATATCGAATTAATCGAATTGAGATTAAGCCGGGAGCACATATTAGTACTCAGATGCATTACCATCGCAGTGAACATTGGATTGTCGTGTCTGGGACAGCCCGAGTGATCTGTGGTGGAGAAGAGAAGGTATTAATGCAGAAACAATCCACTTATGTCCCAATGGCAACGCCACATCGGGTGGATAATCCGGGAGTGATTCCGCTCGTGATGATCGAGGTGCAGAATGGGGAGTATTTGGGTGAGGACGATATTGTTCGGTTTGAGAAAGATCCGAATTCTTGAGGAGATGGGGAATGGGGAAAACCTAACTCAGAGCGTTCCCTACTCCCCACTCTTTTCCACGCATTCACAACTCAAACAGAATCGCTATAGCTCTTGTCCTCCAGCTTGAACTGTATCCACTTCTTTAACTTTCAGATTCAGCGGTACTTTCAAACTCGATCGCTGTTTTAAACTGGTCTGATAGCGACCGAGAGCTGTTAAGGGGAAGTGCTGCTGATAGAGATGATATTTCAGGTAGAAATGACCCGGAAATCCAGTGCCTGTGAACCAATCTTCATTCCAGGCTCCATCTTGCTGAGTGCTAATTAGATAAGCGACTCCCTTATCGATCGCTTCCCATTCATAGTCGCCTGTTCCATCGCCTGCTGCAAGTAATCCAATTAATGCCCAAGCGGTTTGAGAGGCAGTACTCGCTCCTTGTCCTTTTAGCGCTGGATTCTTATAACTTTCGCAAGTTTCGCCCCAACCTCCATCGGGATTCTGAACACTCACAATCCAATTAGCACCGCGCTGAATACTTCGCCAATGCGTATTCGGAGCAACTTTTGCGAGGGCAGCTAAAACACCACTGGTTCCATAGAGATAGTTCACGCCCCAACGTCCAAACCACGAGCCATCTTTTTCTTGTTCGAGGGTGAGATAGCGCAGAGCACGATCGAGCTTTTCTGGAGTAATGGCAACTCCTAACTCTGGCTCAATCTGCCCCAACATTTCCAGCACTCTCGCAGTCACATCAGCAGTGTTCGGATCAATCATTGCTCTGAGATCGCCATAAGGAACCTCATTGATCCAGTCTTGATCGTTATCGAGATCAAAAGCCGCCCAGCCCCCCGGTTTACACTGCATTGTGCTGATCCACTCGACGCAACGAGCGATCGCTTGTCGCTTTAAACCTTGATTCGGCATGTGGATCAAGTCGAGTGCCATCACCACAACAGCCGAATCGTCTACGTCTGGGTAGAATCGATTCTCAAATTCAAACGCCCAGGCTCCGGGCTTGCCTTGAGTGTTTTTAACCGCCCAATCTCCGTAACTGAGAATTTGTTTTTCGAGCAACCATTCTCCTGCTTTGACCAGTGTTGGATCATCTGGAGCTACCCCAGATTCGATCAGAGATCGTACAACTAATCCAGTGTCCCAAACCGGAGAAACACAAGGCTGAATTCGATAGCTATTCTCTTCTTCGATCGCAAAATGATCGATCGCATTCATGCCTCTGACCACGTAGGGATCATTGACGTCATATCCTAAGCACCGTAATGCAATCAGAGAATTGAGCATCGCGGGAATAATTCCGCCCCAGTCTCCGGTTGCTTCTTGCCGTTCAAGTACCCATTTTTCGGCAGCTTTAATTCCTTCTTCTCGTAGTGGGACAAGATTCCAATCTTCTGCAAATTTGAAAGCTCGATCGAGATCGAGAAATAAATCTGTCCAATCTGATTTTCTGGGCAATTCATATTTGACGTTGTGCACGCCTTCAACGTAAAGCTCATCGAGCGTGATGGTTGGATTTGTGATGAATACAGGCTTACGATCAAACGCGATCAATAGGGGTACAGTACTGCCCCGCGCCCAGCTAGACATCTCGTAGATACTGAACGTATGCCCCGAAAATAGCGGCTCCGATCCAAACGGATTTGGAACCTCAATTTTCAGTGATGGCAGCAGCATAATCCAAGCTGGAATGGAGGGAATGCCTCGCCAGTCGTAGCATCCAATCAACGCTAAATGGAATTTCGTGAAAATGCGAGTTTTGCTAATTCCGCCGCGTGCCAGGATAAATTCTTTTGCCTTGATCAAAGCGGAATCAGTTGCCGGAACTTCTAATAACCGGAGTGCCATGTACGTCTCAACGGTGGTACTGAGATCGCCGCCGTCGCCGTAATACAGTTCCCAGCCTCCATGTTCTCGTTGTTGCGATCGCAAGTATTGCTCAGCTTTCTGCAATGGTCGCTCTTGATCGGTGCCCCAAATCTTATGCAGCAGAATCGTTTCTGCGGTGATGGTCACATTCGATTCGAGTTCTGCCCACCAATAGCCTTCTGGTTTTTGTAACGACAGTAGATATTGCTGACTGGCTTCGATCGCATTTTCTAGCGCTGACATCTTAGATACTCCTCACACCAACCCAAACCTTATCATCTGCATCGGCTTCTCTGCCAGACTGTGCTGATTGCACTGATCTTGTTTTTTGTTCTAGAGTAAATCCTCTTGAATTTCCACTTTACCTTGACGATGTATTGGGAATTTAAGGTAACGTTTTCATCGACGCGAAGAAATGCCATTTCCAGCGCTCCGCTAAAATTCGTGCCTTCATGGTGAGCTTGACATGTCTGATATCGTTCTTGGGATTTCGATCGTGAGTTTCTTGATTTGGGTCTATTTGCTAGCGTTCAGAGGTCAGTTTTGGCAGATGGATCAGCGGTTGCCAACAGGTGAAATTCAGAATGCGTCGGTTTGTGTGGTGATTCCAGCGCGCAATGAGGCGGATATGCTGCCGCTGACGTTACGATCGCTTTTGACACAGGATTTTTCAGGCTCTCTCACGATTTTTCTCGTCGATGATCACAGTACAGATGGCACGGCAGAAATTGCGCGATCGACGGCTGAAGAATGCAATCAATCTGCTCGGTTGCAGATCATTCCAGCTCAGCCTTTGCTGAGTGGCTGGACAGGGAAGCTTTGGGCGGTGCAGCAGGGAATTGAACGAGCAATAGAGCTAAAGCCGGACTACATTTTGCTGACGGACGCAGATATTCAACATGATTCAGGGAATGTGCGGGATTTAGTGAGTTGGGCGATGGCAGACGATCGAGAGTTAGTTTCTCTGATGGTGCGCTTGCGCTGTGTGAGTATTTGGGAAAAGCTATTAATTCCAGCGTTTGTGTTCTTTTTTGCCAAGTTGTATCCGTTTCGCTGGGCGAATGATCCGGCTCGAACGCTAGCGGCAGCGGCAGGAGGCTGTAGTTTGATTCGACGCGAGGCGTTGGAGCGAATTGGTGGAATGTATGCAATTCGGCAGGCGTTAATTGATGATTGCGCTTTGGCAGATGCGATTAAGGCAAGTGGAACGAGGCGGATTTGGCTCGGACTCACGCGATCGACAATTAGCCTTCGTCCTTACGATTCGCTCGATACGATTTGGAAAATGGTCGCTCGAACGGCTTATACCCAATTGAACTATTCGCCAATCTTGCTGGTTGGATCGGTGCTGGGAATGGGTTTGGTTTACCTTGCACCGATTCTTGTGCTGAATTGGATCGGGTTAGTGACGTATGTGTTGATGTCGATCGCTTATTTTCCGATCGTGCGATTTTATCGCTGTCCCGCTTGGTCTGCCTTTTGTTTGCCTGCGATCGCGTTTCTGTATACCTTAATGACGATCGACTCTGCACTCCAACATTGGCAAGGTAAAGGCGGAGCCTGGAAAGGTCGCACCTATGGCACATAAAATCTTGCAATCCTAACCCATTCCGAAAAATCAGAGGTATTGACGACGTTAAGCTAGTGCTAAGGATCGGTCAGTTTAGCGAGGCAGGAGCAATCCGATCGCGATCGCAACAATCGCCCCAATCAATGTATTCAAAATATTTACGACATCATGCGTTAGAAATGGGACTTTATCCTCGATCGTCGCTCCGATCAAACTTTCAATCGTCGTGGCTACAAAAGCCGCGATCGCACAAATTCCAATGCCAATCGGACTGATTAATCCTAGCGACCAGCCGACGATTGCGATCGCAACCGATCCCACAACTCCTGAGATCGTGCCTTCCAAACTCACCGCGCCTTCTGTTCCACGGGGGACGGGTTTTAATGTCGTAATTAAGAAAGTTCTCTGCCCGTAAGCCTTACCAATCTCAGTTCCACAAGTATCAGAAAGCTTGGTGCAAAAACTCGCGACATATCCCAATGCCAAGAGTGGAATGAAATCGATCGCGAACTGCGTCACATTTAAACCCAACACCAATAAGGCACAAATCGCCCCGACTAGCGCCGATCCCCAAACATTTCCTGCCCCTCTTGCACCCGATCGCGCTTCTGCAATCCCCAACGCTTCTTTCTGCGCCTTGCCAACGAATGTTACGCCTGAACCAACTAGAAAATAAAAGACGACCAGTAAGTAACCTCGCCAGCCCAAACATCCCCAAACAATCACACCTAAAATCCAAGCATTGACAATGCCGCCCGGAGTTAGAAGCTTCTTAGGTGCGATCGCTAGCAGTCCTAACAAAACCGCATTCAGCACGATCGCGATCAGCCAATCTGTCATCGAAGGAATTGCTGGAGGCATACGCACAGAAAAAATTCGCCATAATTGATTCTGACATCAACGAGCGGCGAAATCATGAATTCAGTGCTATTTCATCTCGCCTTTCCAGTGCGGGATATTCCCACGACAAAGGCTTACTATGTGGACGGTTTAGGCTGCGGTTTAGGGCGAGAAAATGATCAAGCTGCGATTTTGAATTTATATGATCACCAGTTGGTTGCCCATGTGACGCATGACGAAATTGCTCCACAAAAAGGGATTTATCCGCGTCACTTTGGGCTGATTTTTACCAACAAATCCGATTGGCAAGCGTTGCTCGATCGCGCTCAGCAAAAACAACTCTCGTTCTATCAACAACCGAAACACCGCTTTGTGGGTATGCCGCTTGAACATTCCACCTTTTTTCTGATTGATCCCTTTGGCAATTTGATGGAATACAAACACTACACTGACCCGACTGCCATTTTCGGCGGCGATCTTAATCAGATTGGCGATCGCTGATTGCTTGAGGCAGGGCTTTCATCTGCGATCGACGTTTGAGCCAGAACAGTCCCGGCAAAATGACTAAAGCTGCAAACATAGGAGGTTCTGGGACTGTGGCTGTGGCATCGGTTCGAGTGATGCCGCGTACCGTCAACTGGGTTTCAGGCTCAAAGTGCCGCTGATAAAACCCGGCGATTTCGACCCCGAATCCACTGTCGAAGATAGAGTCAATGTGGATGAAGTCGCTACTGCGAACCAGATTAAAGGGATTGTTTGCGGATAAGCTTGCTTCAAATGAATCAATCAAATTCTCACCATTGAAGATGCCGAACGCGACAAGACTATTTGCGCTGGCGTACTCTCCTGGTTCAGTGGCAAATGCGATCGCAGCAAGTGCAGCCTCAAAATCGAACTGAAAACAGCCACATTGCGTATCAAAGTTAATTTCAGTAAAGGATGAGCTTTCAGCAGTTGCAAAATAGTTTGATCCCATCCCTGTGGCGAATGCTTCTGAGAATTGATCTAATTCGTCTACGGTTGTGAGTGCATCTGCGGGAGCCTCAGCGAACGCGCCAGAGCCAGGAGATGAAATTGTCTTGGTGGAAGTTGTGATCCCTGAGTTGAGGTTATTTCCCTGCCAGGTAAAGTTGTTCAGGAGTAAACTGCTGCTGGATGCTGCAAGACTTGCCGCTTGGCTTGGTGCAATAGCGATCGTGGAACTTATCACGATCGGGGCTGTCAACATCAAGCCCTGCATAACGGTTTGGATAGTGAATTTCATTGAGCAACGCTCCTAATCATGGATCAAGTTTGAGAAGCACTCTTCTGCAGCAAGGGAGGGTAGGAGGTCAATACTGAGGGGAAATTACGGTCGTGTAATGTCTGAAAAAATAAATATTACGTGCAACTCTACTGAGTTTCTTAAGTAACATCAGGTACTTTGAAATCTGCTCTACAGTAATTTCATAAAGTTGAAGTGTAAATTAACACAATCCAAATATAAGAGTTGTGAGTAATCCGTAACGCTACTGAGAAATCTTCAAGGGGTTGAGCATCGATTTGGAGAAGGTGCAGGCTGAGAATAAGAGCGTCTTCACTGGAATGATTTCAACATGAAAAATGGGAGGCATAGATATGCCTCCCACTGCATCTGAAAATGAGGAAGTTCTAAGAATTTGCGATCGCAGCAAACAATTCGTCGTAATCTTTGGCAAATCCGAGGCGCACATCTGAAAATTCTCCCGAACTCACAGCTTGGCGCAGCACAGACATCACTGCCGTCGCATGACTTTGTGCAACATCCGCATCTACGCCTTCGCGCTCTGCAATTCGGCGATAGAATTCATCAACTTTGAAATGCTCTCCCATTTGTCCTTCACGCCCGCGCAGACAGTCTCCCAATTCTTTGGGAAGCTGTGCCGCTAGATGGCTAGCTTCATCTCCGAGTAATCTTTCTCGCATTGTTTCTAACGTTGCTTTTGTTGCTTGAATTGCACCTTCTCGAGATTCAAATGATGCCGACTCTTTTACTGCTCGAATGAACTGATCGTAATTCATCAATTAGTCTCCAATTAGTAACGAAACACTGCCGCGATCGGCGCAGGGGCAGGCATCACATCTGGCTCCACTGCATAGACTATTCCTCCATTGATCAATGTCTGAATTGCCGCTGCATCTAGTAAGTCCTCGTCTCCTACTTCAGCATTGGTATGAATTTGGATCTCATTGGCATTCGGATCAAATCTGCCCCACTTCTGCACGCCGACTGCAACAAACAATCGATCGACTCGCCCATAGTAAGCTGCCGGAACAGTCTCTTCGAGCTTGGTCGAGATCAATTCTGTGTTTGATAAGTCGTGATAATCATGCGCTGCTTGTTCTTGTGCCTGCAAGAAGTAAGGCTCCACGATCGACCAAACTTGCTGATGCAACTCGGCGATTGCAGTGTCTTTGACATTTCCGGTAATGCCTTCTTCGATCAGATGGGGATAAGTATTTGCTTCCCGGTAAATCGGCATTAAATACTCCACACAAGCAAGCACTAAAGGCGATCGCTTGCCATTGAGAAAATCGTGCAAAGCACTATCGATCGCGTGAAAAAACTGACCATAGTCTTTTTTCACATCATCTTGCTCAGGCGCACCTTGCCCATGAAACACACCTGTTCCAGCCGATGAATTATTGTAATTCGCGGCTCCACTCGTCGTGCCAATGCGGAATTGTCCTCGCGGTTCATTGTCGTCATACTGCAAGACTTCATCCATCGACTGCGGCAAGTTGGGAACATTGATTTCCCGGAGATGGTAGCGATCGCCTTCAAACAATTTCACTTGCTTCTGGCTGAGTTCGAGCACATAAAATGTCCCGTCTCCCGTAAGCAGCGGCAAAAGCGGCTTGAGATGAAATTGATCCGTGACCACAACTAGCTCAGACAAATCGAGGGGCACTTTGTAGTAACGGAAAAAATCATCCGTGATGAACAGTGCAAGACCCGAATCTTGTTGCTGCCAAAAATCGTCTTCCGACTCAATCAGGTCAGTCACGGGGCGCAAAAAATCATTGGCTTCGTCCTCAGAGAGTCCGTTGTCCTGTAATTTTTGCAGCGCTTCTCGAAAAAGGTTCTTAAATCGAATTTCATTTTGTCGAGTCTCAGTTCCAGCGACAACGGTTGGCAGGTAAATCGAAACGCACCAACTCTTTGATCGCTCAACTAATCCTTTCACTTCCTCGATCGTTAAAACACTCACGACAATCTCCTATGATTTTTCTTGATTCTCTTGAGGTGCTTTCTCTGTAGGTCTTTCTAAAGCTGCTTCATTCACCGGAGTTATTTCTTGATCATCCCGACTGTAATCTGGTTCAGTCGGTGTATCTCCAGGATTAGTATCAATCAGCCCGTTTTGATTCGTGTTGGTTTTCGTTGGGCTACTTCTATGGCTATATGAATCAGGCATAGCTATGTTCCTCATCGGTTCTTCTTTCCATTCAACTAATGTTTGAAGGGGCGAAATCTGTCGGAGGAAAGGTTAGCCGTTGTTAAGATGCACCTTGAGATTTTCGTAGAGCACTCACTTCAATAGAGGAAACTTTGGCGATCGCGTTCCACAGTAAAGGAACTGTTCTGTAGAAGACACAGATTCTATGTTTTGCCAAACCACTGAACGCCAATTTACCCTAGAGGACTTTCAGCCATTTCTGGATCAGTTCAAAATTGACTTGTGGGAGTTTGGAATTCTGGCTTGGCTGCTGGCGATCGTTGATCGTACCTTTGCCCTCTTTTCGGGTGGATTTCCCTCTGCTGTCGAACTGATTCAACTCTTTGTCACAACCTTAATGGCAATGGGGTGGGCATTGCTGAGTCCTCGATCCGAGGAATTGGCGCTTCGACTGACCGAATTCTTTCAGCCCGTTTTTTCTGATCTACACTCGGTCAAATCTGTACCCTCGATCGCGCAATTGCGGAAACTGGGCTATCAGCAAACGTTCTTCTGGCACAACTGGAAAATCAATCATTCCGTGATTCCCAATCCTAGAAGTCAAGTGCCTGTGATCTTTGTGCATGGCTTTGGTGGCTCGATCGGGCATTGGCGGCAGAATATGTCTGTGCTGGCAAAACATCATAGTGTTTATGCGATCGACTTATTAGGCTTTGGCGCGTCTGATAAGCCTGATATTGATTACTCGATCGAGCTTTGGGTCGAACAGCTTCATGATTTCTGGCGGACTTGCGTTGATAAGCCGGTCGTCTTAGTTGGAAATTCGATCGGGTCGCTCATCTGCTCTGTCACAGCTAGAAAATATCCTGAAATGGTGCGCGGCATTGCGATGATTAGCTTGCCTGATCCCGCAAGTCAGCACGAGATTATTCCTGCGATCATGCGTCCATTGGTCAGACTCATTCAAGCGATTTTTGCTTCTTCTTGGGTCTTATATCCTTTGTTTTACTTACTCAGACACCCGAAGATTATTCGCCGTTGGGTGATGTTAGCATACGCGGGTCGAGAAGCAGTCACCGATGAATTGCTAGAAATTCTATCCAAGCCTGCTCATGAGCGCGATTCTGCGCGGGCATTTTGTGCCATTCTCAAAGCGATGACTCATCCAAAATTTAGTCCGAATCTGCAATCGATTCTCAGCAATATTCGCGCACCGTTACTGCTCCTATGGGGCAAACAAGACCGGATGATTCCGATCAAATCAGCGCAGCAATTTCTTACCTACAATCCGCACCTGCAACTCATCGAATTAGAAGATGCCGGACACTGCGCCCATGATGAATGCCCAGAGCGAGTTAACGCTGAATTGATGCAGTGGATTCAAGCACAAGTCCTCACCCCTGACCCGATCAAAAATTCTCGCCGTTCCCTGCAATAAGAGCGATAAAATCAAACTGATGATGCAAGGCGAAGCTTTGGGAGTGGGGACACATGGCGTTAATTGTGCAGAAATATGGGGGAACTTCGGTCGGAACGGTCGAACGAATTCAAGCCGTCGCGCAACGAGTGAAGAAAACCGTTGAAGCTGGAAATTCTGTGGTGGTCGTCGTTTCAGCGATGGGAAAAACGACGGATGGATTAGTCAAACTGGCAAACGATATTTCTGCCACTCCGAATCGTCGAGAGATGGATATGCTGCTGTCCACTGGAGAGCAAGTGTCGATCGCGCTTTTGAGTATGGCACTCCACGAAGCCGGACAGCCCGCCGTTTCGCTCACAGGTGCGCAGGTTGGAATCATTACCGAAACGCATCATACCCGCGCCCGAATTCTGAAAATTGCTACCGATCGCTTAGAACGCCATCTCAATCAAGGCGAAGTGGTCGTTGTTGCAGGCTTTCAAGGCATCAGCAGTACTGAAAATTGGGAAATTACAACGCTGGGTCGAGGCGGGTCTGACACATCAGCCGTTGCCTTGGCTGCTGCTCTCAGAGCTGATTTCTGTGAGATTTACACCGACGTTCCAGGCATTCTCACCGCCGATCCCCGATTGGTTGAAGACGCGCAACTGATGACGGAGATTACCTGCGATGAAATGTTAGAACTCGCGAGCCTGGGGGCGAAAGTTCTGCATCCGCGTGCTGTTGAAATTGCTCGAAACTACGGCATTCCCTTAGTCGTGCGATCGAGTTGGACAGATGATCCTGGAACCTGGGTGAGATCGCCTCAACCGCAGCCGCGCCCGCTCGAAGGTTTAGAAATTGCTCGTCCGGTTGATGCAGTTGAATTCGACACCGATCAAGCTAAAGTTGCCTTGCTTCGAGTTCCCGATCGTCCGGGTGTTGCCGCGAAATTGTTTGGCGAGATTGCCTCGCAAAAACTGGATGTCGATCTGATTATTCAATCGATTCACGAAGGAAATACGAATGATATTGCCTTCACAGTGGTCAAAAACTCTCTGACTCGGGCTGAAGCGGTTGCCAGCGCAATTATTCCGGCTCTAACCGCAGGCTATGCGATCAATCCAGAATCCGCTCCTGACGTGATGATTGAGCAAAATATTGCCAAAGTTACGATCGCGGGAGCAGGCATGATTGGTCGTCCGGGGATTGCCGCTCAAATGTTTTCAACTTTGGCAGAGGCTGGAATCAATATTCAAATGATTTCAACGTCTGAAGTGAAAGTCAGTTGTGTGGTGGATGAAGTGGATTGCGATCGCGCAATTTCTGCCCTCTGCCAAGTCTTTGAAATCTCACAATCTGGAGTCAAAGCATCGGCACAAGCTGCACCGAGTTCTGCTGCTGCTGTGCGAGGGGTTGCGTTAGATGTGAAGCAGGCACAAGTTGCAGTCCGCTACATTCCCGATCGTCCGGGCATGGCGGCAAAAATCTTCCAGCTTCTTGCCGGTCAGAACATCAGCGTCGATATGATCATTCAATCGCAGCGCTGCCGCATGGTGAATGGTGTGATGACACGTGATATTGCCTTTACCGTGGCGCAAATGGATGCGGATGCAGCGAAACAAACGCTTGAAGCTGCGCGATCGGAAATTGGCTATGGCGAGGTTGTGGTCGATAGCGCGATCGCAAAAGTCAGCATTGTCGGCTCTGGAATGGTCGGACAGCCCGGAGTTGCCGCTCGAATGTTCGAGGCACTCTTCAAGCACGAAATCAACATCCAAATGATTGCGACTTCTGAAATTAAAGTCAGTTGTGTCGTGTCAGAAGACCAAGGTGTGAAAGCACTGCAAGCGATTCATGCCGCATTTGAACTGGCAGGAACTCAGAGAATTCAAGTCTCTGCATGACCCAAACGCCTCACGATCATTTTGCCAAGGCGTATTTGGAAGAACTGCTTTCTCCGATCGGGCAAGTCACACCCAATCTCCCAATTAAGGCGGAAACTCGCTACGCCGATATCTGGTTCGTTCCTGAATCCGTCGAGGAATCTGAACGAGCCTACCTCGGCTTACTTGGAAAGCTGACCACTACGCCTTGTTTGATCGAACCCTTCCGAAATCCTGCTGACGAAGACCAAATTCTCGACTGCGTGGGCAAACTCATTTCCCTCCGTCGAGAACTGCTCCGCAAAGCCAACCGCGAAAAACGAACGATTCCCCCAGAGTTCATGCCTCGGCTTTGGATTCTGGTTCCTTCTGCTTCTGTCGAACTGCGTCGTGAATTTGGAGCCAATCGCCGAAAACGGACCTGGGAAAGTGGCATCTATCATCACCCAAATGCTTATCGCACTGGGTTAATTGTCCTGCATCAACTTCCACAGACTCCGGATACTTTATGGCTTCGGATTCTCGGTCGTGGACGATCGCAGAAAAAAGCGATTCAGGAATTCAATGCTCTGCCAGATGATCACCGAATGAAAGAGATCGTTCTGGAATTGTTAACTGAATGGCGCACTATGATAGAGCTACGGCGAAATCTGACTGAAGACGAGGAGGAACTATTTATGAATTTGTCCCCAATCTATCTACAGCGCAGACAGGAATGGAGAGAAGAAGGACGAGAGGAGGAACGTCGATCGACGATCGAGAGTCTGCTCATGTCGCGGTTTAACGCTCTAGATTCAGAACTGGCTGGAATTGTCGATCGGATTGCAACCTTGCCTCCGAACGAATTTACGCCAATCCTCTTATCCGCGTCACGAGAAGAATTGCTGCGTCAGTTTTCAACGATTAATTGAATGTGCCGAATCCCCGAATCTCACAGCAAAATGTTAGCCTAGAAGGGATTTTTGATGATGACACTCCGATGAACAAAGTTGTGGTAGGTCTATCCGGTGGGGTGGACAGTTCTGTTGCTGCTGCCACGTTGCACGATCAAGGCTATGACGTGGTGGGGCTGACCCTTTGGTTGATGAAAGGGAAAGGTCAGTGCTGCTCAGAAGGCATGGTCGATGCTGCAAAACTTTGTGAGGAGTTGGGCATCCCGCATCACATTGTCGATAGTCGGGATGTGTTTCAAGAAAACATCGTAGATTATCTAGTTGCAGGATATGGCGAAGGCATTACGCCCTTGCCTTGTTCGCAGTGCAATAAAGCCGTGAAATTTACTCCGATGCTGAAGTATGCGCGGGAAACCTTGGGAATCGAGAAAATCGCCACAGGTCACTATGCGCGAATTCGATTCGATGAAACGACTGGACGATATCAGTTGCTAAGAGCGATCGACCGATCCAAAGATCAGTCCTATTTCCTCTACGATCTCGATCAAACCGTCCTGTCTCAAGTGCTGTTCCCCTTGGGTGAGAAGCACAAAACTGAAACGCGCCAAATTGCGGCGGGCTTTGGATTGCACACTGCCGATAAGCCAGAAAGTCAAGATCTCTGTCTTGTCGAAGCGAATGGCTCAATGCAGGCATTTCTCGATAAATACATTGCGCCTCGCCAAGGCGAAATTGTCGATCAATCGGGTAAAGTTCTCGGTCAGCATGAAGGGGTGCATCACTATACGATCGGGCAACGCAAAGGTTTAGGAATCGCGCACAGTGAACCTCTCTATGTGATCGGGTTGGATGCGGTGATGAATCGTGTGATTGTCGGAGAACGATCGCAGGCGCAAAACCCTGAATGTAATGTCTCGCGGATTAATTGGGTGTCGATCGCTCAACCAACAGCCCCAATTAAAGCAGAAGTACAAATTCGCTATCGCTCAACCGCGACTCCTGCAACGGTGATTCCTTTAGAAGGAAACCGCGTGCGAATTGTGTTTGATGAACCGCAATTTAGTATTACACCCGGTCAGGCGGCAGTTTGGTACGACGGTGAAGTGCTACTTGGCGGTGGAATTATTGAGCGCAGTTGAAGGAATGGTGCTAAACGGGATATCTCGAATTGCGTAATTCTGCCAGCCTTTTGCGTCAAAGTGCCACCATTCAGTAGAGAGCGGGATAAACCCCGCTTTCACCATCGCGTCTTCGAGCGTTTGACGATTTTTGAGCACGTTTGCGGGCAGATTTTTATAGCTGCGAGACGCTCGATCGCTAAAATCATCAAATCCGGTCGGCATTGGTAATTCGTTTCCAGCGCGATCGACGAGCGTAAGATCAACTGCCATCCCCCGATTATGGCGCGATCCATAGGCTGGATTTGCCACAAAGCGATCGTCCGGTTTGATCGCCCAAAGTGCTCTTTGAATCGCTAAAGGGCGGTAGCAATCGTATACTTTTAACCCTAATCCTTGTGCTTCTAAAGCGGTTTGCACTTGGGATAACTGTTGTGCCGCTGCCGCGCGTAAAATACATCGCGCTTCAGGGTAAAGCTTTTGTTTGACAAAGTTATTTGTTGTTGCGTAGCGAATGTCGAGCGCAATCCGGGGATTAATCGATCGAATGTCAACGAGAACTGTTGGATTGAGTTGAACTGCTCCAACTGGGTTGTGAAGGAACAGCGCGATCGTCAAAGCGACAACGAACGTAAATAGAAATTGAATTCGAGAAACTTGCATGGCGAGGGCATAACCAACTAATTGATATGGATTCAGCGATCGTACTCAGAGTTCCCTACGGCTGAATGATTTGTTCACACCATTCAAGCACCGGGCAGGTCGCACAGTGAGGGCGTTTTCCAGTACAAATGTGTTTACCAAATGGAACCAGCAGTTGATTGATCTCGATCCAGTATTGTTTTGGCAACTTTGCTGTCAGCGCGATCGTGGTTTTTTCTGGCGTTTTAGTTTGCACGTATCCCCAGCGATTCGTAATTCGATGCACATGTGTATCGACGCTGATATAAGGCTGATGACAGGCAATTCCTAGTGCCAGATGCGCGCATTTCACCCCAATTCCTTTGAACTTGAGTAATACGTCTAAATCGGCTGGAAGTTCCCCCTGGTACTCTGTGAGAATTTGCTGGGCGATCGTATGAATCTGCTGGGCTTTTTGCTCTGGGTAGGTACAGTCTTGAATTAAGGTTTGGATTTCTGCGATCGACAATTGTGCGATCGTTTCAGGGGTGCGCGCTCGATCAAATAATCGCCGCGAAACGGGTAAACTCACCTCGTCGTAAGTCCGAACAGAAATCAAACAGCTAATCAATTGCTCAAACAACGATTGATAGCCATCTTCGTAGAGTTCAAACATGGCAGCTTTGGGAAATTCTTGCACTGCCTCACGAATTCGAGCTATGACCTGCTCGATCTCAAACGGTTGTTTCGACATGTTTTGATAGTGCGGGTGTATTATGGAAGCCGATAGTCCATCGAACCATAATGCTCACATTACAAGGCAAAGTTATTTTAGGAATCGACCCTGCGATCGCAACGATCGGGTATGGTGCAATTCAAGATGATCACGTCATCGATTACGGGGTCATTAAAACAGCCTCGACTTCGCTCATTTACGATCGCTTAAAGCAGATTCACGACGACATTCGCGAACTGTGTGAGTTGATCAAACCCGATGCAGTCGCTTTAGAAATGCCGTTTTTTACGCGTGAGACAACCTCTGCAAATAAGGTACTGCGCGCCTTAGGAGTGATTGAACTTGCTTTGGGAGAATATGGGCTAAATGAGCCAATTTTTTTACATCAATCGCAAGTGAAGGCTTCCGTTGCCAAATATGGCGCACAGAAATCAGAGATGCAGCAAGCGGTGATGATGATTTTTGGGTTATCTGAAATTCCTAAGCCAGATGATGCAGCAGATGGCTTAGCGATCGCGTTTGCTGCCCAATCGGGTGCGCGGGCAAATGTGAAATAGCTGCACAAAGGTCGAGGTTTCGATGGTACGCCTTTAGCAAAGTCGCAATTAGACAACGATTATTTGAGCAACTGCGAAATAATTTTACTAGCAGCTTGCTGAGTTTCTTTGAGTAAGCGCGGATCGACACTTTTATCACTCGGCGAATGGTAGTTTGGGTCTTTGCCTCGGAAAAAGAACAAGGTTGGAACTGCTTTTGCCTGAAAAGAAGCATGATCACTTCTGCCAAATCGACTCGATCTCACTTCTTCGCGCGTTGATTGCGTCGCTACCGCGCTTAAGGCTCCTGAACCATCAATCAATAAGCGATCGTTCACGCCAACCATGTCAAAATTGATCATTCCTTTCAAGCTCTTGAGCACCGCCGAGTCTAGTTGCTCGACAAACGCCTCTGAACCTTTCAGTCCATCTTCTTCGCCGTCAAAGTTGATAAACCAAATTTGCTGCGCTTCAGTAGACTGAGCAAACTGACGTGCTAATGCCAAAATCACCGCAGTTCCAGAGGCATTATCATTGGCTCCGGGCGAGTTTTCTACTGAATCAAAATGTCCACCAATGATCAACTTGGGCTGCCTCACATCCGGCAAATGAGCAATGATATTGCGTCCGACTGCATTCGGGCGAGATTGCACATTCAGTGTTGCTTGTGCTTCAGTCGGTTGGGCGAGTAAGGGTGCACCATCTTTTCCAGAAATCGCGGCAGCAGGAATTGGAGAAGGTTGCATCAACATGCCGCGAACATTATCAGATTGGTTATTCACAATCACAATCCCGATCGCGCCTGCTGCTGCCGCATGATCAATCTTCTGAGCAAATGTCAGCCCTCCACCCCGTCGAACCAGCGCGATCGCGCCTTTGACATTCACGGTTTGAAAGTCTTCAGATGTTCCATAATTTGGAACTATAACGAGCTTTCCAGAAGGATGACCCGATCGCGATCGCACCATTGCCCAAACTCGAATCGCAGTTCCATTGACGGTCAAATCAGAGCCGACATCTGCAAATTTCGGATAGCTGAAGGGTTGGATTTCAACTTGATAGCCTGCTTTGCGATACTCATTGACCAAAAATTCGCTAGCTCGTTCAGCAGCAGGCGATCCTGTGACCCGCGCTCCCATTTTGACTAAAGCTTGTACATCCGCAGTGAGTAAATCCGTTGCAAAATTTGGACTTCTCAAACTGAGGGAAAGCACGATCGTGAAAATTGCGATCGCAAGATTGAGCAAGGTGCGTCGCGACCTGAAAAGCATAGATACCTTATGAAGTTTGCGGAGTGGAGAGTGGGGGGATGGGGAGAAATAAATCAGACTCAGATTGCTGCTCCCTATCTCCCCAGCAGAGCTATTGCGCTGAACCACTGGGTTGCAGTCTAGCAAATCGATCTTTCATTTCAGAAGCACCAATTTGACGAACTTGGCGAGCAATCAGTGCATTAATTCCAGCAATGAAACTGAGTTGACCTAGCAGCGCGCTCAAAACTGCGAGGGGAGATACAACCTCGGGAGATACACTCCAAAGAAAAGGCGATGTGAGGAGCACAATGTCTCTAAGCGGGATCGAAATTAATCCTCTAGAAGAGAGGAGCGCAGCGAATGCAGGCGGAATCAAGAGCAAGATGGTAATCAACGCGATCGCAATAAAATTCCGTTTGGACGTTTTCTGAATGACCAGCCATTGCATGATTGCAGCATAAAGTGCAAGCGTTGTGAGGCTAATCAAGACCAAAAGTGCATTGGGTTGTGTGCCATTCCAGATTCGATCAGTTCCAAATGTGGAGATGCCAAGCCAAAGAATTCCAGCGATCGCTAAATTCACCATCATTGCAAGTCCGGCTGGGCTGTGGTCATGAAACAACAGATCTTTCAAAAGTGACGATCGCGGCGATTGAGTGTGACGGTATCGCGCCCAATCCATGACCGTCTGACGTTGGGGGGAGAGAATTGCAGCCAAAGGTAGAAAAATCAGCAGATTCAGGACAATTGGGAGCAAGACGGTTCCGAATGCTTGGGGTGCATCAGTGCCCTTACTCACATACGTTTGAAAGCTCAGACCTAGCACTAAGCTTTGCAGATAAAAGACTAATCCATAGCTTTGACGCTTGTGCAAAATTGTGGTGCTAGGTTGATGGAAACATCGCGCTAAGCCTTGCCACACCCATCCATTGAGAATCGCAATATTCAAAAGCGTAAACAGATGTGCGATCGCTGTATTGTTGCTAATTGGTAAGCTAAACCAAAACCAACTTGAATCAGGAGAAGTGATATATAAAATTGGCGCTGTTAGTAAGGTTTTCCAGACCGTTTCTGAATTCCACATGATGTATCCTGGAACAAAAATAGCTCCAACCATCAACACATAGAAGACGGTCACACCTAGCGCCTGAGCAGATCGCTTGAGAGTCGATTTACTAAAAAAGCCAAAGAGCAAAGTAAAGCTAAAAATCAGATATGAGCCTGCTGCTAGCATCATGTAGAAACTGGGCAAAAAGCTGAGATTTCCCGCTCTTGAGGTGACAAAAATATGTAAAGGCAGCAGAGATGCGATCGCACAATACACCAAAATCGGAACACCCAAGATTTTACCGAGTAAAATGCTTGATGCCGATCGTGGACTTAATCGAACAAAATCAAGCGTGCCTTGACGTTCCTCATTTTGCAAATCGCTGAGTAAAAAATACGTTCCTGAAAGCATTAAGACAAAGGGAATACAGGTATGCAACGCTTGTGCAAAGTGCTGCCACCACAGCATCCAATCAATCGCGAAAGTCTTGGCAGAAACATTCTCGGTGCAACCTTGAATAAACTCACCGCCGACCATGTGCCCACAGTAGGGATTATATTGATAGGCTTCTGGGGTTGGAAGTTGACCATAAAACCAGAGAAAGACGAGCACTTGAGCCACGATCGAGAGTGCGCCCACGATTAGAATATTGCGCCAAGTGAGCCGCCCTTTCAGTTCTCGTAAAAGTTGGGGGTTGAGATTACCAATTTGATCCAGCATAGTCATGATGCCTGTTGATGTCCAAGTTTGAGAAAAATCGTTTCGAGGTCTTCCTGTGTGCAGTGAAACTCGGTCAGCGGAATTCCGGCTTGAATCAGAGATCGTAGTAAGTCAGCACTATCCTCCTGATTTCCAGAAAACGCGACTTTGAGTTGAGTCTCTGAGACAGGTTCAACAGATTGAATGAAGGGTGAATGTTTAAGTTCTCGTGTGAGATCATCTAATGATCCTAAAGTTGAGAGCAGAATTTGCTGCTGACTCAGACGAGCATATAAATCTTGAAGCGATGCACTCTCCACAAGATAACCTAATTCCATCATGCCGATCGACGTACACAGTTCTGCTAGATCGCTCAACACATGTGAAGAAATCAGAATTGTCATGCCTGCGGATTGTAAGGTTTTAATAATTTCTCGAAACTGCATTCGAGCGATGGGATCAAGCCCTGAAACTGGCTCATCCAGAAGTAAAATCATCGGCTCATGCAAGACGGTTCGCGCCAAGCCTAAGCGCTGTTTCATCCCCCGTGAGAGCGTTGAGATCGGAGCCTTGTGCTTGTGAGTCAGTTGAACGAGTTCGAGCACTTCGTAGAGTCTTCGGGAGCGTCGCGGTTCACGCAGTCGATATAGCCGTGCAAAATAATCTAAATAATCCCAGACATTCAGGTCGTCATAGAGCGGAAAGTCGTCGGGAAGATAACCGAGATAGCGCTTAATCTCAGCAGTGTTATGGCGATCGTAGCGCTGACCGTTGAAATGAATTTCGCCGATCGTGGGTTCTTCGATCAGCGCCAGCATCCGAATTAAGGTGGTCTTTCCGGCTCCGTTCGGTCCGATTAATCCGTAGACATCGCCGCTCGCAATGTCGAGATGGACATCACTCACGACGGGACGACGATCGAATCGTTTCGTTAAAGATTGTGTAGAAATTGCCAGCGATCGCTGAATCGGCGCAGAGAGTTGCGGACTTGCCATACGTCAACGTAAGTCATTTGAACGATAGCTTAACCTCAGAATTTTCAGATGCGGAATTTCTTTACAAAAAACGGGAGCATAATTATGCTCCCGTTAATTTTAAATCAGAAGAATTTGTCTATTTGCTAATAAATTCTTTAACACAACCCTGAACAATCATATCCATCTCCGCAGGTGCAGGTTTGCCAGCGCCTAAATCCGCATCAATTTTCGCAAACTGCTCAAAGGTATACTGTTCTTGAAGGGCGTCGATGCTGCAAGCGCAAATTTGTTGCATAACTTCAGCCGGAATTCCTTTGCTGCTGCCTTGTTCAGTACAAGTGCTCGTGAAAGCTGCGACTGTTTCAGCCGGATAAGCCGTTGCATTTTCCGCGTTTGCCTTGTGCATCGGTGCAAATGATGCGGTCATCAAACCTAGAGCAATCACGAAGCGAGAGAGAGATTGGGAAGCGCGCATAGTTTTGAGATTGAGTAAAGATATTTCCGCATCGTCAATGCGGTGACCTTAAGATTCCCAAATCGCAAATGCGGTGACCTTGAGACTCTCGATATTCCAGCAGAAGCTTAATAAATCGCTTGCCTGTATGAACTTTTGATAGAGTTTTTGGGGTGCGAATCGGCGGCTGAGGCTTACTCCACGATCGCGTGAATATGCCAAGATGAAGACAGTGTTTACCAGAGTTTGCCGGATGTCTTTGACTGAGTTTGATGCGACGCTACAACGCTTGGGACAAGTCCGTTTCGCGCTCTTACGGCTGCATAAAGCCCTATTGGATGGAGAGCGGATGGGCTATGAGCAAGAACATGGACGAGTCACGAATACTGAGTTTTTTCGCTTAGTGCTGGAAGACCAGCGGTTTGCTTGGTTACGACCGATTTCGCAGTTCATTGTGCAGATTGATGAAGCGTTGGATGCGAAAGAACCGATCACGATGGAGCAAGCAAGCGAATTGTTAGCGCAGACAAAACAGCTTCTTCGTCCCGCTGTAACGGGATCGAACCTTGAGCAGAAGTATGACCAAGCGATTCAACGTGATCCCGATATTGCATTTCTACATGCAGAAATGATGAATATGTTGGTCGGTAACTAATGCTACTTTTGTCTTAGCGATCGTGTAGCTGAAGCTGGGTAAACTGAGTCGCCTTCTCAGTTCTTGCCTCAGTTATCTATGCTTTTACACGATCGCTTAAAACAGTTCTGGGGCTATTCTGAATTTCGTCCGCCTCAAGGTGAGATTGTTCAAACAATCTTGAATAATCAAGATGCGATGATTGTTCTCCCGACAGGCGGGGGTAAATCTCTATGTTTTCAACTGCCAGCAGTGATGCGATCTGGATTAACGATCGTGGTATCTCCTCTCGTCGCTTTAATGGAGAATCAAGTTCAAGATTTGCAACAGCGCCGAATTCCAGCCGCATTGATACATAGTGAACTTCCAGCCGCAGAGCGTAAGCGGATTTTGAGCACGATCGCACGTTACCGTTTGCTTTATCTTTCTCCTGAAACGTTACTCAGCGCATCTGTTTGGCAACGATTGCTCGAAGTTAAAATTAACACGCTAATTGTTGATGAAGCGCATTGTTTAACCCAGTGGGGTGAGACATTTCGACCCGTTTACTATCGGCTTGGGGCGGTTCGAGCAGCCTTATCACACAATCGCGATCGTATTGCGATCGCAGCTTTCACTGCCACTGCGAATTCCTTAGCTCAAGCAACGATTGAACGAATTTTACAACTTGAAAAGCCGCAAATCTTCCGGCTCAGTCCGTATCGAGCAAATTTGAATCTGCAAATTCAATCGGTTTCGACTCCGCGACAGCGCAGACAGAAATTACTAGCCGTGATCAATTCGCAGATGGGATCGGGTTTAGTTTATGTGCGATCGCGAAGCGAAAGTGAGGAGCTTGCAGAATGGCTCACACAACAAGGGCATCGAACCGGGGCATATCATGCTGGATTGAAATCCATCGATCGCCGATGCATTGAACAGGATTGGATCAGCGATCGCTTAAGGTTCGTCATTTGTACCTGTGCATTTGGCATGGGCATTGACAAAGCTGAAACTCGTTGGGTGGTGCATTATCATGCGCCGTTTCTGATGAGTGAGTATGTGCAAGAAATTGGGCGGGCAGGGAGAGATGGAAAAAAAGCGACAGCAGTTCTCCTCAAAAGCAGCTGGCTTGATTCAGAGGATCGCCAACGTTGGCAATTCTTTGCAACTCAAGAGCAAAATCAAATTCAGAAGGCTCAAACGTTAATTCAAAAGCTTCCGCAGCAGGGCAATGTCGATCAGGTGTCGAGAGAGTTCAAAGGAGCCGCGATCGCACTTTCTCTGCTTTACAGTGCTCAGCAGTTAGTTTGGACTGATCCATTTCACTATCAAATTCAATCGAGGCGAAGGCTAGCACAGGCTTCAAGCCTCAATTCTACTCAGTCGATGCAGAACTATCTGAAGACAAAGGACTGTCGATGGCAGTTTATTTTAAGGTCATTTGGCTTCGAGCAAGATGCTTTGAATTTTACTTGTGGTCACTGCGATCGCTGTCAACAAAATTAAGCGGTAATCTGTTTCAAGATTGCTAAAACCTTGTAAAGATCATTGCCAGGATTTAGCAGAGAATAGGTTGCAGAAAAACCGTAGGTTGGAGCTTCTTGCTGGAGCAATTTTACAAACAAAAACTCACCACCATTTGTCATCAAAGCATATCCGGGTTGCTCTGGTTGAGGTCGAGCAAGTAAATAAGATAATGCTTGTGGAATCGCAGCTTGCACTGAAAATCGTGATCGCTTAGACTCAACGACTAGAATCCAAAGCTGATTCCGAACAATCAACGTATCGATCCGCCCAATGAGCGCCATGCCATTGTCATCCGTTTCTTGAATTTCGATGCTGACTTCGGAATCGATCGTGAAAGGGAAGCGATAAAATCCAGCTTGATCCAAGAGTGGTGAGACCACGACCATTTTTACGGTTTCTTCGTTCAGAGACTGTACTTCGAGTTGACTGAGATAATTTTGCTGAACGCGATCGAGCGCAGTTTGTTCTGCTGATGTGATTTCTGGGACAGAGGCTAACTTTGCCCTGAAGAAATCAGGGTCAGTTGACCGCACAATTCCGAAGCGATCGCGCAACTGTGCAAGACTAACTTCATTCGCGATCAGTGTGATCATACGATTCCTGCATCAACAATTATGCCGATTTTATCGCATTTGCAGGGGTTGGGCGTTGGGTGCGAACACATTGGTACGATCGAAATTCTCGATCGCAATCCGAACATAAGCAGAAATCCATTTGAAGTGGTTTGCAGTACTCAGAGGAATAGAGACTTTACTAAATAAAATGACAGCAAAAAGGTTTCCAGAAGGTAACATTCCTCCAAATCCTAGAACGGACTGTACTTTGTAAGGAAGTACAAACTGCATTTGAGCTGGAATATGAGGACTCCCGACTGCATCAGCAACATAAAACACATTAAATGCTTTGTTTGATGCTTTTGTGATTAAAGTGGGTGCAGTATCAATCACCGCACTTACTTCTAGTCCAAACTGCTGAATCAATTGCAAAATCATCGGCGCGCGGTAGACAAAATCTTCATCGATTAATGGAATGGCTTGATGTCCAGTCGATTCTTGACGATCGTTCCAGTACGGTTCATCGCCTGCTGTTGCAAGCAAAGTCAAACACTTTGTCGCCCGCATCACAGAGCGACCTTTCAAAATAGCTTGAGCTGCTTCTTGCAGGTCTGGACTTAAATCGCCGTATGGATGTGTTTTGAAAAATCGAACTAGAGTGCAAGCACTTTCGCCAGTTCGCGGATCTACTAGATTTTCATACAGATATCGAACGATACGATTTGCGGTTTCTTCCATACTATGCGATCGTTCTTCCATGTTGCGAAGTTTAATCGCACAGTGATTCATATCTTCCTTCGTGAAAGCTGCTAGATTGTACATCGAAGGTTACCTACTCAATAACTGTCTAACTTTGGTCTGTATTTTTTCATACTTCAAAGTTGCGTAAGCTATTGCCGGATACTTTTCGGATGGATTTTTACACAGCTAACAAGTGAAGAGAATCTATCGAATGTTCCATCGCCGCCGCCAGCTTGAGGTTGATTCGCTCTGGTTGGATTGCTGTTCTTTTGCATGTCGCTCTAAGATTGCTTCGGCTGAATCTTGTAAAGTGCGATCGCGATAGGGCACAGCGGCGCGGGTATTTAAATGCTCTTGCTCCATTTGCGATAGAGGATGCAAGGTTTCGGCTGTCCAAGCCGCGATCGTGCCTTGTGACCATTCATGCGGTAAATGTAATTCACCAAGCGGAATCGTGCCAATTTTTAAGCCTGCTGCGATTAAGGCAGTGCGTACCGATGCCGATCGGGAATAGGTTGCAAGCTTCCCCGTTAGGGCTAAAGCGCGCGCAACGAGTTGGAAAAACTCGATCGTCCACAATTGTGGACATTTTCGGGGAGAAAATGGATCAAAAAAAATCGCGTCTGCTTGAAAATCAGAGAGGTGCTGAATCGTTTGTCTTGCATCTCCAATCAGTAATTTTGCTTTGATATCATCTTGGATACATTCATGGTTATGTGCTAATTGTTTGAGAATTGTTTGTACTTCAGGCGACCAGTATTCGAGTAGCTGGGGATGCGTTGCGCCAATGGGAACGGTTGCATCTCGTTCTAAAGCGTAAACTTCAATGATGCAGTTTGGATTGACTTTGTGAATGACTTCGATCGCTGCTGCTGTGTTGTAGCCTAGTCCGTAGCAGACATCTAAGAGTTTGACGGTGGATTGTTCTGCTGTTTTATGAAGCTCGATCGCATCTGAGAATTTCTGAAATGCTTCTGTTTTTGCACCTTGATAGCTATGAAATGCTTCGCCAAATTCTTCTGAGAAGAAGGTAAATGAGCCATCTTGAGTCAATTGCGGAATCCAGGCATCCATGAGACTTTCAGAAATTGTAGACTAGATTCTAGCATCTGTAAGTGAGAGGTTGAATGGTGTTTAAGGTTGTGACTCGAAATGTCGATCGAGACTTCGATCGCTGGATTGATGCGCTGGACTTTGCCAAGTCGCTGATGCCAGACTGCAAGTGGTTTCAGGATGTGCGGATTTTTGAGAAAGGGAATTTAGTTTGGGTCTATAGTCGATCGCATAAATTTCCGCAGTTTGTGGGAGCAGGAGTCTACGATCGTTTAGCTAAACGATTTTTGATTGAGACTCTAGAATCCGAGAATGCTCTAGAAGCTGCTGAAGATGAGGATGCTTCTACCTAAAATTTATAGGATTTTAGCGTGGGTATAGGTGGCTTTAGACCCTCAAAAATCTGAATTCAATAAAAAAGCCGGATTTGAAACAAACAAATCCAGCTCATCTTAAATTGCACTTACGATTAATTACCGAACATGCGGAGACTGATAATAGATCTTGGAGCCATTATCTGCTACAAAATGACAAGCTAGATAAGACTTAAAGAAGCTTTTCCAAATCGGCTCACTTGACTTGCGGTAGTAACTTCCTAGCAAAGGCTTAATTGCTTCTGTTGCTTCTTGGAGCTTATAGTGCGGCATGTTTGAAAAGATGTGATGAGCTACATGCGTGCCAATGTCATGATGAATTGGGTTAAAGATGCCATAGTCTCTATCGATCGTGGATAAAGCACCTTTCAAGAAGTACCAATCATCACCCCGATACCAAGGAATATCATCTTCAGTGTGATGTAAGAAGGTAACTAAATCTAACCACATCACAAACACTACATATCCACCAAGATAGTACTTCAGCAAAAACAAGAAGCCAAACTGGAATGTTAATGCTGCAAGAAAACCAATCATTGCTAGCCAGCAAATTGTACTGACAATGATGTCATTGCGTTCCGAAGGCTTAAACAAGGGGCTATCCGGCATGAAGTGAGAGCCTTGTTTGCCAGGCGAGCGACGAAACAAGTACAACGGATATGCAATCAACGGCAAGTAGAACCGCATCAGCTTTTCTAGAAATCCCATTTCTGCATACTTCGATTCGGTCACAGGATACCAGCTTTCATCTGTGTCGATGTTGCCTGTATTCGAGTGGTGCGTCCGATGGCTGATTCTCCAACCATGAAATGGGACAAGAATCGGAGAATGCGACAAATGTCCAATGAGATTATTCAACCATTTGTGCTTGGAAAATGACCCATGTCCACAGTCATGTCCAACTACAAATAATGCCCAGAACATTGTGCCCTGAGCAAACCAAAAGATGGGAAAGAATAACCAAGAATCGAGATATGCTGCGATCGCAATCAGCCCTGCAATGATTCCAATGTCGAGGAAAAAGTAGGACAGCGATCGCGCTGTTGAAGGTTCAAAACAATGGTCTGGAATCGCGTCTCTTACGTCTTTTAGAGTGAATGGAAGGTCTTGAGACCGCGTAGCCGGAGTCTTGATTGAGAAAGCATCAGATGGACTGGGGTAAACTTGCACGATTTCTTTTTACGAAACAATAGTAGGTAGCTCGGCTATTTTACAGCCTTGTCGGGGGATATGTAACGGTATGTTTCGCAAATTAAGTGAGATTTCTTCCTCGGTATAGACAGATTTGACGTGAGCAATCCCTGAACAAATTGCCACGAATAAGACTCCACCCAATTACTTGGAACTAGGTGGAGTCAAAATTCAGCGATCGCCAAATTTAACTTTGAACTTAAGTTTGAGGTACTTTCGCCAAAGTCAACGGCACATCAGACTTCACGCCCGGCGCATAAACCTGCGCGACATAGTCTGCAATCATCCGATGCGTGTTGAATGCAGGGCAATTCGTCTTAATCGATGCTTTCATCATCTGCACCCAACCATGTGGAACCCCATTCTCATCCTGCTCGTAGTAGAGCGGAATGATTTGATTTTCCAACAGATCATAGAGTGAGTCAGAATCGATCTTATCTTGGAGAACTTGATCGCTCGTGTGAGCATCTTCTCCGATCGCCCAACCGTTCAAGGCTTTACCATTGGCATCGGTCAAGTAGCCTTCACACCACCAACCATCGAGCACGCTGCAATTTAGACCGCCATTGAAGCAGACCTTTTGACCACTCGTTCCCGAAGCTTCTAACGGACGACGCGGATTGTTAAGCCAAACATCGACACCCTGGACTAATTTCCGAGCGGTGTGCATGTCATAGTCTTCGATGAAAGCAACGCGATCGCGAACATTCTGATGAGTCTTACACCATTCCATGATTCGCTGAATGATTCGCTTACCTTCTTCATCAGCCGGGTGAGCTTTACCCGAGAAAATGATCTGAACAGGCTTCTCATCGTTGCTAAAGATTTGTAGCGCCTTTTCTACATTTCTAAGCAGCAAATCACCCCGCTTGTAAGGGCTGAAGCGCCGCGCAAATCCGATCGTGAGGATCTTCGGATCAAGTAAATGCTGCGTTGCTTCGACTTGGCTCCAATCTTCGCCTCGGTTCTGCCGTGAATTTCTCACTTTCTGGCGCGTATGAGCAACGAGACGCTCTTTGAGGATTTGATGTCTCCACCAAATTTCTTCATCGGGCGCATTGTCGATCTTTGCCCAAGTTTGGGGATCAAGTACTTTCGTTGTCCAATCTTCGCCCAAGTACTGGTTGTACAAGTCTGCCATCATTGCAGAAGTCCAGGTTCCAGCATGAACGCCATTGGTGATGTAGCCGATCGGAACATTGTCTTCGCTCTTTTCTGGGTAAAGCACTGTCCACATTTTGCGGGAAACGTCGCCATGCAATTCGCTGACTCCGTTTGCCGATCGACAAAGCCGCAAGGCTAAAACAGTCATGCCAAACGGTTCCCAAGGATCGCCTAAGCGACGTGCGCCCAAGGCAAGGAATTGTTCACGAGACAGTCCTAATTCTCCCCAGTATTTTGCGAAGAAAGAATCCATCAAGTCGGCGGAGAAGACATCGTGCCCCGCTGGAACGGGCGTGTGCGTTGTGAAAACGCAGCGATCGCGCACGCCTTTCTCAATGTCGTAGAAGGATTTTCCAGTTTTCAGGATTTCCTGACGACAGACTTCTAGTAGACAGAACGCCGCGTGACCTTCATTCAAGTGATAAACCGCAGGCTCGATCCCCACAGTTTTTAACGCCCGAACGCCCCCAATGCCCAGAATAACTTCTTGAGCGATCCGGGTTTCTTGGTTGCCACCGTACAAGTGCCCAGTCAGCCAGCGATCGATGGGATCGTTATCTTCTCGATCGGTATCCATCAAGAACAAGCTGACTCGTCCAACTTGCGCTTTCCAGATTTGCACTTTCACATGGCGATGCCGCACGAGAACTTCAAATACCAAGGGCTGGTCGTTCTCATCTTTCAGCAATTGCAGCGGTAGCCGCTCGAAGGGATTGTTGATGTAGTAATCTTCCTGCCAGCCGCTTTGATTGAGCTTTTGACGGAAGTAGCCTTGACGGTAAAGTAAGCCGACGGCAACCAGCGGAACCCCTAAATCTGAAGCAGATTTCAAGTGATCCCCAGCGAGAATTCCCAGACCACCGGAATAGATTTGGAGCGATTCGTGTAAGCCAAACTCTGCACAGAAATAAGCGATCGGGTTCTGAGCCGTAATTTGTGGAGCGACGCGGCTTGACCAAGTATCACTCGATGCCATGTATTGCGTGAACTGCTCTGACAATTTCTTCAGCCGTGCCATGTAGTTTGGCTCAACCGTCAATTGGGTCAAGCGATCGAAACTCACGGTTTCGAGCAGCACGATTGGGTTATGTCCGCAGCGCTCCCATTCGTCGGGATTGATCGACTGGAACAGCGAAATCATATCTGGAGTCCAGCACCACCAGTAGTTGTATGCGATTTCCGCCAAAGGCTTCAAGGCTTGGGGTAAACGCGCACTCAGTCTGTCAGCCGGATTGACAGTTGAAGTATAAGTCATAGATTTGAAGATCTCTTTGCTTTCTTAGAACGATAGGAATCGAAGTTCTGGGGCGTTTTTGCAGCTTAATCTGGGTTCCCAGAAGCTTCGTATGTGTTCCTGGACAGCGCGAAGTTACGCACTGTGAAACGGCGATCGTGTGTTTTGGATTGTACCCCGTTGAACATCAGACCTGGCTTATCGTTTTGTAGCATTATTTATCGGGATGCAACGACGAATTACAGATTGTCTTCAGGCTCTGGTGCAGATGGCGGCGCTTGACGCTCTAGATACAAATCGATAAAGTCTTCGGCTGCGGTGGTGTTAAGCTCTCGCAAGGCTTTAATCACATGCGTCACAGCTTCGGCAAGGGGATCACTGATCTCGTTGACCCACTGATGAACAGTCGATCGATTGATCCCCATCGTGACCGCCAATCGGTTTTGGCTAATCCCGTAGGTTGAGAGTACTTGTCTTAGTGCCTTTCCTGCTTTTCCCATGTTGCAGATCTTGGCAAAGCCAATCGCGTTCGTAAATGGTTGTAGTAACCAACATGCGTTGATTACATAGTCTCTGATGACGAGATTGATACTACGTTAGGTTTCTGTACTGTTGTGAAGAATTGTTATGAATTAAAGACGGGGCGGGTCATCGAATGGATTTTGATAAATTTGGGGACGAAGTGCGAAATTTTGCCCTCAAAATCGTTAAATTTTATTGAATTCAAATCTTGACCTGTATTGAGAATGAAGATAAGAAGAAAAAAGTAAAGGGCAGTTCAGAAAGCTGCCCTTTGTTGAAGATGAAAGCGAAATCGAAGTTTAATTTAAATCGAAACTTGTGCTGAACTAGGTTCAGCGATCGCTTCAACTTCCTGGGGCACAGGCTGGACTGCGGGCATTTCGCTCTGCATTTCTCGTTCTTGGAAGACTAAGCCTGTCAAATGGACGATCGACAATCCAAGCGCGGCTAGTGAAACGACATAGCTGTGCAGCGTGTACATATGAGCAACCGTCAAACTGCCGACACTGCCACCTGTCAAAATTTCACGCAGAGTTGCGCCAATGAATGGGATCGCTTCAATGGTTCCCAATTCGATTTTCAACCGCCAGAATCCGATCTGATTCCAGTTCAAAATCATGGCTGTCCAACTGAGTCCGATCGCACTTAAGGTAAAAAGAATTCCACTGACCCAAGCTGTCAGCCAACTGCGACGAAATCGCTCTCCCAAAAACATGACGAAAATCTGAATCAGACCGACTACAATCACAAGATTTCCAGACAGATTGTGCAGGGTGTGAACGAGCCAACCAAAAGGAATGGTCTGATCAATGGCTTGTAACGAGTCGTAAGCTGCACCCGCTGCAGGTTGGTAGTAAAACGCAATCAGAATTCCAGAGGTCGCAGCGAGAAGCGTTAACGTTACGATCGACACTGCAAGAATCGTGGATAACCGTCGCAGAATGAAGGCTGGAGTAAGCATGACGGAAATTCGTAATATGTATAGTTCTGTTAACTAAATTGTAACGAAGTCTCTCAGAATCGGAAATGATTCTTAATGTATTTGATAAAAATTCCCCTCCACTGTCCAGAATTCAGTATTTTTCCATCGCAGCAACTCGGTCGGACGCGATAAAATCATTGCCTGAAGCTTTGGGACAGAACATTGCCTACTCTCGGTGTCAACATTGACCATATCGCGACCATTCGCCAAGCCCGCCGTACTGTCGAACCCGATCCCGTCGCAGCGGCAGTTTTAGCAGAACTTGCAGGTGCAGATGGCATTACCGTCCATTTGCGAGAAGATCGCCGTCACATTCAGGATCACGATGTCCGTCTGCTCCGCCAAACCGTGCGAACGCATTTGAATTTAGAAATGGCAGCTACCGATGAAATGGTGGCGATCGCGCTCGATATCAAGCCCGACTACGTGACCCTCGTTCCCGAAAAACGTGAGGAAGTGACGACTGAAGGCGGACTCGATATCGCGGGGCAACTGAACCGGATGACGGATGTTGTGAGTGCCTTACAAAGTTCTGGCATTCCAGTCAGTTTATTTATCGATGCGGAACACGACCAAATTGATGCTGCGGCTGAAACTGGGGCGAAATTTATCGAATTGCATACCGGACAATATGCCGGGTCTTACTCAGAAGAGGGACAGGCGAAGGAATTGGAGATTTTGGCTCAGGGATGTGAAATCGCGATCGCTGCCGGATTGCGGATTAATGCGGGACATGGATTGACCTATTGGAACGTTTACCCGATCGCGCGACTCCCTGGCATGGAAGAATTGAATATTGGACATACGATCATTAGTCGAGCTGTTCTCGTTGGATTTGAACGAGCGGTGAGAGAAATGAAACAAGCAATTCGTGGGCAACTTTAACGCCTGTCCTGACCCTTTTGAACTTAAGAACAGACCATCATGACAACCTACTATTACGTTTTAGCCAGCCAAAAATTCCTGTTACAAGAAGAACCGATCGAAGAAGTTCTCAAAGAACGGTATCGCGACTATGCAGAAAAGAACCGAGAAATTGATTTCTGGGTGATCAAAGAACCCGCGTTTCTTGAAGCACCAGAAATGGCAGAAAACAAAGCAAAATGTCCTCGTCCGGCAGTCGCGATCGTCTCGACCAAGAAACAATTTATTACATGGCTCAAGCTGCGACTAGAATATGTCATCACTGGAGAGTTCCAGCAATCGGAAACCATTCCCGAACCCCTGGCATCTCTTGAACCTGTCCCTTAAACCCGGAAATTTCTATGCCCCAGATGCCCTTTCAAACTGTTTTTAAAGCGATCGCCGGAATGACACTTGTATTGAATGTGATTCCGCCTGCTTCTGCCCAACTTGCAAATTGCCAAGCGCCGCGATCAAATGAGCCTCTTCTTCTGGTTGTGACGCGCACTCCTGAAGCCCAAGCGCGCCTCCGAAGTGTAATTTCTCGGGATGCAGAAGTCTCAGTTTGTAATTACTTTGGCGAAACAGTGACGCGCATCGGGGGCTACCGAGATACGGATACAGCGAATTCTTGGGCAGGTTACCTCAACGAGACGGTGAAACTTCGGACGTTTGTAGCGCTACCCGCAGGTGGGCAAGTTGCCAGTCAGCCAGAAGTTCCAGTCCAAGCGATCGATCTCTCTAGAGAGCCTGTACGGACTGCAACGCTTTCTCCTGAGCCGATTAATCCCAATCCATCGGGTTACAATCCTCGGGCTTTGGAAGACGGATTTGCGGTGATTGTAAATCACTATAATCGCCCTGAAGTTGCTGCTCAAATGCAGCAAGTTTTGAATCGCAATATTGGTCTCGTTTCGTTTGAGCAGCGTCCATTTCTGCTAGCTGTCCACACGCGCGATCGCGGTAGTGCGGATCGCATTATGCAAATTCTCAACGATCGCGGATTTGCCGCCATGCTCGTGAGCGGTCGCCGCTTAACCTTGCTGACTCCAGTCGTACAGACAGATTCTGCGATCGGGGGACGATAAGTAGATCAAGCCGTATTTGCTTACGGCTTTTTGATCGCGGCTAAAACAAACGCGATTGCGGCTTCTGTATGCTTTTCAACCTTCTCAGGACTTAAGCGATCGACATCTGGCGTTAAATGCTGCCAATTTTCTTGCACTGTGAAGTAGAAAATGCAAACGCCTAGAATGTGAGTCAACATCAACATTGGATCATCAACAGGGCGAAAATCACCGGATTCGATGCCTCGTTCTAGAACTTTGATCACGCGTTCAAATATGCCTGACCAGTTTCCTTGCTTGAAATAAAGTCCTTGATTTTGGCTTGCTTCTTGAAACCACAGCATTTGTCGATAAGGATTGCGAAATTCGTTTGCGATCGCGACTCGAATAATAAAAGTAATCGCATCTTCAGGCGATAAATGATCGAGTTCTAACTGTTCTACAAACTGCTGATTTTCTTCCATGGGGCGCTGTAGAACGGCGCGATAAAGTCCTTCTTTATTTTCAAAATAGTAATGAATCATCGCGGTCGTAATCTTGGCTTGTTTTGCGATTGCGCTAATTCTTGCTCCTTTCAATCCATGCCGAGAAAACTCAATTTCTGCTGCATCTAGAATTTGCTTTTGAGTGATTTCTGCATCTCGAAATTGCCGTTTTTGAGATTGTGCCATCCATCACTCCTGCCATGATTCAGGAAATTGTGCTTCTAAATCTTGGCGACCATGCAGAATTCTAACCACTTCAACTAATTCATCCGTAACGATGTAGAGAACGATGTAATCGTTCAGTAAACCGCCTCGTAAAGTGGGCGCGAGATATCCATAGCTTTTCCCGATATTTGGAAAGCTAACAATATTGCGACATTTTCGCTCAAATTCGTCTACGAATTTCTCACCAGCGTCAATGCTACGTTCAAGGAAATAATCCAAAATGCGGTTAAGGTCTCGACTCGCAGCAGGAGCAATCTGATAGCGGCGAGTCATTCTCTTGTACCACGAGCTTTAGCGATTTTGTCTCTCAGTTGCGCGATCACAACTTCGCCATCAACGCCTTCGCCTCTGTGCAATTCTGCGAGTCCAACTTGGACATCTTCACGTGCATCTTTAAGCCATCGATCATACTGTTCTCTCTTCTCTAACAGCTTAAATGCAGCATCAACTACCTCATCGGCATTCTTATACTGTCCAGATTCAACTCTCGCTTGAATAAATTCTTGCTGTTCAGAGTTCAATGCCATGGCCATCATCTCGACTTACACTTTCTCATCATGATACAGCGATCATTAGTTGACTTTTCTAGACCGGATTTCTAAACTAACTAAAAAATTAATTAATTAAAATCTCATGAACATGCTGCAAGGATCGCCTTGGTTGCTGGTTCATCGATCGATGCTGAAGTCAAATCAGCCGAAAAAGGTATCGCTGTACGGTCGGGATTATGTCCTCTGGCAAGACTACAAAGGCGAAATTCATGCCTTGTCCAATGCTTGCCCAACATGGGTGCAATGCTGTCTGAAGGCTGGTGCGTGGCGAAATCTGATGGCAGTAGTACGATTGCTTGTCCTTTGCATGCACTGGAATTTGATCAGACTGGCTCAACGGTGCTACTAGGTTCTAATAAAGCAACGAAATCATTGTTAAAACCGCTGGAATTGATCATTCAGGGAGATTTGATTTGGTCTTATGGCGGAGTGGAGCCGAAAATGCCAATTCCAAATGTCTTGAATGAGTTTGCAGCAAAGTATGAATTTGCTGGAGTTGCAGGAGAGTGCAGTGTCAAAACAGATTTGCTCAGCATGTTGTTAAACATGCACGATTACAACCATCAAAATGGAACGCATCGACCTTTATTTGAGATTGAACGGATTGACTTTAAGCGGTTCATTGATCAACGCTTGCATTCTCATTCGTACTATGACATGCCAAGAGCTCAACCCAAGTGGCAAGACCTTCTCAAAAATCCTGCGTTACTCGAAATGCCAAAAGTCATTCGGGCACATTTAGAAAACTACTTTCCAGCGATCGTGATCTTTCATGGTGAAGCACCCATCGGAACCATTAAACAGTGTCATATCTTTGTGCCTGAATTTGAGACGCACACACGAACTTATGTCTTAGCTTATGGCAGATTCAAAAATCCTGTGTTTCGATTGTTGAAAAACAATGTTCTGAAATTCGCTGCAACCGTTGTCGAACAAGATGCAGATATTTTGGGCAAACTCTACGCTGACAGTCCGCAACATATCAAACTCAACAATGAAGTTGGTATGGACTGGGTAAGACGCAATTTTGCCAACTTTTCAGAGATGACAAATTCCAGATCTTAGCTGCTAAAACGGAAATGGAACGATCAATTTTGCATGGTTCCCGGATCAAAAGTCGATCTCTCAGCCCTAAGTCTAAGATCTGAAAATCTTTACAAAACTTTACAATTAATTTGATTTTCCCCACGCTCTCCACAGACAATCCACAAGTTTTCAAGTTCTTTTCCACACTTTTTCCACACCAAACTGAAAGTTTTCCACAGGAGATCGAGCTAAGATCGGCATTTTTCGGCGAACTGTGGATAAGTCATCGAATCCGGCGAACTGGGCTGAAAATCGCTCAATTTTGTGAAGCCATGTAACGAAAAAATGGCTGAAACACCGATTCTGCCGTTCAGTAACTTTGATCTAACCGACGAGCTTAACTTTTCTTGATGTTGATCTTCTTGCAGCGATCGCGCAGAATGTAGCGACTAACCGAAGAGCGCACAGCCGCACCGAAACACACGATTTCCACAACGCACATTTGAGAGGGGAAATCAAGCAGGGGGTCGGACTGGCGTAAGTTTCTGATGCAAATTTTCAGAAAAACGGATAGTTTCTTCACTCGTTTCACTTCTTGAGGTTTGATATGGATAGCAACATTAGTCTTTTCGTTGAAATTCCTGAAGCTCTGCATCAATCGTTTCAAACCTTTCTTGATACCCGTCCTGACTGGGATCAAGATCGGGTGATGTCGGCGGCATTGTCATTGTTCTTGTTGCAAAACCGTCCTGCAAACGAGCGTCAGAACGATCGACAAACCGCACGGATCTATCTCGATTCGATTTTCAAGCGTCCGGTTGAGCAACTCTAGTTCAATCTTTCAGTTTCGTGTTTTCAGCTTTTAACCTTGTTTGCCTTAGCCATGCCTTATCAGATTTCTGCCACAAAACTTCAGGCATATAGTCGCTGTCCTTATGCGTACTATTTGCGGTACGAGCGACGACTGACGAGTAACGATTTTTTCGGTTCAGCCGCATTGGGAACAGCGTTGCATCAAGCCTTAGCAATGGTTCATCGGGATTGGCACTACCACGATTCAGTCCCGGATCAAGCATGGGTGCTACGCTGTTGGGATGAAGCCTCCGAAGGCCTAACGACCAATCAGTTTGAAGATGGTCGATCGATGTTGGAGAACTACTATGAGACGTTCATCCAAAATCAGCCTTCGTTGCGTAAACCATTAGCGGTTGAAGGACGAATTCAAGCTTTTCTGCAAGTAGAAAGTCTCGAGTTTTGCATTACGGGACGCTACGATCGCATTGACTATCTCGACGATGGTTTAGAGCTAATCGATTACAAGTCCAGCCGGGAGTTGAAAGTGCCGGAATCTGATGAAATGGATTTGCAGATCGGATTGTATTACCTGGCGTTGGAGCAGACCTACCACCAAAATCTGAAGTACTTAAGCTTATTGTTTCTGAGATCGGCTGAGAAGGTTCGCTTTAAGGCAACTGATCGCCACAAGAAGCAAGTACAGGCTGTGATTTCAGATTTAGCTGTGCGCCTGCGTCAAGACCAGACGTGGGAACCAACACCCGGTAAACAATGCGATCGCTGTGCGTATTCTCGCTATTGTTCAGCTGTGAATCTTGATCCGGCTCCGTTGCCGACGACAGCTAGCGCATCTCCCGAATTGCAGCTAGCTCTCGGTCTGTAAGTTATTCCCTGTTGATGGTAGTTAGTACGATGAATCGCTTTATTACTTACGCTAGGAAGGCTACTAGCGCACCGCTTCTCATTTCAATTTATCGAGATGATTGGACTTACAGTGGGTACCGCGCGATCGCTTGGGCAAATGTTCGAGTTGTTCGGGCTGCTAAGGCGACCCGTCAAGTTACGCAGGATAAGATTACTGATCGTCCGAGAATTCGGAAGTTTAGTTAGAGCTATCAGGTGGCTGTTATTCAATGCCTCTACTGGTGTACATAGCAAATTTGCTAGGGTGCTCAGTGAGCAACAGCATCGATTTGTAGCTCGTATTGAACTGGGGTTGTACTTGTTGGTGCAACAATCAATTCATAGATTCCCGATCGCTGAATCTTTCCACTCCAGGTCGATTGGTTAGAGTTTTTAATGAGCGATGCTTCTGCTGAGAACATCCAAATTGCGATTTGACCCGCAGGTGCTTTTAGGCTTAGCTCAATAGTCTGCCCTTGTTTGAATTGCGATCGGTAAACTTTACCTACTCCCTGTTTGAGTGTTCCACTCATTTGAGATGAGATCAGTTCAGATTTAGCTTGCTTTGTCTGATCGAATGCGATCGCATACCAAACTTGTCCGAAAGTTCTTGGATTGAGCATCTTACCTTGCTGGTCAGGGAAAAGTGCGACAAACTGCGCATCGGTGAGTGTTTCAATAGCGCGATTGCTAAGGTTAACACTTCGCTTAGATTGCCAAGCATCATAGTTTACTCTCTTGTAAGTTCCCATCCCTCTACGAGCTTCTTTGCTGAGTAGCTCTAGTTGCTTGAGGAGTGCTTCTGAAGATTGAGAAGTTTCTTCGCTCAGTTGAGAAAGCAACTGCTGTGAAACGTTCAAGCGTTTAGAACGTTGCGCCACTGTTTCAGGTGGTGTTGAGTCGGCTTTTATTGCGATCGGAGGTGTGACGAGTTCAGGCTGTAAATTAGATAAGTGATTGATCAAGCGATATGCAGAAATTGCTGCTAGCCCGATCAACACAAAAGTAAAAACAATTGAAGCAATATCTTTCTGATCAGGTGTAAACAATGCTTGCATCACTTTTGCAGCAGAAGAATAGCGTTGATGATCAGACAACATTCGATCGAGAACTTTTACAATGCGCGGATCAACCGATTCCCAATCCTGCCATTCCCATTGTCCTGTCGCTTCATTATAGAGATCTTTGGGTTCGCATCCGGTTAAGAGCACGATTGCGATTACTGCTAAGTAGTAAAGATCCTGATCAAATGTTTCCGCAAAATGAGCTTGTGTAAATTCTGTCAAAATCAGCGAACCATCTTCACGCTGAATGATTGAATTGAGTGAAATACTACAGTGAGCAATTTTCAGACGGTACAGCGATCGCAAAATCGACAAGACTTGTTTCAAAAAACGCATCACTTCCGTTTCAGAAAAGATGCGCTGCTGTTCTAATAATTCTCGATACGAGCGTCCTTCAATATAATTTCGGATTAAATAGGCTCGATCAAAATCGACGATCGCATCTTGATATTGCGCCACATGCCGCAGGTTTAATTTGGTCAGAATCTCCTGAAGCTCATTCAAATCTGTCGTCGTTTCTTCTAAAACATAAAGCTTATTCGTCGTTTGATCGATCGCCAAATACACCCAGCCTACTGTTCCTAGGTAAAGCAACTTGAGAATGGAATAGCGATCGACTAAAACAGATTCAATAGACAATGGTGTTCGCATCGCAAATCATCTTGTCCAGGATTGAAGCCTAGACAAATATCAGTATTTATGTACTAAGCTAACACGGCTTTTTAAAAAAGTGATTATAAAAAAATCATGAAGCGGATCTGTTATTAAATAAAAACGCTGAGGCACTCTACAAATAAGGAAGTTACGTAACGATCTCAATGCCCTCGTGAGCGTGAATTGCTGTCCGAATACGATGACGAGATATTAGCGTAAGTTCTGTAACTTACATATCAGGTGGTCTTCTTACATGCGTCCTATTTCTTTGTCTGACTCCCGCCCCAAGATCAGCACGATGCCACGTCCCCAGACTGAAGCAACGGCTTATCTCAATCTGTACAAACTATCGATCGAGAAAAAGCGTCTCCAGTGTGAACTGGATTCGATTGAACAACGTCGTCATCGTATTCAAAAGCGCCTGTCTTTCCTCGAAAGCCAAGTTGCTGAGATGCAGCAATCCGCTCAAGTGTCTACTCCCAAGTTGGTCTCTGTTGAGAAAAATTCTGCTCCCGATTCAGCTTTGAACATGCTGTTTCTTGAGTACTAAGGTTTGAAGTCTGAGATTTGCTGCTGCGCGATCGAATGGAAGATTCGATCGCGTTTTTTGCGTCACTATTCTAAATTTGAGACTCATTTCTATCGCGTTGACATAAGATCACTTCCAATTTTCTACTCTTTAAGTCGGACGCATCTTGATGAAGAGCTGAAAATAATTATTCAAAATTGGTAAAGAAACGACCGAACCTAAATAAGACTCAGTGAAGAAGAACAGAACTTACGTAAGTATCACTTCCTGCGTGTAATAAATTACTGATGTTCCACTTATCGTAAATCCTCGCTGCTGCTCATCGACTGATTCCTCAGTGATAACACGTATTTTGCGAGCGATTTTACAAACTGCTCAGAACTCAGACATTGACAAGTTCAACCTGCTTTTATTTGCCGTTTCTGCTTAGCCCGCTCATGTCTGATCGGGTGAGACAGCGCAAGTTGACCCCTATCCGGAAAATGCGATGTTTACAGCGAAAGCTAGTCAAACCTACCCAGCTTCTTCAATTTCAATCTCTCCCTCTGCCCACACTAAAAATCATTCCGTTGATCAACCTAGAGTTTCCCATGTCGAAGCAACTTACGCGCTCTCTTCAATTCAGCAGGGTATGTTGTTTCATCACCGATACGAACCGAATTCTGGCGTAGATATTGAACAAGTGGTTTGCAGGCTACAAGAGAATCTGGAGGTTGATCGCTTCGCCCGAGCATGGCAGCAACTAATCGATCGACATCCCATTCTCAGAACTCGCTTCGGTTGGAACGCACAAAATGAGCCGATCCAGCAAGTCCTAGCAGTCGATGAAATCACGATCCAGTACCACGATTGGCGATCAAACACAGCAGATCAGCAAATTCGGAAATTCAAAGCATTTCTACGCTGCGATCGCCAAAATGGATTTGATTTCTCTGGGTCATTAATGCGATTTGTGCTTTTCCAAACCGCCCCTGATGTGTATCAGTTCGTTTGGACATTCCATCACATTCTGTTAGATGGGAGATCGATCACGCAGATTCTGCAAGAAGTCTTTGCTCTGTACGATAATCCAGCACAACCGCTTCCTGCACGTCGCTCTTATCAAGATTACATTGAGCAGCTTCATCAGCAAGACTGGTCGCATTCCAAATCGTATTGGCAAGACTTGCTCAAGGGATTCACAACTCCGACTCCTTTACTGCATGCTCCATCACTGCATCAAACACAGACCCAATCTGGGCATGGAACTGCTCGATTAAACTGCTCGATCTCATTGACAGCACAACTGAAATCATTCGCTCAGCAACATCACATCACGCCAAATACTCTAGTTCAAGCTGCTTGGGCATTACTCTTACATCGCTATAGCAATGAAACATCTATTGTTTTTGGAGTAACAAGAGCTTGTCGCCGATCTTTACTTCCCGATGGCGACTCGATCATTGGATTAATGATGAATACGCTGCCTGTGCGCGTAGAGATTACAGACGAAACAACGGTTTTACCTTGGCTACAAGCACTGCGATCGCAACATCTTGCTGTCCGTCCTCATGAAAATACACCTTTGTCTCTGGTGCAGGATTGGAGTGATGTCCCCCGTGGAACAGGATTGTTTGAAAGTATTGTCGTCTTTGAACATGAGAACTTCAACGATCGCCTGAAACAAGATAAACACCGCTCCTTTAAGCTGATTGAACAACCTTCATTTCCATTAGTCTTAATTGCAAGTTTAGGAACAGCTTTAGAGTTACAGATTTCTTACGATCGAGCAAGATTTACCCCTGAGACGATCAAACGCATGTTAGATCATCTTCAGGTGCTCTTGCATGGAATGATTGCCAATCCGCAGCAATCCTTGTCCGACCTGCCGCTAATTACGGCTGCTGAACGCCATCAACTGTTGTTTGATTGGAATGCAACGGCTGCAGACTATCAAGCGCAGCAATGCTTACATCAACTTTTCGAGGCACAGGTTGAAAAAACACCCAATGCGATCGCAACAGTCTTCCGACAACAATCGCTAACTTATGCTGAGCTGAATCAGCAAGCAAATCAGATTGCTCACTATCTACGATCGCTAGGAGTCGGGGCTGGACAGTTTGTCGCAGTCTTTCTCGATCGCGGCTTGGAAATGATTCCTACGCTGCTTGGTATTCTCAAAGCTGGAGCTGCTTATATTCCATTAGAAACAAGTTTCCCACCTGCTCGAATCGAATGGATTCTGGAATCGCTGGCTGTTCAAGTTGTCATCACTCAAGTGCGCTACGTTGCAATACTTGAGTCATTGTATTTGCGGAATTTACAGCATCTTGTTTGTTTAGATGTGAACTATCCAGTTTTTTCAGATGTCAAAGTTTCCACACAAGCAGACATTCAACAATCCTCGATCGAGAATTTGCCGCTGCATTGTACTTCTGAAGATACAGCCTATGTAATTTTTACTTCTGGTTCAACTGGGACGCCAAAAGGTGTTGTGGTCAAGCATCAGCCTGTGATCAATTTGATCGAATGGGTGAATCGCACCTTTAATGTAAATCATCAAGATCGAGTTTTATTCATTACTTCCCTCTGCTTTGATCTCTCGGTCTATGACATCTTTGGATTGCTTGCAGCAGGCGGCTCGATTCAAATTGCTTCGAGTGATGATGTGCGCGATCCTCAAGTATTGATCAATCTTCTCAAAACAGAGCCAATTACGTTTTGGGATTCTGCTCCGCCAGCATTACAGCAGCTTTCATCGTTTTTCCCCTCCCTGCTCGATGGTCCCTCTTCACTGCGGCTTGTGTTTATGAGTGGAGATTGGATTCCAGTGACGCTCCCAACTGCATTGCAAACGACATTTCCAGGTGTTGAAGTCGTGTCATTGGGCGGTGCAACAGAAGCAACAGTTTGGTCGAACTACTATCGCATCGATCGCGTTGAACCGCACTGGAAAAGTATTCCTTATGGGAAACCGATTCAGAATGCTCAGTACTATGTTTTAGATGCCAAGTTAAACCCTTGCCCAATTGGCGTGACAGGTGAACTGTACATTGCAGGAGATTGCTTGGCAGTTGGCTACACTGATCCGGTTAAAACCGAAGAACGCTTTCTGCCAAACCCATTTGTGCCCGGTACAAAAATCTATCGAACTGGAGATCTCGCCCGTTTCTTTGAAGATGGCAATATCGAATTTTTGGGACGCATTGATCATCAAGTCAAAGTACGAGGCTATCGAATTGAGCTAGGTGAGATTGAAGGTGTGCTTTCACAACATCGATCGATTACCGATGCGATCGTCATGGCACGAGAAGATCAACCTGGAGACAAACGTCTCGTCGCGTATATTGTGGCTCAAGCCAAACTTGATGCAAATGACGTTCGACAACATCTGCGCGAGAAGCTGCCAGAGTACATGGTTCCGTCTGCGATCGTATTTTTAGATGCAATTCCTTTGACTCAAAATGGGAAGGTCGATCGACGAGCTTTGCCCATGCCGGAAGCCGTTCGGGTTGAGCGTAATGATGTCATTGAACTCACTCAGAATCCACTGGAACGGCAGTTAATGTTCATGTGGGAAAAAGCATTGGACATTCAACCGATCGCGACCACGGACAATTTCTTTGATTTAGGGGGCAACTCTATTACGGCGGTGAAGCTGATCAACCAGATGGAAAAAGCATTTGGGCGACAGTTTTCTGTTGCTGCATTATTTCAAGCGCCTACGATCGCCCAATTTGCCGAAATTATCCGAGATGGACAAGAAATCGATCCCTGGGCAATTATCGAAATCAATCCGTTGAATGGGAAAAAACCACCGCTCTTCTGGTGTCAGAACTATGGCGATTTACTTCCGCATCTTGATCCGGAGCAGCCATTTTTTGCGCTGGAATCTGGCTATCAGCAAGTCACAAGCCCAGAGACTCATATTAAAGATTGGGCGGCAGGTTATGTCGATCGCATTCGGGATATTCAGCCTGAAGGACCGTATTTTATTGGAGGCTATTGTTTTGGGGGCTATGTTGCCTTAGAGATTGCTCAAATGTTGCGATCGCAGGGTCAAGAGGTTGCACTCTTGATTTTAGTAGAAACCTTTGGACCGGGTGTCCCTCAATATCAGCACCAAAAACTTACGGCACGCAATGTAGTTCTTTACACAACTAGTATTCGCCGTCGCATTCTCGGAGCCTTCGATCGACATTGGCACGCGATCGAAGATCAAAAAATCGCTCAGAAAACCGGGGGTCGAGTAGTGAAAGTCAATTTACCCCCTGCTAAACCCATTCAACGTGCTGTTCAAAGTTATGAGATACAGCCTTACTCTGGGCGGGTTGTGATGTTTGAGGCAGCATTGAGTTCGCTCAAGTCGAGATTAGCTCCAAGAGCCTTCTGGGACAATATTTTCAAGGGGGACTTCTCGATCGAGCGGGTCAGCGGAACGCACCACACTGTGGTGTATCACAACAATGGGCGCGATCTGATGCAGCGGATTCAAGCCTACCTGGAGCAATATCGCCTCAAGTGAAGTCCGATCCGCCGATGGGGAATCTTGCAGACTCGTTAAAATCCGTCCACTGACCAGTGCGGCGGATCGTACTCTAATTTGTACACCCCAAACGTTGCCCCAACCTCCCAGAGTGTGGCATTCTGACTTGCATCTCCGGTTCCTGGAACAGTCACCATTTGTCCATTCCCATTTTGCATTCGTAGTGGGGGCTTCCAAGTGACGATCCAATCGATCGCTAAAGCCTGAGTATGTCGAGACTGGAGTGCGGCTGGATTGCCTCCAATGCCAAATGCGTTCACCATGTCTCGTGCCGCTTGGTAAGATGCCGCATCCGTGTAATGCACCCAATCAATATCAACTCCCACCATCGGCGGCACATCCCACGGAGCAAAGTCTCGATTGTTCAATTGCACCGCATAGTGCATCATGTAAGCCCGCTGAGGGGGTCGGTAGGTATTCGTAACTTCGATCTCTGCTCCTGCATCTTTCAGCGCTTTTTCAAATGCGCGCACTCTTTGACGGAATGGAGATGCCAAATCATCGATCGACTGACTCGCGGGAAAAAATCGTACCCATTGCGCCCCGCTTAGCCTCGCTCTCTGCCGTCGAGCATACTCTGTCAGAATTGCTAGCCCCGGCGCATAATCGCTACCTAGCTTCTGTTTTGTTGCGGCTGAAAGCGTAGCATCTAATCGAGGTCGAAAATTCACATCCAAAATTTTGTAGGCTTCGGTCATGCCTTTCGTACTACCTAGCCCAAAATTTCCATCTAAGGTTAAAGCTGGATTGAGCCGCCCAATGACATTAAGGCTCCGCTGTAAATCCCGCACTTCTGCTGCACCGTAGTTCAAATAACTCAGCAACATGGCTGCGCTTAGATCGGCGACGCGATAGATAAATCCTTGACTCAGCGCTTTGGTATAGGTCGCATTGCCCACAATTCCATCGGCGATTAAACCGTTCTTTTGCTGGTAATCTTTTGTAACTCGATCGCTCACACTACCGAAGCCATTATCGACAGCCCCGATCGGGAAATTTTGATCTTGTAAAAATCGCTGCCATGCACCAACGGCTGCCCCAGTCGAGCCACGCTGAATCACGGGTAATCTTAAAGCATTGATATTAAATGCCATACTCTCTCCTGAAACCAATGCAGGCGTTTGTAAATCGCCTCGCGATCCATCATACTGAGCGGCTGAAAAAAAGGATGTAACGGTTGGTCAAAATACGTTACATCCTTGAAGGATTGATTCTTTTGTGGGGGAATAGGGAGATAGAAGATCCCTAAAAATCTGCCGGAGCTGCCGATCGCATCTTCGCTTTCGCTTTTGCTGCACTCTTCTTCAGTGCATCCAGACGCGCCTGATATTTTGCGCGCTGTCTTTTTTTGGGAGTTTGATCAATTAAAGTCTTTAACGCGCTGCCCAAACTCTTGTAGGCATTCGGCAAAGTGTAGCCGAAGCGAGTTGCTAATTGGATAGCGCGCTCGTCGGCTTCGATCGCTTCTTTGACATTCTTCTCGCTGTTGTTCTTCTGATAGAGTCGCCAGCCAGCAACCCCCGATAATCCCATCGCTAACAGCAATAACAATCCATCTTGTACCCACAGTTCCCCGACTGCGCCGCCAAGTCCGATCGCTAATGCTGCCATCTCCCAACCGTCTTTCGGGATCGTGTCCGCTTGAACTCGCGCGACTTCATGCCAAAACAAGAGATTTCGTTGGTCGATCGCCAACTGATCCCATTTCGGCATATCAATTTGGATCTCGATCTCATCCCGACCGATTTCCTCACAGGTGATCAGTGGAGGATTGACCGCGGTCGTTGTTTCGATCGTGACCCAACTCTGCAATTCCGGGGGTAGCAGGGTCTTCAAGCGACGTAACTCGCTCATGTCGGCTCTAGCGGACGAGGTTGCATAAGATGTCATGGACTTCAGCCTCAGAATGAACGCCTATCCTCATAATATTGCGATCTTAGCGATTCTACGGAGGATGGGTATAGGTGAATTCATTCTGCCTGATAAAAGTCTTATCAAGCAAGTCGTGCGAACCGAATCTTTTCAATTAATTCGATAGTTTGGTGGGTATGGGTTGGGGACTCTCTGGCGCGTAGTGGGAAATGACCACGATCGGTAAAATCAACGTAATCAATGCGATCGCAGTTCCAACAAGATTGACAACAAAATTGGCAGATACGGGATGCGATCGTTTCGGAGCGGTAGCCTCACTACCTATGTGCATAGAGCGTTTTAACCAACTCAATAAGGTTCAGCAGGAAAGCCCTGATTCTTTCCTAGTTAACCCAGGTCAGAGAAATACATTTCACTGTATGAATAATTTTAGCTAATTTTTCCCAGGTTTCTGTTGCTCATAAACAATCCTGATAACTCTCATGTAGCAACGGATACATAATGCTGTTTTGGGTGAATCTTGCAAGGATTTTTGTCTACCTCGGGGTAGATGCTGGTTGAGCGATCGAGTTTCTACTCTCAACATCGTTATTTCCGAACTTGGGCTGTACGGTTCTACTGACTGTGGCACAGCAAGTGCTTTGCTAAAGTAAGGTTAATCGAGATTGAAATTTGATCCTCAGTTGCGAGGTACAGACTGTGAACGATACTTCTAATCAACTTCCTGAGTTTCTTCAAGGTGCGGGCGATGCTAGCGGTAAGCTGCTTCAATATGTACAGTCGCTTGAGCCTGAAACGATCGCTCAACTTTCTAAGCCGTCCTCACCTGAAGTGCTGCAAGTGATGGAGCGCAACATTATCGGGCTGTTGGGCGGTCTGCCTCCTGAAAGTTTTGATGTGATGATTACGACGAACCGCGAGTCTTTAGGCAGATTGCTCGCGTCGGCAATGATGAGCGGATACTTCCTGAAAAGCGCTGAACAGCGGTTGGCATTGGAAAAATCATGGTCAGATGTCCAATAAGAAATCGATAAAGTCCTCTAGCTCGGCAGGGAGTTTCTCTCTGCCGAATTTTTTGGTGTCTGAATTGCGATCGCGCTTACTGGATTGGTATGCAACATCGGGGCGTTCTCTCCCTTGGCGCGAGACACGAGATCCTTATCGGATCTGGATTTCGGAAATTATGCTTCAGCAGACTCAGGTGAAAACGGTGATCCCGTATTTCGATCGCTGGATACAACAATTTCCTTCAGTGCAGAGTCTTGCTGATGCTGAATTGCAAACAGTGCTAAAAGCTTGGGAAGGTTTAGGCTACTATGCTCGCGCTCGCAATCTGCATCGGGCGGCAAAGCAAATTGCTGAAACTGGGTTTCCAACTGATTTGGATAGCATCCAAGCACTGCCTGGAATTGGACGAACGACCGCAGGGGGAATTCTCAGTGCGGCGTTTGATCAACCGATTTCGATTCTCGATGGCAATGTCAAACGAGTTTTAGCGCGACTGATTGCATTAGACAAGGTTCCAAATAAGGCTTTGACGCAACTCTGGGCGATTTCCGATCAATTGATTGATCCCGAAAACGGGCGTGATTTTAACCAAGCATTGATGGACTTAGGGGCAACGGTTTGCACACCGAAAAATCCAGCCTGTTTGGTTTGTCCTTGGCGATCGCACTGCAAGGCTTACAATCTAGGAGTTCAGTCGGAGCTACCTATGTCAGAAACTCGTACAGCGATTCCTCATAAAGTTATTGGTGTTGCGGTGATTTGGAAGGATCAGCGCATTTTAATCGATCGCCGAAAACCCGAAGGCTTACTCGGGGGATTGTGGGAATTTCCGGGCGGAAAGTTAGAACCCGGAGAAACGATCGAGGAATGTATTCAGCGAGAAATTCGAGAAGAATTAGCGATCGACATTGCAGTAGGCGAACAACTTATCGTCGTTGATCATACCTACACTCATTTTCGAGTCACCTTGAATGTGCATCACTGTCAATATTTAGCAGGCGAACCCCAAGCGATCGAATGTGATGAGATTCGCTGGGTCGCTGTTGATGAATTATCAGACTATCCTTTCCCGAAAGCGAACATCAAAATTATCGAGGCGCTGCGCTCAGTGAGCTTTTCCGGCTCCTAGATAAAGTTCCGCCACTTTGGGATTGTTTAATAACTCAGAGCCTGCGCCTTCAAAGCGATCGCGTCCTGCTTCTAAAACGTAGCCGCGATCTGCCATTTCTAGAGCTTTCCGGGCATTTTGCTCGACCAGTACGATCGCCGTTCCATCGCGATTAATTTGGCGAATCTGCTCAAAAACGCTATTGACGAGAATGGGAGACAATGCTGCTGAAGGTTCATCGAGCAACAGCAAACTCGGTTTCAGCATCAGCGCTTTTCCCATCGCTAACATCTGCCGCTCTCCGCCCGATAGGGTTCCTGCCCGTTGTTTCCGGCGTTCTGCGAGGCGAGGGAATCGCATATAGATTTCATCTTTGAGCGGCTGTAAAGGCTCATCTCGGACAAATGCACCCATTTCCAAATTTTCTTCGATCGACAACGACGGAAATACATTTGCGATTTGGGGAACGTAACACATGCCTTGGCGGACGATCTGATCCGATCGCAAGCCAGTAATATTCTGACCTTTGAAATGAATGCTGCCCGTATGGGGAGTCAGCAAACCGAACACGGTTTTTGCCAGCGTTGACTTTCCGGCTCCATTCGGTCCAATAATCGCCACCAATTCACCCGGATACACCCGCATGTTTGCGCCTTGCAAAATGTCGAGATCTTTTACATAGCCTGCGTGAACATTTTGGACATCAAGAATTGGCGAGGTCATAAGAACCGAAATGCGGAAGGATCAATTAGCAACTCTAACATCCTTCGGCATTCGCGGAAGTTTGCAGATGACTTGAGGGCTTGTGGCAGTCCTAAATTGGGTGGGGAGTAGGGAGTAGGGGGTAATTTTTTCTACTCCCCACTCCCCACTCTTTTAGCCTTTACAACTCAAACATTGCGCGGTTTGAATTGCCGCTTACTGCGGTGTAGATTGCAGATCAGGGCGTTCTTCGGGCAAGATCGCGCCTTCAACCGGACAGACTTGGAGACAGATCCCGCAATCAATACAGGTCGTGAAATCAATCCAGTACCAATCTGTGCCTTTTGTATTTTTGCCAGGCCCTTCATGAATGCAGGCAACTGGACAAGCATCGACGCAATCGGCAACGCCTTCGCAGATATTTGTAACGATCGTATGAGACACAGTGTTCTTCTCTCTGAGCAAATCGACAGGTAGGACGGTTGTCCCGGATATCTATTCTCGTACACTTGTCACGCTTATGGGGCGAATCTGCATCGGATTCTCAGGCTTAGAAATCATCCGTACTGATAGATTCCGGAAGCTATCAGCGATAATGCAAGAATGTCAGCGATCGGTCAACTGTATGCTTCATCGCATCTTGATAGAAACTGTCTTTCAGATGAATTCAAGATGAACTTGGGTACGTTAGGGTTGACATTGGGACGGTCTGGCACAAACCTCTGGGGAGTGATCGTGCTCCAGCGAGTGGACTGGCTTGATTTAAGTCCGAATCAGGCAGCAAATTGTCCAGTTTGTTAAGCGATCGTATGAAAATTGATGGCGTAGGGTTGGAGAATAACGATTTATGAAAGCCATGATTCTGGCAGCCGGAAAGGGCACGAGAGTTCGACCGATTACCTATACGACTCCGAAACCCATGATTCCGATCCTGCAAAAGCCTGTAATGGAATTTTTATTGGAGTTGCTCCGGCAACACGGCTTCGACCAAATCATGGTCAATGTGAGCCACCTTGCCCATGAAATTGAGAATTATTTCCGCGATGGGCAACGCTTCGGCGTCGAGATTGCCTATTCGTTTGAAGGCAGTATTGTCGATGGTGAATTGATCGGGGAAGCGCTCGGCTCTGCGGGCGGAATGAAGAAGATTCAAGACTTTTCGCCGTTTTTTGATGATACGTTTGTGGTCTTGTGTGGCGATGCGTTGATTGATCTCGACTTGACTGCGGCAGTGAAGTGGCATCGAGAAAAAGGATCGATCGCAACCATTATCTCCAAGCCTGTTCCGCGCGAAGAAGTATCGAGCTATGGCGTAGTCGTTACAGATGAATCTGGCAAGATTAAGGCGTTTCAGGAGAAGCCTTCGGTTGAAGAAGCACTGAGTACGAATATCAATACTGGAATCTATATTTTCGAGCCGGAAATTTTTAACTATATTCCTTCCAATCAGGAATACGACATTGGGGGCGAACTGTTCCCGAAACTCGTCGAAATGGATGCGCCGTTCTATGCGCTGCCGATGGAGTTTGAGTGGGTTGATATTGGGAAGGTTCCAGACTACTGGCATGCCATTCGCAGCGTGCTGCAAGGCGAAGTGAAAAATGTTCCGATTCCGGGCAAGGAAGTTGCACCGGGCGTTTATACGGGTCTGAATGTCTGTGTGAACTGGGACAAAGTGGATATTCAAGGTCCCGTTTATATTGGCAGTATGACCTGCATTGAGGACGGGGCAAAGATTGTCGGTCCGGCGATGATTGGACCAAACTGCTGGGTGTGCAGCGGAGCGACGGTCGATAATAGTGTGATTTTCGATTATTCGCGGTTAGGACCGGGCGTGCGTTTGGTCGATAAATTGGTGTTTGGTCGGTATTGTGTTGATAAGACGGGAGCGACGATCGATGTGCAAGCTGCATCGCTCGATTGGCTGATTACGGATGCACGACATCAGTTTCCCAGTCATCCGACCGAGGAGCATCGCGCGATCGCGGAACTGCTGAATGTTGGCAAAGGTGCGCTTTGATCCTTGGTTGATCATTGAAAACCTTGCACGGCTCAATGCTGAAATTTAAGTCACAATGGCTGATGTTGAATAATTTTCTCAGGTCACAAATTTGATTCTCCTGCTTCTCTCTGAAATTTGGAAGCTCGGAAGATCTGCGAAAATGTGTAACCGAAAAAAAATATTCAGCATCAGTTTCAGCATTTTTGATGACTATGATGCAGTTGCGTGAGAAAGTCGCTTTCTATTTAGAAGATATTGAGACACCTTTAGGGCGAGCCGTCACGCTTTTTATTACAGCACTTGTTTTAGTCTCTTCGGGCATTTTCGTCGCTCAGACTTATTCAATTCCGAGCGAAATTCGAGAAGCACTTTCGGAAATTGAGAACATAATTCTTGCGATCTTTGTGATTGAATACGGCTTAAGAATATGGTGTGCAGAAAAGAAATTAGAATTTATATTTAGTCTTTATTCAATAATTGATTTATTGTCGATCGCTCCTTTCTTGATCGGCGCAAATGCAGGTTATTTAAGACTATTTCGCTGGTTCCGAATCTTGAGACTGATTCGGTTTATTCAAGGGAAAACAATTTTCGGTTATGTCAGCAGTGAAGACAGCGCAATTTACACGCGAATTCTATTTACTGTTTTCTCAATTATTTTTGTTTATTCTGGCTTAATTTACCAAGTCGAACACACCTTAAATCCGCAGTTTTCAACTTTCCTGAATGCAGTTTATTTTTCAATCTCGACTATCTCAACTGCAGGACTGGGCGATATTACACCTGTTTCTCAAACTGGGCGGCTTCTCACGATTTCGATGATTCTCACAGGGCTAATTTTAGTGCCTTGGCAGCTTGGGGAGTTGATCAAACGCCTCGTCAAAACAACGAATCAAATTGAAACAGTTTGCTCAAAGTGTGGGTTAGCGTCTCACGATTCTGATGCAAATTTCTGCAAAAAATGTGGGACTCAATTACAGCATAGTCAACGTGCAGAGTAATAGAGCCTCTGTCCATTCGACGATCGCTCCATATGTATCTCCGGTCTGACCGCCTAATTTCCGATTGAGCAAAGCTCCGACTGCAACAGCGATCGCGCTACCGATCACCATGCCCGGACGCACCATCAAGCTGAATCCCATCAAAATCAGCAACGTCGGAACCGCTTCCCAAATTGACTCAATCGCTTCTTTATGAAATGCACCTTTTCCAGTGGGTTTGAGATAGGGATATTTCGCGATCGCGACCAACTGTCCCCAACGTCCCCAGCCTGCAACCGCCATTAAAATCCAAACTCGACCCGTTGCAATTTCGCTCAATGCCACAGTTTTGAGCAATAACAAAATCACAGCAGTCATCGCACCAAACGCGCCCGTAGCGCTATCTGCCATCACTTCTAAACGGCGCTCAGGATTCATCACGGCGAGTCCGTCGGCAGTATCCATTGCGCCATCGAGATGCAATCCGCCTGTAATCGCCACCCAAGCTGCAACATCGATCGCGCTGCGGGTCAATACCGGCATCCCGAGCCAAGCCAAACCCCAATCTAAACCGCCGATCAATCCACCAATTGTCAATCCGACCAAAGGCGAGAATCTTGCAATCCCCCGAAACTCTAAGTTGGCAGAGACTGGAAGC